>NZ_CP192056.1:4800000-5400000 GCF_050942215.1 Sphaerimonospora sp. CA-214678
CCGCCTGCCCGACGACCGCGGCGCCGGGCTGCACCCGCACGTCGACCCGTTCGTACCCCTCGACCTCGGAGAGCGAGGCGCGGACCACGTCGACGATCGACACCGGCTGACCCCAGCGGCGGGCGGGCTCCTGGCCGGCGAGGACCAGGAGGTTCTCACTGTTGCGCCGCATGCGGGTGGCCAGGTGGTCGAGCTTGAACATGTCGCCGAGCCGCCGCTCGTCCTGCTCGCTCTGCTCCAGGCCGTCGATCAGGGAAAGCTGCCGCTCCACCAGGGTCTGCGTGCGCCGCGACAGGTTCACGAACATCGCGTTGACGTTGCTGCGCAGCCGCGCCTCGTCGCCCGCCAGCCGTACGGCCTCGCGGTGCACCTCGTCGAAGGCCCGCGCCACCTCGCCGATCTCGTCGCGGGCGACCACCCCGATGGGGGCGATGTGCGGGGTCTCACTGGTGTCGCCGGCCTCCCGGAGCCGCTGGACGACACCGGGCAGACGGTGACCGGCGATCTCGAGCGCCTCACTGCGCAGCCGGCGCAGCGGCCGCACCAGCGACTGGGCGACACCGGTGGTGATGGCGAGCACGGCGATCAGCAGGAGCGCCACCGCGCCGGCCACGATCAGGGCGCGCTGCCGCTCGTCGTCCTTGAGCTGCTGGCTCCTGGCGACGATCGACGAATTCAGCTTGGCCTCGACCGTGCGCACCCGGTTGATCGGCTGGGTCATCGCGTCGAACCATCTGCGGTTGTCGTCGCGGACCGCGCGGTCGAGACCGTTGAGCGGGAAGCCGGCGTTGGCCCGATCGAGCACCAGCGTACGGAGGAGCTCGGCGTCGTCGACCTGGTCGCCGGTGACGGTCGAGTCGTAGTCGCTGCGCTCCTCACGGGAAGCGCTCTTGCGGAACTCCCGCAGTTCGCGCTCCTGAGCGGACATGGCACCGAGGAAGTCCTGCAGCTGCGCCTGCTCGAACCGCCTGGCCGGAAGCACCGTCGTGAGCAGACCGCGCTGCACCGAGGCGCTCTCCTTGGCCCTGGCGAGGGCGGCCAGGGTGACCGACATCGCGGTGAGCCGGTCGTCCTGAGCGTTCTTGGCCAGCTCGTCCTGCAGGGAGAGGAGGTTCTCGATGACGAGTGAGTACTGTTCGAGCACCGCGCTCGGCAGCAGGGTGCCCTCCACCGCCTGCTTGCGCAGCGGCTCCAGACTGTCCAGTTTGGCGAGGATGTGCTCGACCTCGTCGCCGGCGCGTTCGCCGACCTTCGACCGTGCGTCGGTCGCCAGCCTGCGGACGTCGGCGAGCGCCGTGTCCGCCAGCTTGATCTGGGCGTTCACCGCCGAGACGGCCTTCGCCGGCCTGCCAATGGCCGCGTTCCAAGCCGCCCGGTCCCGCTCGGCCTGCAGCTCGTGGGTGAGCCCCGCGACGCTCTCCACGAGCCGTGCCAGGTCGTTCACCCGCTGGTATCCCGCCGCCGTGTCGAGGGAGCTGACCACACGGAGACCGCCGAGCACCAGGGCAGCCAGGGTCGGGATGAGGATCAGCGCCACCAATCGGGACCGTACTCGCCAGTTGCGCAGGAGGAACCGGCTTCCCTCATCTGGCCCCTGCTCGGCCGGAACCCCGGCCCCTGGGCTCTCGTCGGTCCGGTGGTCTTGTTTCCTCACAGGCTTAGCAACCTCTCGCCGTATGTGCGCGCAGGGGGAGTGTCTCTCGACGAGTGCGCAGTCGTGACAGTTGGGAACGTCCTGCAGGCGAGGGTAATTGCAGCACACCGACACCAGGGAGGCCAACCGAACACCCGTACACAAACAGCCTAACTGGGCACGTATATGACCTTAGATGGCTAAATATCGGACAGGCTTGATTACCAAATAGTGCCTCGACGGCCAGTGTCCGGTTCGTACGGTTCATCCGGACCTGGCCACATACAGGATCATGTTCGTTTCTCGTGACCGCGGCCGGGCCGCGTCAGTAGGTACGGCCGTAGGCCGACCGTACGGTCAGCA
Source organism: Sphaerimonospora sp. CA-214678 (assembly GCF_050942215.1). Lineage (GTDB taxonomy): Bacteria > Actinomycetota > Actinomycetes > Streptosporangiales > Streptosporangiaceae > Sphaerimonospora. Next base: position 4,801,997 of record NZ_CP192056.1, read on the forward strand.
CGTACTCCACCAGGCTGATGAGGGTCGACTTCACCGCATCCCGGGAGCGCGCGTCCGTACGGACGATCGGCACATGCGGAGGTAGCGACAGTGCCTCCCTCACCTCCTCCTCCGAGTGGAGGTACTGGCCGTCCCAGCCGTTCAGCGCGACGAGGAAGGGCAGCTGGGCCTCCTCGAAGTAGTCGATGGCGGGGAAGCAGTCGGCCAGCCGCCTGCTGTCCACCAGCACCACCGCGCCGATCGCGCCACGGACGAGATCGTCCCACATGAACCAGAAGCGATGCTGACCCGGCGTCCCGAACAGATACAGGATCAGATCCTGATCGAGCGAGAGCCGGCCGAAGTCCATCGCGACCGTGGTCGTCGTCTTGTTCGGCGTGAGGCCCAGGTCGTCGATGCCGGCGCTGGCGTCGGTCATCACGGCCTCGGTGGTGAGGGGGAGGATCTCGGAGACGGCGCCTACAAAGGTCGTCTTCCCGACGCCGAACCCACCCGCAACGACGATTTTCGTCGAGGTCAGCCCACGACTAGAGCCTGCGTAGTCCACTGAGCACCCTTTCGAGCAGGTTGAGGTCTGGCTGCCCCTGGTCGAGCTGTGGCATGTGCAGGCGCACCAGACCCTCGTCGGCCATGTCGGCGATGAGCACGCGGGCCACGCCGAGGGGGACCCGGAGCAGCGCCGAGACCTCCGCGACCGATCGTACGGAACGACATAAAATCATGATCGATTCCTGCTCGGGGGTGAGCAGGGAATAATCATTGCCCTTCAAGGTCACCGATGATACGAGGGTTTCCATCGCCATGTGGTAACGCGGCTCTGATCGTCCACCGGTGACCGCGTAAGGACGGAACAGAGGCTCGTCCTCCGCCCCGTCACCCAAGCGCATGTCCGTCTCCCTCCACCGTCATCGACGAGAGGTCTGGAGTTCGGCACGCAGCGCCGGGGTGAGCACCTGACCGGCCCGCTCGACCAGCAGGGTCATCTGGTAGGCCACCAGGCCCATGTCACACTCGGGCGAGGCCAGCACGGACAGGCACGACCCATCGCTGATCGCCATGACGAGCAGCAGACCGCGCTGCATCTCGACGACCGTCTGGGTCACCTGCCCGCCCTCGAACACCCTCGCCGCGCCCGCTGTGAGGCTGAGCAGGCCGGCGGCGACGGCGGCGAGCTGGTCGGCCCGGTCGTGCGGAAAACCGTCCGACTGGGCCAGCCGCAGACCGTCCGACGACACCACGACGGCGTGCGCCACCCCCGGCGTCGAGTTGACGAACTCGGTGATCAGCCAGTCGAACCTGCGTACCTCCACGCTCAGCTCAGTCACGAGCCCTCCTCCTCGTTGCCGGTCTCACCGGCGAATCCGTCGGCCACTTCGGCCCGGCCCCGCCGTACTCCCTGTTGGAAGCTGGACAGGCGGCTGCGCACCGCCTCGGCCGACACCGCGGGACGCGGGGCGGGCGGCGTGCTCGCCGTGCCCACCGAGCCGGGAACCAGGTTGGCCCTGGGCGTCCGCTTCGGCAACCCGGCGGCCGTGACGCCGCCGAGCTGGGGGTCCCGTGCGCTGTCCGCCGCCTGGAAGCCGCTGTCGGCCCGCGACCACCATCCACCCGCCGGCCGCTCGTGCTCCGAACCGGCGGGTCCTGAGGTCGGCGGGATCGCCTGCGGGCGCTGTGCTGCGGACGCAGGCGGCGGCTCGCGCCGGGGCACGGGCGGATTCGCCGAGGTGGCCGGAGCGGCCTCGCCCGGCTCCGGACGCCGGAACCAGGCGGACTCGACCGACGCGAAGATCGGCAGGAACTCGTCCCCGCGCTCCAGCGGGGTGTCGCCGACCGCCGGGAGCGGTCCGGTGGCGGAGGCTGGCCCCTCGATCGGGAAGACGCCCGAGTGCTCGGTGAAGGCCGGGGTGCCCCGGTAGGGCGGGGCGCCGAAGGAGTCGGCGTGCCCGCCCGCGTACGGCTCCGGCGGCGGAACCGGGAACGGCTCGGGCGGCGTCGCGTACGGCTCGGCCTGCGGTGGCGTGAACGGGGTGCCGAAGGGCGGAGTCGTGGTGATGTCCCGCGTCGGCGCGCCGAACGGCGCGAACGTCCCGCCGTCGCCTCCTGCCGCGGCGTCCGCCGTCTGGAAGGGCCTGCGGCCGGTGTCTGCACCGCCGAGGCCGCCGCCCGCCGCGTGATTGCCGCCGAGGCCGCCTCCGGTCGCGTGGTTGCCGCCGAGGCCGCCTCCGGTCGCGTGGTTGCCGCCGCTGCCGCCTCCGGTCGCCTCCCACGGCTGGAACGCGTTGCCGCCCGGGGCCGGATCGCCGAACGGCTGCCGTACGGGCAGGCCCGCGCTGGTCCGCTGATCTCCCCTGGCCGGGCCGCCCCCCATCCGGCCGCCTGCGCCCTGGCCCGCTCCGATCTGGTTCGCTCCGATCTGGCCCGCTCCGATCTGGCCGCCCAGGGTCTGCCCCCCTGCGGTCTGCCCGCCCGGGGCCGTCACCGGAGGCTGCGGCTGGTCGGCGTCCGAGATGAGCTGCGCGGGGAAGAGCACCATCGCGATGACCCCGTTGCCGTCACCACGCCGGAGCTGGACGCGGATGCCGTGCCGGAGCGCGAGACGCCCCACCACGAACAGTCCCATCCGCCGGGCGACGGAGACGTCCACCGTCGGCGGTTCCGCCAGACGCCGGTTGATCTCGCCGATCTCCTCCAGCGACATGCCGATCCCGGCGTCGCTGACGCCGAGCATGACCGCGCCTCCCTCCACCGGGCTGCTCGACACGACGACCCTGGTGTCGCGCGGGGAGAAGGCGATGGCGTTCTCCACGAGCTCGGCGACCAGGTGGATCACGTCGTTGGCGGCGTGGCCGGCGATGGCGATGCGGCGGGGCACCTTGACCGTGACGCGCTCGTAGTCCTCGACCTCCGACAGCGAGGCACGGACCACGTCGACCAGGCGGGCGGGCCGGCTTCGCTTACGCGGCGGCTCGTGCCCGGCGAGGACCAGGAGGTTCTCACTGTTGCGGCGCATGCGGGTGGCCAGGTGGTCGAGCTTGAAGAGGTCGGCCAGCCGCCGGCCGTCCTCCTCGCCGCGCTCCAGACCGTCGATCAGCGAGATCTGCCGCTCCACGAGCGTCTGCGTCCGGCGGGACAAGTTCACGAACATCGCGTTGACGTTGGCGCGCAGACGGGACTCCTCGGCGGCCAGGCGCAGCGCCTGCGTGTGGACCTCGTCGAAGGCCCGCGCGACCTCGCCGATCTCGTCGTCGCCGTCCACGTCGATCGGCCGTACCGCGGGCTCGTGGTCGTGCTCGTCCGTCTCCCGCATCCGCCGCACCACATCGGGCAGCCGCCGCCCGGCCACGTCGAGCGCCTCGGCGCGCAACCGCCGCAGCGGGCGCACCATCGAGCGCGCGATCAACGCGGTCGTGACGACGACCAGGACGAGGAGGGCCAGGATCAGGATCGCGGAGGTCACCACGTTGCGCTGCTCGCTGGACTGCAGTTGCTTGGCCCGGTCGAGCACGGTGGACGAGACCGTCTTCTCCACCGCGGTCATCTGCGCGATCGCCTTGGTGCTGTTCTGGAACCAGCTCTGGAGCATCCTGTCCCGGCCCGGGTACCCGCTCATGGACTGGCCTTTCAGTCCCAGCGTCAGCGCCCACGACTTCGTCAGCTCGATGCTGACGATGTCCTTGTCGCCGAGAAGGGTCACCAACCGGCTGCTCTCCGCCGGCGGAGCCTCCTTGTAGAAGGTGGCGAGGTACCCCTGTTCGCGTGCCTGGGAGGCGAGCATGGCCTCGAGTTCAGCGGCGGTGAAGGACTGCCTGCGCTCCTGGAACTCGTCGATCAGCATCGACCGCTGGAGGGCCACCTCCTCCTTCGCGTGGGCGAGCGCGTTCAGCGCGCGTACGTTGCCGGTCGCCACGACGGCGTCGGTGCTGCTGATCTCGTCCTGCAGCCGGAGCAGGTTGGCGATCAGGGCGGAGTAGTCCTCCGGCGCCCCGTTCTCGCGGATGCCGGGAAGGCTCAGGAGCCGGCTGCCCACCTGCTGCGCCTGATCGGTGGCACGCGCCCCGAAATCGGCGTCGACGATCTCCCTGAGATCCGCCTTCACCTGGGTGACCAGCGGGTCGACCACCGCCCGCTGCTGCGCCCGGGTCAGCTCGGTCTCTCCGTCCACGTTGAACTTGCGCCGGGCGGGACCGCCCCAGACGTCCATGTCCCGTTCCAGCGCCAGCTGCTCGGCCAGGTCGCGCAGGTGTACGGAATACTCGGCGGCCGACCTGGCCAGCCGGTAACCGCCGAGATCGTCGATCGACTGGGCCACGCGCAGCCCCGAGACCAGCACGGCGACGAGGGTCGGAGCCAGGATCAGGGCCGCGAGCCGGGTGGGCACCCGCCAGTTGCGCAGCACCAGGCGGCGCCGCCACCCCTGCTTATCGGTCTTCGGTTGCTCCATGCTCATCGGCCCCGCCACCTTTTCGGCCTGTCTTCACGCGTTCTGACAGCATGAGCGACATAGCTATATAAGCGGGACAATTCGACCACAAGGTCACGTGGACGGGTGACCTTACCCTGGTTGCGCCACGCAATCGTTACGAACAGGTGAGATGATCTTCGCCCGATCCGGCCTCACGCGATCGACAGCGGCCTCCGAGAATTCGGAAGCCGCTGTGGCCCGTCTATGCCCGTCTGCCGACAAACCCCCGTGAATCTCCACACAAGAGACAATTGCCGCTTTACTGCGCACCGAGTCTCTCGGGAGGGGCTCCACACGTCAAGCCCCCCGGCGTCCGGGTCCGGCCGGCTACGGCACGTGCGGCCGGCCCGGCGACATCACCGAGACCGCCGAGACCGCCGGGACCGCCGCCCTCGGCGACCTGGACGGAGACGTCCCCGAGCCGCGGCCGAGGTCGTATCCGCTCTCGGCGTGGGTCGCGCGGTCGAGGCCGGTCACCTCGTCCTGCGCGGTCACCCGGAAGCCCATGGTCCTGTCGATGACCTTTCCGATGATCCACGCCATGCCGAAGGAGTAGAGCCCGACGGCCACAGGGCCGATCGCCTGCACGGCGAGCTGCGAGATCGGCCCCCCGTAGATCAGCCCCTGGTTCTGTCCGGGCGCGAACGGATAGTGGGCGACGAGGCCGAGGGCGACGGCGCCGATCGCACCGCCCACGAGATGCACGCCGACGACGTCAAGCGAGTCGTCGTAGCCGAACCTGCGCTTCAACCCGACGGCGCAGGCACAGGCCGTACCGGCGACGGCCCCGAGCACACCGGCCGCCCAGGGGTCGACGAAACCGCAGGCGGGGGTGATCGCGACCAGGCCCGCCACGGCGCCGGACGCGATGCCGAGGGAGGTCGAGTGCCCGTCGCGCAGCTTCTCCACGATGATCCAGGCACCGGCGGCGGTGGCCGCCGCGATCTGCGTGTTGATGAACGCCAGACCGGCCGTGCCGTCGACGGCCAGTTCCGAGCCCGCGTTGAAGCCGAACCAGCCGAACCAGAGAAGACCGGCGCCGAGCAGCACCATGGGCAGGTTGTGCGGGCGCATCGGATCCTGCGGCCAGCCGACCCGCCTGCCCAGCACCAGCGCGAGCGCGAGTCCGGCGGCTCCGGCGTTCACGTGGACGACCGTGCCGCCGGCGAAGTCCTCGATGCCCAGACCGGCGAGCCAGCCGCCGCCCCACACCCAGTGGGCGACGGGGAAGTAGACCAGCGTCGCCCAGACGATCGCGAAGACGACCCAGGCGCCGAACCGCGCCCGGTCGGCGATGGCACCGCTGATCAGGGCGACCGTGATGATCGCGAACGTGAGCTGGAAGGCCGAGAACACCAGGCTCGGCATACCGGTTCCGTCATCGCCGGTGGCGGCGCCCACAAGGCTCTGCAGTCCGAACGCGTCGGCGCCCCCGACGAACCCGTTGACGAGGCCATCGGCCTCGCCGAACGTGTCGAACGCCATCGAATGTCCGTACAGGGTCCAGATGACGGTCACCGCGACCATGCTGACGAACGACATCATCATCATGTTCAGGGCGCTCTTCGCTCTGGTCATGCCCCCGTAGAAGAACGCGAGGCCGGGAGTCATCAACAACACGAATGCGGTGGCCGTGATCATCCAGGCGGTGTTGCCGGTATCGATCTTCACCGACGCGGCCCTCCTTTCCACTGAGTCGATCACAGCGTGCAATTCCGCTGTTTCAGATCACGACCTCAAGTGTTTCGCCCGCGTGAAGCCATTGCACGGCACGTTTCCGGGAAATTTCGGCCACCTCACCGCGTACCGGAATTCACGGGCGCGCGGTCTCCGGCCGGCGGGTTCTCCCTCGGCCGACCGGCGCGCCGACGTGCGGAAACGCGGCCGAGCCGCGGCAAGACACGCTGGGGCATACTGAGACGCGCTGAGACGCGCTGAGACGCGAAAACGCGCACCCTGTTCGGATGCGCGTTCCCAAAAGCTCTCGCCGGAGGTTCCGTACCGCGTCGCTCAGGCGGCCGCCGCCATCTTGCGCAGACGCGAGAGCGCGTCGCGCTCCAGCCGGCGGGCGCGGTCACGGCCGATGCCGTAACGCTCCCCTACCTCGGTCAAGGTGTGCTCCCGGCCGTCGACGAGGCCGTAACGCCAGCGCAACATCTCGCTGACCTGACCTTCGAGCCCGGTCAGCCAGTCTTCCAGGCGTTCCTTGTCGAGCGTGGCCATCGCCTGCTCCTCCGGGTCGGCCCAGGTGTCGTCCGCGAGCATGTCGCCGAGCTCGGTCTCGTCCTCGTCTCCGACTCCGAGCTGCAGCGACACCGGGTCGCTGGCCCAGCGGCGCAGTTCCTTCACCCGCTCGATAGGCAGTTCGAGCACCTCGGCCAGCTCGGCGTCGGTCGGCTCGACGTCGAACTCGGCCAGCATGTCCCTGCGGACCCGCATCAGCCGGGTCATCTGCTCCCCCGCGTGCGTCGGCAGCCGTACCGGCCGGGCCTGCTCGTGAATCGAACGGCCGACCGCCTGCCTGATCCACCATGTGGCGTAGGTGGAGAACTTGTACCCCCGCCGATAGTCGAACTTCTCCACCGCGCGGACCAGGCCGAGGTTGCCCTCCTGGACCAGATCGATCAGCGGCATGCCCCGCCCGGAGTATTTCCTCGCCACCGCCACCACGAGCCTCAGGTTCGCCTGGATGAACTCGTCCTTGGCGCGGCGGCCCGAGATCGCTATGCGCTCCAGCTCCTCGTCGGTCGCATCCGCGATCTTCGGCTCGATCCGGCCGCTGTCGAGCAGCTGTTCGGCGAAGAGCCCGGCCTCGATGCGCTTGGCGAGCTCCACCTCCTGCTCAGCGGTCAGCAGGGGGACCCGCCCGATCTCGATCAGGTAGGTCCCGAGCAGGTCCCGATCCTGCCGGTCCTGCGTCCGATTCCCCGTCGCCATTCGCTGGCACCTCTTCCACCGCGCGGCCATGTGCACTGTGCGGATCCGGATCCCCGGTCCCTGACCCGACCAACGAATTCTCCGTGGCAAAGATTCCGTAATTTAATACGTCCGGGGAATGGTTTTCGATTCCTCCCCAAGGAGGATGCGCTCCCCGGAGAATCCCCGACTACCCTGGCGGCGGCGGTCCAAACGAGGCCGGTCAGCGCGTGGGACCTGCGGCCGGCCGTACGGTGATCTCGGTGACGTGGGCGTCCGGTGTGGCCGTGACGGCGGCGAGCACGGCCCTCGCCACCGACTCCGGGTGCAGGTAACGGTCCGGCTGGTACGGGCCGCCCTCCTGGGCCCGCACGTCCCGCTGCATGTCGGTGTCCACCCGGCCGGGGTAGATCGTGGTGACCCGTACGCCGTTGGGGTGCTCCTCGTCGCGCAGCACATCGGCGAAGGCGCGCAGCGCGAACTTGCTCGCCGCGTAGGAGCCCCAGTTGGCGTTGGCCCGCTGCCCTGATCCGGAGTTGACGAGCACCACATGGCCGTGCGCCGCCCGCAGGGCGGGCAGCAGCAGCCGGGTCAGCTCGGCCACCGCCACGACATTGATCTCAAGGGTTCTCCGCCACACCTCCGCCGGCATGTCGGCGAGCCGGCCGAGCCGGGCGATCCCCGCACTGTGGACGAGCAGGTCGAGCTCATCGATCCCCGCGACGTCCGCCGGGGTGAGCTCGGCCAGTTCCACCGTCCAGGGACGGGCACCCGGCAGTTCGGCGCAGAGCCGGTCGAGCGCGGCGCGGTCCCGGCCACCGAGCAGCAGGTCGTGTGTGGGGGCGAGGGCTCGGGCGACCGCTGCGCCCACCCCCCGCGAGGCACCGGTGATCAAAGCCATGGACCGTCTCATGATCCTCACTCTAGGTCTCGCCGCGCCGCCCCGCCGACCAGGAGAGCGGTCAGGAGAGCCGATCGGGAGAACGGCGGGGCGCCCGGTGTGAACACCGGAGCGCCCCGCCTCAGACCACGGTCCGGGCGCGCCCGCACGCGCGCCCCGCCGCGATATGAAGGAGAGGTAACGCACCTCAGAACTTCCCGATCCTCGGTCGGGACAAGCTGTGGATCGGTGTAAGCCCTGCTCACGGCGCCCCCACGGGGAGGTCAGCACGCCGTGCGCCCCGCATCCCGAGTGACCCGGCCCGCCTCGGGAGGCTCAGTCGATCTCGGGGATGTCCAGGTCGAACTCGGCGTCGCCGTCATCGACCCGGCGAAGCTTGATGTCCTCCACCCAGGCGTAGACGAACCGCCGGACCTCGGCGATCCGCTCCTCGTCGAGGCCGTAGTCTCCGAACGCCTCGTCCGCCAGGAGGTCGACGGTCTCCAGCCGTTCGATCAGGTGCTCCGTACGCCAGTCGTCGTCATGGCGGGCGCCCAGCCGTTCGAGCGAGCGGAAGCCGTACAGGTCGGAGACCGAGGCCACATCGGCGAAGTCCCGCGGCAGGCCGCGGTCGTGGAGCGCCCTGACCTTGAGGCCGACCACGTCGTCGAGGCCCACGACGGGGCACGGCTCGACGGCGGCGTGCCGGTCTCGCAGGACCTCGCCGAGCAGCGTGACCTCGCACGTCTGGCCGGTGATCACGTCGGTGGCGACGACACGTCCCGTCCGCCGGCCGCTCTCCCCCACCTCGGCGGCCAGACCGGTCGCGCGGAAGGCGGCGGCCATCGCTTCGGCGATCTCTGCGGGCGGCGTCTCGTCCCCGGTCGCGAACGTCAGGTCGTCGACCGGGCGGTCCGTACGGCCGTGCGCGCGCAGCGCGTAACCGCCGGCGAGCAGCAGGCCGTACCGGTCGAGGACGGCGCGGGCGTCCTCGACGAGGCGGAGATGGAAGGGGGGAAGTTCGACCCTGGTCACCAGGCCGCCTTTCCGGAAATGCACGTGGTCATCGCTTCGGCACGTCAGCACTCGATCGCGGCGAATCGGCTCGACGTCACGGCCGGGAGCCGGTCCCCGCCCGGAAAAGGCTATCCGGGCAGATCGTAGAGCAGGCGGATATGCCAGGCGGTGTCGAGGATGTCGTACCACGTCAGGCACAGCCTGGCCTCGGCCTCCTCGGTGTGGGCCTCGGCAGCCAGCAGACGGTCGCCGGTCAGGTGGGCCGCCTCCCGTTTCAACTCGGCGGCCATCTTCTGGAACATGAAATGCTCGCGAGACTCCATTCCGCCGCCTTCCGCCTAGAGCAACTGTTCCTCCCAGAAATACCCCTATATGCCGTCAAAATTCGTACGGCGGGCGATCGCCGCCTGTTCCGATGCTGCGGGCTCACCCGGCCGCGGCGCTCCCGGGCCTCTTACGAGACCGGGTGGGCGGCGATGGCGAGGGTCAGCGCGTAGTCCCCGGCGGGATCGGTGTACCGGCGGGCGACCGCGAACCCGGCTCGCGTGAGCTCGGCGGCCAGGCCCTCCTCCCGGAACTTGGCGCTGATCTCCGTACGGATGTCCTCGCCCGCCCGGACGACGACGGTGAGACCGAGCGCGCGGATCGCGATCCGCATGGTGCGGGTGGCACGCAGACGCATCTCGATCCACTCGTTGTCCTCGTCGTAGAGGACGACGTGGTCGAAGGCCTCCGGCCGGAAGTCGGCGGCCAGCTCCCGGTTGAGCACGCGCAGGACGTTGCGGTTGAAATCGGCGGTCACACCGAGGGCGTCGTCGTAGGCCGCGACCAACCGGCCGACGTCCTTCACCAGGTCGGTGCCGAGAAGCAGCGTTTCCCCCGGCCGCAGCGTGGCGCGCAGCTCCTTCAGGAACACCTCCCTGGCCGCGGGCGGCAGATTTCCGATCGTGCCGCCGAGGAAGGCCACCATCCGGCGGCCCGGCCTGGGCAGCAGCGCCAGGTGGCGTTCGAAGTCGGCACGGACGGGCCGCAGGTCGAGCTGGGGATAGCGGACGGCGAGCCGGGCCGCTGCCGCCTCCAGCGTGACCACGTCGACGTCGACCGGCAGGTAAGCGAGCAGCGTCCCCTCCGAGGTGAGCGCGTCGAGCAGCAGCACCGTCTTCTCGCTGGTGCCGGATCCCAGCTCGACGAGCGTGTCGGCCCGGCTCAGCGCGGCGATGTCGCGGACGTGCCGGCGCAGGATGTCCAGCTCCCGCCGGGTCGGGTAGTACTCGGGGAGACGGGTGATCGCCGAGAACAGCTCGCCGCCCGCCTCGTCGTAGAACCACTTCGGCGGAAGCCACTTGGGCGTGGCCGTGAGCCCGATGCGGACGTCGTGCTCCAGCGCCTGCCGCAGATAGTCCTCGTCCAGATGGTCGATCATCACGGCCATGAGTCGCTCCTCGTCGAACGGTTCTCGATCCAACGGGTCTCAGCGGGACGGTCTCCGGCCGATCGGGGCGATCAGCACGCCGTCGGGGGACGCCGACAGGAGGCTGCGGTCGGGCACCGGACGCCATCCCGGGCGGTCGTCCAGCGGCTCGCTGGCCACGAGCACCCCCTCGCCGACGTGGACGTACAGGCTGTCCCCCCACGCGACGGCGGCCACCTCGGCGCCGCCGCAGGCGAGCAGGTTGAGCCGGGCCCCCGGATCGGCGGCGGCGGCCCGCTCGACGACGACGGTCAGTGCCTCGGCGATCGAGGCCCCGGCCCGCAGCCCGGTGAACACGAGGGCGGCGAGCCACGCCGAGTCGCACACGCTCTCGGGCTCGCACCGGCACTCAGGTTCGTACGAGCTCTCAGAGTCGTACGGGTTCTCGGGGTCGCGCGGGTTCTCGGGGGTGCCCAGGCAGGCGAGGTCGGCCGCCAGCCGTCTGACGCCGTCCCGCCCGACCCGCCCGTTGTGGCTCAGCAGCCACCGCCCGTCCGCGAACGGCGCCGTGGCCGTCTCCTCGACGGGCATGCCCACCGTGGCGCACCGCACGGCGGCGATGAGACAGGTCGACCGCGCCGTCGCGGCCAGGCCGGGCAGGTTGGCGTCGGACCAGATGGGGACGGCACGGCGGTAACGCACCGGCTCGCGACGTGCCAGGTCGTACCAGCCCATGCCGAAACCGTCGGCGTTGACCGTGCCGTACCGCTGCATCCGCGGTGCGTACGCCTGCTTGAGCAGGCCGTTCTCCGGCTCGGAGATCAGCCACGAGAGCGGCCGGGCCGGGCCGAACCACGCCACATGACGGCACACCTCGGTCCTCCGGTCAGTCTTCCGAGCGGGCGCAGCGGAAACCGGCGAAGATCTGCCGGCGGATCGGGTAGTCCCAGTTCCGGAACGTCGTCCTGACCGCCGTGGGATGCGTGGCCCAGGATCCGCCGCGCAGCACCCGGTAGCTCTCCCCGAAGAACACCTCGCTGTACTCGGGATACGGAAAGCTCCGATAACCGGGATAGGGCAGGAACCAGGAGTCGGTCCACTCCCAGACGTCGCCGATGAGCTGCTCGACGCCGTACGGCCCTGCCCCCCGGGGGAAGGCCCCGACGGGCGCGGGACGGGCGGCCCGGTTGCCGAGGTTGGCCTGCTCGGCGTCCGGCGGCAGGTCGCCCCACGGGTAGGCGTGCCCGCCGCACGCCTTCTCCCACTCGGCCTCGGTCGGCAGCCGTCTGCCCGCCCAGCGCGCGTACGCGTCGGCCTCGTACCAGGAGACGTGCTGCACGGGCTCGTCCTCCGGCACGGGCTCCGTCCTGCCGAAGCGCGTGCGCACCCAGGCGTCGCCGTCCCGCGTCCAGAACAGCGGCGCGCGCACCCCGGAGCGGCAGACCCATTTCCATCCCCTGGGGTCCCACCAGCGAGGCTCGTCGTACCCGCCGTCGGCGATGAACGCCGCGAAGGCGGCGTTGCTCACCGGGTGGCGGTCGATCCAGTAGTCCGGCAGGTGCCGGCGATGGGCGGCCCGCTCGTTGTCGTACGCCCAGGGCGAGGCATGGCCGGCGCCCATCGTGAAGATCCCCGCCGGAATGTGGATCTCCTCGGCGACCGGACCGCCGGGCCGGTCGGCGTACGGGCCGGTGGGCAGCTCGCCGTCCGGCACCAGTCCGGGCCGCCCGGACAGCTGCAGCGTCGCGAGCATGGTCTCGGCATGCTGGTGCTCGTGCTGCGCCACCAGCCCGAAGACGTACCCTCCGGCGCGCAGCGGGTCGGGACCGCCGGGGCGCATGGCGCCGGGGTCCATCTCGCCGAGCACGTCGAACACCCGGCCGCGCACACCGCGGATGTAGCGCCTCACCTCGTCCGGCGAGAGGAGCGGCAGGGACGGCCGGTCCCTGCGCGGCTGCTTGAACGCGTCGTAGATGTCGTCGATCTCCGGTCGCAGCGGGGCGATCCCGCCCACCGCGCGCAGCACCCACAGCTCCTCGTAGGCTCCGACGTGGGCGAGGTCCCACACCAGGGGCGACATCAGCGGCGAGTGCTGCCGGACGAGCAGGTCGTCGTCAGCGTCGGTGTACGTCAGCGAGCGCGCGCGCACCGTCGCCAGCTCGGCCACGATCCGTTCTTTCAGCCTGTCCGGATCGTTCCATGAGTACGGATCGTCCGCTCCGCTCTTGCCGTGGAGATCGTTGAGCTCGGTCATACGATCATCTCCTCGATCAGGTCGACGGCCGGGGATCGTCCCGATTCGATGTGCTTGGCGGTGAACGCGCCGACCCGGGCGACCAGCTCCGGCTCCGCCCCCGACCGGGGCAGAGCCTCGGCCGCCGCCCGGAAACACGTGGCGGCCGCCCGGCGCAGATCCGGATCGGCCAGCCCCAGGCGGGCCGCCTCGGTCCATCGGCCGTCCACCCGCGCCGCCGCCTCCATCGCGGTCTCGGCCGCCCGATCGTCGGCGATCAGGGCGTGGACGACGGCCGCAGCCACCGCCCAGTCGTCGGCCCCCTGGGCGTCGAGGTAGCGGATCTCCAGCCAGCCGCGTGGCCGTACCGGCGGGAAGAGAGTGGTGGCGTGATAGGCCAGGTCCTCCTCCTCCGGCGGCCGGCCCGCCACCCGGGCGAAGTCGCGGAACGCCGAGCCGTCGAGGACCGGGCGCAGGCCGCCCTCCGCACATCTGATCATCATCAGGCGGGCGTCGAGGAGGTAGCGCGCCCAGTCGGCGGCCGGGTCGCCGCCCTGCCCTGGCGGCGCGACCGGCGCGGTCCTGCTGGGATCGAGGGCGCCCCAGACGGCCTGCCGCGCCGACATCCATCCTCCGGCCGGCGAGTTGGCGAAGGCCGCCACCAGCACGGGGCCGAGCCGGTGCGCGCGGGTCCAGCGCGCGACGGGATCGGCGCCCATGTCGATGTTGAGCTGGATGGACGCGGTCGAGCACATCATGGTGAGGCCGTACGGCACGCCGAGGAAGGCCGCCATGGCCTCATAACGCGGCTCGCGCAGCTGCCGTACCGGCGGGCGCCGCGGGTCGAGCCCCGTCCCGCCGAGCGACAGCCCGGCCTCACCGAGCGCGTGCCGTACGGCTCGGACGTCGGCGGCGAGGCGCGCGACGGCGACGGGCAGCGGGCCCGGCGGCCCGGAGAGTTCGAGCTGCCCGCCGGGTTCGAACGTGACGCGGCTCCCGCCGGGCAGCGGCGGGAGCGCATCGCGGATCCGGGACACGGGCACCTGCTCCGCGGGGTGGACGGCGTCGTAGACCAGGAACTCCAGCTCGACGCCCAGCCGGTCCGCACCGCTCCCGTGAAAGCACTCACGGGCGTACGCCTGAACATCGGTCATCCGCCCTCCATCGGCGCCAGCGCAGGCCCTGCCGATGTGAATTCCTGCCCGGAATATCCACATTCAACCCATATGGGCACGAATGGGTCTATTGATCGATAATTAGGACAAATGGCGTGATCGTGGCGTGATCGTGTCCGTCAAGGCCGGGCTCGTACGCCCCGGCGTCCCGCCCCGCCGCTGCCGGTAGCGTTGGACGACATGACAGCCATCGATCCCATGGGTGCCTACGGCATCGGCTTGGCCACCATCGCCTCGGACGGCACTGTTCTGGACACCTGGTATCCCTCTCCCGCGCTCGGCGAGCCTCCCGCCAAGGGCAGCGAGCGGCTGACGGCCGGGGAGGTCGACGCGGACACGGCGGCGCTGCTCGGGCCGGACCCGGCGCGCGGGGTGGAGGTCGTGGCGGTGCGTACGGGCATCGCCCGGCTGTCCGAGCCGCCGGTGGACACCCACGACGCCTATCTCAGGCTGCACCTGCTGTCGCACCGCCTGGTCCGGCCGCACGGGGTGAACCTCGACGGGATCTTCGGACTGCTGGCCAACGTCGTGTGGACCAACCACGGGCCGTGCCCGGTCGAGGGATTCGAGCAGGTGCGGCTGCGCCTGCGTGCCCGGGGGCCCGTGACCGTCCACGGCGTGGACAAGTTCCCGCGGATGGTCGACTACGTGCTGCCCGCGGGTGTCCGCATCGCCGATGCCGACAGGGTACGGCTTGGCGCCCATCTGGCGAGCGGGACGACCGTCATGCACGAGGGCTTCGTGAACTTCAACGCCGGCACGCTGGGCTCGTCGATGGTGGAGGGGCGGATCTCCGCCGGCGTGGTCGTCGGCGACGGCTCCGACGTCGGCGGCGGCGCCTCGATCATGGGGACCCTCTCCGGCGGCGGCAAGCAGGTCATCTCCGTCGGAGAGCGGTGCCTGCTCGGCGCCAACTCCGGCATCGGCATCTCACTCGGCGACGACTGCGTCGTCGAGGCCGGGCTGTACGTGACGGCCGGAACCAAGGTCACCCTCGCCGACGGCGGCGTGGTGAAGGCCAAGGAGCTGTCCGGCAGGCCGGGCCTGCTGCTGCGCCGCAACTCGACCACCGGCGCGGTCGAGGCCGTGCCCAGGGGCGGTACCGGGATCGAGCTCAACGCCGAGCTGCACGCCAACGACTGACCTCGGCACCCTGAGATGTCCCTGAGTCGGCCCTGAACTTGGCCGTCCGCCCTGGGATTCCAGGGCGGACCGCTCGTACGGTGAAGGCATGGCACGCATTCTTCTGATCGCAGCACTCGTCGTCGTCGGCTTCATCGTCCTGGGGTCGGTGATCGGCTTGATCTTCAGTGCGCTCAAATGGCTCCTGATCATCGGGGCCATCGCACTGATCGTCTCCGTCATCCTCAAGATCACCCGCTCGAGTGGCAGCCGCTCCGGATATTCCGGGAACTGACCCGCCGTACGCCCCGCCCGGCCGGTCGGGATCGGTCTCCCCGTCGGCCGGCGCACTCGTGTCCGCCCGCGGGCCGTCGGACCGGAAGAGCTGGAAGAGGCCGGAAGAGCTGGAGAAAAGGGGCGGGCCCCGCCGTCGGAGGACGGCAGGGCCCGCTGCTGGGAGGATCGGTCACTCGGTGAATCCGTGACGGCGATCTCTCCGGTGTGCCTCGCTCTTACGAGAGGGGCGGGTAGGCGTTCGCCATCAGCTCACGGAACTGGGCGGAGAACCAGTGACCAGAGACCGGAGCGTCGGCCAGGGCGCCGCTCGGGTTGTTGCCGTTGCGCTCGTTGCCGCCGTAGGTCGGGTCGCACATGCGGTCGAAGCCCTTGCCCTCGTCGTTCGCGATCTCCTCGCTGGCACCGTCGGACTCACCCGGAGGCTTGACCCAGACGTAGGCGTCGATGCCCGTGGCGGGGTTCGCCTGCGGCCGCTCGCCGAGGCCGGCGCCGGCCTGGTTGCACCAGTTGCCGGCGTGGACCCGGCGGTCGACCTTGGACTCGTTGACGAAGGTGTCGACGTTGGTGGACGTGCTGGGCCCGGTCGGACGGGCCGAGCCACCCCAGCCGTTGCGGGAGGTGTCGATCAGCATGCCGATCTTCGACGGGAAGCCCTTCTGGACGAGCTGGTTCCGGAACGCCTGGGCGAAGGTCAGTTCGTCCACGTAGTAGTTCCAGTCGACCCACTTCGACTGACGCACCGAGGTGCCGTTGACCGTGGTGTTGATGTTGAAGTACGGCTCCGTCAGCGCCGAGTAGTTGGCGGTGTTGGTGATGAAGCCGTCGACGCTGTTGAAGCCGGCGGTGGTGCCGCGGACGGTGTCGGCGAACAGGTCGGCGGTCGGGCCGAAGTTGCTGTCCCAGCCGATCCAGCCGTGGTGCGCCGCGTCAACGTAGTTGTACACGTTGGGGATGGCGTGCAGCTTGTTCAGCGCGTACCGGACACCGTCGACGTAGGCGCCGCTCGACTTGGCCTCGGCGCACAGCGGCAGGTTGGTGTTGGTGACGAGGTTCGGCAGCGAGTCGATCTCGACGATCGCGACGATGCGCAGGTTCCGGTACTTCTGATCCGCCATGATGTCGGCGATCACGTCGATGTACTCGGTCTTGTACCGCTGGAGGCCGTTCTCGGCGATCAGCAGCTCACCGTTGGAGGCGAGGGCCGAGCAGTCGCGGTTCGGCAGGTTGTAGATCACGATCTGGATCGTGAGCGGCCTGCTGCCGTTGGCCGCGTCCTGCCTGACCGCCTCGTCCAGGTGGTCGCGCAGGCCCTTGCTGTTGTTGCCGGCGGAGCCCGAGGTGATCGCGGCGATGCGGTCCAGCCAGACGGCCGTGGACTCGTTGGCCACCCGCGAGCCGCCCGGCTCAGAGGCGGCGCTGGCCGACCAGTCCGGGTTCACGTAACCGTCGGCCCCGGCGTACGGGTTGTCCACGTGCTCACCGGGCTGCGGCGTCGGCGTGGGAGTCGGGGTCGGGGTCGGGGTGGGAGTCGGCGTCGGCGTCGGCGTGGGAGTCGGCGTCGGCGTCGGCGTGGGAGTCGGCGTCGGGGTCGGCGTCGGCGTGGGAGTCGGCGTCGGCGTCGAGCCGTTGCAGCTCACACCGTTGATCTTGAAGTCGGTCGGCTTCGGGTTGCTGCCGCTCCACGTACCGTTGAAGCCGATGTTCGCCGAGCCGCCGCTGGTGAGCGACCTGTTCCAGTCCAGGGCCGTCGCACTCACGTTGCTGCCGGACTGGCTCCAGTTGGCCGACCAGCCCTGCGCGACCCTCTGGCTGCTGTTGGGGAAGGTGAACGTGAGCGTCCACCCGTTGACCGGGTCGCCCAGGTTCTGGATCGAGAGGTTGACGGACATGCCGCCCTGCCACTCGCTCTGGTCGTAGGTGACTTTGCACGAGACCGCGGCGCTCGCCGATGTGGCGGCGGCCACGGCCATCGTGGAGCCCATCGCGGCCACGGTCGCCGCGATCGCTCCGCGGCGCACCATGGAGCGCATGGCTCCGAGTCGGGGGGTGGATCTCATTGCGTAGGTCCTCCTGGCGATCATCAATGCGCTTGGGAGCGCTCCCACAGACCATAGGCACGCCACTGACGCCCGTACAGCACCCAGATCGGCCGACACCGGCCCCAGCCGCCGTTCCGATGACGACGACCCTGCTCTCTAGCTGGTCATCCGCCCTCCCACCACGGCGGAAAAGACCTACGCTCCCCTTGAAAGTTTCACCAAATCCCCTCCGAAAAGCCCCGAAATCACACCCTCGCCCGATCCGTCCGCGGCGGCACACCCCTCCCTTCCCACCCCCGCGCGTGATCTTGCACTTGCTCGCAGACAGCCCCTCCCACCTGCGCACTCACCGAGGCTGACCTTGCAGAAACTCGCACGGATCGCCGCCGATCAGGAAGAACACCCACGCTGATCTTGCACTGCGAGATCACGTACGACGAAGCCGCGGGTCAGCCGCCTTCCGTGCGAACTTCTGCAAGATCACGCATCACAGTCGCGCAGGTCACCGGCCATATCTGCGAGAATTCGCAAGATCACCCCCCATTTAAGGGGGGAGAGGGGTGGGTGTTGGAGATCGTGAAGAGCTATCTGATAAGTGCTGGATGTTGGATTTCGTGACGCTTTGCCAGAGCCATCTTGATCTGGTGCTCCACGATCAGGGCACGTTCGTGATCCCCCCGTGCGAAGCTCGCCGACGCGATGTCGTGGACCACCCGGAGCACGGCCTCGGCGACGTCATGGAGATGTGTTTCCCATGACCAGATCTCACTGAGCGGATCGAGGCCGAGGACATTCAGCATGGCCCGTACGGAACGACATTTCCTGACGGCCCTCATATGGTCGCCCGCCCCCAAAGCCGCGTTCCCCTCACCGACGGCCGCGTGCACGGCCGACAGCGCGGCAGGCACGTTCAGATCGTTGTCCATCGCCGCGGTGAACTGGGGCGGAAGCCCGGTGTCGGCCTCGGCGCCCACCCGCAGCACGAACCGCTCGACCCTCCGATAGGCCGCGGCGGCCTCCTCCAGGGCGCCGAGGGAGAATTCCACCGGCGAGCGGTAATGGGCGGCCCCGAGGTAATAGCGGAGCTCCACGGGCCGGATCCGGTCGAGCAGCGGCGGCACGGCCAGCGGATTGCGCACGTGTTTGCGTATCTTCTCGCCCCGGTGGGTGACCGGTCCGTTGTGCAGCCAGAAACGCGCGAAAGAGTCGCCGGCGGCCCGCGACTGGGCCATCTCGTTCTCATGGTGTGGAAAAATCAGATTCGCTCCGCCGCCATGGATGTCGAATTCCTCACCCAGATACCTACGGGCCATGGCGGAGCACTCCAGATGCCACCCCGGTCGTCCCTCACCCCACGGCGATTGCCAGTACGGCTCCCCCGGCCTGATGCGCTTCCACAGCGCGAAATCACGCGGGTCGATTTTCCCCCGCTCGTTTTCCTCGGTTATTCTCATATGCTGCGCCCGCTGCCGGGAAAGCGATCCGTAGTCCGGGTAGGAACCGACCGAGAAATACACGTCGCCGTCGTGCTCGTAGGCGTGCCCGGCCTCGGCCAACTGCTCGATCATCTCGATCATCTCAGGGATGTGGCCGGTCGCACGGGGCTCCACCGTGGGAGGAAGACAGCCGAGCGCCGCGTAGACCTGGGCGAACGTCCGATGCACGGGGTCGGTGACCCGCCACCACGGAACGCCTTCGGAAAGAGATCTTCCGATGATCTTGTCCTCGATGTCGGTGACGTTCCGGCAGAGCACGACGTCATATCCGCGGTGTCGCAGCCACCGGTGCAGGATGTCGAAGCTCACCTGCGACCTGATCTGCCCCACATGCGGCGGAACGACGACGGTGGGGCCGCAGAGATAAATCGAAACCGTTCCGGGAATTCGAGGGGTGAAATCACGGACGGCGCGACGGTGCGTATCGTAAAGGCGAAGACCCACCCATCCGAGGGTAGGCCCATAATCCGCCGACTGTCGACACCGCGCGCGCCAGGCGTGTCCAGTCCCGGGTAAATGCGGTTGGCCCGGGCGTGGTTTTTCGCGAGCCGCGGCTACCGGCGTATGACGTGCAGGACGCTGGCGATCCGCTCGGCCGCCGTGACGACGTCCGAGGCGTGCCCGATCCGCCCGGCCCACGACAGCCAGTACCACCACTCGCCGTCGGCCCCGTCGGACGCCAGCACGTCCTCGGCCATCGAGGGCTCCATGGGATTGATCACGCGCAGGCTCGGGTGGCGTCCGTTGGCGGCCGTCAGGCGCACCTGGAACGAGTGGGCCTCGAGTTGGGCCGCGAGCCGTTGCAGGTGATCGAGCGCCTCAGTGGGATCCGTGTGCACTGCCTCGTCCAACACGACGTCTTCCAACACACTGTCCTCCAGAGGAGATGTCGGGACCCGTCATCGGTCAGGGTGGACCCATGCCGTCCGGCGAGGCAATCGCGGCCGCCCCGCGAAACCGTGTGACAACCAGGGAATTCGCCGGCATTCCGTGGAACATCCACGGATCGACGGCCACGAAGCCGTAACAGTCGATGGGGATCCGGTGCATGCCGGTTTACCTTGGGGGAACAACCGTAAAGGTGAGCCCGCGCAGCGGGGAGACCACTTCGAGGGCCTGCTAGGGGGCGCTGTATGGCCCGTGGAGAGCACTCACCGGCGTGCGCCCGCCGCTGGCGCGAGCAGGCCGGTGCACGGCAGTGGACGCTCTGGCAGACCGCCCAGGCCATCCACGGATGCTGCGGGGCGAGCCTGCTCAAGGCCCACCGGCTGGCCCGGGGCTGGTCGGCGAGGCAGGCGATCGAGGAGCTGGAGTCGCTCTGCGAGCAGGAGTCGCTGGGCCTGCCCCGCGCCAGCATCGACCTCCTGAACGCCTGGGAGAACAACCGGGCACGTCCCCGCCCGCAGACCATCGAACTGCTCGCCCGCCTCTACCGGGCCAACGCCGTACGGCTCGGCCTGGCCGGCGACTACTGCGAGGACCCCGGCGGGCCGCGCGTCATCGTGGTGAGCCACGCCAGAGCCGACGACCCGGCGCGGCTGGACGAGCTCGTCTCCGACGACGTCGAACGCCGGGCGCTGTTCCACCAGGCCATGTTGCTCGGCACGCCGGACGGAAGGTTCTTCGCCGAGGTCGAGGGCACCCGGCACGATCTCGACCGTACGCTCGCCGCCGGCTCGGTGACCGAGGACCAGCTCGACCGGCTGGACGAGCAGGTGCTGCGCTACCGCAGGGAATACATGATCACCCCGCCGCTGCCGATGCTCTGCCGGGTCATGCTCGAGCTCTCCGACGTACGCAGGCTGAGCGCGGCGCGGCAGCCGTTCTCCGTGCAGCGCCGGCTGCTGACCGCCACCACGATGCTGTCGCTGCTGACCGCCGACGCGCTGATGAAGCTCGGCGACACCCGTCAGGCCCACGCCTGGTACGGCACCGCCCGCGCGGCCTCCGACGACATGGGAGATCTGCGGCTGCGCGCGCTGGTGCGGGCGCAGCAGACCATGCTGCTCTACTACTACGGGGACCTCGGCGAGACGGTGCGGCTGGCCCGCGAGGCGCGCATGCTGGCGGGTTCCGCCCCCAGCTCGCCGGCGGCGCTCGCCGCGGCGGCCGAGGCCCGCGCGCTCGCGCGCATGGGGGACGGCAAGGCGGCCAGGACCGCGCTCGCGGAGGCCGAACAGATCTTCGCTCGCATGCGCGGCCTCAGTCAGGACGATCTGGCCTTCGTCTTCACCGAGAAGCGGATGACGTTCTACCGGACCGGAACGCTCATCGAGCTGGGCGACGCCCGGCAGGTCCAGGGCATCGACGCCTATCCGCCCGGCTTCCACACGATCGATCCCGCCCTGATCCTGCTCGATCAGGCGTCCCACCTGGCCCGGCAGGGCGACCAGGAGGAGGCGTGCCGGATCGCGGCGCAGGCCCTCGGGCAGGTGCCGGCCGAGCACCGCACCTCGATCGTGGTCAGCCGGGCCACGGCCCTGCTGTCCGAGGTCGACCCCGATCTGCCCGCCGTACGGCACCTGCGCACGGTGCTGGCGGAGTCGTCGGCCAGGCTGCCCATGGACTCCCGACTGTGAGCCGGGGCGTGGTGGGCGCGAGGACGGTGGCGGCGGACGACTGTCCGCTCGCCGACGAGGCGTCCGAGGTGCTCAGGGACGTGTGCGAGCGGCTCGGTCTCGACGCGACGGGGGCCCGGCTGCTGCGGCTGCGCAGCAACGCGGTGTTCAAACTCCGCGCTGACATGGTCGTACGGATCACGACCGACCCCGACGCGGTGACCCGGCTGCCCGTGGTGCTCGCCGTCGCGCGCTGGCTCGCCGACCGGGGTTTTCCCGCCGTACGGCCCGTCGACGAGATCCCGGGCCAGCCGATCGTGCACGACGGGCGGACCGTCACGTTCTGGCGGTACGTCCGGTCCACCGGGCGGCCGACCACCAGGCAGCTCGGCCGGGTGCTGCGCAGCCTGCACGGCGAGCCGGTGCCGCCGATGGCGCTGCGGCGGCTCACCGACCCGCTCGCCGAGGTGCGGCACGCGGTGGAGCACGCGGTCGAGCCCGGCGCCGGGGTGCTCACCGACGACCAGCGGGCCTGGCTGCGCGATCGCATCGAGGAGCTCACCGGCCGCTGGCTGGATCTGGACACCGGCTCCCCGGTCCTCCTGCACGGCGACGCCTGGATCGACAACCTGCTCCGTCTCCACGACGGGCACGTCATGCTGTGCGACTGGGACGGCGTGGCCGTCGGGCCGCGCGAGTGGGACCTCGTGCACACCTACCACGGTCAGCGCCGGTTCGGGCTGTCCGCCGCCGACGTGGACGACTTCGCCCGCGCGTACGGCTCCGACCTGCGGCTGTGGCCGGGCTACAGCACGCTGATGGAGGTCAGGGACATGTACGCGGTGGGCATCCACATCCGCAACGCGGTCGGCGACCCGTTCTCACGTCAGGAGCTGCCCCGCCGCCTCGACTCGCTGACCCGCGGTGACGGGCACGCGAGGTGGTACATGGCCGCGCCCGCATAGTGACCGATGTTCGGGGGTACGTTTCGGGACGGCTGCGCGGAAGTGTCGCAGTTGTCATTGCAAGAACAGGTATTTCTCGCGATTAAGCGCACTCGGGAGGGTTTGCCGGCAGCGGGCATGCATGCTTCCTGGTGACGTGGTGAGGCTCCCGAAAAGGAGAAGCAGTTGTCTGAAGGCACCGTCAAGTGGTTCAACGCCGAAAAGGGCTTCGGATTCATCGCTCCGGACGACGGTACCGCTGACGTGTTCGTCCACTACTCGGCGATCAACGCGAACGGCTACCGCAGCCTGGACCAGAACCAGCGGGTCAGCTACGTGACCGTGCAGGGCGCCAAGGGGCCGCAGGCCGAGCAGGTCACGCCGCTCTAACGATCGCCTCAGCGTCTCAGAGATCACGGGCCCGCGCCGTACCCACCGGGGGGCGGCGCGGGCCCGTGGCGTCGCCCGGGACGTCGCCCTCCGGGCACCTTCCCGCCTGACCGCTTTCGCCACATGTCAGGCCCGGCAGGTTTTACGGTGAATTTACCGGGCAGCCGGAAGGCTCATGAGGCTGAGCCTGACTTCGGACGTGTGGTGGAAGAACGCGGTCGTCTACTGCCTTGACATCGAGACCTACGCGGACGGCGACGGCGACGGGATCGGCGACTTCCGCGGCGCCATACAGCGCATCGACCATCTCGACAGAATGGGCGTCACCTGCATATGGCTGATGCCGTTCTTCCCCACCCCCGACCGCGACGACGGCTATGACATCACCGATTTCTACAGCGTGGATCCGCGGCTCGGCACGCTGGGCGATTTCGCCGAGTTCATGCGCGTCGCCGGGGACCGCGGCATCCGCGTGATCGCCGATCTCGTCGTCAATCACACCTCCGACGAACATCCCTGGTTCAGGGAGGCCCGCTCCAGCAGGGACTCCGGCTACCGCGATTGGTACATCTGGTCGGACCGGCCGGAACCGGACGACCCCGGCGGCATCGTGTTCCCCGATCAGGAGACCAGCCTGTGGGAGTACGACGAGACGACCGATCAGTACTACTTCCACCGCTTCTACCGTTTCCAGCCCGATCTCAACACCGCCAACCCCGCGGTGCGGGACGAGATCGCCAGGATTCTCGGGTTCTGGATGGAGCTCGGCCTGTCGGGTTTCCGCGTCGACGCCGTGCCGTACCTGCTTGAGCAGGTCGTCGAGCACGACGAGGACAAACTGCCCGACCCGCACGAGTTCTTCAACTGCCTGCGCGCGTTCCTGAGCCGCAGGGACGGCAGCGCCGCGTTGCTCGGCGAGGTCAACCTGCCCTACGACGACCTGGTCAAGTACTTCGGGAACGATCTCGGCAACGAGATCACCATGTGCTTCGACTTCATCGGGATGCAGCGGATGTACCTGTCGCTCGCACGCGGGGACGCCCGCCCGCTCGCCGACGCCCTGCTGGAGCGCCCCCGGCCGCCGAAGGACTGCCAGTGGGCGACGTTCGTGCGCAACCATGACGAGCTCACGCTGGACAAGCTCAGCGATTCCGAGCGCGAGGAGGTCTTCGCCGCCTTCGGCCCCGAGGAGAACATGCGGCTGTTCGGCCGGGGCCTGCGCCGCCGCCTGCCCACGATGCTCGGCGGCGACATGGACCGGATCAAGATGGTGTACAGCCTGCTGTTCTCCCTGCCCGGGACACCGGTCCTCTTCTACGGAGAGGAGATCGGCATGGGCGAGAACCTGGAGCTCGACGGACGCCAGGCGGTGCGCACGCCGATGCAGTGGGCCCCGGGCCGCAACGGCGGCTTCAGCGAGGCCGACCCGGCGAAGGTCGGCGGCGTGGTGCGCGGAGAGTACGGCCCGGAGCGGGTCAACGTGAGCGCCCAGCACCGCGACCCCGGCTCGCTGCTGGCGTGGATCACCCGGCTGATCCGCAACTACCGCGACACCCCCGAGCTCGCCTGGGGCGACTGCACGGTGCTGCGGCCATCGGTGCTGCGGCCATCGGTGCTGCGGCCATCGGTGCCGGAACCGGCGGGTCCGGAGCCGGGGGCCGAATCCGTACCGGCGCACCGAGCCGACCCCGTGCTCGCGCACCGCATCGACTGCGACGGCGACACCGTCCTCGCCGTGCACAACTTCAGCGACGTCCCGACCGAGGTCGAGCTCACCCTCGACGGGCTCGGCTCCTCGAAGGTGCTGACCGACCTGCTGGTGGACGGGACGGCCGAGATCTCCGATGAGGGCCGGACCCGGTTCAAGCTCGGCAGGTACGGCTGCCGCTGGTTCCGTGCCACCATCCCCGAGACGGCCCCCGCCGGTTCCGGAGACGAACCCCGGGCGAGGTGACCCGTCTCCCTGAGAGAGGGGTCCGGCCGATCCCCGCGGTGCGGGACGAGAGCCGCTCCCCCGGCCGTGATCCCGTCACGGCCCGGGAGAGGCGAATGGGAGGGTCAGATCAGGCCGAGGGCCCCGACCGCGTCGCGCTCCTCCACCAGCTCGTTCACCGAGGCGTCGATCCGCTGCCGGGAGAACGCGTCGATCTCCAGCCCCTGGACGATCTCCCACCGGCCGTTCACGGAGACCACGGGGAACGAGGAGACGAGACCCTCGGGAACGCCGTACGAACCGTCCGAGGCGACGGCGGCGGAGGTCCAGTCGCCCTCGGGCGTGCCGTTGACCCAGTCGTGGACGTGGTCGATCGCCGCGTTCGCCGCCGACGCGGCCGAGGACGCGCCCCGGGCCTCGATGATCGCCGCACCGCGCTTGGCCACGGTCGGGATGAAGGTGTCGCGCAGCCACGCCTCCTCGACCTGCTCGGCCGCGATCTTCCCGCCGACCTCGGTGTGGAAGAGGTCCGGGTACTGCGTGGCCGAGTGGTTGCCCCAGATCGTCATCTTCTTGATCTCGGTCACCGGGACGCGCAGCTTGGCGGCGAGCTGGGAGAGGGCGCGGTTGTGGTCGAGACGGGTCATCGCGGTGAAACGCTCCGCCGGGACGTCCGGCGCCGCCGACCGGGCGATGAGGGCGTTGGTGTTGGCGGGATTGCCCACCACGAGCACGCGGATGTCGTCGGCGGCGTGGTCGTTGATCGCCTTGCCCTGCGGGCCGAAGATGCCGCCGTTGGCCTCGAGGAGGTCGCCGCGCTCCATGCCCTTGGTCCGGGGACGCGCGCCGACGAGCAGCGCCACATTGGCGCCGTCGAAGGCCTTCGCCGGGTCATCGGAGATATCGATGCCCTGTAGCAGCGGGAATGCGCAGTCGTCGAGCTCCATCGCGGTGCCCTCCGCCGCCTTGACGGCCTGCGGGATCTCCAGAAGGCTCAGCTTCACCGGGGTGTCCGCCCCCAGGAGCTGACCCGAGGCGATGCGGAAGAGCAGCGCGTAACCGATCTGGCCGGCCGCGCCGGTGACGGTCACTTTGACGGTCATGACGATTCCCCATTCGCGATTTGTGTGTCTCACGGATGCTATCCGGCCGCGATGATCCTCCCGTGGCCAGGTGCCGTCCCGGACGGCGGTGACACGCGGAGAACTCACCGCGAGAAGAAGAACTGACCTCAGGAGGGTAAGGGCGCCGGTTTCTTGGGAATCATGATGACACCGGATGAGGAGCACACGACGGAAGGAGGGGCCGAGTTGAAGAAGGTACGGATTGTGTCGCGACCGCGGCCACCCAGAACCCCCCAGTCCCTCGACCTGCGCACCCCTTCGGGGCGCGTTCTCCCGTTCTGACGATCAGGCCCGCGCCAGCTCGTAGCAGCGGCCGAAGCCCTCCAGCACGGCCGTCCACGAGCACTTCACCGGCTCGGTCTCCCGGTTGTGCTCGGCGATCGAGCGACGCAGCTCGTGATCGCCGGCGAGCCGGGCGACCGCCGCGACCAGCTCGTCGAACGTGCGCCCCAGCAGGCCCTCCTTGCCGGGACCGACGAAGTCGGCGACGCCGCTCTGGGCCCGGGCGACCACGGGGACACCCGCCGCCCGGGCCTCCAGTGCGGCCAGCCCGAACGACTCACGCGGCGCCGGGGCCACGAAGACGTCGGCCGAGGCGAGCAGGCATCTGATCTGTTCCCGGCTGAACCGGCCGGGCAGCGACACCCAGTCGAGGCGCCGGGCCGCCAGGTAACGTTCCATCCGGCCGCGCGCCGGGCCGTCGCCGACGATCGTGGCACGCAGCGCGATCTGGCCGGGCACCCGCGCGCGTACGGCCTCGAGCAGTTTGAGCAGCCGCAGCGGCTGCTTGCGCGGCGCGAGCCTGCCGACGGCCACGACGTGCACGCCGTCCGTACGAACACGATCCACACGATTCACGGGAACGCGATCCGCGGGAACACCGTCCGAACCGGCGGCCCGCGGCTCGTCGCGCGGACGCCAGTCGGAGACGTCCAGACCGTTCGACACCACCTGCACCGGGACCCGCAGGCCGGCCACCGCCCGGATCGGGCGGGCCGCGGCCTCGCTGACGGCGGTCGCGACCAGACCCCAGCGCCGCCAGCCGAACACCGCCTGCAGCGCCCGGTAGATTCCGCGCGTGACGGGATCCCACATGCTGTGCACGGTGACCACGACGGGCAGGCCGGCCCGTACGGCGGCGCGCACCCCCATCCAGGCGAACGGGGAGACCGCTCCGGCGTGCACGTGGACCACGTCGGGCCGCCGGGAGGTCATGAGCCGGGTCAGGTGGATGGTGCCGCGCGGATGCACCGGAAGATCGAACGGCAGACGGGCCACCACGCGGTGCACCCCGGGGAGGGCGGCTCCCGGCGTCGCCGTCGCCACCTCGACCGTGTGACCCGCCTCGCGCTGCGCCCTGACGAGGTCGGCCACCTGCACCTCTATGCCCCCGAGCCGGGGAAGGTAGCAGTCGCTGACGTGAAGAATCCGCACCGGCCAAGCCTGGCAGAGTGTCCGGTCCCCATCAAACGCCCGCTCGACCCTCCAGGGCGGCACACACCAGGCGAACGACCCATGGGATCATGGGCGGACCAGTGAGTGGACGCGGGTGAATCGGATGACATTCTTCGGCGAGGCGCGATGAGCACCGCGGTGTTCTTCCATGCCCATCCCGACGACGAGGCGCTGCTGACGGCCGGGACCATGGCGATGCTCGCGCACGAGGGACATCGGGTCGTGCTCGTCGTGGCGACGGCCGGCGAGCGGGGCCTCGCCGACCTCCCGCACGGCGACGAGCTGGGCAGAACCCGGATGAACGAGCTGCACGCCTCGGCCGCGGCCCTGGGCTGCGCCCGGGTGGTGCAGCTCGGCTACGGCGACTCCGGCCTGGCGATCGACGGCGGCGTCGCCGAGGACCGGCCGGACAACGCGTTCATCGACGCCGACATCGAGGAGGCGGCGCAGCGGCTCGCCGCCGTGCTCAAGGAGGAGACCGCCGACCTGGTCACGATCTACGACCCGGCCGGGGGGTACGGCCACCCGGACCACGTCCAGGTGTACCGGGTCGGCACCCGGGCGGCCGAGATCGCCGGGACGCCCATCGTGCTGGAGGCGACGGTGCACCGCGACCTGTTGCTCAAGGGCATCCGGCTGGCGGCCCGCTTCTATCCGTCGCTCGACGTCAGGACCTTCGAGCGGGCCTACTCCCCCGGTGAGACGATCACCCACCGGGTGAACGTGCGCAGGCACGCCAGGGCCAAGCGGGCGGCCATGGCCGCGCACGGCACGCAGGCGACCGGGGGCGACGGCGAGCGCACCCTCGGCGCCATGCTGAAGATCCCCCACCCCCTCTACCGGTTCGTCTTCGGCACGGAGTGGTACGTCCGCCGGGACCTGCCCCGCGGAACCCGTCTGCGGCATCCGTTCGACAATCCGTAGGAGGCCGTGATCCTCCGCGAGGAGGAGCCCACGCCCCGGGCGCACCCGGCAGACTGACTGGGAGCGTTCAGTGACGGCGACGGGGGAAATCGCGGGTGAACAGGAAGTGGCTGCAGATCACGCTGTCCGCGCTCTCTCTCGCGCTGGCCGTCGCGCTCGTGGTCTATCTCCCGCGGATCGTCCGCGTGCTGACCGGCGCCGAGGTGAGCTGGCGTGAGATCGGCCACGAGTTCGCCAGGATGAGCCTGCCCGCGGTCGCGCTGATGGCCGTGCTGTGGCTGGCCAGCCTCTGGGCGTACACGTTCGTGATGACCTCTGCGCTGCCCGGCCTCACCCATCTGCAGGCGCTGACGCTCAACGCGGCGGGCAGCGCGGTCAGCAACCTGCTGCCGTTCGGCGGCGCCGCCGGGGTGGCGCTGACGTTCGGCATGACGCGCGGCTGGGGCTTCGCCAACCGGCCGATCGTCGTCTACACCCTCGTGACCGGCATCTGGAACACGCTGTTCCGCTTCATCCTGCCCGCCGTCGGCATCGTGTGCCTGCTGATCGCCGGCAGGGCGCCCAACCCGGCCGTCGCACAGGCCGGGTGGGCCGGCGCGATCTCGATTCTCGTCCTCGTCGCCGTCGTGGCGGCGGCGCTCTACTGGGACCTGGCGGCGGCCCTGCTCGGCGGCGCGCTCGACGCGCTCGTACGGCTCCTGCCCCGGCGCTTCCGGCCCGGCGAGCACGCCGCGTCGGCGGCGATCGAGCGGCTGCGCGGCGACACGGCCGGGATCATCCATCGGCGGTGGCAGGCCCTGTCGCTCGGGATGGTCGCCTTCCTCGGTCTGCAGTGCCTGATCATGGCCTGCTGCCTGGTCGTCACCGGGTCCTATCCGGGCCCGGCCGAGACCGTCGCGGTCTTCGCGCTCAGCCGGGTGCTCACCACCGCGCTCGTCACCCCCAGCGGCGCGGGGATCATGGAGGGCGGCGTGGCCGCCCTGCTGGTCGGCGCGTTCGGCCAGCCCGCGAGCGGGGCCACGGCGGCGGCCGTGCTGTTCGGCTTCTGGACGTACACGATCGAGATCCCGTGGGGCGGGCTCGCGCTCGGCGGCTGGGCGCTGCTGCGCAGGCGCGACGGCGATCGCGCAGCGGCCGCATCGGCGGGATCCGGGGAGTGGAGCGGGAGCGGACGAGGACCGGAGGTTCCTCCCCGCGCGACTCCCTAAGATCGCACCGTGAAGACAGCCGGACCGCGCCGGCGAAACGCTTGCCTCCGATTCGCGGGCGCGCATACGGTTGCGCCTGATACGAATCGGCGGCGGGTGGCCGATGAGCGCGTTGTGAGACATGGATTGGGCGGCGGCCAATGAGCTCGGTGGCGTTCCGGGTTCTCGGGCCCGTTGGTGCGCATGACGGCGCGAGCGAGCTCGACCTCGGCGGGTTACGACAGCGTGCCGTGCTCGCCCGCCTGCTGGTGGCGCGCGGTCAGATCGTCCCGGTCGACACCCTGCTGTTCGACCTGTGGCATGACGACGCGGGCAGGGGCGCTCAGTCGGGGCTGCAGGTCTACATCTCCCGGCTGCGCCGCATCCTGGAGCCGAACCGGCCGCGCGGGGGGCCGGGCCGGCTGCTCGTGACCGTCGCCTCCGGCTACGCCCTGCGCGCCGCGCCCGAGCGGGTGGACGCGCTGCGCTTCGAGAGCGGCGTCCGCTCGGCCGGGGAACGGCTGGACGATCGCCCGCACGAGGCCAGGGCCATGCTGGGATCGTCGCTCGCGCTCTGGCAGGGCAAGCCGTACTCCGACTTCGCCGAC
Organism: Sphaerimonospora sp. CA-214678; assembly: GCF_050942215.1. Classification (GTDB taxonomy): domain Bacteria; phylum Actinomycetota; class Actinomycetes; order Streptosporangiales; family Streptosporangiaceae; genus Sphaerimonospora. The sequence continues at coordinate 4,832,168 of NZ_CP192056.1, forward strand.
CAGCCGTGGGCCGAGGCCGAGGTGGCGCGGCTGAGCGAGCTGCGCGTGGTCGCGCGGGAACGGCACGCCGACGCCGGCCTGCGGCTGGGGATGCACGCGGAGACCGTGCCCGACCTGGAGGCGCTGACCACCGAGCACGCCCTGCGCGAGGAGGGCTGGCGGCTGCTCGCGCTCGGCCTGTACCGGTGCGGGCGGCAGGGCGACGCGCTGGCCGCGCTGCGCCGGGCCCGGGCGATCCTCTCCGATGAACTCGGCATCGATCCCGGGCCCGCGCTGCGGCGGCTGGAGTCGGACATCCTCTCCCAGGACCCCGGTCTCGACCTGACCCCACCCGACCGGCGGCCGGTGGAGGTCGCCGCCGCCCGGCCCCCGCGGCAGGTCGAGGCGGGAGCCGTACCACCCCTGCCGCCCGAGCCGTTCGTGGGGCGGGACGCCGAGCTGAACGCACTCGCGGCGGCGGCGCCGCGTGCACGGGCCGGCCGGTTCTCGGTCGCCGTGATCGGCGGCGATCCCGGCGCGGGGAAGAGCACGCTGGTACGGCGGCTCGCCGAACGGCTGGAGGACGACGGGTGGGCCTCGGCCACCGGCTCCTGCCCCGACAGCACCGCGACCCCGCCCGGCTGGGCCTGGGTCGAGGTGCTGCGGACGCTCGTCACGAGAAGGGGCGCGGGAGAGTACGCAGCGCTGCTCGCGCCGCTGCTGGACGACACGGCCCCGGACAGCACGGGCGACGACGACGCCTCCGGCGGTTTCCGGCTGCACCGGGCGGTCGGCGGCTACCTGTCGGCGGCCGCGCGTGAGGCGCCGCTGCTGATCCTGCTCGAGGACCTGCACTGGGCGGACGACCAGACCCTGGCCCTGCTGCGCGCGCTGCCCAGCCTGCTCGCGGCCAGCCGGGTCCTGCTGGTGGTCACCTTCCGGGACGGCGAGCTGAACGCGCGGCAGCAGGACGTGCTCGCCGCGCTCGCCCGGCTGGATCCCGTACGGGTCGCCCTCGGCGGACTGGACGACGCGGCGGTCGCCGCGCTGGTCCGCGCCACCTGCGTGCGCGAGGTGGACGACGAGGTCGTCTGCGCGATCGTGGAGCGCTCCGGCGGCAACCCGTTCTTCGTCAAGGAGACGGCCCGCCTGTTCGAGGCCGAGGCCGACATCTCAGCCGTGCCGTCCGGGGTGCGCGAGGTGCTGCGGCGGCGGGTCGCCCGGCTGCCGGGGCGTGCGCAGCAGGTGCTGCTGCAGGCCGCCGTGATCGGCCGCGACGTCGACGTCGACGTGCTGGTCGACGTGTCCGGCGACGAGGATTCCGTGGTGGACGCGGTGGAGGCCGCGCTGCTCGCCGGGCTGGTGACCGAGCCGGGCCCCGGCCTGCTCAGGTTCGACCACGCCCTGATCAGGGACATGATCTACTCGGACGCCTCCCGGCTGCGCAGATCGCGGCTGCACGCCGCGGTGGCGTCGGTGATCGAGCAGCGCGACCCGAACGACGTGGCCGCGCTGGCTCATCACTACGACGCGGCGGGCTCGGCCGAGACCTCGGCGAAGGCGCAGCGGTACGCCGGTCTGGCGGCCGGGCAGGCGGAGCGCCGGTTCGCGCACCGGGAGGCCGCGTCGCTGTGGCAGAAGGCCATCGCCGCCTTCGACCGCGCCCACCATTCCGCCCGCCCCGGCTGCGTACCGGCGAAGGAGCGGCTGGAGCTGCAGCTCAGGCTGATCAGGGCGCTGGCGCTGTGCGGCGACATGACCGCGGCACGCGCCCACCGGCGGGAGGCGATGGAGGCGGCCCTGCCGCTCGGCGATCTGGAGCTGACCGCGCGGGTGGCGGCCGCGCTCGCCGTCCCGCACAAGGGCATCGCCCGGGACTTCACCCGGACCGCCTGGGAGATCGTGAACGTGACCGAGCGGGCCCTGGAGGAACTGCCGCCGAGCGAGCAGGCGCTGCGGGCCAGCCTGCTCGCCACGCTGGCGCTGGAGCTCGAGGGGTCGGCCACGGAGCGCGGCTACCAGGCGTCGCTCGAGGCCGAGGAGCTGGCGAGGTCGAGCGGCGACCCCGCCCTGCTGGCGACGGCGCTCAGCGGCAGACTGCGCCAGTCGTACACACTGACGCAGGTCGACGAGCGCGAGACCATCGGCCGTGAGCTGCTGCTGGTCGGCGCGGAGTCCGGGCAGATCTCGGTCCAGACGCTGGCCCACCTGGTGCTGCTGGAATGCGCCGCCGCCCGGGGCGACTTCGCCGAGGCCGACGAGCATCTCGCGCAGGCCGAGCGGCTCGGCCGGCGCTACGACCTGCCCGCCCCCGCCGCCGTGGGAGCGTGGTACGCCGGTCAGCGGCTGATGATCACCGGTGACTACGATGCGGCGGAGCGCGCCTACCGGAACGCGGCCCGGCTGACCGCGCGGGCCGGCATGCTCGAAGGCCGCCAGGACCTGCCGCTGATCGCCACGTTCTGCCTCCACCTGGTCGACGGCCGTGCCGCCGAGATGGTCGAGCCGCTGGGCGAGGCCCACCAGCGTGGCGCCAAGTGGACCCCCGACGCCTACGTGGTGGCGCTGTTCTACGCGGGGCACGTGAAGGACGCCCAGGCGATCGCGCTGACCAGGGAGCCGGTCCGTACGGACTTCCTCTACGAGCTCACGCTCATCTGGCGGGCGCTCGCCGGCATGCTGCTCGACGACGGGAACCGGATGCGGGAGGCGTACGAGAAGCTGCTGCCGTTCCACGACAGGATCGCCGGGGCCGGCACGGGCGTGGTCGCCCTCTGGCCGGTGGCCAGGACACTCGGCGATCTCGCGGTACGGCTCGGCCTGCCGGCCCGGGAGCACTACGAGAAGGCGCTCGCCGTGGCCGAGCGGGTGGACGTCCCCCGCTGGATCGCCGACGCCAGGCACGCGCTCCAGCCCCACACTCCCTAGCTGCGGAGAAGGCCGTGGCAGGCGATGGCGGCGGCGGCCACGACGTTGAGCGAGTCCACGCCCAGGTCCATTGCGGCCGGGCTCATCGGGATGCAGACCGGCACGTCGGCGTCCTTGAGCCAGTGCGACGACAGGCCGTCGCCCTCCGAGCCCAGCAGCAGCGCCACCCGCTCGCCCATGACGACCCGGTCGAGTGGTGTGGCCGACTGGTCGGGGGTCAGCGCCAGCGTCTGGAATCCGGCCGCCCGGATCTCGGCCAGGCCGCCGTACCAGTCGGCCATCCTCGCGTACGGGATGGCGAAGACCGCTCCCATGGAGACCTTCACCGAGCGGCGGTAGAGGGGGTCGGCGCAGCGGGGCGACAGGACGATCGCGCCGACGCCCAGCGCGGCGGCGCAGCGGAAGACGGCGCCGACGTTGCCGTGGTCCACCAGGTCCTCGAGCACGACGATCCTGCTCACCCCGCCCAGCAGCTCCGCCACTTCGGGCAGGGCCGTACGCTCCATCGAGGCGAGCGCGCCCCGGTGCACGGGAAAGCCGGTGACGCCCGCCATGACCTCGTCGGAGACCACGTAGACGGGGGCGGTCTCCTCGACGACGCCGGCGAGGTGGTCGAGCCACCTGGCCGTGGTCAGGACCGAGCGCACCGGGTGACCCGCTCCCACGGCCCGCCGGATGACCTTCTCCCCCTCGGCGATGAACAGCCCGTGCGCGCTCTCCAGGCTCTTGCGCAGGTCCACGTCGCGTAGCCGTACGTAATCGGCGAGGCGCGGATCGGTGGCGTCTTCGACGGGGATGAGCACCCGTCAAGGGTACGGCGAAGCCGGCGCGCCGGGGCTTCTCCGGCCCAAAGCCGCACCAAAACCGACGTTTGGCCCCACTTCGCGATACCGCTATCGTTCCGTAAGCATTACGGAGAACTCCCCCGAGAGCCACGCCTCATCCCGGGGGGAGCCAAATCGAGACCGAAGAGGGCACCGTGGGCGGACGGCACCGCACAGACGAACTCGAGGGCGGCTTCAATCCCGAACACGAACAGCCATCCAGGCGGCGCGGCGGCGGCCCGGGCAAGGTGTTCGTCCCACTCGCGGGCGCGGTCGCCCTCGCCGTGCTCTGCGGGGTGGCGGCGTACGTGGTCGTCAGCAAGAACCCCGAATGCGGGGCGGGGAGCGCCGGCGACAAGATCGGGCTCACCGTGGTGGCCTCACCGGACATCCAGCCGGCCGTGCAGAAGGTCGCGAGCAGGTTCGCCGAGTCGGGCAAGAAGGTCGACGGGAAATGCGTGGCCGTGACGGTCAAGGCGGCGGAGTCCGCCGACGTCGCGAACGCGATCAGGGGAACGGGCCCCACCAAGGCCCTGTCCGACGGCACGACGGAGTCCGGCGGGAAGGCCGGGGCCGATCCCGACATCTGGATCCCCGACTCCACGCTCTGGACCACCGGCCTGCCCGGGAACGGCACCGCGAAGACGGCGGGCAGCGCCGCCAGTTCCCCCATCGTGCTCACCACGTCGAAGTCCGGCGCGGGGAAGCTGAGCTCGGCCTTCAGCCCGGCGAGCTGGACCGGGCTGATGAGCGCGGCGAACGCCGCGAACCCCGACGGCCTGGCCAGGAAGGTGCGCGTGCTCGCGCTCGACCCGACGCAGAACGCGGCCGGGCTGGGCGCGCTGCTCGCCGGTGCGAGCGTGCTCAGGGCGGGCGGCGGCAACGAGGAACTCCTTGTCGGCGTGCTGCGCCGGCTGTCGGAGTCCACCGTGCCGTCCCCCGGCAATCTCTTCGCCACGCTGGCCAAGACCACCGCGCGCGTCCCCGTCGGCGTCGCCTCGGAGCAGGCGGTGTGGTCCTTCAACACCAAGACCTCCCCGTCGAACCCCGCGGTCGCGCTCTATCCGGCCGAGGGCACGGTCAGCCTCGACTACCCGATCGTCATCAGGGCCGAGAACAGCGCGGTACGCAAGGCCGCCGGCGTCTTCGCCGCCGAGCTGACCTCGGCCTCGGGCAAGAAGACCGTGCAGGACTACGGCTTCCGCACCCCCGAGGGCAAGGGCGGCGGCCTGCTCAAGCCGGAGAACGGGGTGAACGCCAAGAAACCGGCGGAGATCGCGCTGCCCGACCAGGCGTCGATCGACAAGCTGGCCCAGGCATGGCGGCAGATCAAGCTGGGCACCCGGCTGCTCGCCCTGATCGACATCTCCGGGACGATGGCCGAGCCGGCGGACAGCACCGGGGTCAGCCGCATGAAGGCCATCACGGACACCAGCATCGAGGGGCTGAAGCTCTTCCCCGGCAAGACCGAGATCGGCATCTGGGCGTTCTCCGACAACCTGCAGGGCCAGGGCGTCGACTGGAAACCCATCATCTCGATCGGCCCGCTGGCACAGCAGGTCAACGGCGTCACCCGGCGCGACCGCATCATCCGCGCCATGGAGCGGACCAGCGCGATCCCGACCGGCAACACCGGGCTGAACGACACGCTGTGGGCCGCCTACCAGAAGATGACCAAGGAGTACCAGCCCGACAAGGTCAACACGATCCTCCTGTTCACCGACGGCGTCGGGAACGACGACCCGACCGGCGGCCTCGAGAACGACGAGATCATCCAGAAGCTGAAGCAGACGTACGACCCCAAGCGGCCGGTGAGCATTCTGATCATCTCGTTCAACACGACGAAGGACGACGACAGGGCACAGATGACCGCGATCGCCAAGGCCACCGGCGGGGCCGCGTACTTCCCGCAGACGGTGCTGGAGATCCGCGACATCTTCCTCAAGGGCATCGCACGCCGGCTCTGCGCGCCGAACTGCGAAGGGGCGCCGCAGTAGGCGGCGACCGGCCGCTGCCTCCCGGAGACACCCGTGCCGGGCAACATTCCGGATAAGATCGCGGCTTCCGGCGCCGCCGGGTAAACCCGAGGCACGGGTAAGGCGTCGCCAATGTCGACAGGTGAAACCGGTGTGACCGATGAGACGAGCGTCGTTCGGGGAGTCTGGGAGGCATGAGCAGGAGCCGTACCTTCGCGAAGGTCGCACTCGCCGTGGCGTGTGCCGCCGGCGCGGTGCTGGTGCTGGCGGACGTCGAGACGCCCGCCCGCATGGTGCTCGCTCCCCTGTTCATGCTGGTGGTCCCCGGCGCGGCGATCATCGGACTGTTGCGCGATCGTGACCCTCTCTCGACGCTGACGGTGGGTGCGGCGGCAAGCCTGGCAATAAATGTCCTACTCGCCGAAGCCATGCTTCTCTTCAACGCGTGGTCCCCCCGTGCCGGGGTCGCCACGATCGGGGTGCTCGGCTTCTTCCTGCTCGTCATCCGGCTGCTCTACCGGGGGGCGGGCGCCATTGATCGTGACATCGGACAGCGCCGTTGGACAGCGCCGTTGAAAAGGGGGGCAGGCCCAGGGTGACCATCACGCGCGCCGCCGAAGTGCACAGGCCATGAGGCCCTTCGGAAACGCCCGCCCCGCACCCGTCTGAATCACTCACCGACACGGCGTTCCCTCCCGCCACGGCGTCGGCGTCCCCCCTCACCGCCGTCGCCGGTTCAGCCATTCGTCAGCTTGACAGACCAGCCTCTCTCTGCCAGCAGACCGGGACGGAGAACACGTCTTCGTCCAGACCGCGCCGGTTCGTCGGCAGCCCACGAATGACCGACTGCCTGGAAGGACACCCCAGTCACGATGAGTCCCGACATCACCCAGCACGGGGTCAAGCCACAGTTCGCCACCCTACGGTCGCTGCCCGCCATCGACCGATACACCCCGCTCGGCCCACACCTCGCCATCGCCCCGACCGTGAGCGTCGTCATCCCCGCGATGAACGAGGCGGAGAACCTCCCGCACGTCTTCGCCACCCTGCCCTCGTGGGTCCACGAGGTCGTCCTCGTCGACGGCAACTCGGCCGACGACACGGTCGCGGTGGCCCGCCGGCTCCGCCCCGGTCTCCGGGTCGTACGGCAGCGCGGCCGGGGCAAGGGCAGCGCGCTCGCCGAGGGGTTCGCCGCCTGCACAGGTGAGATCATCGTCATGATCGACGCGGACGGCTCGACCGACGGCCGTGAGATCATCCGCTTCGTCGGCGCGCTGGTCAGCGGCGCCGACTTCGCCAAGGGATCCCGCTATCTCGCCGGCGGCGGCAGCGACGACCTGACCATCAGCCGCAGGCTGGGCAACAGCATGCTGCGCATGGTCGTCAACCTCGTCTACGGCACCCGCTACACCGACCTGTGCTACGGATACAACGCGTTCTGGGCCCATCACCTGCCCGTCCTCGACCTCGACTGCGACGGGTTCGAGGTCGAGACGCTGATGAACATCCGCGCCGCCCGGGCCGGGTTACGCGTACACGAGGTGCCGAGCCACGAGCGCTGCCGCATCCACGGCACGAGCAACCTCAGGACGGTCAGGGACGGCCTGCGGGTGCTGCGGACCATCGTGCGGGAGTGGCGTCGTGAGCCGCGACCGGCGCCGTCCGCCGGCGCCACACCGGTGGCCGACAAGGGCGCGGCATGAGCCTGCGGATCTCCGTGGTGATCTGCGCCTACACCGAGGATCGCTGGGACGACATCCGGGCGGCGGTCGAGTCGGTGCGCGCGCAACGGCGGCAGCCGTACGAACTGATCCTCGTGGTCGACCACAACCCGGCGCTGCACCTGAGGATGAAGCGGGAGTACGCGGACGCGATCGTGCTGGAGAACGCGCACGAGCGTGGGCTGTCCGGTGGCAAGAACACGGGGACGGAGGCGGCCACGGGCGACGTGGTCGCCTTCCTCGACGACGACGCGGTGGCCGATCCTGAGTGGCTGGCGGCGTTCGAGGCGGACTTCGCCGACCCTGCCGTGGTGGGCGTGGGCGGCCTGACCAGGCCGCTGTGGGCGGGCGGCCGCCGTCCCCGGTGGTTTCCCGAGGAGTTCGACTGGACGGTGGGCTGCACCTATCGGGGCATGCCTGCCGAACGTGCCCCGATCCGGAATGTGATGGGGGGAAACGCCGCGTTCCGCCGGGAGGTCGTCGGCGCGGTCGGCGGGTTCAGCACGCACATCGGGCGCAGCATACGCGGCGGCGCAAGCAGGCCGCTGGGCTGCGAGGAGACGGAGTTCTGCATCCGGCTCACGCAGCGGCGCCCCGGCTCGGTCCTGCTGTTCGAGCCGGGCGCTGCGATCGGTCACCGCGTCTCCGCCGAGCGTGCGCGCTTCGCCTACTTCCGGTCCAGGTGCTTCGCCGAGGGTCTGTCGAAGGCCATGGTGACCCGCAGCGTGGGCGCGGGCGACGGACTGTCCAGCGAGCGGAGCTACACGTTCCGGACGCTCCCGCTGGGCGTGCTGCGCGGGCTCGGCGACGCCGTACGCGGGGATCTCGCCGGGCTCGGCCGCGCGGCGGCGATCATCACCGGGCTGGCCTGGACCACCTGGGGTTACATCGTGGGCCGCGTGCGGGCAGGAACGGCGGCGGAGGCGGGCCGATGACCCGGGTGCCCATCCTGATGTACCACTCGGTGACCGACCGGCCGACCCCCGGGACCCGCCCGCACGCGGTTCGGCCGGCCGGCTTCGCCGAGCAGATGGCCTATCTGCGGGACCACGGGTTCACCGCGCTGGCCTTCGGCGAGCTGACGGCCGCGCTGGACGCGGGCGCTGAGCTTCCCGAGCGTCCCGTCGTGATCACCTTCGACGACGGGTACGCCGACTTCCACGAGATCGCCCTGCCCGTGCTCGACCGGCTGGGCCTGCGCTGCACGCTCTTCGTCACGAGCGGCTGGGTGCGCGACGCCGGGCCGCAGGCGGCGGGCCGGCCGCTGGACCGGACGCTGAGCTGGAGCCAGATCCGCGAGGCCGCCGGGCACGGCGTGGAGATCGCCGGCCACAGCCACAGCCATCCCCAGCTCGACCAGATTCCCGACCGCGAGCTCCGGGAGGAGCTGCTGCGTAACAAGGCGCTGCTGGAGGAGCGGATCGACCGGCCCGTGCGCACGATGGCCTACCCCTACGGCTATTCCAGCGCGAGGGTGCGGCGGGCGGTGCGCGAGACGGGCTATCAGGCGGCCTGCGCGGTGAACAACGCCGTCGCCGCCGGTCGCCATGACCGGCTGGCCGTTCCCCGGCTCACGGTGGGACGCGATATCACGCTCGCCCGTTTCCGCCGGGCGGTCGAGGATCGCGGAATGCCTCTCATTTATCTCAAATATCGTGCTTTCACCGGAGGTTACGCAGTCGTGCGCCGAACGCGTTCCGCTTTACGAGGCGTTGCCACTCGCCAGTAACAATCATGATTCGCGAGGTGTTAGCGCGAGTTCGAAAGGGGAGAAAACACCCGACCGAGGATTTGAGGGGGCATCGTGGCCCAAGCATGGCTGCCCGGCGCCAGCCGGCTTCCCTCCCTTCAGGATTCCGGGGTGATGCTCGGCGGCGCTCCGCGCGCCGTCTGGTTCATCTGGCCCGCGGATCCTCAAGCGGTTACCGCCAAGTCCGTCGCCCAGCGGCTCATCCAGCTCAATCGCCCCTCCCACCTGGTGTGGAACCCGGTGACCGGGGAGATCGTCCAGCTCATCCCGCCCACCAGGGCGGCGAGCGGGCTGGTGGGCGACCGGGGCAGGAACGGGCGCGTCTGCGTGCAGATCCGCGTCATCGGATCCACGCACGAACCGTTCACCGATACCAAGCTCGACGGCCTGGACGACATCCTGGAGTGGCTGGACTCCTGGGAGGTCCCCCGTCGCTGGCCGTGCGGGCCGCCGCTGCCCTACCCGCACTCGCTCGTGGCCGAGCGCAGCTGCCGCCTATGGTCGCTCGGCGGGCACTTCGGCCATTCGCAGGTGCCGGGGACCCGGGAGGGCGACCCGGGCTCGATCGACATCACCAGGATCGTCGGTCCCGCTCCCGCCAAGCTGCAGGTTCCCCCCGAGGACCTGCGGCTGCTGGAGCAGGTGGTCTGAGGCCCCGGCGGATCACGGCGCGGCGAGCAGCCGCCGGATCACCGTGCAGGCGTGCCGTACGTCGGCCTGTGAGGCCGAGCCGTACCCGACCACGAGGCCGTGCACGCGCGGCGGGCCGTGATGGTGGCGGTCGACGGTGTCGAGCAGCACGCCGTGCCGGCGTGCCCGCTCGACCAGCCGGGGGACGACCTCGGCGGGCAGCTCGATCACCATGTGCAGCCCGGCGGTGTCGCCGCGCACGAGCGGCCCGAGCGGCCCGAGGGTCTCAACGATGATCGCGCGGCGCCGTGCGTACTCCAGCCGCATCCTGCGCAGGTGCCGGTCGAGGTCACCGCGCTCCAGGAGGGTCGCCACCGCGGCCTGCACGGGCCCGGAAGTGCGGTCGGTCAGGTCCTCCCGGACCCGGGCGATCAGGTCGAGCAGGTCTTCCGAGGCCACCAGCCAGCCGAGGCCGACGTCCGGGCTGAGCGACTTCGACAGCGTGCCGAGCAGGACCACCCGGCCGGGGTCGAGGCCGTAGAGCGCGGGCAGCGGCGCGACGTCGTAGCGGAACTCCGCGTCGTAGTCGTCCTCGACGAGGATCGCGCCGGTGCGGCGGGCCCATGCGAGCAGCCGTTCCCTGCGCGGTATCGGCAGCCGCCCGCCCATCGGGTACTGGTGGGCGGGCGTGGTGTAGAGCACCCGCAGGTCGTCCGGCAACGCTTCGACGATCACCCCCTGGTCGTCCACCGGGCACGGGACGATCTCGGCGCCCCGGGCGGCGAAGATGCCCCTGGCCTTCCGATAACCGGGCTCCTCCACCCCCGCCCTCGGCGCGGGCTCGCCGGGCCGGGGCCGCAGCAGCACGGCCGCGATGAGGTCGAGCCCGTTGCCCGTGCCCCTCGTGACCATGACGTCGTGCGCGGAGGCGGGCACGGACCTCGCCCGGCGCAGATGCTCGGCGAGCAGCTCGCGCAGCCGGGGATGACCGTAGGGGTCCGGGCGATCGTCCGGCGGGAGGGCCCCGGCCGCGCGCCAGGCCCGCCGCCACGCCGCCATGTCGTACGCGGACGCCCACGGCCGGCCCGGCCGCAGGTCGATCACCCTGTCCACCGGTCCGGTGCGGACTCGACCGCCCGGACGTTCTCGCCGCTCGGGCCGGGCCGGCCGCCCTCCGTGATCGACGCCGTCCGCCACGTACGTCCCCGAGCCGTGCCGTCCATCCACCCAGCCCTCGGCGTAGAGCTGCTGGTAGGCGACCATCACGACGGTCCGGCTCACGCCGAGCACGGAGGCGAGCCCCCGGCTCGACGGCAGCCGCTCGCCCGCCCTCAGCCCGCCGGTGCGCATCGCCTGCCTGAGCAGTTCGGCGAGCTGCGCGGTCAGCGGCACCGGCGACGATCGGTCCAGGGTCAGGGGAAGGTCGATATGCCCGCGCACGTGTTCTCCGGTGAAGTGGTCTCGCGAGAGCGACCGGAAGTGGACATGTTCCGCATGTCCAGTGCCACCTAACGTAACGGACATGCTCTCCACGACACTACGGACGACCCTGAACCGTGCCAAGGATCGCGCCCGCACGGACCGCGCCGACCTCTACGCGGTCCTGGACGCCGGCCTCATCTGCCACCTCGGCGTGGTGGCCGGCGGGCACCCGATGGTGATCCCGACCGCGTACGGCCGGCGGGACGACTTGCTCTACCTGCACGGTTCGACCGGGGCGACCTCGCTGCGCGCCGCGCTCGACGGCCCCGTGTGCGTCACCGTCACCCACCTCGACGGCATCGTGCTCGCCCGCTCGGCCTTCCACCACTCGGCCAACTACCGCTCCGCCATGATCTACGGTACGGCCCGGCACGTGGAGGACTTCGACGAGCGGCTCGACGCCCTGCGTGTGATCACCGAGCAGCTCGCCCCGGGCAGATGGGAGACCGTCCGTCCGCCCACCCGCAGGGAGATCGCCGCGACGGCCGTGCTCGCGTTGCCGCTCGACGAGGCCTCCGTCAAGGTGCGGCAGGGCCCTCCGATCGACGATGAGGAAGACTACGACCTGCCGATCTGGGCGGGGGTGCTGCCGTTGACCGTGGGCTGGGGCGCCCCGGTGCCGGATCCGCGCCTGGCCGCCGGCATCGCCGTACCCGCCCACGTCCGCGACCGCGGGTGAACCCCGGACCGGGGACGGATTCCCCCACCCGGGGCGGACGGCTCACCATGCTCCGAAACGGATGAAGCGGCTCGGCCGGCCGCCGCCAGAGAGACCCTCGGGACCGGATGACGGTGATCGTCCTGCCCGTTGTCGTGCTCTTCGAGCACCACATGGCACCAGACCTCCCAGGTGGCGAACGGGATTCCTTCATCTGAACCGGCAAATTACCCAATTCGCCACAAACCACCACTGTTTCCGGACTTTTCTGCTTATTGCCCCTTTGGTCACTAAGCTACGGTCTCGTCATGGCGGGGGCCCGGGCGATGAGGAGACCCTATGCACGGCCAGACGGATGCCTGGCGCGTCCCCGGCTACACGGAGATTCGCGAGTTGGGCAGGGGCGGCGCCGGCAGAGTCGTGCTCGCGCGGCACGACGCCGACGACATCCTGGTGGCCATCAAATACCTGTCCGGCGAGCTCATGTCGGACCTGCATTTCGTCGCCAGGTTCCGGCACGAGGCGAGCCTGCTCGCGTCGATGGAGCCCAGCCCGCACGCCGCGAAGTTCTATGAATACGTGGAGGTCCCCCGGGGCGCCGCCATCGTCATGGAGCTGATCAACGGCGTCTCGCTGCGCGCGATGCTGCGCTCGGAGGGCCCGACCGGCCCCGAGGCCGCGCTCGCCGTGCTCAAGGGGTCGCTGCTCGGTCTCGCCGCGGCGCACGGCGTCGGCGTCGTACACCGCGACTACAAGCCCGAGAACGTGATGGTCGAGGCCGGCGGCACGAGCAAGCTCGTCGACTTCGGCATCGCCGCGCACATCGGGCAGGGCGCCGCCGCCTCCGGCACGCCGCCGTACATGGCGCCGGAGCAGTGGTCGGGTGGCACGACCAGCCCGGCCACCGACGTGTACGCCGCGACGGTCGTCTTCTTCGAGTGTCTGACCGGCAGCCGGCCCTTCCGCGCGCAGAACATGGCGGCGCTGGCCCGCCAGCACCAGGTCACCCCTCCCCCGGTGGAGGAGGTGCCTCCCTCGCTGCGCGGGCTGGTGGAGCGCGGCATGGCCAAGCGGGCCACCGACCGGCCGCAGTCGGCGCTGGAGTTCCTCCAGGAGCTGGAGATCGTCGCCGCCGAGGTGTACGGCCCCGCCTGGGAGGAGCGGGGCAGGCGCAGGCTCGCCGCGCTGGCCGGCCTGCTGGTGCACTTCTTCCCCCTCGCCGAGGAGGAGCCCGAAGTCGGCACGTCGGTCGCCGAGACGCATCTCGGCCGCGGCCCGCTCGGCAAGATGAGCGTGAAGATCGGCCTGACCGTGGTGGTCATGGCCGCGATCACGGGCGGCACCGCGGCCGTGGTCGGTTCCCTGGCCGGGACCACGCTTCAGGCCGGTGAGACCGTCGTGTCGCCGGTCGCCTCGCCCGCCGATCCGCTGACGCTCGCCCCCGCGACGGACGAGCCGGCCGAAGAGGTCGAGGAGGATCTCGACGACGAGGAGGTCACCGAGACGCCCGCCGCCGCCGATCCGAAGCCGACCGCATCGAAGAGCCCGAAGGCACGGCCCAGGCCGACGGCGACCCGCGGCACCGTACGGCAGCCCACGTCCCGGCCGACCACCGGTCCCACGGCCAGGCCCACGCCAAGGGCGACGCCCAGCCCCACACCCAAAACCACGCCGACGCCGAAGCCGAGCCCGCGGCCCAGTCCGAAGCCGACGACCAGCCGGCCGTCGCCGTCCCCGTCGACGCCGGAGCCCACCGCCACGATCACCCTGCCGCAGAATCCGCCGCGCACGACGTCGCCCCCGTCGTCGAGGCCGACGCCCACCCAGAGCACCTCGTCCCCGGATCCGACCGGTGGGGACACCGGGCCGACCCGGCTGACCAGCACTCCGGTGGCTCCGGATGCGAGCGTCGTTCCGATGGGCGCGTTCGCTCTCGGCCTGATGACGACCGGCCTCGTTCCGGCCACACTGGCGGTGAAGCGGGCGGCGGGAAGGCGCCGCCGGCGGGACTCGAGGTGACCGATGAGCGAGGGCGCGACGATCGCGGGGCACCGCCTGACCGGCCGCACCCGCGCCGGTGAACTCGGCGTCTGGCACGACGCGGTCTCTCCTGCGGGAGTCCCATCGAGCGTGCTGCGGTTCGACCCGAACCTGCTCGACGGGACCCAGGCGCGTGACCGGGTCGTCGCCGCCGTGCGTGCGGACCTTCTGCTGCTGAGCCGGGGCGACCCACCGTCGCTGCTGCCCGTCGCCGACCTGGTGACGGCGCGGGGCGAGGTCTGGTTGATCACCACACGCCGGGCCACGCCGACCCTCGCCGAGCTTCTCGACGATTCATCGGCCGGTGCCGGGTCCGGCATGGCGGGGTCCGGCATGGCGGGGTCCGGCATGGCGGGGATCGACCCGGCCGCGGCGGTCGCGATCCTCGTGGAGACAGCGCGGGCGCTGCGCACCCTCCACGCCTCGGGGCTCACCCACGGCGCGCTGCACGCCGGCACCGTGGTCGTCGGGGACGACGGATCGGTGCTCCTGGCCGAACGGGGCCTGCTCGCGGCGCTCCGGCACACGTCCCCCGGAATGGGCACGACTGTGGACACGGCTGAGGACACGGCGTCGGACACGACCGGGGACACGGCCGCCTGGGCGGCGCTCGCACGGAGCCTGGCCCGGCGCCTCGCGCAGGATTCCGTACGGGGAACGACGTCCGGGCCCGCGTACGGCGAGGCGGCCGCACTCCTCGACCGGGCCGCCGCCGTGGCCCTGGCCCGGGGACTGGACGCGGCCGGTGAAGTCCTGCGCACCTGGCGCGACGTGCTCGCCCCCGGCACGATCCGGCTGGCCGGGGCCGTCCGGCAGTGGACCTCGGGAGGCGTCCCGGTGGCCCCAGCCCCCGCCATGAGGCCCGGCGCCGACGAGGCCGTCACACTGCTCGACCTGTCGGGCCAGGGCCTGCCCGGTCCTTCCGTGACCCCGGCCGGCCGTACGGCACAGCGGGACGGCGACATGATGCGCTTCGGACCGGGAGTGCCGACCGAGACGACCGCCGAGCAGATCTGGCGCTCCGGGCAGGCCCCCACGGCCCGCACACGGGCGATCGCGGACACCGCCCAGCGCCGGCGCGGGCGGCGGACGACCACATGGGCAGGCACCCTGCTGCTCGCGGTGCTCATCGCCGCCGGGGTCCTGGGGCTGCGAATGTGCGCACCCGGTCCCGATCTCGCCGTGCTGAAGGTGGACGTCAAGCTGCAGAAGAAGACCGTGGGCTGCGACGGCAGGGCCGACTTCACCGGGGTCGTCACGGCCAACGGCGGCGGCGGGACGATCCGCTACGAGTGGCGGCGCAGCGACGGCGAGAAGATCGAGCAGGAGCAGAGGGTGCGCTCCGGAACCACGTCCCTGGACTTCCCGCTGCACTGGACGGTGAAGGGGTCGGGATCCTTCCGCGGCACCGCGACGCTGCGCGTCCTGTCCCCCACCACGACGGGGAAACCGCTACAGGATAAAGCTAGTTTTTCCTACAAATGCTGACTTCACTAGTGTGGCCCGCATGACGACGACCCCCGCCGGCTGGTACCCCGACCCGTACGGCTCCCCCGACCTCCGTTGGTGGGACGGCACGCAGTGGACCGACGCCACGCATGCCAGGACGCAGCAACCAGGCGGGCCAGGTCAACCGGCCCGATCGGGTGAACCCGCCCAGTCCGCCCACCGGGAGGCCGGCCACACGGCCCATCTGGGATATCCCGGGCGACCGGGCGATCCCCTCCCGGCGGCGCAGGCGCCGTACGCCGGGGTGCCCCCGCAATCGGAACATGCCGTGCCACCGGAACAGCCGTCGCCGCCCGCACAACCCGCACAACCCGCGCCGCCCGCACAACCCGCACAACCCGCGCCGCCCGCACAACCCGGGCAGGGCCGTCGGTGGCCGGATCAGGGCGCGCCGTCCCAATCCCACCGGCAGGCGCCACTCGGACCGCAGCCATCGGGGCAGCAGACCCGCGACCTTCCACAATGGGGCAGTCTGGGGCAGACCGCACAGCTTCCGGTGCCGGACTTCGGTCCCCCGCCACAGCGGTCCTCACCATGGCCATGGGTCATGGGCGGCGTCGCCCTCGCGGTCGCGCTCGCGCTCGTCATCGGCGGTGTGGTGTTCCTCGTCAACAACCGCGCCGAGTCGGCGGCCTCAGGGCCGCGTCCCGTGCCCACATCCCACCTGGACGAGGCCGTTCCCCCGTCGGCCGAGCCGACGCCGGCGCCCCCGCTCCCCGAGCTGCCCCAGCCCTCCGGGGGACGGATCAGCGATCCCGACACCGGACTCTCCTACGTCTATCCCGGCGAGTCCTGGATCGTGCCCAAGGCGGCCGAGACCAACGAGCCGCGAGATCCCAACCGCCCGCTGTGGACGAGCGCGTGCCTGGCCATGTCGCAGCAGAACTACGACGGCCAGAACAGTGACTGGATGGCCTCGATCTACACCGGCCGCCTCCCCCAGATCTTCCCCCACGACGGCCGGGCGAACCTGGAGGGTCTCGCCGGGGCCCTCCTGTCGGTCTACGAGCCGGTCTTCTATCCGCTGCCGCACGCGCGGAAGATCGTGCGCAACGAGGCGGCGAAGGTGGGCGACCGTCAGGCCTGGGTGCTCGAGTTCGAGCTGGACTTCTCCCAGGTCTCCGCGGCCAACTCGCTGAGCTGGAAGACCGAGAAGGCGGCGTTCGTCCTGGTCGATCAGGGCGACGGGCAGCGACCCGCCCTGCTTTACCTGTCCATTCCCGACAATCTGGACCAGTCGGTGTACAAGCGGGTGCTGGACTCGCTCGAAGCCAGGTGAACGCCCGACTACTCTTGAGTCATGACTGACCCGCTGGTCTGGATCGACTGTGAGATGACCGGGCTCGACCTCGGCCGTGACGCGCTTATCGAGGTGGCCTGTGTCGTCACCGACGGCGAGCTGAACCAGTTGGACGGGGGCGTCGACGTCGTCATCAAACCCCCGGCCGAAACGCTTGAGCAGATGTCCGAGGTGGTGCGGGAGATGCACACGGCCTCGGACCTGCTGCGCGCGCTGGCGGCCGGGGTGACGCTCGCGGAGGCCGAGTCCCTGGTGCTCGACTACCTCCGTTCCCACGTGGCCGAGCCCAAGAAGGCGCCGCTGTGCGGCAACTCGATCGCGACCGACCGCGCGTTCCTGGCACGCGACATGCCGCTGGTGGACGCGTTCCTGCACTACCGGATGATCGACGTCTCCTCGGTCAAGGAGCTCGCCCGGCGGTGGTACCCCAGGGTCTACTTCGCCGCGCCGGAGAAGCAGGGGGGGCACCGGGCCCTGGCCGACATCGTGGAGAGCATCCGGGAGCTGCGTTACTACCGCGCGGCCGTCTTCGTGCCCCAGCCGGGGCCGGACTCGGCCACCGCCAGGGAGGTCGCCGAGTCCGTCTCCGCCTCCTGACCGGCCCGGGGACTCCCGGTCGCCGGACGACCGGTGGACACGCCGACTCCAAAATGCCGCTACACTTTCTGTCGTACGCCTCAGGGCGGGCATGGTGGGTGTAGCTCAGCTGGCAGAGCGCCAGGTTGTGGTCCTGGATGTCGTGGGTTCAAGTCCCATCACTCACCCGGTGCGGCGATGGCCGGTCCCGATGGGATCGGCCATCGCCTTTTCTGTCCCCAGGACCCGGGATCGGGACGCGACCACACACAGAGCACAATAGGTCACGCATCGGTCACGTTCGGTCGCGACCTCGATGGTTCCGCCGTTAACCTGGTGTTCGATCCCCTGCTCGTGCCCAACACTCAGGGAGCGGCCACCCCATGCCGAACAGGCAACACAATGCGATATGCCCCGGTTGTCATGGACCCGGACGCATCGTCATCTACCGGATGGCGATCGCGAACGGCCGGGCCGGGACCGCTGGTGTCGAAGAACGGTGCAAGGACTGCGAAGGCAAGGGATATGTGACCTTCGAGGTGGAGGCCGCGGAGCCCGCACCCGAAGATCGGTGACGTCACGACGATCTTCCCCGGCTTGAACGCCGCCCTCAGGGAAGGGGCACCACCCTCAGGGAAGGGGAGGGAGATGTGGAACGACGTCTTCCTTCCGGGGACACCGGTGCTGGAGATCTTCATCCGGGGCACCGTCGTCTACCTGGCGATCTTCTTCATGCTTCGCTTCACTCCCCGGCGCGAGGTCGGCTCTTTCAGCACCACCAACCTGATCGTGATCGTCATCATCGCCGACGCCGCCCAGAACGCGATGGCCGGCGAGTATCACTCGATCTCCGACGGACTTCTCCTCGTGGCGACGATCGTCGGCTGGTCGATCGTGCTGGACGCCGCCGCCTTCCGCTGGCCCGCGGTCGCCCGGATCGTGAAGCCCCCGCCACGCGTCCTCGTCAGGAACGGCCGGCCCGACCGGCGCAACCTCCGGCGCGAACTCATCACCGAGGACGAGTTGATGGCCCACCTGCGTGAGCAGGGAACGGAGGAGCTGAGCGAGCTGGACGTGGTGCTGGAACCCGACGGGCGGGTGAGCGTGCACAAGCGGGACGAGGCGGGGCAGGCGTAGTATCTCTTTCCGGGCCGGCAATGCCGAGCCGGCCCCGGCGGTCGGTCCTGGCGATCTTACGCAAGTTAGTCAGGCCCCATTGTCCCCAAAGTTGGTGATTGGGGGTTATGCTCGCTGTCAACCGCCGCGGGGGGAGGCGATCTTTGTCCTCTTCGACGGAGGCCTGATGAGAGTCGACGACCGTACCGGAATGGGGCTCAGCAAGCGGGAAGCCGAAGTCATGGAGTTGATCGCCACCGGTCACTCCAACGGCGAGATCGCCCAGCGCCTCTTCCTCAGCGAGAAGACCGTGAAGAACCACGTCAACCGCATCTACGCCAAGCTCGGCGTCGAGTCGCGGGTCACCGCGATCGGCCGCTGGCTGGAGGCGGCCGAGGACGCCGACACATGAAGACGTGACCCCGCACCGCCCGGGAACGCCCCGATGCCCGCGCTCGGTGCCGTCCAGGGGTGAGGCCGTGCCGTCGGGCGGGCCCGGGCCGAGCGCCCGGCATCGGCTCAGCCGGGGTCGCGGCTGAGCGCCTGACGCAGACCCGCCAGGC
Organism: Sphaerimonospora sp. CA-214678; assembly: GCF_050942215.1. GTDB lineage: Bacteria > Actinomycetota > Actinomycetes > Streptosporangiales > Streptosporangiaceae > Sphaerimonospora. Next base: position 4,851,220 of record NZ_CP192056.1, read on the forward strand.
CGTGCTCCAGTTCCTCGGGCTGGACGGACAGCGCGGGGCGCAGCCGTACGGACCGCTCGCCGCACGTCAGGACGAGGATGTTCTCCTCCTCACGGAGCCGGGCGACCAGCTTGGCGGGATCGGGCACGTCGAAGGCGCACATCAGCCCGCGTCCCCGCGCGTTGGCGACGAGGCCGTCGGCCTCCAGCCCCTGGAGCGCGCCGAGCAGCTTCTCCCCCAGGATGGCCGCCCTCGGGATCAGCCCGTCCCGCTCGATGATCTCCAGCATCCGGCGGGAGCGCACCATGTCGACCAGGCCGCCGCCCCAGGTGGAGTTGATCCGGCCGCTGACCGTGAAGACGTTGTCGGGCACCAGGTCGACCCTGCGCCCCGCCATGATGCCGCCGACCTGCACCTTCTTGGCGAAGGCGACGATGTCGGGAGCCAGGCCGAGCTGCTGGTACGCCCAGGGCGTGCCGGTCAGGCCGACCCCGGTCTGGACCTCGTCGAGAACGAACAGGGCATCGTTCTCATGACAGAGCACCTGCATCGCCTGGAGGAACTCGGGGCGCATGTGGTTGTCGCCGCCCTCGCCCTGGATCGGCTCGGCGATGAAGCAGGCGATGTCGTGACGGAATCGCGCGAACGCCTCCCTGGCCTGCGCCAGCGCGCGTTCCTCCGCCCGTTCGACATCCCCGAGATGGATCGCGGGGACGTCGATCCGGGGCCAGCCGAGCTTGGGGAACCGGTCGGTCTTCACGGGGTCGGTGTTGGTGAGCGAAAGCGTGTAGCCGCTGCGGCCGTGGAAGGCCCTGGTCAGGTGCAGCACCCTGGTGCCGAGCCCGGGGTGCCGGCCGTGGGCCTCGTTCCAGCGGCTCTTCCAGTCGAAGGCGCACTTGAGCGCGTTCTCGACGGCCAGCGCGCCGCCCTCGACGAAGAACAGGTGCGGCAGCTCGGGATCGCCGAGCACCCGCTGGAACGCCGTCACGAACTCGGCCAGTTCCACGGTGTAGAGGTCGGAGTTCGCCGGCTTGTTCGCGGCCACCCGGCCGAGTGACTCCAGGAACTCCGGGTCGTCCGCGAAGGGGTTCATGCCGAGCGGCGACGACGCGAAAAAGGTGTAGAAGTCCAGATATCGCCTGCCGTCTCGGGCGTCGACCAGCCAGGAGCCCTCACTCCTGTCCAGATCGAGCACGAGCCGGTAACCGTCGACCAGCAGATGCCGTGAGAGTGCGCCATGCACAGCACGGGGATCCATGCCACCTCCACAGTTCGCCGCTGACAACACTATTCCCTCACATACCGGGTTAATTGTGAAGAGTTTCGAGCTATATGTGGCTTCTGGCGAACATTTTTCATACCGGGAGGGAAGGAGCCGACGGCGTCGGCCTGCCGTACGGCACGGCCGGGCGGGGCCCGGGAGGCGACCGGGACTACAGCGCCCGGAGGAAGCGGGCGGCGATGGGGGCGGCGGCGCCCGCGCCGGTGCCGCCGTGCTCGACGAACACGGCGAAGGCGACGTCCCCGCGATATCCGATGAACCAGGCGTGGTCGGGGCCGCCCTGCCAGTCCTCGGCCGTACCGGTCTTGCCGGCGGTCCCCTCCGGCAGGCCGTCGCCCGCCGCGGTCCCCTCGGTCACCACCGCGCTCATCATCGTGCGCAGCCCATCGGCCACGCCCTGCTGGAGCGGCACGGCCTCCAGCCGGGCCGCGGCCGGCTCCGGGGTGTCGACCAGCCGCGGCGGACGCCACTCCCCGCTGCGCACCGCGGCCGCCACAAGCGCCATGCAGAGCGGGGTCGCCTCGACGGTGCCCTGGCCGAAGGAGTCCTCGGCCAGGAAGTCGGGGTTCTCGGGATGGCTCAGGCTGCCGCAGGTGCCACCGATGCCGGTGTCGATCGGCACCCCGAATCCGAACAGTCGTGCCTGCTCGACCAGCGCGTCCGCGTTCAGCCGCTCGATCGTCAGCCGGGCGAACGTGGTGTTGCACGACAGCGCGTACGCCTGCCGCAGCGTCACCGTCCCGTGGTCCTCGTCGTGGTAGTTGGGGATCAGGCGGTGGTTCGGGATCTGGTAGGCCGCCGGGCACTCCACCGCCGTGTCCGGGGTGAGTCCGGTGTTCAACAGGGCGGCGGCCGTGATCGTCTTGAACGTCGACCCCGGGGCGTACTTGTGCTCGAACGCCCCCCGCGGCGTGGTGCCGCCCAGACGGTCGGCGACCGCGAGGATCTCCCCCGTGGACGGCCGCACCGCGACCAGGGCGGCCGGATGCCCGACCTCGTCGAGCGCCCGCGCCGCCGCCGCCTGGGTGGCCCACTCGACCGTGGTCTTGAACTGCTTCGGCGGCCTGGGCCTGTGCTCGATCAGCGGCCTGGCCGGCTGCCCGGGGTTCTCCAACCGGATCGCCCAGGCCGCGTCCGTCCCCTCGGTGGGAAGACCGGCGCCCCCGGAGACGACGGACGACAGGCGGGTGAGGTAGTCACCGGCCCAGCTGTCCTTCGGGAAGGGCCGCCCCTCGCGCGTCACCGGTCCCTGCGGCGGCGCCGGGGTGGTGACCCGTACGATCTGCCCGCCGTCGGCGAGATCCGGGTGCACGACGGCGGGCGTCCAGACGACCTTCCACGCGAGGTCCCGTACGGCGAGGTGCAGCGTGGACCGGATCGTCCAGGTGCCGTAGCCCGGCACCGCGCGTTCCTGCGTGAAGGGAACCTCCGCGGTGTCGTCGCCGCTCGTCGCGGTGTCGCCGCCGGTCGTCACGGCCGTCTCGGGTGTGAAACGTGCCGGCGACAGCACGGCGTCCTCGAAATCCCGGTGCCGGGCGAGGAAGTCGCCGGGCGGATCGTCCACCATCTCGCGCATCGCCTCGAAGTCGCCACGCGACCACGCCTCGAGGTAGTCGTCGGCGGTCTCCCGGGGTGAGCCGTCGGGCTCGGTCAGCAGCTCCAGCGTCGGCGGGGACTCGTCGGCCGGGGCGGCAGGCCCCGCCGGAGACTGGGTGGCCGTGGAGTTCTGCCCGCCGGACACGATCAGTCCCACCACTCCGGAGACGAAAATGGTGGCCGCGACCGTGATCAGGGCGAGCAGGGCCCGGTTCCGCATACGGTTCTCATATCACGTGAGAGGAGATATGGGGTGGCAAGGGAAAAAGAACCCCTTTCGGGCCGCTATCCCGTGACCTTCGGGGAGGTCGAGCTCCTGCGTGACCTCGATCGGCCGGACGGCTGGCTGCTCACCATGGACGGCATCCCGCAGTCGTACGTGGATCTGAGCGATCCGACATACCTCGACTTCACCTACGTCCAGTTGATGGCCGAAGTGATCGACTGCCTGCCCGAGCGGCCCCTCGACGCCGTCCACATCGGCGGCGGCGCCTGCACGCTCCCCCGCTACATCTCGGCGAAGCGGCCGGGTTCTCGGCACCTTGTGGTGGAGCCGGACGCCGGGCTGGTGCAGCTCGTCCGCGAACAGCTCCGGCTCAAGTCGGTCCCCAGGCTGAAGGTACGCGTCCTGGACGGCCGCAGCGCCGCCGGCGGGCTCCCGGACGACTTCGCCGACCTGTTCGTGCTGGACGCGTTCTCCGGCGCGACGATGCCGGTGGAGCTCGCCACCGCGCAGTTCATGGCGGAGGTCGCCCGCATCCTGCGCCCGGACGGGACCCTGCTGGTCAACGTGGCCGACGGCAAGGGCCTCGCCTTCGTCAAGCGGGTCGTGGCCACGATCGGCGGTGCCTTCCGGCACGTCGCGCTGCTGGCCGAGCCGGGCATCTTCCGGGGCCGCCGGTTCGGCAACCTGATCGTGGCCGCCTCCCCCGCCGAGCTGCCCATCGGCCCGATCACGAGGAGGGCCGCCGGCGGCGGCGTACCGGCCAGATGCGTGTCCGGCGAGGACCTGACCCGGCTGATCGCGGGCGCCCACCCCATCCGCGACGGCGACGCCGTGCTCACCCCCGTGCCGCCGCCCGACCTGTTCGACTAGATCCGGCCGGGCCCGATGGCGGCGGACCCGGTCAGACCTGATGGCCGGCGACGATGGCGTCGATGCGGGCGGCGAGCTCGTAGTCGAGCTCGGTGAGGCCCCCGGCGTCGTGCGTGGTCAGCGCCAGGTGCAGGGTGCGCCAGCGGATGTCGATGTCGGGATGGTGGTTCATCGCCTCGGCCTGCTCCGCGATGTCGTTCACGATCGCGATGGCCGTACGGAAGTCGGGGGCGACCACGGTCCTGCGGATGGTGTCGCCATCCCGCCGCCAGTCGGAAACGTCGTTCATATCCCCACGAGACCATGAACCAGGAAAGCCTGCCAACCCGTCACTCCCCAACAGAAAACGGAGCAAGCGATGCCCCTGCAGATGACCGGCGCCCCCGGTGATCCCGATCTGATCCGCCTCCCGTGGGATCTCCCGCTGGAGGAGTGGCCGGAGCACCACCTGGTGACGTTGCCGCGCGGCATCTCCCGGCACGTCGTGCGCTTCGCCAGGCTGAGCGGACGGGTCTACGCGATCAAGGAGATCAGCGAGCGGTACGCCAAGCGGGAGTACCGCCTGCTGTGGGACCTGGCCCGCCACGACGCCCCGTCGGTCGAGCCGGTGGCGGTGGTGACCGGGCGGACCGCCGCCGACGGCTCAGCGCTGGACTCCGCGCTGATCACGCGGCACCTGCAGTTCTCCCTCCCCTACCGGGCCGTGCTGTCCGGCACGGTACGGCCCGACACGCTGACCCGCCTGCTGGACGCGCTGGTCGTCCTGCTCGTACGGCTTCACCTGACCGGCTTCTACTGGGGCGACTGCTCGCTGTCCAACACGCTGTTCCGGCGGGACGCCGGGGCGTTCGCCGCCTACCTGGTCGACGCCGAGACCGGCGAGCTCCATCCGGCCATCAGCGAGGGCCAGCGGACGCACGACATCGAGGTCGCACACGTCAACATCTACGGCGAGATGCTGGATCTGGAGGCGGGCGGGCTGCTGCACCCGACCATCGACCCGCTGACCTTCGCCGACCAGCTCGTCGAGCGGTACGAACGGCTGTGGGCCGAGCTGACCCAGGACGAGATCATCGACGAGGTCGACTGGCACCGGGTGGACCAGCGGATCCGCCGGCTGAACTCGCTCGGCTTCGACGTCGCCGAGATGATGGTGCGCCGCAAGGCCGGCACCTCGCGCCTGATCGTACGCCCGAAGGTGGTGGACTCCGGGCACCACCAGCGCAGGCTGCTGCGGCTGACCGGGCTCGACGTCGAGGAGAACCAGGCGAGGCGGCTGCTCAACGACCTCGACTCCTACCGGGTGTCGAACGGCCTGCGCCACGAGGACGAGGCCATCGTGGCGCACCGCTGGCTCGCCGAGGTGTTCCAGCCGGTGGTCAGCGCTGTCCCCGCCGAGCTGCGGCGCAAGCTGGAGCCCGCCCAGATCTTCCACGAGGTGCTCGACCACCGCTGGTTCATGTCGGAGGCGGCGGGCCATGATGTCGGCGTGACGGCGGCGGTACGGTCCTACGTGGACAACGTCCTGGTGTTCAAGCCCGACGAGAACGCCGTCATCACGACCTCTGACTAGCCCCCTGATCGGCGTCTGGTCAACCCTGATCGGCTCTGATCGGTCTGATCGGCTCTGATCGGCTCTGATCGGCTCTGATCGGCCGTCTGATCAGCCGTCGAGGAGGCGGGCCAGGTAGGCGGCCGCCTCCGGGATGCGGTCCTCGCCGAAGACCCGGATGCCGCTGCCTTCCAGCAGTGCCGTGGTCACCCCCCGGCCGGGCGTCGTCCGGCCGCCGAAGGCGCCGTCGTAGATCCGCAGGGACCCGCACGACGGGCTGCCCTCCTTGAGGATCGCCAGCCTCGCCCCGGACGACGTGGCGGCTGCCAGGGCCCGCCGGGCGCCCAGCAGGAAGGCGTCGGTCACGTCGCCGCCGTCCGGGGTGCGGATGCGGGCGGCGCCCGCCAGTACGGCCGCGCCGCCGGCGCCGCCCTCGATCTCGGCGGGCGGCCGGGGAACGGGCAGCCCGCCCTGGACCTCGGGGCAGAACGGGACAAGCCGCCCCTCCGCCCGCCATCTGGCGAGCGTCTCGTCGTCGCTGGTCTTGGCTCCTCCGTCGTATCGCACCCGGCTGCCGAGCAGGCACGCGCTGACCAGGATCCGTTCCATGTCTCCCATTCTGTACGCCTGCCGCCCATGCCCGGCACGACCCGGCGACGGCAGAAATATGAAAATAATTCAGGAAGATGAATTACTATTCCCGGATCAATAATCCTTACTCTTCGTGAATAAAGGGTCTATCTGATCCCATATCAGGTCATCGGGTCATCTCCGCGTGCTCCTCTAATGTTGGCCGGGCTGAATCGGCGGACTTGCGAGGAGTTGCCGGTGATCCGGACCGAGGACTGCCTGTCGGAGGCGATGTCCATCCCGGGTGCCCTGCACGCGGTTCTCGTGCACCACGCCAGCGGTACTCCGGTGGCGGTGGAGGGCACACCGGACCCGATACGGGCGGCGGCCGGGATGACGGAGGCGTTCCGGGCGATGCTCGACGGGATCGCCCTGGCGTCCGCCGGTCGGACCGACCGGATCGAGGACGCCATCATCACGACCGAGACGAGCTACCACCTCATCCGGCCCGTGGAGATGGCGAAGGACGGGCCGCTGCTGCTCTGCCTGCGCCTCGACCTGGAACGCGCCAACCTCGCCTTGGCCCGGCGGCGGCTGAAAACGCTCGCCCACCGGATGCACGACCGCCTGCCGGACGAGGTCGAGACCGGCCCGGCACTGCCGCGGCGCGTCCCGCGGCCTCCGCCGCGCCGGCCGCCGGCCGGGATCACGTCCGGAGCCTCGCCCGAGATCGCGTCCCCGATCTCGGGCGGGGCCCCGGACGAGACGGCGGGAGAGGTACCCGCCGACGTGAGGCTGCTCATCAGGCTGCGCGCCGCGCTGGAGGCGCTGCCGTGATCGTGCGCACCTGGTTGAAGAAGCGAACCGGAAAGGCTGTCCCGATGGATCTGCGCCGTGACGTGCACGAGGAGCTCGTCCTGCTCAGGAGCCGCGCACCAGAGATCACCGGCGTGCTCGCCTGCACAGTGGACGGCATGCTCGTGACGACGGATCTGGCCGCCGAGACCGAGCAGACGGCCGCCCTCACCTCCGCGCTGCTCTCGCTGAGCCGCCGGATGACCGAGCTCGCCGGGGTCGGCGATTTCGAGGAGACCCTCATCTCCGGCAGCCGGGGCCACACCGCCTGCTACGCCGCCGGCCACAGGCTCGTCCTCACCGTTCTCGCCGGGCCGGGGGCCAACCTCGGCCTGCTCCGGATCGAGGGCCGCAAGACGGCGGCCAAACTCGCCGCCATCATCGACCACCAATAGGAGAAGAACATGCCGAACATGGACATCTCGCTCAAGGAAATGCTCGCCATCGACGGTGCGCTCGGCGCCGCCGTGGTCGACTACGGCAGCGGCATGGCCCTGGGCACGCTCGGCGGCTCGAAACAGCTCGATCTCCAGATCGCGGCGGCGGCCAACACCGAGGTGGTGAAGGCCAAGCTGCGCGCGATCGAGGCACTGCAGCTCAAGGAGGGGATCGAGGACATCCTCATCACGCTCAGCACCCAATATCACCTGCTCCGCCCGATGACCGGCCGGAGCGGCAACGGACTGTTCCTCTATCTGGCCCTCGACCGCGGCCGGGCCAACCTGGCGATGGCCCGCCACCGGCTTCGTGCGATCGAGGCGCGGCTGGAGGTCTGACCACCGGGATCGGCGCAGGCCGGCCGGGCACGATCCGCGTCGATCCGATCGCGACCCGGGTCCGCCCGACCGGGCACAAGGTCCTGATCGGCCGCGGCCGCGGTCACGTGTCAGCCGCCGCCGATCACCCCGATTTGACCAGAGATCGATCCCCCATTGGGTGATAAACGGCTTTAACTGGGCAGTTAGCAGAGGTCTTACTGACATATGGAGTGAAACACTCTTATCATCCGTCCCCGAAGTGAGGAGAGACGCCTTGGCTGTCAAACCTTCCGCCCACGCCCAGCAGCGCGGCGAGAGCCAGCCGTGGCTGCACCAGCAGGGAGTCGAGATCCAGGCATTCGGGACCGTACGCGACTTTCCGGTCGGCATGAGCCGGGAGACGAGAGACTACTCGTGCCAGCAGCTCAACCAGATCTTGGCCGACACCCAGATCCTCTACAGCCTCTACAAGAAGCACCACTGGCTGATGCGAGGCCCGACCTTCTACCAACTCCACCAGCTCCTCGACAAGCACGCGAGCGAGCAGATCAAGATCATCGATGAGATCGCGGAGCGGATCCAGACCCTCGGCGGCGTCGCGGTCGGCGATCCGCGGCAGGTGGCGGAGATGACCGTGATCCCCCGTCCGCCGGACGGCGTGGAGGAGGTGCCCGCCATGCTGTCCCGGCTCCTCGAGGCCCACGAGACGATCCTGGTCGCCGCGCACGACGCCGCCGCCAGAACCGCGGAGAAGGGCGACGACGGGACCAACGACCTGCTCGTCTCCGACGTCATCCGCACCGGGGAGCTCCAGGCGTGGTTCCTCGCCGAGCACCTCGTGGACACCCCGCTCGTACACGCCTGAGCGAGATCGATCGGCCGGGGGTGGATCCGCGTCCGGGTCCGCCCCCGGCCGTCGCCGCGCGAATCCGGTTGCCGGCGTCAATCCGAGGACCAGATGTCCCGTTCGATGTCGCCGGCCGCCTGCGGGCCCATCATCACGAGCCCGCCGTCCACGAAGAGCGTCGCACCGGTGATGTAGGAGGAGGCGGGACCGGCGAGGAAGACGATGGCCGCGGCCACCTCGCGGGCGTCGCCCGGACGTCCCAGCGGATATCCCGGACGGCTGCCCGGCCTCGGCGGCCGGTCCTCCTGGCCGGTCATCGGCGTGGCGATCTCCCCGGGCGCGACCGCGTTGACCGTGACGCCGTACCTGGCCAGCTCCAGCGCGAACGTACGGCTCAGCAGGCGCAGGCCGCCCTTGGCCGCGCAGTACGGCCCGGCCCCGAGCCGGGGGTATTCCTCGTGGACGCTGGTCACGTTGACGATCCGCCCGCCCGCCCCGCGCTCGATCATCCTGCGGGCCGCTCGTTGCGAGCACAGGAACGGGCCATCCAGGTCGACGGCGAGCACGGACCGCCATCGGTCGTAGCCGATCTCCAGCAGCGGCTCGGCCGTACCCGTGCCCGCGTTGTTCACCAGCACCCCGAGCCCGCCCAGTTCCTCGGCGAGCTCGTCGATCACCCCGGCCGCGACCACCGGATCGGTGAGGTCGTGCCGTCGTACGGCCGCACGCTGCCCGGCCGCGCTCACCTGCGCGGCGGTGTCCCGCGCACCGTCCTCATCGCAGTGATAGGTGATGCCGACGCCGAAACCCTGGGCCGCGAGGGCCACCGCGGTCGCCTTTCCGATCCCCGAGTCCGCACCGGTCACGATCGCCACCCGGTCGTAGTCGGAGCGCGCCACCGGCGCGGCGGTGCTGCTCATGGAACGCCCCCTTCCACAGCCGTCGCAACAGCCTCGTTCCCTGGCGAAAGGGTTCCATTCGGCGGACCCGGGCATGTTGGTCCGGGCGCCGGGTAAGGCCCGGGACATGGGCGGGGAGAAGAAGAGCGTGCGGCGGTCCACGCTGCCGTCTCCTGCCCTCCGCGTTGCCGTTTCGCTGCCGTACGCCGGGTACATCGGAGGCGTGCCGACCGGAAGGAGCGATTGAGGATGTGTCTGAGCTGCGGCTGCGGTGAGCCCGACGACGACCACGGTAACCCGGCCAACATCACCCGGCAGGACCTGCGACTGGCGGCGGAGGCCGCGCACATCAGTCCGGAGCAGGCCGCCGACAACATTCACTCGGCGGCGGAAACCGCGGTATGAGCGCGACCCCCTGACGAACACCGCCTGACGTCTTCGGCAACGTCCAGGGAGGGATCACCATGACCGAGCATGACGCGGCGGCCTACCCGGAGAACGACCCGCGCCGCCACACGGCCCGGCTGCACGACATGCTGACCGAGGTGGCCGAGCACGCCCGGGAGGACGTACTGAAGATCGACGAGCCGAAGGCGCAGGCGCTGTTCGAGACCACCGCCGAGGTGTGCCACGGCCTGGCCACGGCCTACGAACACTACGACCGGCAGTCGGAGCCGGCCTGGCAACGGTGAAGCCGAAGGCGGCCCCGAAGGGAAGTCCCCGGAGGGGCCGCCTCCCACAATGCCGTCGTGCCGTTCCCGCGCCGTCTCGGAAGTTCCGCCGCCGGTCCTGGCGTCGGGCCCTACGTCGAGAACCTTGTCCTCGAGGCTCGCCGCCGCCTCCGGCTTTACGAAGACCCGGACCCCCGCCTTGTCTACGACCTGGTCTCCGGACGCGGCCGTGCTCGCCAGGAAGAATTCGAGCGCATTCGCCTCATCGCGCCTGTGCCGGATCCGCCCGGACCTCGCTCTGGGTGATCCGACAGAGCGGCCATGGCCGCCCACGTCGTCCTTCAGTCCTCGCACTACGGTAGGCGAGCCGTGCGCCACTACGGCTCGCGCCATTCTCCTGACCGGTCGGCACTCCATAAGTATGATTCCGGTATCAGTGAGAAGAAGGCGCGGATCACGATTACCGTAGACCCCCACCTGGCCGCCTACGCCGAACGCCTCGTCGAGACCGGCAAAGCCCCATCCGTCTCCGCCGTACTCAACGACGCACTCGAAGAGCGGGTCCAGCGCGACCGGCGCGCGCGCCGCTGGTGGAACGCCAAGGCGGCCGAGGCCGCAGCCGACCCCACCTGCAACGCCCGAATTTCCAGGATGCGCGCCCACATCGACGAGCAGATCCGCCGTTTCGAGCAGGAGCGCGACAGCGCGTGAGCGACCACACCCCGACACCCCTCATCCTCGACACCACCGTCCTGCACGAACTCGCCCGCGGCGAGGCCGGCACCATCGGCCTCATACAGAGTTACGACGCTGACGGCCGGCCCATGGTCGTGTCCGCGCTGGCGATCACCTCGACACTCATCGAGGCACGCAGCGAGGAAGCCGCCGACGCCATGCACGGCCTGGCCACCATGGAACACGTCGTGGTCGCGCCCCTTAAGGACGCGGAACAGGCCGAGAACCTCGCCTTGGTGGCCGTCGCCACTGGCCTGGACGTCTGCGAGGCGCACACCGCGGCATTCGCCGACGTCTCGGTGTGCCCCATCCTGACCTTCGACGCCACCCGGTGGAACGAGGCGTCGCGATCCCTGGACGACCACCTGTTCACGATCGAGATCGCCGACCCCGACCTGTAACGAGGCCCGGTCCTCAGCGATCCAACGCGCCTGCCCCCTCGCACTCTTTCCCACCTCTTCCGGCGCAGGTGAAGAGGGCAACGTACACGTGCGCGTCAAGCCGGAGTGCGGCGACAAATCGACCTTCACGTACTCAGCAGACCGCGGGTCTGCAGGGTCTTGTCAAGCCGACCGACGTACGTGCTACCCGCCCATGATTGCAGGCCGGCCCGAGCCTGCCCGATCTGATGCGCGAGGCGGGCCGAGGTGTGCTGTGCGGCGATGTCGGCCGCCTCGGACAGACGCGCGGTGGCTTCGGGGATCTCCCGGGCGAGAGTCAGCGCGGTGGCGTACTGCGCGAGGGCGAATCCACGATCGACCTTGAAGCGAGGATCGAGCCCGGTGAGAGTCCGCTGTGCAGCAGCGACCGCCGCACCGGACCGCCGTAGACGGACCAGCGACATGGCCGCCTTGGAGTCCAGCATCGACGGTGAGATCCAGTACAGGAAGGCGGGGTCTCCGTCACCCCTCGGGTCTCCGGCCAGCCGGAGTGCGTTGTCGTGCGCACGGGCGCTCGCGGTCGCGTCCCCGGCAGCCGCATAGGCGTCGGACAGCACAGACTCGTTCATGGCGCGAAGCAGCCGGCTCGGCGATCTGGCGACCCAGCCGCGAGCCGCGAACGCGTGATCCAGGGCAAGGGCCGCGCGTTGCTGGTAAGCGGCCATGCTCCCCAGCCAGCAGTGCAGATAGCCGATCAGTGTCGGGTCTCCGAGGTCCAGCGCCGCACGTAATCCCTCATTCAACGCCCGCTGAGCGGCCGCGACGTCGAGCAGATCGTAGGAAAGGTACCCGGTCAGTTGCGACAACTGTCCGTACGCCGCGAGCAGGCGACCACGCAACGCCTGCGGCATCGAACCGCGGACCAGGATCTGAGCCAACGCGTTCCGCTGCCCGTTCACGGCAGGCAGCACGGCGGCGGGGCCATGGCCGTCGTCCAGTTCTCGCGCGTACGCGGTCAGCTTCTCGAAGGTCGCCACCGTCTGCGCATCAACCCGACTCGCCGATCGCACGACTTGGCCGAGGCGCTGCTCCTCTTCTGGGCCGAGTACGCGCAACAGGCGCAGCGCCTGAGTCCCTCCGAACGCAAGGGCCAGCTCGAACAGCAGCTCACGTCGCCTCACGTCGGCCTCCTCGATGCCGATGGCACGCAAGAGTTCCACGCACGCCGACGTGTCCACAACCGACTCGGCGAGCGGGGCACCCGCACTCGCCTCCATGCTGACACGTCGCCCGCCATCCGGGCAGGGTGCCGGGGACCGGTTCTCGTCCAGATGACGTAGGTCGGTGGCGTCGAGCAGCTCACGGTCCTTGACGTCGTAGGACATCCGAGTTTCGTCGGCGACCAGCCTCGCCGCATGGGTCTGGTAGACCCGGGCCAAGGTGACGAGGCACCGGGCGGGCGGCCTGCGTCCACCGTCCGGCCACGCCTCGAAGTCGTACAGCCGGGCCTCCCGCAACGAGGCCGTGCCCGCCGGGTCGAGGTCGTTGACCAGGCCGACGACTTCGGCAGCGGTACGGCCGTGGGCGAGCCGGTACAGTCTCGGCGGGCTTACGTCGTGATCGAGCGCGAGCACGTCGGCGATCTGGTCCCAGGTGAAGCCCTTCGTGCGGAGTTCCGCACTACGGGCGCGTGCCCGAAGCAGCACGCGGTACCCCTCACCGGACATCAGCACACCTCCGTCACCTGCGATTACTTACGGATCGTACATCGCCGGTTACGCTCCATTACAGCCAGCGGGAGCAACGGCACCGGTCCCGGGATGTGGACACGCTGTAAGAGGGCATTCGCCCAGCTCAGAGTGGTCTCGACGCGGGTAATCGATGCGCCGGAGATGGGGATTCGCTGATCAGAGGCGCCGAGGCACAGTTCTGCTTGCAGGAGGACAGTCGCCTGTTCGAAACACTCCGAGGTTGAGCATCTCGGACGCCGCCCCATCCCCGTTGAGGAATCCCATGCCCTATCTGTCCCGTCTCATCGACACCGTCACCGAACAACCCCCTTCCGCATTCATACCGCCGCAGCGAGACCCGGACCTTTCCCTCGCCACCCCAGTCCAAGTGCCTCCCGTACACGTACGCGCGATGATCGACATGCCACCCGGCTGGCTGATCTGGCGGCGTACTTTCACGGGCGCACTCGACCAGATCCCACATACTCGCCAGTTCGTCCGGTTCCTTCTGGCTGACGCGTGGTGCCGAGAAGACGCCGCGCTGATTGTCACGGAACTCGCAGGCAACGCCGTCCGGCATACCGGCAGCGGCAGGGCGGGCGGCACCTTCATCGTCGAAGTCACCCGGGCCCAGGACAGCGTCCGTATCGGGGTCTACGACTGCGGCTGGGGCGGCGTCCCCCGATTCGGCATGCCCTTCCGCAGCACATCCCAGCGTGGCCGTGGCCTGGCCGTTGTCACCGCCCTGGCGGACAGCATCGGCTACGAGGGATCCGACGACGTCGGACACCTGGTCTGGGCCACATTGGTGTGCCCAGACCAGCATGCTCCTCGGTGATGAGCGGACGGGAGCCCCGCGTGCGCATTGCCCTACCTGCTGCTGCCGTTCTCAGCGACATCGGCAAGGCTTCCCACGTACGGCAGATAGATTGGTCGGTATGACCGCTCAGCCTCTGGAATCTTCTGGACTTCATGATCCCGGCGAGGACCCGGCCGCGATCTTCGAGGCGCTTCCGCCGTCGAGCCGTGCCCAGTTCCGGGCGGAGTACGAGGAGGCATTGAACGCCGCCCACGACTTGGCCCGCTTCAAGCAGGTGCAGACGCTTCTGCGTCAGTGGCGACTGCGAGCAATCGCTTACGCTCGCCAGGGCTACGAGGAGGCCGTCCAGGACGCGCTCCAGCAGCGAGCCGAGATGTTCACCCGCTACACCCCTCCGGAGTGGGAAGGCCGGGTGTGAGCTACAAGTTCGACGGTTTCCACGGACGCGCCCTGTACGAGCTGAACGGTCTTCCCCAAGAAGTACGAGATGGCGCGCTGTTGGAACGACTCATCGAACTCCTTCGCAACCCGTGGGACGCCGTCGCGGAGCGGCCCGGCCAGTCGGTGGTGAGACAGGCCTTCTTCGGAGACGACAGCCAGGGGATGATCACTTTCATCCTTGACGAAGACACCCAGACTTTGCGCATAATCGACATCCTCTGGATCGGCTGACCTCGGGTTCCACCACCTCCGGTACGGCGCCGGAGGCCGCCACTTGCGGTGGACAGGTGAACCTGAAAGTGGTCACGTAAACTCTGCCCACACCCAGCACCAGCCGCCGGGATGATCAGCGCCCTGAGTGCCCTCAGCCGCAGGCTGCTCCCTTGTGATCGTCAGTTGCCCGTGGGAAGGTCAGCCGGGGAGGGGAGGCTGCGTCGGCCCGGCAGCGGAGTGGAACGGCAGGGCAAGCTCGAACAGTGGGTCAAGGTCAGGCGGCTCGGTGCCGGGCGGAATGGTCCACCCCCACTCGCGCTCGGCCGGGGTCCATACGTCGGACAGGTGCGGATAGGGATTGGCGAGGCCGAGCTCGACCGGAGGTGCGGGCAGTTTTACCGCCAACCGCGGCACCCGGTTCCAGTACACGTCGATCACGGACACGTTGTAGCCGCCGGAGCGCTGGATGGCCGCGTACCCCTTCCGCATCACCGGCTGCCAGGCGAGCTCGCGTTTCTCGATCTCTTCGGTTATCGCCTCCAGGAGGCGCCTACCGACGGCGACCCTCTCCTGGGAAACACGCAACTCCTCGACGAATGCCTCCCAGGTCCACGACGTGGCCTGTGTACGGTTCTGCTGCGTGTCCTTGGTGAAGTCGTTCGGCCTGACCACGACTTTGAAGTTCGGTGCGGGGGCCGAGTCTCCGATGCGAAGGACCTCAACCTCCACGCCGAAGAAGCCGATCCCGCTGACGGTGTTGTCGTTGAGCCACTCCAGCGCGGCGGCATGCTCTTCGGTCACGGTCTGGGCGACCCAGATCACGACCTTGGCCTCGGTGCCGGCGCAGTAGGTGAGAAGCTGTCCCAGGTGCCCGTGATCCGTCGACTCGAGCTGGTTCTCGACCACGACGACCCGCCCTTGGGCGTCTTCCAGAAGAAGATCGAGGGCGTACCGGCCGACCGCGTACTCGCGATGCCGGAAGTCGAGCGCGAGTCCCACTGCCTGGCCGAGGATATCGAGATTGTCGGCGAGCCAGGGAGTGAAGTCTTTTGCTTCGTTCGGCCAAATCGAGCGTAAGGGCACGGTTTCGAGCCTGCCGAGATTCACCATGTCTTCTCGTTTATCACCTCCGGAGCACGTGCGCTCGCACCTACATGATTTGGCCACGAGGCAGGCCAAGATGATCGAAGAGGATCGCGCCTTCGCTGAGCACAGCGGCAGCGAAGACGCTACGGTGATCAATATAGTGATCTTGACATTGGAAGGAATCTCCACTGGCCATGGCATCGCGGACGGAGCTCACCAGGAAGATGCTGTTCACCGCAGCCCAGGTGCTGGCCGAGCATCCGGACGGCGTGGCAACTCGCGAGCTATGGCCCCTGGTCAGAGATCGGTTGCCCGGCCTGGAGGAAGAGTGGAAACCTGGCGGTGTCGAGAGCAACACACCTGAGCTCGCCCTCGGCTACAAGAGCGGCGGGCTGGTCAAATCGGGCTGGGTCATCAAGTCCCAGGGCCGCTGGCAGCTCACCTCGCTCGGCCGGATCGCCCTCCGTGAGCACTCCGACGTGTCGTCGTTCATGGCCGCCGCCCATGTCGGCTACAAGTACTGGGACCAGCATCGCGCCGGGTTCGAGACGGCCAGGCGGTTGCTGGAAGCCGTACCGGAAGGAGGCTGGGTCTCCGCGAGCGACCTCGCGGCGGAGGCGGGCCTGGACCAGATACGACTGGTGTGCTGGTTGCAGGGGGAACGCCCCGAGGGCTGGCACCGGGCGCTCGACTCGGACGGCGGTCTACCGGACTCGGCCCACTCAGACGAGGTATCACGACAGCAGTGGCTACGGCTGCTCGAAGCCGAAGGGCTGCACGTCGTGCTCGGACGAGTCCCGCCTGTACGGGAGATCCCGCGTGAGGACCTGCGGCAGCTCTTGATCGATGATCCAGATGGCCCCGACGTCTCTGAACGCGTTCGGCGGGCCTGGTTGGTACGCGGACTTGGCGTGTACGGCGGGAGCCTGCTGCACGACTGGCTCGCTGAGGGATATTGCTCGCTGCCCGCCATAAAGCTGCGCGAGCTGCCGCCCGGCTCGTCCCAGGAGACCGTACGGGGGGCGGTCGAGGAGGACTACGCGCACGGGTCGTTCAACGAGAAGCTGAAGAAGACCAACGAGTTCTACGCGTTCCTCAGCCGCATGCGCGAGGGCGACCTGGTGCTCTGCAACGACGGCGGAAAAATCTATGTGGGCCGCATCCAGGGCGAGCCCGCCTTCCGAGCCAGCGTGGAGAACCGGGCGAATCTCCAGCGACCGGTCGCCTGGCTCAACGCCGGCGCGCCGCTCGACTTCGACGAGCTGCCCGACGAGATGTCGGCCAAGCTGGCCACCCAGCACGATGTGCTCGACCTCACCGAATTCATCGACGACCTGGAGAAGCTCGTCGGGCCGGAGCCGGCACCGCAGAGGGAGTTCAGGCTTCCCGACGTGACGCCGAAGCTGGCCGCCGACCTGTTCGTCGACGAGGACTGGCTCCAGGAGTGCGTGGACCTGCTCCGGGACCGGCCGCAGCTCATCATGTACGGCCCGCCGGGCACGGGGAAGACGTACATCGCCCAGCACCTCGCCGAGCACCTGGCCGGCGCCAAGCCACAGAACGTGAAGCTCGTCCAGTTCCATCCCTCCTACTCCTACGAGGACTTCTTCGAGGGCTTCCGGCCGGTGCAGACACCGGACGGACGAGGGGTGGTGTTCAAGCCGCTGCCGGGTCCGCTGCTGCGGCTGGTGGACGCCGCCCGGGAACGCCCGGAGGAGCCGTTCGTCCTCATCATCGACGAGATCAACCGGGGCAACATCGCCAAGATCTTCGGCGAGCTGTACTTCCTGCTCGAATATCGCAAGAAGGCCATCGACCTGCTCTATTCGTCGGCCGACGAGACCGGCGCGCCGTTCACGCTGCCGGAGAACCTGGTCGTCATCGGCACCATGAACACCGCTGACCGATCGATCGCACTGGTCGACGCGGCGATGCGGCGGCGGTTCGCCTTCGTCGAGCTGCACCCCGAGGAGAAGCCCACCTCGGACGTCCTGCACCACTGGCTTGCCCATGAAGGGCTCCCGGACGAGGCCGCGCGGCTGCTGGCAGAACTCAACTCTCGGATCGAGGACCACGACTTCAAGATCGGCCCGTCGTATCTGATGCGCCCGGCCATCTATGACAACCCGAAGGGCTTCGAAGGGGTCTGGCGCACGCAGATCCTGCCGCTGCTCGAAGAGCACCATTACGGCGACGGCATCGACGTGGCCGAACGATACGGACTGGAGACGCTGCGGCGAGCGATCTCATGACCTCCCCGATAACTCTCGTCGAGGGCGCCCCGCCGCAGGAGGTCGCGCTCACCGCCGAGCAGGCCGCCGCCCTCGTTGCGGCGAAAGCCGTACAGGTCGCTCCAGGCCCACGCGCCGGGCTGTGGCGCATCCGCGACAACGGATACGTCGGCGCGGCGACGATCGGCAGCGTCCAGATCAGGATCACCCCGAAGACGCCGGTCGACCGACTGCTGTTCCTGCTCGGCTATGCCCGCTCAATGCGGGGCTGGCGGCAGGAGGAGGTGCAGGCCGGCGAGCATCAGGACCTGCTGCCCGCGCTTGCGTACGCCTACGCCCGCGCCGCCCAGCGAGCGCTCTGGCAGGGGGTGTTGCAGGGCTACCGCGAGGTCGAGGAGTCCGCGCAGGTGGTGCGGGGACGGCTGCGTGAGGCGGACCAGATCCGGCGCAGGTACGGCCTGCCGCTACCGGTCGAGATCCGCTACGACGAGTTCACCGTGGACATCGCGGAAAACCGGCTGCTCCTGGCGGCCACAGCCCGGCTGCTGCGCCTGCCCGGTCTCGACCCGGCGACCCGGAAGTCACTGCGGAACCCCCTAGCCCGACTGGCGGGGGTGTCTCCGCTGGTGCCGGGCACGCCACTGCCAGCCTGGCAGCCGAGCCGGCTGAACACCCGCTACCACACCGCGCTTCGGCTCGCCGAGCTCGTGCTGCGCGGTCGCTCGTACGAGCTGGACGACGGCACCATAGTGCGGGTGGACGGCCTGCTGCTGGAGATGTGGCGGGTCTTCGAAGACTTCGTCACCGTCGCGCTGGCCGAGGCCATGCGGCCGTACGGCGGGCGCAGCGACCTGCAGGACCGGCGCCACCATCTCGACCACGGCCGCCGGGTACCGCTGCGCCCCGACCTCGTCCGCTACGTCATCGGCGCGGACGGGATCGAACGGCCCGCCACCGTCGTGGACGCCAAGTACAAGGTTTCCACCGGCCCGGACGGGCACAATGGTGACCTCTACCAGATGCTCGCCTACTGCACCGTGCTCGGCCTACGGCACGGCCACTTGGTGTACGTCAAGGGGAACACCGAGCCGTACCGGCATGTCGTACGCAGAGCCGATATCGAGATCAGTCGGCACACGCTCGACCTGACGCTTCCCCCTGCGCAATTGCTCGGCAGCGTGGAGGAGCTCGCGAAGGCGATCGTTGAATAGGCCATCGCAGTTCTGTCCCCCGATGAATCGCGACGGAAGGTCATTCAGTCGCGTATGTGAAGACCAAGCCGCCACTTCACAGCACCTCGAATCCTCCAGGCTCCGGTCGCAGCTCAAGCCGTCCTTGATTCGGGTCGAGCTGTCCGGTCGCTCGAAGGCGCCGTTTCTGGATCTGAGCGGGCTCGCCTGGAGACCGGCGGCAGCGGCCAGCACCTGAACGAAGCATTCGCCGTACCAGCCCTGGTGGTTGTATTTGTCCAGACACCACTCGCAGTTCAGGACCGCCTCCACGCTCCCCCGCCGCGCCCGCTCGGCGGACGCACATAGACGGAACGCTACAAGTTCCAGCAAATAAGAGAAAGTCCTGACCATATCGGTCATATCCGGATTGCCCATAATGGATCCACCCTTATTGCTCGGTGGATACCCTCGGCACTTTGCCGGTCTTCGTCTGCGAGCGCTTCGTTCGCCCGCGAATTGTCCGGGCACTGTGTCATGATCGGGCGGTACTTGTGCACCGGTCCGGGAGCTTGTGTGAAGGCCAACGAAACCACCCTGCGCAATCTCATCAAGGGCGAGATTCAGCTGATGGTCCCGCTCTACCAGCGACCGTCGAGGTGCCCTTCGGAACGCTGAAGAAGCGTGTTCCGTTCAAGGACACGGAGCTGCGGGAGGAACTGCGTCGCCGCCTCAACGAGGCTCCGGGGGTGGACATCCCGGCGGCGAAGCTTGAGCTTTACCCCTCCTTCGACATCGCATATCTCGCGAACGAAGCGGTGTGGGACGTGGTGTTGGCTGCCCTCGAATGGTTCGTGGACCAGACGCGGCGAAGCAGGCAATCGTAGGCCGTGCTGAAACGTCGGCGGCGGGTAGACGGCGGCCTCGAATGGCCGACCGAGGCCCAGCCACTCGAGGAATGAAAGCGGTTGCGGCGGGAGTTTCTTCGCCGACGTCCGCATGCCGCTGCACGCCTGGCCTTCGAGCCGGTCGAACCGCTCTGCCACATCGCACTGCGGCCAGCCGGGCTCGTGCCGCGTGGTCACCCGCACGAACCTGACAGCTTGGGTTCAAGGGGTCGTCGCAACACTGCCTTGTTGGATCAAGATTAGCTGCTCGTTCAGCGCCTCGGCGGGAGTCTTCCAGCCGAGGGTCTTGCGCGGCCGGCTGTTGAGGGCCGCGGCGACCGCGTCGAGGTCATCTCGGCTGTGCCGGCTCAGGTCGGTGCCTTTGGGGAAGTACTGGCGCAGCAGACCGTTGGTGTTTTCGTTGCTGCCGCGTTGCCATGGGCTATGGGGATCGCAGAAGAACACCTGTAGGCCGGTGTCGATGCGCAGCCGGGCGTGCTGGGCCATCTCCGCGCCCTGATCCCAAGTCAGCGACCTGCGGAGTTGGCCGGGAAGCGTGGTGATGGTGGCGGCGATGGCGTCGCGGACGGCCTCGGCGCCGTGCCCGGCCAGCGCCGGGCCGTTCTTGGGCCGAGGGCCGCCGTGACCGTCCATCGCAGGCAGGTGCAGCAGCAGCGTGTACCGGGTGGTCCGCTCGACCAGCGTGCCGATCGCGGAACTGCCCAGGCCGATGATGAGGTCGCCTTCCCAGTGCCCGGGCACGGCCCGGTCGGCTGCCTCGGCGGGCCGCTGGCTGATCATCACCTCCTTGGTGACGAACGTCTTGCCGCGCCGGCGTGTCCTGGCCCGGGGCACCCGCAGCGCCCGGCCAGTCCGCAGACAGGCCGTCAACTCCCGGCGCAGCGCGCCGCGCCCTTGGATGTACAGGGCCTGGTAGATGGCCTCGTGTAAGATCCGCATCGTCTCGTCCTCGGGGAAGTCGATCGGGAGCCGGTTGGCGATCTGTTCTGGACTCCACGAGGTCGCCCAGCGCCGGTCCTGGCGACGCCCGTGGCGCCGGCCGATCCAGCGGACGTCGGGCCCTTCGACCGTGCGGCCGTCCGGGGCGCGGACCTGTCCGGCGAGCCGGTCTTGCACATACTTCCGGAGCGTCTCGTTGGTGGCGAGCTTGCACGGCTTGGGCCGGCGGGCTTGGCGGTCGGCGTGCCACTGCGCGACCGAGGCCCGGTAGTCCAGTTGGCCGCCGCGGGTGGCTGCGTTGCGCCGCAGCTCCCGCGAGATCGTCGATGGGGCCCGTCCCAGACGGCGGGCGATATCCCGCACTCCGCACCCCTGGGCGCGCAGCACAGCGATCTCCTCGCGCTCGGTGAACGACAGGTAGCGACCCGACGGCGGATCCAGGCTGATCGGCGGCATCCCGCCACCTTCACGGAACCAGCGCGTTCCCAGCGGCATCGACACGCCGCAGGCGACGGCGGCCTCTTCGCTCGACAGCCCCTGGGCGATCAACCGCCAGAAACGCTGCCGCTCTTCGCGCCGATTGACCGGGGGTCGTCCCGGTGATCGAAGCGGCGGACGACCAGCGAGAATCGCCGCGCGCGCCTTTCCTTGCGCCACCACATCCTCCTGGAGGATCGAGGTGTTGCGACGATCAGTTGAATCCGCCCACGGTCCGATGGTACGAGTGAGCGGGCTGCTGCCGGAAAGTGGCTGGTCTTCGAGCACTCCGTCACTTCGGCGCCATCGAGGCCATACGGTCGTACGGCGGACGGAGCAACCTGCAGCGGCACCATCTCGACCCGGGGTGGCGAGTGTCACTGCGGCCCAACGTCATCCGCTATGCGATGGAAGCCGACGGGCCGAACGACCTGCCGCCATGGTGGACGCCGAGCACAAGAAGTCCGCAGGACCGGACGCGTCTTGCCGGGGTACGGGTCGCATGTTAATTTGGCCGTATGACCAATTTGGTCGATCGACCAATTTCGCCCAAGGGACGGCGGCAACGGGAGCGACTGGTCGATGCCGGCATCGCATTGCTGGCCAAGGGTGGGTGGCCGGCGGTCACCACGCGCGGTGTGGCCGAACGGGCACGCGTCAACCCCGGTTTGATCCACTATCACTTCGGCGGGCTCGGCGGCCTGCACGCGACGGTCGCCCGCCGGGCCGGGGACATGGTCTTGAATCCGCTGGTCACCGAGCTGCTCGGCGCCTCTGATACGCGTGCGGGGCTGGCGTTGCTCAGTGCCCTGCTACCGAGGACGGCGGGCGAGGAACGGACGGTCCGGCTGGCCGTGGCGCTGATCGAGGGGGCTATGCGCGATCCGGCGCTGGGCGAGGTCCTGCGCCATCAGTTGCGAGACACCCGCACGCAGGCCGCCGATCGACTGAACGAACTGCATCCGGACCGTCCGCCAGGCTGGAGCGCCGGAGTGGCCACGTTGATCGCAGCGCTGGTGGACGGACTCATGCTGCACTACCTGCTCGATTCCGACCTGCCCGTGGGTGAGGCGCTGGCCGCGCTGGCGGATCTGACGGAGCCCGACCAGGCGGGAACCTGATCGGACGACTCGTCGCACGTGACGTGGTCACCCCTGCACCGCGCAACCGCTCCGGCACGGGAACCACCCCTGAAAGACCACCGACGTCAAGGGACGAATGATGGAAATCGTCAAGAAGCCCGAACCACCGAGCGGCCTGAGTCGCATCCTCTGGCGGTTGCCCATCCGTGTGTATCGGCTGGGACTGGGCGGCTTGTTCGGCAACCGCCTCATGCTGCTCAACCACGTGGGCCGTGTCTCCGGTGAACGGCGGCAGGCCGTCATCGAGGTGGTCGAGCACGATCAGCGTGGTTACGTGGCCGCCTCCGGATTCGGTAAGCGGTCCGACTGGTATCGGAATGTCATGAAAAATCCGGAAGTGGTCATTCAGCTCGGTCGACGTTCGATTCCGGTGACCGCGACAGAGCTTCCCGCCGAGGAGGCAGCCGAACTCATGGCGCGCTACGCCCCACGCCATCCTGCCGCCGCACGTCGCCTCTGCAAGATCATGGGGTTCGTGGTCGATGGGAGCATAGAGGATTATCGCGAAGTCGGCAGACAAATCCCATTCATCCGATTCACTCCCCGGCCCAGCGGATAACAGTTCAGTGTCGGGCCTCTGAGGTCCGGCATCGCCCGCACCGGGATTTCGAGCGGGCCAATGCTCTTCTCGTCCCGGACTGCCCGCGCTTCATCGACTTCGGCATCTCCCAGGCCCTCGACCAGGTCACGACGACCATGGGCCTCAAAACGCCCGCCTACATGCCGCCAGTGGCCATCACGAGTTAGGAAGGGGTTCGTAGCTCTACTGAACCGGCGACATAGGCCTCTGGCGGGTTTGATCAAGTGTGGGCACAATTGCCGATGTGAAGGCATACGTCGGGGTGACTGACGAAAGCTGGTACCGGTTCCTTTCCACGCGCCCACCCCTCACCGAGGTGAACTTCTGGCGGCCCTCCGGCGCTCGGGAGTTCCGTGCGATCGACCACAGCGAGCCGTTCTTCTTCAAGACCCACCACCCGTACAACCGCGTGGTCGGCGGCGGCTTCTTCAGCGGCTTCGCGCCCCTTCCCATCTCTGAAGCATGGGAGTTCTTCGGCCAGGGCAACGGTGCCGCAAGCCTCGCCGAGATGCGGCAACAGGTGGGAAAGTACCGCAAACAGCCAATGGCCATTGAAGAGGACCCGGTCATCGGCTGCGTCATCATCCGCGACGTCTTCTTCTTCCCGGAGGATCGAGTCGCCGGGCCGCCGCCTGACTTCGCCTCCAACATCGTGCAGGGCAAGAGCTACGACCTCGCCGGTCACCCGGCCGCGGGCTACTTCCATGATCTGCTCAACCGAATCGGGATCGGCGTGGAAATCGACCTGTCCGAGCCGTGGCACCGCGACGGACCTGTCTTCGGCGATCCCCGTCTCGCCCCGCGTCGTCTCGGGCAGCGGGCGTTCCAGGCCGTGGTCCTGCATGCCTACGAACGGCGCTGCGCGATCACAGGTGATCGGATCCGGCCGGTCCTGCAGGCGGCCCACATTCGCCCGGTCACGGCGGGCGGCGAGCACCGTCTGGACAACGGGCTCCTGCTCCGCTCCGATGTGCACACGTTATTCGATCGCGGCTACCTGGCAGTCGACCCCCGGCATCGGTTGGTTGTCAGCCCGCGGCTGCGGGCCGAGTTCGGGAACGGCGAAGAGTTCTATCGCCGAGCCGGACAGGAGATCAACGTTCCGGGCCGAACCTCGCGACCGGCCCGATCGTGAGGCCCTCGAATGGCATCTGGACGAGGTGTTCCTCCGGGCCTGAGGCGGCAGGCCCCGCCGGTCAGCCGCCGGGAAAGCGGATGAAGCCCGCCGGGACGTGATCCACCAGCCAGACACCGTTGGCGCTGACCCGGAACTCGTGCCCCGCCTCATGCATCCCTCCCGCGTCCACGGCGAGGACGACCGGACGCCCTCTGCGCGCCCCCACCCGCGTGGCGGTCTCACGATCCGGGGACAGATGGACGTGATGGCGCGACATCCGCCGCAGCCCTTCGCTGCGGATCGCCGCCACGCTGCCGGCGACCGTGCCGTGGTAGAGGAACGAGGGTGGCTCGACCGGTGGCAGAGCGAGATCGACAGGTACCGAATGCCCCTGGCTGGCCCGGATCCGATCTCCTTCGATCACATATCGCCGCTTGTCGTTGTCGGCGACCACCTGCTCCAATTCCGCCCGGGAAATCGGGAACCCGTGGGAGGACGCGGCCTCCAGCAGCACGTCGACGTTCACCCAGCCGTGCTCGTCCAACTCGATCCCGATGCGCTCGGGCCGGTGCCGCAGGTGCTTGGCGAGATACTTGGAAACCCGCACCAGCCGCCGTTCGTCCATCGCTCTCCTCCCCGACCCAGAGTATTACCAAGGTCATCGCACGCCTGAGCGCGACAGTGGCGAGCGGCTCGTGCGGTCACCGGACCGCCGGCGTGACCCGGAGCTAACGCGGCCGCACAGTACGAGCCGCGCAGTACGAGCCGCACGGTACGAGTCGCAGAGTACGGGCCGTGCCCGAGCCAGGATGCGCACCCGGCTCGGCGGGTCTGCCCGGATGTCCGCACCCGCCCGGAGCTCCGCAGCTGCCTGTGCTGGGCCCTGGCTTTGCGGTCAAGCACCTCGATCACTGATTTCGGCGCGTACGTCCAGCACGGCCTGGTCGGCGGCGGCCCGGCCGGAGAGCCAGCCCTCGCGGTTGCTGACCGCGCCGGCGGCGACCACGTTCAGATCCGGGAACACCTTCTCGACCTCCTCATCGACCACCTGGTCCCTGGCCGCGAGCACGGGCAGCAGATCCCTGCCGGTCTCGGCCGCCGCCTGCTGAACCGCCTCCCCGGCGGCCTCACCGAGCCGCTCGCCGATCCTCTGCGCATAGGCGGCCAGGAACGACTGCCGAAACGACCGGGTCCGTGACCGGCCGAAGCCGTCCCGGCGGGAGCCCGCGAGCCGCATCGCCGTTGTCGCCTGCACCAGCAGGGAGGTGAACAGCACCTCCACCGCGGCGAGATCGGCGGGGAAGCCGAGCACGGTGGCGAACCCGAGGTGGCGGCTCCAGACGGCCCGGCAGTGGTTGGCCGTGGCGATCACGTCCAGCAGCATCGCCTTGGGCGCCTCATAGGGCGCGGCGATCCCCAGCCGGCGCCCCTCCGGCCCGTCCGCGACCGACCGGTCCTCCGCTTCTGCCGCCAGCAGAGCCGCATCGATGCTGTGGCGGGCCATCAACGACTGGGCGGCCGCGGTGAACGTCTCCGCCTCGGCCTCGAACTCGGTCGACTCGGCCTTCGCCAGCAGTGCCCGCACCCGGGCCAGCATCCGCTCGTCGACGGCCCGGCCCGCCGGCCTGGCCGTACGGCGTGCCCCGCCCGGCAGCGGGCACAGCCGTTCGATCCGGGGCAGGGCGGCGAGGAGGAAGACGAGCTGCAGGACGCGGGTGATCATGCCGAGGCGGTCGCCGTCCTCGCGCAGGTACTCGTCGTCCCGCCGCCACCAGACCCTGGCCTCCAACGTCGCCAGCTGGTCCAGCCAGCGCTCGTCCACCGTGGCGGGTGCGTAGGCGCGCATCTCCGCGGCGATGGCGTCGGTGGCCAGCCGTACGTGCCGGGCGCCGTGCTCCCGCCCCACCATCCTGATCACATCGGCGGGCTGCCACCCGTTGCGCCAGGCGAACGTCACATGGTCGTTCAGCATGGCGAGCAGCAGGCGATCGATGACCGGTCGCAGCTCGGCCGGGGCTTCGGCCAGTGCCGTCGAACACTGCGAGAACCCCGCCTCATCCCGGTCGAGCTGAGCGTCCAGCGCCGCCGTCAGCAGGTCGGTGACGATCTCCTCGGGTGACGACCGGGACCGCCATCGGGCAGAGCCGAAGGCATCGCCGCCCTGGCCCTGCCGGCCGCGCCCGCGCTCCTTCTCCTTGGCCCCGCGCCGCTCCCGGTTCGCCTTGCCCATCCGGCTTTCTCCTCGCGATCGCACAAAATGGGCGACCTCCGCCGGGAAGACTGTGTCGACGCCTCGAAGACGTACGGCAGTGCCCGCAGACGGGGGACCCTCGGTCACGACACGATTCTTTCAGTCCCCGCACCCCCGGTGAGGACGTTGTCCACAGGCCCTGAGGGCACCTGACCCGTGGCCGGACGGCGCAGGCCGCCGTGGACCGCCTTCAATCTCCCATCGGCTCGTGCCGAAGGCGAGGTCGTGCTTCTCGACGGGCACGGCGGGCAGGCCGCGAGAGGCGGCGTCCAGCGCGATCCCCAGCCCGGTCACGCCGCCCTCCGATGACCAGGAGGCCGACCCGCCGCGCACCGCCGAGGTGATCGGGGTCACCCGTACGGCACCGGGCGTTCAGCGAGGTGGGGCCCGTGCCGTCGGCCACGTCGGCCGGGTCGGCGCCTCCCGAATCTCACGCGCCGTCCACCGAACGCCGCGGGGGCTTCCGGCCCGGTCCGCCCCTGCCTAAGCTGAGGCTCGTCTCCGTGGCGGTGGCCTTCCCTGTCGAGAGTTGCGAGATCTCCCTTGGCTGAAACCGAACTGCCCGTCGTCGGCTTCCATCCGTATCTGTGGGGGGACCCCGCCCAGCACAGCGGCCTGCCCCCCGCGATCCACGCGGCGCTGTCCGGTCTGGGTGTGACCGCCCCCGCCCGGCCCGCCGTCCCGCCCGACGCCGTGCGGCTCCCGCCGGTCACGCTCTCCGAGGCGGCGCGCGCCGCACTGACGGCGGTGGTCGGCGCCGAGCACGTCGACTCGGGTCACGACGCCCGTCTCGGGCACACCCGTGGCCGGTCGACCCCGGATCTGCTCCGGCTGCGGGCGGGCGACGCGGCCGACGCCCCCGACGCCGTGGTGTTCCCCGGTTCGCACGACGAGGTGGTCGCGGTGCTGCGGGCCTGCGCGGAGCACCGGGTCGCGGTCGTCCCCTACTCCGGCGGCACCTCGGTGGTCGGCGGTCTCGCCCCGGCTCGGGCCGGCTTCGCCGGGGTCGTCACACTCGACCTGCGTCGCCTGGACGCGCTCGTGGAGGTCGACTCCGTCTCCCGCACCGCCGTACTGCAGGCCGGTCTGCGCGGGCCGCGGGCCGAGCGGCTGCTGCGCGAGCAGGGCTTCACCCTCGGCCACTTTCCTCAGTCGTACGAGGGCGCGAGCATCGGCGGCTACGCCGCGGCTCGCTCGGCCGGGCAGTCCTCCGCCGGATACGGCCGCTTCGACGAGATGGTGGTCGGCCTCGTCCTGGCCACCCCGAGGGGCACCGTCGAGCTCGGCACAGCGCCGAAGTCCGCCGCCGGTCCCGATCTGCGCCAGCTCGTCCTCGGTTCTGAGGGCGTGCTCGGCGTCATCACCTCGGTGCGGGTCCGCGTACGGCCCGCGCCGGGCGAGCGGATCTTCGAGGGGTGGCGCTTCCCGTCGTTCGAGGCGGGCGCGGCCGCGCTGCGCCGCCTCGCCCAGGCCGGCACCCCGCCACCCACCGTGCTGCGGCTGTCCGACGAGCTCGAGACCGCGGTCAACCTCGCCGACCCCGCCGCCGCCCTCGATGGCGGGCCCGGCGGCTGCCTGGCCATCACCGGATATGAGGGCGATCCTGCCGAGGTCGCGGCCCGGCGCGCGGCCGCCACCGATGTGCTCCTGGCCGCGGGCGGCGCACCCCTCGGGCCCGGGCCCGGCGAGTCCTGGCGCGAGGGCCGCTTCCGCGCGCCGTACCTGCGCGACCCGATCCTCGCGGCGGGCGGCCTGGTCGAGACGCTGGAGACGGCGGCGTTCTGGTCCGGCCTGCACCGGCTGCGCGCCGCCGTGACGGAGGCGCTGACCGCCGAGCTGACCGGCCAGGGGACGCCGCCGGTGGTGCTCTGCCACATCTCGCACGTGTACGAGACCGGCGCGTCGCTGTATTTCACCGTGGTCTGCGCCCAGGCGGCCGATCCCCTCACCCAGTGGGCGGCGGCCAAGACCGCGGCGAACCGGGCGATCCGCTCCTGCGGGGCGGCCATCACCCACCATCACGGCGTCGGCACCGACCATCGGGCCGCCTACGCGGAGGAGATCGGCCCGCTGGCCGTGGAGGCGCTGCACGCGGTCAAGCGGGTCCTGGATCCCACCGGCATCCTCAACCCCGGGGTGCTGCTCCCCCCTGCCGGAGGCTGACATGCGTTCCTTCACGGCCCTGCTCAACCCCATCTCCGGACGGCGCGCGAGCCGTACGGTCTGGGAACCGATGGCGGCGCTGCTCACCGAGGCCGGCGCGGACGTCACCACCGAGGAGACCCGAAGCCGGACGCACGCCGTCGACCTCGCCGCCGAGGCGGCCGGGCGCGGCGACGTCGTGGTGGCCGTCGGCGGCGACGGTCTGGTCAGAGATGTGGCCACCGGGGTGGTCCCGGCAGGCGGCACGATGGCGATCCTGCCCGCCGGCCGGGGCAACGACTTCGCCCGCACGGTCGGCCTCCCGGCCGATCTGCCCGACCGCGGTTACACCGCGCTGCCCGGGCTGGCCCGGCTGCTCCTGGACGGTCCCCCCAGGAGCATCGACGTGCTCGAAGTGGACGGCGTGATCGTGCCGGGGAACGTCTACGCCGGCGTGGACTCGCGCGCCAACCAGATCATCAACCGCTTTCGGCGGCTGCCCGCGCTTCCGCTCTACCGGATCTCCGGAGCGCTGGCCATCGCGACCTGGCGCGCGCCGACGTTCACGGTGACCGTGGACGGTGTGGCGCGGCGGGTACGGGCCGACACCATCGTGATCGCCAACTCCGGCGCGTACGGCCACGGCCTGCGCATCGTGCCGGTGGCCGTGCTCGATGACGGCCGGCTCGACGTGATGGTGGTGCGCGCCGGGATGCCGAAGCTCTCGATCGGCAGGTTCATGGCCGAGGCTCGGGAGGGTGCCCACATCCATCGGCCCGAGGTCCAGCTGTCCACAGCAACGGCCGTCACCATCGACATCGACCGTCCCGTGCCGCTGTACGCCGACGGAGACGAGATCGTGACCCCGTTCCCCGTGACCGTACGACTGCTCCCCGGCGCACTGACCCTGATCGCGCCCCGCTGAGGAATCTCGATGACAAGCGATGGTGCGCCGCCAGGGACTCGAACCCCGGACCCGCTGATTAAGAGTCAGCTGCTCTGACCAACTGAGCTAGCGGCGCGGAACTCCTAGAGAGTATCGCACCGGCCAGATCACTCAAAATCGGATCCACGGGTGTTCCGGACCCGATCCGGTCACGGCATGCGGCGGAGAATACGGGCCGCCGTACGCGCCAGCAGCTCGATCTGGTCGTCCGTCAGCCCGGCGTCGTCCTGCGTCCGGATCCAGCGCGCGATGCGGCGCGGATAGGCGACGGTCAGGCCCTCACCGGTGATCGTGCCGCCCAGTCCCCAGATCCCGTCACCCCCCACGATCTTGCCGCTGTGCACGGCGAGCACGGGCGAGATGCCGACGTCGATGCCGGTCTCCCTGCTCAGCAGCGTCGCCATCGACGAGGCGGCGTTGATCAGGCCCTTGGCGACGGAGGTGCCGAACTTCTCGTCGAAGAACAGGCGCTCGCCGTACCTCGCGATGATGGTGTCCGGCGCCCAGGCCTCGTTGTCCACGATCCACAGGCCGCCCGGGCCGATGACGAGGTGGTCGATCGACGCCTCGCCCGGTACGGCCCGGCCGTCCATGACGCGGTAGCCGTACCTGCGCAGGCCTCTGCGCAGCAGCCGGCCGGTCCGCACCTCGCCCCGGCGCTTGCCCCGCCACACGGCCGTGCGCTCGTACGACCGCCAGGCGATGAGGAAGTCGGTGAGGGCCGCGGCGGCGGCGAGCACCAGGCCGGTGGCGAACGGGGCGAGCCCGAACCTGATGGCCAGCAGGTTCCCCGCGATGAACCCGCCCACGGCGATGGCGGCACGGACGCGCAGCCTGTTCTTGCGCCCGGCATACCAGAAGGTGACATAGAGGTTCTGCGGTGAGGCACCGGTGAACTTCTCGTCTTGCGGGACATAGATCGACCCACTGGGCACGCGAACTCCCCACACTCGTCGCTGCTGCTCTCTCCCGGAATACCCGATGGGGAATCCCGGCCCTCCTAAGGTGAGGGAACTGGCGCATTTCCGCCAGTCCGAACTGACCTGACCGACCAGTCGGTACGCTAGTCGGCGACACACGAGGGAGGACCGGATGGCGCGCGGCACGACGATCGAGGAGCCGGTACGGCAGCGCCTGCTGACCGAGGCGACCCGGCTGTTCGCCGAGCGCGGTTTCGAGAGCACGTCGGTGCAGGAGATCGTGGCGGCGGCCGGGGTGACCAAGGGCGCCATGTACCACTATTTCGCATCCAAGGACGACCTGCTGCACGAGATCTACGGACGCGTGCTGCGCATGCAGATGGAGCGGCTGACGACGTTCGCCGACGCCTCGGGTCCGATCGCCGAGCGGCTGCACGCGGCCGCCGAGGACGTCGTCATGACCACGGTGGACAACCTCGACGACTCCAAGGTCTTCTTCCGGTCGATGCACCAGCTCTCCCCCGAGGTCTACAAGATCGTCAGGGCCGACCGCCGCCGCTATCACGAGCGCTTCCGCGACCTGGTGATCGAGGGACAGCGTGGCGGGGTGTTCCGCGACGACGTCCCGGCCGAGATGGTGGCCGACTTCTTCTTCGGCGCGGTCCACCACCTCGGCACCTGGTATCACCCCGGCGGCTCGCTGGCCGGCCCCGAGATCGGCCGCCACTTCGCCGACCTGCTGCTCAGCTCCCTCACCCCGGTGAGCTGACGGACCCGCCGGAGACGTTCCGGGGATCCCGCCGTCGGTCCGGGCGCCTCTCGGCCGAAGTGGTCTTCGGTGATCACCGCCAAGTGGCCATCGGACCATGCCGTACGCGCCGGATAACGTCGGCGCATGACCGCCAAGCTGCCGGAACCCGTCGTCCTCGAAGGCCGGTTCGTACGGCTCACGCCGCTCGCCCTCGACCACGTGCCCGATCTGTTCACGGTGGGGCGTGACGAGGAGGTGTGGCGGTGGCGGCCTTCCCCCGCCCCGAAGTCGGAGGAGGACATGCGGCGTCGCGTCGCCGCGCTGCTGGCCCGGCCGGACACCACCCAGTTCGCGGTCGTCTTCAAGGAGACCGGGCGGGCCATCGGCTCCACCGGCTACTGGGACGTGCCCGGCGTCGACGAGAGCGTGGAGATCGGCTCGACATGGTACGGAACGGCCTACTGGCGGACCGCGGTGAACACCGAGTGCAAGATCCTGCTGCTCGACCACGCCTTCGGCGCGCTGGGCCTCACCCGCGTCGTGTTCAAGACCGACATCCGCAATCTCCGCTCGCAGGCGGCCATCGAGCGGATCGGGGCCGTACGCGAGGGCGTGCTGAGACGGCAGCTCCGCCGGAGCGACGGCACCTGGCGCGACAGCCCCTACTACTCCATCCTCGACGACGAGTGGCCGTCCCACCGGGCCCGCCTCACCGGCCGCCCGGCCTCAGTCAGCCCCTGAGAAAGAGGCCCAGGAGTTCCCCGAAGGCCGCGCGCAGGTCATCGAGGGAGGGCGTGCCCCCCGCCCCGACCACCGCGTCGAACAGCAGACCCTCGGCGTAGGCGACCAGTTGCCTGCCCTGCCGTACGGGATCGGGCGAGCCCGCCGCCGCGAGCAGGGCGGTGACCGGCTCGCGGTAACGGCGGCCCAGCTCGTCGTAGACCTTGCGCAGCTCGGGCCGCCGATTCGCCTCCATCGCGAGTTCGTACCTCGCGATGGTCGTCACCCGCTGCTCGGTCATCGCCGTGTACATGGCCCGCGCCACCAGGGCGGCCGGATCGGCCTCCTCCCCGCCCTCCCGGTCCTCTCCACCCTCCCCGGGCGCGATGGCGGCCAGCGCGGCGGAGAAGGCTTCCTCCTGGCGCTCGACCAGGCGGGACAGCGCGAGTTCGAGCAGCGCCGCCCGGGTACGCGCGTGGTTGGAGGTCGAGCCCGGCGGTAGAGAGGCCGCCTCGTCGACCGCCCGATGCGTCAGGCCCCGCGCGCCCCGCTCGGCCAGGATCACGATGGCCGTGTCCGCGATGAGGGCCGCCCGCTGACTGAACACCGTCCCATCCTAGAAGGACACTACGACCGTAGTATGCTCTACTACAAGTGTAGTGAGGAGGGTGTGATGTCGCACGCTGTGGTGATCGGAGCGGGCATCGGCGGGTTGACGGCCGCCGTCGCCCTGTCGCAGGAAGGCTGGACGGTGACCGTCCTGGAGCAGGCCGCCTCGATCGAACCCGTCGGCTCCGGGCTGGCCATCGCCCCGAACGCGCTGCGGGCGCTCGACATGATCGGGATCGGCGACGAGGTCAGGAAGCTGTCCGCGATCCAGGGCGAGGGCGGCATCCGCCGTCCGGACGGCCGGTGGCTGACCCGCACCGACACCGACGCGATGACGGCACGCTACGGCGACCCGGTCGTGCTGCTCCCCCGTGCGAAGCTCGTCGACCTGCTGGCCGTACGGCTGCCGCCGGGCGCGCTGCACCTGAACCGCCGGGTCGAGTCGGTCGACCCGGAGACCGGCCGGGTGGTGACGGCCGACGGGACCTTCGACGCCGACCTCATCGTGGCCGCTGACGGCATCCGCTCCGCGACCAGGACCACGCTGTTTCCCGGACATCCGCAGCCGCGCTACACCGGCGTGACGAGTTGGCGGATCGTCGTCCCTGCCGACCGGGAAGCCGACCCGCCGCAGGCCTGCGAGACGTGGGGCGACGGCACCCTCTTCGGCGTGATGCCGATGGCCGGCGGCCAGGTGTACTGCTACGCCACAGCGGCGGCCCCGCCGGGCGCGCGTGCCCTCGACGAGAAGGACGAGCTGATCAGGCTGTTCGGTGACTGGCTCGACCCCATCCCAGCGCTGCTCACCGCCGCCGATCCCGCGGCCGTGCTCCGCCATGACATCTACAGCCTCGACAGGCCGCTTCCCGCCTTCCACCGGGGACGGGCCGTCCTGCTGGGCGACGCGGCGCATCCGATGACGCCGAACCTCGGTCAGGGCGCCTGCCAGGCCATCGAGGACGCCGCCGTGCTGGCCCGCCGGGCGGGCGCGGCCGTCGAAGCGGGCGAGGCCGTCGAAGCGGGCGAGGCCGTCGATCTGGCCGCCTACAGCCGGGAGAGGGTGCCGCGGACCACGCGGATCGTCCGCCGGTCGCGAGCGATCGGCCGCCTCACCATGTGGCGCAGCCGACCGGCCGTGATCCTGCGCGACACGCTGCTGCTGACGATGGGCGCCCTCGGCACGAACGCCGCGTTCCGCCAGGCCGACGAGATCTTCCACTGGCCCGGTTGACGCTCCGGAGAACCACCCGGGGGGAGCTGAGCGGGAGGGAGCGAGGACCACGGTGAAAGCCCGGCGGAGCGGGCTGCACGAGGACCGGGCCTCCGCCCGGCGCGGCTCGCGGCCCCGGTCACCCGGCCGACGCGGTGCCCGCGCCGGCCGGGTGACCGGACCGGTGCAGCACCACATATCCCTCACGGTCGAAGACGACCTCGTAACCCATCGTCTTCAACTCCTCCACCCGCTCCCGCTGCCGGTCCACCGACCCCCACGGGTAGGCGCCCCTGGCCGTGTCCGCGACGATCCACTGGGCGACCGGCGGCCGGTCGTTCCACAGCAGCACGGTCGTCCGGGCCGACAGGTGCGGCCCCACGTGGTTGACCGCCTCGACGGCCACCCCGCTGGGCACCATCCCGACCGCCTGACCGGCCGCGACCACGTCCGGATGGCTCTCATAGAACTCGGGCCTGATCAGTTGGTCGAACGGGAAGCGCGGCACGAGCGTGAGCGCGATCACGCACACCCCGGCCGCCCAGGCCAGGGCGCCGGCACGGGGATCGGGCCACGCTCTGCGGACCCACCGCAGCAGCCGGGCCGTACCGTCGACGCCCGCGCACAGCAGGACGGCCACGGTGAAGGCGCTGTGGTGGAAGTCGACACCCCACCAGATGGCGCGGTCGGAGAGCATGCGTTCCAGGATCTGCGGCAGCGCCATCAGCGTCAGCGGTGAGAACAGGCAGGTCAGCAGCGCGGGCCAGAGCAGGAACGCCCATGTGTCGATCTTCATCTGGGGGCTGACGAGCATCTTCAGCACGCGCAGCGGATCGCTCAGGGCCGTGGCCAGCACCTCGGGAACGTCCTTGCCCAGCTCGTCGTAGGCCCAGTAGAGCCCGGGATCGCCGCCGACCGCCGGGATCAGGACCCCCCGGGCGAGGCCCGTGTAGAAGATGCCGAGCCCGAGGTAGGCGAGCCCGTCGAGCCGCCGTCCGCGCGCCACCAGCAGGCAGCAGCCGAACCCGGCGACCATGAGACCGGCGTCCTCCTTCACCAGCAGGAAGGCGACGGCCGCCACCGCGGCGGCGACACGCCTGCCCGCGTGGAACCGTTCGATGACCAGGGCGGTGAGCACGGGCGCGAACGCGACCTCGTGGAAGTCGAAGTTGACCGCCTGCGCCACCGGCCAGGACAGGGCGTACGCGACGGCGACGAAGTAGGCGGGCGCCGTGCCGAGCACGCGCCGGGTGAACACCCAGATCGGCGGGATGGCCAGCGCGAACAGCACGGCCTGGGCCACGATCAGCGTCTCTGGACCGTCGTGCAGCCAGTAGAACGGGGCGAGCACCGCGAGGATCGGCGAGAAGTGCTCGCCGAGCTGGACGAAGTCCACCCCCACCCCGAGGTCCACTCCGCGCAGCGGGCTGGTCGGCGCGCCGAGCGTGGCGAACCCGCGGATCGTCTGATCGAACAGGGTGAGGTCGAGGCTGGTCGCCCGGTACAGACAGAAGCGGACGAGCCCGAGCAGCGTGTAGACCCCGGTCGCCGCCACGGTGATCGCGGCAACCCCGACGACGTGCCGGTCCAGCCGCCGTCTCGTCTTCGCCGTCGTCCGCACGAAGCCGGCCGGCCCAGGCGATCCGTCCTGCCCGGTGGATCCGTCCGGCTCGATGGGTTTGCCCGGTCCGGTCGATCCGTCCGGCTCCGGGCTCGAAGGCTCTGAGGGCGCCGTACGCGGCTGCTCCGTCACGGGTCTCCCCCAGTCACAAGGTGCCCAGTCACAAGGTGCCCAGTCACAAGGTGCCCAGTCGCGAGATGCCCCGGCCCGAAGTGACTCGGTCCGTAGTGTCTCGGTCCCGTCGCTCCTTGGGGCGCCTCGCGAGTCCTCAGGCGCGGCCCGCGCCCAGCACGTCGCCCACCGCGCCCTCGGCGGAAGGGACGACGGGCGCCGACGGCCCGTCGGACGTGCGCGGAGCGGCACCGGCGCGATCGGGAGTCAGGCGGCCCAGCGTGATCGTACCGCCGATCAGCGCACCGGCGGCCAGCAGCGCCGGGATCACGTTTCCCGTGCCGGTCGGCAGGGACTCCCCCAGCAGTACGGCTCCCGCGGTGACCGACGCGATGGGATCGATCACCTGGACACCGGCGTAGGCGATGCCGAAGTAGCCCACGGCGTACGACTTCTGCAGCAGCACGATGGCGCAGACCAGCAGCGCCGGGACCACCAGTGTGAACCAGTGCAGCAGACGGCTCAGGTCCCCGCCGAGCCCGCCCCCGACGACCCGGACGAACGTGGAGACGGTCCCGGTGACCGAGCCCGCGCCGATCGCCATGAACAGCGCCTTCAGCGAACCGCGGGCCCATCGGGCCGCCAGGAACGTGACGGCGACCACGAGTCCGATGCATCCGATCAGCCCCAGGGCGGCCATGTCCGACAGCACGGGGGTCGAGTTGTGCGCGGGGACCAGCAGCATCAGGCCGAGCAGACCGGCGGCCACCGCGATCGAGCCGGCGATCTCGGCCCGCCTGGGCCTCCTGCCGTACAGCAGCGCGGCGAACGGCACCGCGAAGACGAGTGTCATGACGCTCACCGGCTGGACGACGACGAGCGGCGCCAGGCTCAGCGCCACCGCGTGCAGGCAGGCCCCGGCGAAGCCGATGGCGCCGCCGATCCACCAGCGTCTTCGCTTCATCAGCATGAGCGTGGCACCGTCTCTGACGGCCTCGAACTGCTGTATGGCGGCGCCCAGCGCGTATCCCAGCGCCCCGGCGAGGGCGATCACCACTCCCACCCCGATCATCGGCGCCGGCCGGTTTCCGCGGAAGAAGTCACCGACCAAGCTTAGGTCTCCAGCGAAGCGGGCCGACGCCGTGAACGATCGAGAACGCCCGGGACGGAGGCACCGGAGGTGTCGCCGGGGCTCCCCGCCGGAACACCGGCGTGATGATGGCACCATGAACCGGGCAGGCGGAGTCGGTGAGACGGAACCAGCCGGGCGGTTCGGACGTTGAAGCGAGTGCCCCCGCCCGGCACGGCGAGTGCCGTCCCGGCGGAGCGACCGAGCGAGCGGCGGGGCGGAGATTGGCGGGAGGCATGGCATGGCTCGGGTGACCGGTTGGATCAGACGCCTCCTCGACAAACCGGGGAGCGTCGACCTGGCGCCGTTCCAGCGGATCGTCGCGGAGGCCGGAGGGCTCGAGCCGGGGCTGCGCGATCAGGCCGAGATCGGCCTCGGCGACACGGCCCGCGCGGCCGGGAACCGGCCCGGCGCCGACTGGGTCGGCGGCGCCGAGTTCTGCGCCGTCGTGCGCGAGACGGCCCGCCGCACGCTCGGCCAGCGCCCGTTCGACGTGCAGCTCGTCGGCATGCTCGCGATGCTGAACGGCCATGTCGTGCAGATGGCGACCGGCGAGGGCAAGACGCTGGTGGGCGCGCTGACCGCGGCCGGGTACGCGCTGCGCGGCAGGCGGGTGCACGTGGTCTCGGTCAACGACTACCTCGCCCGTCGTGACGCCGAGTGGATGGCCCCGTTGTACGGCGCGCTGGGCCTGACCGTCGGCTGGATCGCCGAGGGATCGACGCCCGAGGAGCGCCGGGCCGCCTACGCCTGCGACGTCACCTACGCGGCGGTGAGCGAGCTCGGCTTCGACGTGCTGCGCGACCGGGTGCGCACCGACCCGGCCGACCTGGTCGTACCGGCCCCGCAGGTCGCGGTCGTCGACGAGGGCGACTCCGTGCTGGTGGACGAGGCGCGGGTGCCGCTGGTGCTGGCGGGCGCCGCCGATCCGGGGGTGGCCCTGCCGGAGATGGCCGCGCTGGCCCGGCGGCTGTCGAAGGGGTACCACTACACGATCGACGAGGAGGGCCGCAACGTCTTCCTGACGCCCAAGGGCACCGACACCGTGGAGAAGGCGCTCGGCGTCGACCTCTACGCCGACCCCGGCGTCGTCACCCAGGTGAACCTCGCCCTGCACGCCCACGCCCTGCTGACCCGGGACGTGGACTACATCGTCAGGGACGGGCGGGTGCAGCTCATCAACACCACGCGCGGCCGGGTCGCGATGCTGCAGCGGTGGCCGGACGGTCTGCAGGCGGCGGTGGAGGCCAAGGAGAAGCTCACCCCCTCCGAGAGCGGGGAGATCCTCGACTCGCTCACGATCCAATCCCTGATCCGGCGTTATCCCGAAATATGCGGCATGACGGGTACGGCGCTCGCGGTCGCCGACCAGCTCCGCGAGTTCTACGACCTGCGGGTCGCCGTCGTCCCGCCCAACAAGACGTGCATCCGGGTCGACGAGCCCGACCGGATCTTCGCGACGGCGGAGGACAAGGAGTCGGCGCTGCTGAAGGAGATAGCGGACCAGCACGTCACCGGCAGGCCCATCCTGGTCGGCACGCTCGACATCGCCGAGTCAGAGCGCCTCGCCGAGGCCCTGCGCGCCAAGGGGCTCGATCCCGTGGTGCTCAACGCCAAGAACGACGCGAAGGAGGCCGAGGTGATCTCCCGCGCCGGAGCCCGGGGGGCGATCACCGTCTCCACCCAGATGGCCGGACGTGGTACGGACATCCGCCTCGGCGGCGACGAGGCGGCCGAGCGCGAGCGGGAGGTGGCCGAGCTCGGCGGTCTCTACGTCATCGGCACGGGCCGGCACGAGAGCAGCCGGCTCGACGACCAGCTCCGCGGCCGCGCCGGACGGCAGGGCGACCCCGGGGGCTCGGTGTTCTTCGTGAGCGGGCAGGACGCCCTGCTCACCGCCTACGCGCCGGAGGAGCGGCTGCCCCCGGCAGAAGCGGACGGCGTGGTACGCGACAAATACGCGGCCCATCTCGTCGCGCACGCCCAGCGGGTGGCCGAGGGGGTCAACCTCGAGATCCACCGCAACACGTGGCGCTACACCCGACTGCTGGAGCAGCAGCGCGCGCAGCTCATGGAGCGCCGGGACGAGATCCTGCACGGCGACATGGCGGCCCGGGCGTTGCTGACCGCCTGCCCGGAGCGTTATCGGGAGCTCACCGAGGCCGTGGGAGAGGACCGGGTGCGGCGGGCCGCCCGGCAGATCGTGCTGTTCCACCTCGATCGCTGCTGGACCGAGCACCTCAGCTTCCTGTCGGACCTCCGTGAGGGCATCCATCTGCGGGCGCTCGGCCGGTTGAACCCACTCGACGAGTTCAACCGGGAGGCCGTCCCCGCCTACCGCGCCATGCTCGACGAGATCGAACGACGCTCCGTCGAGACCTTCGAGAAGGCCGACCTCACTCGGGACCTGGACGATCAAGGCCTGAGACGGCCCAGCGCCACCTGGACCTATCTCGTCCAGGACAACCCGTTCGGCTCTGAGTGGGACCGTGTGCTCAGCCGGGTCGCCGGCGCCATGAAGCGCCGCAAACGCTGAGCAGCGGCGGCTCTCAGCCCCTGCCGCCCCCGCTCACTGTGACGAGCGTCCGGGCGGACGGCGGAACAGCGTCTTCACCCCGATGGCGGCGAGCGCGCCGACGAACACCGCGGCGGAGACCTCCGGCGTGGCGGCGGGGGTGGGACACGGCGGCGGCGAGTCGTCCACGACCCGGTAGGCGCCGGTCGAGAACGGCTTCGGGGCGCCCTTCTTGCCGAGGCCCTGCCCCCACTCGGTGATGACGTACTCGACGGGGATGTGTCCCATGCCGCCGACGCCGTCGACGGTGTACGACCGGGTGTTCCACGTGCCGCCCGTCAGCTCGGCGAACGTCTTCCCGTCGAGGTCGAGCATGATGCCCTTGCTCGACGGCACTCCAGGCCCGCGGTCTCCGACGAAGAACTCGGCCTTCTTCCCCTGGTAGACGACGTAGCCCTTGGTGCCCATCGGCCAGCTCGGACTGGCCGCGAGACCTTTCTGCATCGGAAGGCCTGACGCGGGGGCGCCTGTGTCGCCGTTGATGCCGGAGCCGTCGTCCCAGAAGTACGAGGCCGTCGTGCTGCCCTTGTACAGCACCTGCATGCCGTTCTCGACGGGGCAGGTGACGTCTTTGCTGGAAATTGGGGATCTCCTGACTGGTCACGGATGGGTAATCCGGACACTAGGCCAGTATCGCGACGTTCCACCACACTTCGGGACAAAATTTTACCTTGACCCGAGATTGCCCCGATCCGCGGTGAGCATGGACATCCAGCCGATCGGAGTCCCGATGCCTGCTTGCCATGGGGAAACGGCAGATCTCCGTCGAGATCCGTTGTGCTTGCCGACACGGGGACGAGTGGATGGACGAAGTGCGAATGACCCGCTCGGGTCCGGTCATAGGTACCCAGAAGAACCGAAGACAGGTGCCGCCGTAGACCGCGACCGGCGAGAACCGGCACGGAACGGACCGAATGATCAGAGGGAAGCGATGGGAGTCGAGACCATGGTCGCGGCAGACGTGATGAGCCGCACTCTCGTCACCGTCGAGCCGGACGAATCACCGCTGTTGGCCTGGGAGCTCATGCGACGGGCGGGCGTCCATCATCTGCCGGTCGTGGACGACGAATCCCGGATCGTCGGTGTGCTCGGGCGGGAGGACCTGTCCTCCCATTGGTCGGGCGGCCCGGCGGAGCAGTGCCGGGTGCGGGTCAGGGAGCTCCTCCCCGACCGTCCGGGGCCGCGTGCGGCGCCGGACTCGCCGCTCGGCGAGGTCGTCGCCCAGATGGTCGACATGGAGGCCGGCGCCGTTCCGGTGATCGGCCCCGGAGGCCTCCTGGAGGGATTGATCACCGCGCGGGACGTCCTGATGGCGGTCGCCGGGCGTGTCCCGCACCGAGAGGACGCCGACGTCAAGGGCGGGCTGTTCCGCCTTGAGCCGGTGCTGCCGCCTCACCCGTGAGCGAAGCCCCGGCAGGCTGGAGGGCCGGTCGAGTCATCGCCGCCCGGGGTCGGCGAGGAAGCGTGGCGCAGGACGGCAACGGAGGGAACGGAGCGAGCGAGACCGCATGCCGGGCCCCGCCGGACGGGGCCTGACAGCGGACCGGAGCCTCCTCGCGCCGCCGGGCCGTTCTAACCGCGGCTGACCCGGCGTCCGGTGACCTCGACGGGCGAGATCCTGATGTACAGCTCCCGCTCGCCGCCCGCCCACGTCTCCAGGCCGGTGGCGGCCGCCGCCGCGCGCTCCTCCTCGTCGGTGACATGGTGCGCGCCGCCGCGTACGAGCACGCTCCACCCCTCCCGGTTCGCCTCGTCTATCCGGTCAACCTCGAAGGCGACCTTGAACTCGGCGCCCTCGACCCCGGTGCGCAGATCGGTGTCGATGGACCCGCCGAGGGTCGTACGGAACAGGATCGTGCCGGCGTCCAGCGTGTAGTTGACCGGCAGGATCACCGGCCCGGTCGGGCTGTCGAACGCCACCCGGCCCACACCGCCCGGCGCGACGAGTTCCAGGCATTCGTCCTTGTCCAGCCATTCCAGCCGGGGCCTGCCGGAGTCGGCGTCCCTTGACATGGGTACCTCCCGATGATCGCCGCCGATTCGGGCTGTCTTCGTCTTCCCTGCGCATGCCCGATCCAGGCACGATCATCACACATC
The DNA here is from genome assembly GCF_050942215.1 of Sphaerimonospora sp. CA-214678. Classification (GTDB taxonomy): domain Bacteria; phylum Actinomycetota; class Actinomycetes; order Streptosporangiales; family Streptosporangiaceae; genus Sphaerimonospora. Next base: position 4,892,375 of record NZ_CP192056.1, read on the forward strand.
GTTCGGAGGGAACCCAATGGAAGTGCTCAGCAGCCGGATGCTCCTGCGCCCGGCAGACCCTGACGCCAGCCGCTCGTTCTACCGCGACATGCTCGGGCTGGCGGTGTACCGCGAGTTCGGCCCGGCCGACGACCCCGGCGTGGTGTTCTTCCTCGGACAGGGGTTCCTCGAGATCTCCGGACGCTCGGACGGCTCACGCGGGGCCCATCTCCAGATCTGGCTCCAGGTCCGGGACGTCGAGGCGGAACATCGCCGGCTGGTCGCGGCCGGGGTTCCCGTACGGCGCCCGCCCAGGACAGAGCCCTGGGGGCTGATCGAGATGTGGATCGAGGACCCGGACGGAACACCGATCGTGCTCGTCCAGATCCCCGAAGATCATCCGCTCAGGCGGGACCACCGCACCATCGACATCTGAGCACGACATCCGAGCACGGCATCCGAGCACGGGCGGAGTCCGATCACCGGTGTTCGGCACGGGCCGAGGCGTTCGGCGCATAGGGTCATAATCCTCTGGTGACCCTAGACCCGAGGGAGTCGCCGCGATGAGGCGGACCAGACGGGTGTCGGCCGTCCTGGGCGGGTTTCAACATCCGGCTCAGATGACCGTGACGGCCTTCGGCATCGCCGTACTGCTCGGCACCGCCGCCCTGGCCCTGCCGTTCGCGACCGAGTCGGGTGAGTCGGCGGGCTGGCTCACCGCCCTGTTCACCGCCACCTCGTCGGTGTGCGTGACCGGCCTCGCCATCGTCGACCTGTCGGCGCACTGGTCGGTGTTCGGCAAGGTGGTGATCGGCCTGCTGATCCAGATCGGGGGGCTCGGCATCATGACCTTGGCCTCCCTGTTCACCGTGCTCGTCTCCGGCCGGCTGGGGTTGCGCGCCCGGCTGTTCGCCCAGGAGGAACGGAAGGCCTTCGGCATGGCGGACGTCCGGCGCCTGCTGCGGCGGGTCGTGCTGTTCAGTCTCGCGTCCGAGGCGATCGTGGCGACGATCCTCACGCTGCGCTTCGCCACCGGGTACGGCGAGCCGCTCGGCCGGGCCGCCTACCTCGGGGTCTTCCACGCCGTCTCCGCGTTCAACAACGCCGGGGTGTCCCTGTGGCCGGACAGCCTGATGCGGTTCGTGACCGATCCGTGGATCTGCCTCACGATCGCCGCCGCGGTGATCGTGGGCGGGCTCGGCTATCCGGTGGTGTTCGAACTGCTCCGCTGCTGGCGGCATCCGAGCAGATGGACGGTGTTGACCAGGATCACGCTGGCGGTTACCGCCGCGCTGCTGCCGCTGGGCACCCTGATCTTCCTCGGCACCGAGTGGAGCAATCCCCACACGCTGGGAGCCCTGGACGAGTCCGACCGGATGCTGGCCGGGTTCTTCACCGCCGTGATGCCGCGTTCCGCGGGGTTCAACAGCCTGGACATCTCACAGATGTACCCGTCGAGCTGGCTGACCATGGACCTGCTGATGTTCATCGGCGGCGGCAGCGCGGGCACGGCGGGCGGCATCAAGGTCACCACGTTCGGCCTGCTGGCCTTCATCATCTGGTCCGAGCTTCGCGGGGAGACCCATGTCAACATCGGACACCGGCGGCTGCCCGAGTCGGCGCAGCGCCAGGCCGTCACGATCGCCGTGATCAGCGGGACCGTGATCGTGATCGCCACCTACATCCTGCTCGTGCTGACACCGCACAATCTGGAGCGGGTAATGTTCGAGGTCGTCTCGGCGTTCACCACGTGCGGCCTGTCCACCGGCATCACCTCCGACATCGTCCCGGCGGGGCACGCGCTGCTCGTGCTGCTCATGTTCGTGGGCAGGATCGGGCCGCTGACCTTCGGCTCCGCGCTCGCGTTGAAGGAGCGGACCAGGCGTTACGAACTACCCGAGGAGCGGATCATCGTTGGCTGACAGGACAAGCGAGCCGATCGTCGTGGTCGGACTCGGCCGTTTCGGCACGTCACTCGCACTGGAGCTCACCCGGCGCGGCACCGAGGTGCTCGCCATCGACCGCCGGCCCAAGGTCGTGCAGAACCTGGCCGGGCACATCACCCACGTGGTCACGGCCGACTCCACCGACATCGAGGCGCTGCGCCAACTCGGCGTGCCCGACTTCTACCGGGCCGTGGTGGCCATCGGCGGCGACCTGGAGGCGAGCATTCTGACCGCCTCGCTGATGGTGGAACTGGAGATCGACGACATCTGGGCGAAGGCGGTCAGCCGTCAGCACGGCCAGATCCTCAGCAGGATCGGCGTCCACCACGTGGTCTTCCCCGAGCACGACATGGGCGAGCGCGTCGCGCACATGGTCAGCGGCAGGATGCTCGACTACGTCGAGGTCGACGAGAACTTCGCCCTCGTCAAAACCCATCCGCCGAAGGAGTACGTGGGTGTCCCGCTGGGCGAGTCGAATCTGCGCCGCAAACACGGCGTGACGGTCGTCGCGGTCAAGGCCCCGGGCGAGGAGTTCACCTACGCCACCGCCGACACCGAGCTCGGCTACGGCGACGTCATCATCGTCTCCGGCCGGACGGAACAGGTGGAAAGGTTCGCCGAACTGCCCTGAATCCGATCCTCCCTCCGGACTCCGCGGTGGACGGCAACGCGACCATCCCGGCCGGGTGCGCCGGCGCGGGCATGCCCTTCGAGACACGATGGACAGCACACGATGGACAGTGCCGAAGATCGCGAATGGCCACGGCGCGATCGGCACCCTGAAGATCAGGCCGTGGAGAACCCTATCGGCCAGGCCGACACGCTCCATCACCCGGGGTCGTAGAGGATGATCCCCCCGGGGTAACGTCATCGCCGCGAGCCGTCTAATAGACCAGCGGATGCACTGATCACCGGTAGATCACCGACGGCTCGGCCGCCCCGGTCGGCCATGGAGAGACACGTGAAGAGAGCAGAAATCCTCGTCAGGAGGCGGGTGTGATCGAAACCATTCTCCCCGGCTGCGTGGTGGCGGCCGATCTCTTCCATGACCCGCCGGATGCCACGCTCTTCCCGGAGGAGGAGAAGGTCATCGAGCGCGCGGTCGACAAGCGTCGCAGGGAGTTCACCACCGCGCGGTTCTGCGTCCGTACGGCACTGGGCAGGCTGGGCCTGCCCCCCTTCCCCATCCTTCCCGGGCCTCGCGGCGCACCCCAGTGGCCGCAGGGGGTGGTCGGCAGCATCACGCACTGCGAAGGCTATCGGGGCGCGGTCCTGGGTTCCTCGGCCGAGGTGTCGACCATCGGCATCGACGCGGAACCGAACGGACCCATCCCCGGCGGCACGCTGGAGGCGATCTCGCTCCCGGAGGAGCGGTCCGAGCTAGGCCGCCTGAGCTCCCGGCATCCGCACGTGCACTGGGACAGACTGCTCTTCAGCGCCAAGGAATCGGTGTACAAGGCGTGGTTCCCGCTGACCGGCCGATGGCTCGATTTCCACGAGGCCTCAATTGCCTTCGACCCGTCATCGAACACTTTCTCGGCCCGATTGCTGGTTCCCGGCCCCCGGGTGAACGGCACACAGCTCGGCTCTTTTTCCGGTCGATGGATGGTCGACCAGGGGCTCATTCTCACCGCCATCGTCATCGGTCGGCAAGGGCACTGATTCTGAAATAGCCGCCGGCTCGGGAGTTGGCCGCTGCCGAGCCGGCCGGCGCACACACGGCACGCCCTTCCCGACGCACGTCTCTCCCCAGCACACGCAACCGCCTGCCCCTCCGGCGCACGCCTTTCGGCACACGCGCCCTCCGGCGCGGCGCCTGCCGGGCCCGCCGCGCTCCGCCGCCACCGCCGCCTCCTCCTCCCCGGCCGCCGCTCCTGTGCGACCATCGCTCCCGTCACGGCAGCGCGACCGCCGTTCCACCGGGCGGGACGACTGTGAGCCACCCCACAGCCCTCCCGGGTAGACACGCGGCATATTTTTCTCATAAATATTAGAGAAAATCACCGCAGTAGGAAGCAGGCACTATGGCGCAGACAAAACTGCTGGTCAGCGCGGTCGCATTCGCGGTCTCGCTCGCCGTGCCACTATGGACCGTCTCTGTCGGTCAGTCCGTACCGGCCGCCGGCGGGGACACGCCCGCGGCCACTTCGAGCTCAGCGGAAATGGACATGAGCTCGCATGACATGCCGGAAGCGGACGACGGCACCATCGACTGGAAGACCATGGACCAGATGATGGCCAAGCGCGACAAGTCGTTCCCCGCGCCGACCAAGGGCGAGGGCGCCCAGCCGCTGGAGCCGAAGGTACTGGCCGACGGCACCAAGGAGTTCGAGCTCACCACCAAGGTGGTCGAATGGGAGGTCGAGCCCGGTAAGACCGTCGAGGCATGGACCTACAACGGGGCCGTGCCCGGCCCGACGCTGCACGTGGACGTGGGCGACAAGGTCCGGATCGTATTACGGAACGAACTGCCGGAATCGACCGTCATCCACTGGCACGGGCTGATCATCCCCAACGCGATGGACGGCGTCGCCAACGTCACACAGGACCCGGTCCCGCCGGGTGAGTCCTTCACCTACGCCTTCACCGCCCAGGAGCAGATGGTCGGGTGGTACCACTCCCACCACGACGGCACCAAGCAGGTCACGAACGGACTGTTCGGGACCATCCTCATCGGCGAGGTGCCCCTGCCGGACGAGGCCAAGGGGGCGAAGATCAGCCAGGAGATCCCGATGCTGATCCAGGATGCCGGGACCATCGGAATGACGATCAACGGCAAGTCCTTCCCGGCCACCAAGCCGGTGCGCACCAAGGTCGGCGACTGGATCGAGGTGCACTACATCAACGCCGGCACCATGGCCCACCCGATGCACCTGCACGGCATGCCGATGCTGGTCATCGCGAAGGACGGCTACCCCCTGCCCGAACCGTACAAGGCGGACACCGTGAACGTCGCTCCGGGAGAGCGTTACACGGTGCTCATACACACCATCGACCCCGGCAAGTGGGCCTGGCACTGCCACATCTTCCCCCACTCCGAGGGAGCCCAGGGCATGTTCGGCATCTTCACCGAACTGCTCGTGGCCTGACGGGAGAGTTCCCGCCACCCCCCGGGCGGGAGCGGCCCTGACGACCGTCCCCGCTCCTCCACCCCCTCCCCGCATCACATCCATCCTGCGGGGACATCGAGCAACGGAGTTTCAACCGTGCCAGTGAACGCCTCGGACCCGCCACGCCCTCGCGGCAGGTGGTCCCTCGAAACCTTCACCGACTATCTCCCCACGGTCGGCGGCGCCACAGCCCTCGGCCTCCTCGTCGGAATCCTTCTCATCGGAGCCAGCGTCTTCGGCGGCGGCCATCTGCACTCGGCGACCGCCTCCATCGACCACGGCGCCGATCACAACGCCGCCGCCGGAGCACCCGTCAGCGTCGACATCGAACTCGGGGACCTGTTCATCAAGCCGTCCTCGATCACCGTCCCGGCCGGCTCACCGGTCGTCGTCCACGTCGTCAACAACGGGAACATGCAGCACTCGCTGTCGCTGGAAGGCCGGGAGGAGCCGCTGCTCGACCCCGGCAAGTCCACCACCCTGAACTGGGGGCCGTTCACCGAGTCCACCCAGGCGTGGTGCCAGGTCGCCGGCCACAAGGAAGCCGGGATGCTGCTCACCATCAACGTGACCGGCGGTGCCGCCGCCCCGGCCGCCGATACGGCCGCGCCGGCGGCGGACACCGCGGGCGACGACGCCGCGAAGATCGACCCCGCGGCGAAGCCCGGGCCGGACTGGCAGCCGTTCGACCCCGAACTGCGTCCGGCCGAGGGCGGCACAGAACACAATGTGACCTTCCACGTCAAGGAGTTGGAGCGCGAGGTCGCCCCCGGAGTCCGGCAGTTGCAGTGGACCTACAACGGACAGGCCCCGGGCCCGATCCTGCGCGGCAGGGTCGGAGACGTCTTCAAGGTCACCCTGGTGAACGACGGCTCGATGGAGCACTCCATCGACTTCCACGCCTCCAAGGTCTCTCCCAACGTCGAGATGCGCACGCTGAAGCCGGGCGAGTCTCTCGTCTACGAGTTCAAGGCCAGGTTCTCCGGCATCTTCACCTATCACTGCGGCGCCGAACCGATGATCTATCACATGGGCAACGGAATGTTCGGCGCCGTGGTCATAGACCCGCCGAAGCTGCCGAAGGTCGACAGGGAATTCGTCTTCGTCCAGTCCGAGCTCAATCTCGGCCCGCAGGGCAAGACCGGGGATCTGCAGAAGATGATGAGCGGTGAGAACGACGCTGTCGTGTTCAACGGCTACTTGAACCAGTACGTCTACTCCCCGATCAAGATCAAGCAGGGTGAGCGCATCCGCGTCTGGGTCGACAACGCCGCCATCAACCAGAACGTCGCCTTCCACGTGGTGGGCAGCATCTTCGACACGGTGTGGAAGGAGGGCGCCTACCGGCTCACGCCCGACATGGACACCAAGGGCGGCTCGCAGACCCTCGATCTACAGCCGACCCAGGGCGGCTTCGTGGAGTTCACGCTCGACGCGCCCGGGGCGTACACGTTCGTCAACCACAAGATGATGAACCTCGCCCGCGGAGCGGCGGGCGTGTTCCAGGTCGAGGCCGGCGACAAGGGAGAGGGGTCCGACCGATGAGCTCCGCGATGACGGCCACCACCGGCGCCGACGTCACCGTCACTCCCGCCCCGGCCACGGGCCCGATCGTACTGGGCATCGCCTCCGGCGCCTCGGCGCTCGCCGGCCTCGCCCACTACGCGGCGATACCCGCGCACCGGGCCGAGTGGCCCGCTGCCGCACTCCTGTTCACGGTCGTCGGCGCCTTCCAGGTCCTGTGGCCCGTGCTCGTCCGCGTTCACCCGCGACGCGCGCTGTGGTGGACGGCTCTGGCGGTCAACGTCGGCCTGCTCGCGTTGTGGACGCTCAGCCGGACGACCGGCATGCCGTTCGGGCCGGAGGCCGGCGAGCCGGAACACATCGGAGTCCTCGACACGATCGCCTCGGCGTCCGAGCTGATCGTGGTGGCCGCGCTCCTGGTGAGGCCGCACCTGCTGTCCCGGGCCACGCGCCCGGCCGAGTCCCCCGCGGACTGAACCGTCGCACCCACCGGCGGGCCCCACCCGACCTACCGGGTCAGGCCCGTCGCGGCGTCGGCAGGGAATTCTCCTCTGTTGACCTGGGTGAAAATCGGATAACACTTGATGGCATGGCACGTTCTCAGCGCCCCCGACCTCAACTTCCACACACCGGCAGCACTCGCACGGCTGTGCTCGACACGCTGCGCACCGCCGAGGAGGCGCTCACCGTCCGTCAGATCGCGGACCGGCTCGGTCTGCACGCGAACACCGTACGGTTCCATCTCGCGCAGTTGATGCGGACCGGTTCCGTACACGAGCAGCAGGCGGACCCGGACGGCCGCGGTCGCCCGCGGATGGTCTACGGCGCACTGCCGGACGACGCCGGCCACGAACCGGAGGGCGGATACCGGCTGCTCGCCGAGATCCTCGCCGGTTACCTCTCGGCCACCTCTCCCGATCCCGACGCCGCGGCGATCTCAGCGGGGGAGGAGTGGGGACGGCACCTGGTCGAACGGCCCGCGCCGTTCGACCAGGTCACCGCGGAGAAGGCGGTGCAGCGGATACTCACCGTTCTCGAACGGACCGGTTTCACCCCGGAACTGGATCTGAACGGCGACCGAATCCTGGTCCATACCTGTCCGTTCCGCGCGCTGGCCGACCGGCGTCCGGACATCTGCTGCTCGGTGCACCTCGGTCTGATGCGCGGCGCCCTCGCCGAGATGAGCGCACCGATCGAGATCGCCGACCTGGCCCCCGGCTCGGCGCCGTGGCCCTGCGTCGTCACGCTGCGCGTCGAGCCGGACGATGCCGCAGGAGAGGAGACCGGGACGGACGGGTGACGAGTTCGCACCCCAACGACCGCTCAGGGCGTGGGTGTGGATCCACCTCGTGGCGTTCACCCGGTGGCATCGATATAGCGGAAGTGCGCCGCCAGGGACTCGAACCCCGGACCCGCTGATTAAGAGTCAGCTGCTCTGACCAACTGAGCTAGCGGCGCGTCCCCTCAAGCGTAGCGGTACTTCGGGGTGGTCCGCGCCAGGGACGCGGGGTCGTACGGCAGCTCCCCCGGAGGCTCCGCAGCGGGTTCGGCTAAGGCAATCAGAGCCTGTCCTGTCCCCTTACGTGTCCTGGATGTTGCCCCCTGTCGCCCAGGGTACGGATTCCGATGAGGAAGGGAGATAGATCATGACACCGGACCTTTGGTCTTATCCCGCCAGCATTCAACAGGAAAGCGGACAGGGTCTCGACATCGCCGGGTACGCCGTGGAGGCCACGGACGGCAAGATCGGTTCCGTTGACGAATCCAGCAACGAGGCCGGTAAGAGCTTCATCGTGGTGGACACCGGTCCCTGGATCTTCGGTAAGAAGGTCATGCTGCCGGCCAGCGTGGTGACCCAGATCGACATGCGCGAGCGCAAGGTCTTCGTCGGCCGCACCAAGCAGGAGATCAAGAACGCACCGGAGTTCGACTCCGCCGCCTATCGGGAGGCGGGCTACCGGGAGCGTGTCGCGGACTACTACGGGCGTTTCCAGAGCCCGGGCGGCATGGGCATGTAGCCGCCGAGGTCGGACGGGGCCGCCGGCCCGGGCCGTACTGCACCCGGCCGGGCCCGTACCACCGATCCCCAGCCGCGGACAGACGCGGACGCGGACGACTGCGAAAGGGGCCGTGCCCTAGTACGTACGGCACGGCCCCTGTCGCGCGTTCGCGGCGAGTCACGGCCAGTGGACCGGCGGCCGGCCCTGTGAGGTCGGCGCGATGATGCGCAGCCGTTCGAGCAGCGTGACGAAGGTCGACGCGTACGGCGACGGCGCCACGACGGCGGCGACCCTGTCCCAGTCGACCTGCTCCCGCATGGCGCGGACCATCGGCAGCAGCGATCCGTAGTCGCAGCTGTGCTCCGACAGCGGCAGGATCCAGGAGACCACCAGATCGGTGGCCTCGAGCACGGGCAGGCTGATCGCCGCCGTGGTGATCGGCTGCGCCCGCGCGATCAGTTCCTCGGTCACCGGCCGTTCGGCGATCGAGAAGATCATGTCGACGAGCACGCCCTCCTCGCCGTACGCCTTGACCAGCCAGTCCTCCGGCGGTTTCGCGGTCCGGAACCCCAGACCGTCGAGCGTCTTGAGCGCGAGCGGGACGTCCTCCTCCACGAGTGCGAAGTCGACGTCGTGAAGCGACGGGGCGGCGCCTCTCGCGTACCCGGCACAGCCTCCGGCCAGGGCGAACCGTACCCCGGCCTCCTTGAGACCGGCGCCGGCACGCTTCAGCGTCTCCAGGATGGCGTCGGTGACCGCATGACTGTGACTACCCACTTACGTCGCTTGCCCCGAGATGTTCGCGGCAAACAATCCCGGGTAAGGCGCGTCCATGACCGAGACCCTGAAGGACATCCGGCATGCCTACGAGGGTGAGGCGGAGCGCCCGCTCGCGTCGTACACCCGCGTGCTCGCAGCGTACGGCGGTGCCGTCTCCGCGCTGCTGGCCGCGGCCAGGCTCTGCGGCCGCCATGCCCCGGAGAAGATCGGCGTGATGGACATCGCGCTGATGGGCCTGTTCACGCACCGGCTCTCCCGCACCCTGGCCAAGGACACCGTGACCAGTCCGATCCGGGCGCCGTTCACCAAGTACGAAGGCGTCTCCGGCCCCTCCGAGCTGAAGGAGGAGGTCCGCGGATCGGGGCTTCGCCACGCCCTCGGCGAGCTGTTCACCTGCCCGTTCTGCCTGTCCCAGTGGGTGGCCACCGGATATGCCGCCGGCCTGGTGTTCGCCCCCCGGGTGACCCGCATGGCGGGCGCGACGATGGCGGCCGTGGCCGCCTCCGACTGGCTGCAGCTCGGCTACAGCCGCCTCATGAAAGCCGCGAATGGGTGACCTTGCCGAACCACCCCGCGGGGAGAACCCGCCGCCGGCGAGGATCACCTCGGGCAGCGGCTCATGATGTTATGCGGCGAGTTGTCAGGGCAGTTCACGTCTATGGCTACGTTACTTTGGATCATCGCCGTCGTACTCGTCATCTCCGGGATCTACGTCATCCTGGCCCGCCGGGACATCCTGTGGGGGATCGTGCTCATCGTCCTCGGTTTCCTCGTCGGCCCCGGTGGCGTCAGCATCTTCAATCCATAATCCACAGCGGATCCCCACCACCCCAGGCCCGTGATCTTGCGAATACTCGCACGTCGGACCGTGAGCAGGGATTTCGCGTTCATGATCTTGCAGTTTCTCGCAGACCCATCCGCTGAGCAGCCACAACACCATCCGTGATCTTGCACTTACGACTGCAAGATCAGCTAACACATGCGGGCAGGTCAGACGACCTGACTGCAAGAAACTGCAAGATCACGGAGCTGATTCACGCAGGCCAGGGAGGGGCGGTGCGAGAAACTGCAAGATCACGGGATCAGGGGTGTGGCTCTCGTCCGTACGCAAGCGTGGCCCGAATCCAGCGGCTGGATTCGGGCCACACCCACGTCGTACGTCACGGGAGAACCGCACTCACGTCGCCAACAGAGCCGTTCCCATGCCGACGGGGAGCCAGCCAGCCGTTCCGATGCCGCCAGGAGAGGGTCGCCGGCCTACATGCCTTCGCCGTCCAGGCAGTAGACGGCGTAGGCGTGCTTGATGACCGGGAGCGCGACGTTCCGTACGCGGATCCCGCCAGGGGTCACCCCCTGCTCCATGCCCGCATGTGCGTGGCCGTGGACGAACAGGTCGGCGCCCACCGCGTCGGCCGCCTCCGCCAGCAGATAGCTGCCGAGGAAGGGGTAGATCTCCGGCGGCTCGCCCATGAGGGTCTCCTTGACGGGCGAGTAGTGGCTCAGCACGATCGTGTGGTCGGCGTCCAGGTCTTTGAGTGCGCGACGCCAGCGGTCGGCGATCTCCCGGGTATGGCGGACGAATGCCTTGGTCTCCGGCTCGCCGAACTCGCTGGCGCACTTGCCGGCGAAGCCGCCGCCGAAACCCTTACCGCCGGCCACGCCGAGCCGTACGCCGTTGATCGTGATCGTCATGCCGTCGTCGTCGAGGACCATGATCCCGGCGTCCCGCAGGACCTGGATGATCTTGCGGTCGGCGTCCGAATGGTAGTCGTGATTGCCGAGCACGGCGATGACGGGGATGGGCAGGCCGCGCAACTCGTCGGCGACGACCCGGCCCTCGGCGACCGTGCCGTGCCTGGTCAGGTCACCCCCCACCAGCAGCACATCGGCGCGGCTCTCGATGTCGCCGAGCCGCTTGCGGTACTGACCGCTCAGGTCCGCCCCGAGATGGATGTCAGCGACGGCGGCGATCCGCAGATCCGTCACAAGTGCTCCTCCTCCCCCGGTTCTCTCACCTCGACGAGCGTGATCTCGTTGTGCACCCGCAGGCCGGGGGCCGCCTCACGGGCGACCGTCTCGATCGTGCGCCGCCGTTCGTCCGAGGGCACCTGTCCGCGGAGATAGACGTGCTCACCCCGTACGTCCACCCGAATACCCAGCTCGGTGGTCCTGTCGTCCTCCGCGAGCACCCGCTGCACGCGGGCCGCGACGTAGTGCGGACTCTCCATGGTGTCCCCCTGGTCTCCCCCGGTGTCCACTTGACGACCCGCCTCCCCCACTCATACGGAAGGGTCCCGTACGGCTACCGCTGCCCGCCGCCTTCCCGGTGAAACGTCGACCAAGTCCGTACGGAAGGTCAGCAGCCCCGCAGGAGCGCGATGACGGCCTGCTCGACCGGGCCGTGGGTGGCCGGGCTCCCCCGATCGGTGTCCTCGCCGAGGCTGAGCAACGTGATCGTCCTGCCCCTCTCGTAAAGCTCGATCAGCCGGGGATCCACGTACGACGCGCGGGCGACCGCCGGGGTGTTGCCGAGATATTCGGAGACCTCCCGCATGACCCGGGCCACCGCCCGCTTGCGCCCGGCCGTGCTGCGGGCGGGGCGGGAGACGGCCAGCCCGACCGCCGCCAGCACGGTCGCGTGCCAGGTGCGGAAGTCCTTGGCGGAGACCTCGGTGCCGAACGCATCCTTCAGATAGGCGTTGATGTCTGCGCTGCGCACGTCCGCCCAGCCGCCGCCGTCGGCGCGGTAGCGCAGCAGCTCCCCCCGGTTCCGCCTGGTCAGCTCGCCGAGGACGGCGCAGACGTCTGCGTCGATCAGCACCTGCTCGCGCTCTTTGCGCCCCTTGGCCGGATAGCGACAGACGACCTTGCCGTCACCGCAGCTGATGTGGGAGGCCCGCAGGGTGGCCAGGCCGTAGGAGTCGGTGTACTCCTCGCCGCCGACCCGGAAGAAGCCGATGTCGAGCATTCGGGCCGCGGTCGCGAGCACCCGCTCGCGGGTCAGCCCCTCGCCCCGCAGGTCCTCGGCGATCTGTTCACGGAACCGCGGCAGCAGCTCGGCCACCTCCAGGACGTGGTCGAACTTGGCCCGGTCCTGCTGCACCCGCCACAGGTCGTGATATCGGTACTGGCGGCGCCCGGCCGAGTCGGTGCCCACCGCCTGCAGGTGCCCGTCGGGCCTGACACAGATCCACACATCGGTCCAGGCCGGCGGAATGGCCAGCGCCTTGATCCGGCGCAGCGCGGCTCGATCCCGTACGGCACGGCCCGTCGGCCAGATGTAGCTGAACCCCCGGCCGCGGCGGCGCCGCCTGATCCCCGGCTCGTTCGGATCACTGGGCCGCAACTCCACCGCCTCGGCCATGAGAACCGCTGCGGCCGTCCGACGGCTCATCTCCAGGATCCCCGTACCCGCATAAACACGTCAGTACGGGTTACCCGCCGCATCTCACCGCAAACTCCCTGCCCGAATGGGCGGTAAAGGATGTCGTGGCCATACCCGGTGCGGGGAATCGTCTCTGTAAGACGACCCCGCGTTGCTACCGTGGAGCGCATGACCGCAGAGGTACGGTGTGAAGCGATGAGTGACTCTCCGCGACTGCCCGACTGGGTGTTCCCGCCCCCGGAAGGGTTCACCGCAGCGGACCTCGATCACATTCCGGATCTGCCTGCGCACACAGAGTTGATTGATGGAAGCTTGGTCTTCGTGAGCCCCCAAGCTTCCTTCCATATGAGAGCGGTCGATCTTCTCACCGAGGGTCTGCGGCGTCATATCGCACGCGATTTGCGCGTTCGGCGGGAAATGAGCCTCGTCCTCGGTCTCCGCCAGCGCCCGGAGCCCGATGTGAGCGTCATCCAGGCCGAGGCCGAGCGGGGACCGGATCAGACCTCATATGAAGCGGAGGCCGTACTGCTGGTCGTTGAGGTGGTCTCACCGGACTCCGAGGAGCGCGACCGCAGGCGCAAGCCGCAGCTCTACGCCGACGCGGGCATCCCGCACTTCTGGCGCGTGGAGAACAACTCAGGCCGCCCCACCGTCTACGTGTACGAGCTCGATCCCGCCACGAAGGCGTACGCCCTCACCGGCATCCACCACGACCGTCTCAAGCTCTCCCTCCCCTTCGAGATCGACATCGACCTCACCGAAATCGACGCCCTCTGAGCTCAGAAAGCAAGCACTGCGATGCGCCCCGCGAGCCCCCGACCAAGGCAGTAGCGGTCACGGTCTGTCCGTCCGATCGAGCGCAAGCACGATGAGGCCCTCGGCGCAACACCAGGGACTTAAGCAGTTAGCTGGTTGACCTGGTGGTTTGGATCTCCGGCGCGAGTGTGGCGGTGATCGGCGGGGTGCGCGGGCGCGACGTGAAGGGGCTCCTGGTAGGAGTACAGGTCTCTAGTAGGACTTTGTTACGTCATGGTGGGCGTTGATGACAGGTGGGGCACCGGCCTGTCCAGGTTGCCAATAACACCTGGAGCATGTGGAGGATCTTGTAGAAGGTCAGGCCACCCCAGCTGCTTTTGGGCAGGTCAAGCGCAGCTCGGTGAGGAACAGGTGCGCGGCCGAGACCAGGGTGACGTGGCGGTGCCAGCCGGTGAAGGAACGGCCTTCGAAGTGGGTCAGGCCAAGGCCGGTCTTCAGCTCGCGGTAGTCGTGCTCGATCCTCCAGCGGATCTTTGCCAGCCGTACCAGATCCCGCAGCCGGACGTCGGCGGGCAGGGTGGACAGCCAGTAGTCGGTGGGCTCGCTCTCGCCGGGCGGCCATTCGGCCAGGAGCCAGCACTCGGGGAGGTGACCATCGTCGCTGCGGGGGATGTCACGGTTGGCCGGGCGTACCCGCAGCGCGATGAAGCGGGAGGTCATCTTCGCGGTCGGGTTGCCCGTGGTGTGTTTGCTGCCGTGTCGCCAGGTCACCCGGCGCAGCCGGGAGCGGCCGGCGGACATCACCAGGTCACGCAGACTGGAACGCGTGGTGCGGTACTTGGCCACTGGCCGGCGGCCTCTACCGGAGTAGGGCACCGTCTCGGGTACGGCATCACCATCGTAGGCGCTGGTGGTGCCCTTGACGGCAACGATGTAGGGGATGTTCCGCGCGCTCAGGCCGAGCCGTAGCGCGGTCACGTCCCCATATCCGGCATCAGCCACCACCACCGGCGGGGCCGGCCCCCAGGCGGCCAGCTCATCGAGCATGTCCAAGGCGAGTTGCCACTTGGGCCGGTGCCGCACCTGTTCGGGGATCGCGCAACGCCGCCGCCGCTGGGCGACCCGCTCCGCCTCCTGCTCGTCAGCAGCCAGCGCGTCGTCCCAGCTTTCCGGGAGGAACAACCGCCAATTCAGTGCAGCCGAGCAGGAGTCGGTGACGGCGTGCACGCTGACCGCGATCTGACAGTTGGTGACCTGGCCCGCCGTACCCGTGTACTGGCGGGCCACCCCGGGCGAGGCGTCCCCGTCCTTGACGTGCCCGGTGTCGTCCAGCACCCACGCCTCCGGCGCGACCAGACCGGCCGCCCGGGCCGCAAGACGCCGCCGTACCGCAGCGTAATCCCAGGTCGAGGAGGTAATGAACTGCTGCAGCCGCTGGTGATCCACCCCCAGCCGCTCGGCCATAGGCACCATCGACTTACGCCGTCCGTCCAGCATCAACCCCCGCAGGTACAACCCGCCGTTGGAGCGCTGCTCACGACGCGTGAACGAGGTGAACACCTCACCCGCGAAGTCCTCAAGACGGCCCCGCACCTCAGCCAACTCAGCCGGAGTCACCCGGAGATCATCTCACACAAGATCTCCAACTAACAAAGTCCTACTAGTGCGCGGATCGGATTGCGATCAATCTGCAGGATTCGCCCATGCGGCGAAGCCTGATCCGATAGGCCTTCTTGGGCGACGCGAGTCCAACTGACAGACGAAGAGTGGGAGTTCATCGCGCCTTACCTGCCGATCGGCGGGTTCGGCCCGTACCCCGAGCGGCTGCGACAGCAGTTCGAGGGCGTGATCTGGCGGTTCAAGACGGGCGCGCAGTGGCGGGAGATGCCGAAGGAGTTCGGCGCCTGGCCGACCGTCCACAACCGCTTCCGGCAGTGGAGGGACGCCGGTGTTTTCGAAGCCCTGCTGGAGGGCCCGATCGCGGAGGCCGCCAAGCACGGCGAGGTGGACGTGTCCCTGGTCAGCGTGGACTCCACCACCGCCCGGGCCCATCACGACGCTGCTGGGATGCACCTTGACCGGGAGGTCTTGGCCGCTCTGGAGCGGGCCGCCGAGCAGCAGCGGGCCCGGCGAAAAGGGGCGACGGGGAAGGACAATGGGAGCAGGATACCGGAAACGACCCTGAAGCGGAACAACAGCGACGTATCCGGCAGCGGCGCAGGCTCCGGTTGAAAGCGGCGTTACTCGGACGGTCCAGGGGCGGGCAGACCAGCAAGACCCCCCGCAGTTCATCCCCGTGCTCAAGAAGATACGGGTCCGGGGGCCCGCCGGTCGTCCCCGGACCCCGGCCTGGCGCGGTTGCCGGGGGTCAAGGCCTACTCCTCCCGAGGCAACCGCGCCTACCTCCGCAATCGCCTTATCAAGGCAGTCATTCCGGAGAAGAAGGACCACCTGACTTGGCTCACGTTTCAAGATCACGCTTGAGTGCAGGGCGCTGACCTGATGGTTTCCCGCCGGGAACGGCGAAAAGTGCGCACTAAATCGATCATGTCTCTACGCTGGTGGCCGTGTCTCCGTACGTGCGGACGGTGAAGACGGCCTCGGGTGCCCGGGCGGTGCAGATCGTCTACTCCTCCCGCCGCGGATCGCGGGAGATCGAGCACATCGGGTCGGCACACGACGACGCCGAGCTCGAGACGCTCAAAGCGGTGGCGCGGCAGCGGCTGGCCGCCGGCCAGGAAGAGCTGGATCTGGGGCTGGAAGGTAGCCCGTCCGAGGGCGGACCGCTGGAAATCGTCAGCTCACGGATGGAACACCTGTGGGACGCATTGTCCCGCGCCTACGACACGCTGGGATTCCCTGCCGCAGCCGGAGGCGATGAGGTATTCCGGCAGATGGTGCTCGCGCGGGTGATCGAGCCTGCGAGTAAGCAGGACAGCCTGCGCGTCCTTGCCGAAGCCGGGATCGATGCGGTGTCGTATGCCACGGTGAAACGGCGCCTGCCTAACTACGCCACACCGCAGTGGCGCCACGCCCTGGCCGGTGCGTGCGCGACCCACGCCCGCCTGGGGCCGGCCAGCCTGGTCCTGTACGACGTGTCGACCTTGTACTTTGAGACCGACTCCGGTGACGGGTTCCGAGAGCCGGGCTTTCCCAAGGAACGCCGTCTGGACCCGCAGATCACGATCGGGCTGCTCACCGACTCCTCCGGGTTCCCGCTCATGGTGACCGGCTTCGAGGGCAACAAGGCCGAGACGCACACCATGCTCCCGGTCATCACCGAGTTCATGGCGGCCCACGACCTGCCGGACGTCACGATCGTGGCGGACGCCGGGATGATCTCCGAGGCGAACAAGAAGGCCATCGAAGCCGCGGGGCTGTCGTTCATCCTCGGCATGAAGATCCCCGACGTTCCGTATGCGGTCAAGCAGTGGCGGCGCGAGCACCCCGACACCCCGATCCCCGACGGGCACATCTTCGTGCAGCCCTGGCCTTCGGGAGCGAGCCGGCCACGCCGCGACCAGATGATCTACTACCAGTACCGCGCCGACCGGGCCCGGCGCACGCTACGCGGCATCGACGAGCAAGTCGCCAAGGCCCAGCGCGCCATCGACGGGCAGGCGCCGGTCAAGCGGAACCGGTTCATCAAGCTGTCCGGCGCCACCAAGAGCGTCAACACCGAGCTGGTAGGCAAGGCCAAAGCCCTGGCCGGGCTCAAGGGCTACATCACCAATCTCGCCGCCTGCCCGGACGGGACGCCCGTGACCGCCAAGTTCGTGATCGATTCCTACCACCGGCTGTTCGAGATCGAAAAATCCTTCCGGATGAGCAAGCACGACCTCAAGGCACGGCCGATCTACCACCACAAACGCGAATCGATCGACGCCCATTTGACGATCGTGTTCGCCGCCTTGGCGGTCGGCCGGTGGATCGAAGCACGGACCGGATGGTCGATCAAGAAGTTCGTCCGCACCGCCCGCCGCTGCCGCACCATCCGCATCCAAGCCGGCAACCACGTCCTGACCGCCGCCGACCCCCTGCCCTCCGGCCTACGTGACGCGCTCAAGCAGATCCACCACCCCGAAGGTGCGCACTAAATTGAGCCAACTCAGGCTACTCCTCCCGAGGCAACCGCGCCTACCTCCGCAATCGCCGTATCAAGGCAGTCATTCCGGAGAAGAAGGACCAGACCGCCAACCGGAAGAAGAAAGGCAGCAAGGGCGGTCGGCCCGTCAGCCACGACGCTGATCTGTACAAGGAGCGGAACACCGTCGAGCGGCTGATCAACAAGCTGAAGGCCTGGCGAGGTATCGCCACCCGCTACGACAAAACCCCTGCGAGCTATCTCGCCGACCTCCACCTCCGCGCCGCGATGATCTGGATCAAAGACCTCACCCGGACCGCCCCTTGATCACAACTGAATACGCGCCCTAGTCCGCCGCCTGCCAGGAGCCCGGGTGTCTTCATATCTTTCCCTGCCGGATTGGGCAACTCCTCCCGTGGTCGAGCGCGAGGATGAGGTATCGCCGCAGGTCCCAGCTGAGATCGTGGGAATGATCGCGGTTCGAGCGGGTGAGGTGATCGATCCCATCGCCGACCGTGCGGGCACGGGCGCTTTGGTTATGGCCCAACAGTCCCGGCCGAGGCCCGCGACCGCGCCTACGTCGCCGACCTGACCGGCCGACTGGAGATGGCCGACGGCCAGCCCGACGGCATGCGCATGGCCGCCCGCGTCGAACCGCAGACACCACGATCGCCACCCCACATCAAGATCTATTCCGATCGGTGAGCATCCGTCATGATCGCGAAAGATCTGGGTCAGCGCCTATCAAGATCTTCTCGCGCAAACTCCTGCTTTTCCACACTGAGACCCCCACCGAAAATAGGACACCAAACGGTACCATCCAAAGCACCCACCAAGAAATCAAGCATAGATCCTGGATATTTCCACCACTCGGTGCCATCCGTCACGACGACAGACCAACGAGTGGGATCAGGGTGTGTAATCCACAAGCAAAAATCGCCATTTTGAGTAGTCGCCCATGGATACAGGCCTCCCGTCTGGGGGTAATGCGACATCTCTGGCACCTCTACCACATCGCCGCTCTCGCTGATCAAATCAATCGATCCCGACAGACTCCTCAGGGAATTCAAAACAACTAGCGCACTATCCCGTTCGGACACATTCGGATAGATGCCAGGATGGTATATCCAGAGTCCAAGGTTTCGATCGATCACCAACTGGGCGTAGCGCCCGACCACTTCCTTGTAGTCGGGTGGGAACGTAAGCCCCGTCTCCCTCTCGATTGTCACCCAGCCGACCGGAGGAGCAGGTTTCGTGGGAGAGCCGATTAGGCGCTCGAGATCAGCAAGTGTTGCCACTGGTTATGGTCCCATACTCGTCATTATGGAGGCATACATCTAAGAAGATACTACCATCCTCGGACGCCGTCATCAGGAACCTATCAAGATCTGTACTTGTTCCCTCATACTTGGGGGTGACTGTATAAATGACCACCCTCCCTTGCCCTTGCCCACTCCTGATCACACCCTTGACGTGATTCTCGATACCTCTCATCACTGGAGAATTCACCGGGGCCTGATTGCACGTCACGATATTATTCTGATTCTTGCTGGGTCCCCCTAACTGCCGACCAATGATGTGACACCGTGCGTACTGATATTGCTTTTTTTCTGCAATCCAAGGATTATTACTCGGCCAATGAAACGGATCGACCGGCCGATCACGGTCTAGCGCTGGAATCTTGCCATCACAGTAAACACCCAGCCCTGCCGTCGGCCGCCCCGATGAATCGGGTTGTCCAGGCGTAACCTTCGACTCACAGCCATTATCTACGTCAACTGTAGGCGGTCTGTTGGATGCTCCCGAAGGATCGGCTTCAGGTTGTTCGGCGGGCCGCCTATCGTCGTTGCAGCTTGCGGAATCGAATGCGCGTACGAGGCAGATGCCGAGGCCGCCGTCACCGATGTCACGTCTCTCCCCGTCTCCGCTACCTCGATCTATGTCAACCGTGATCGCGGGGCCGCATTGGTCCTGAGGCATGATCGTGCAGACGCCATAGGTGTAGTCGTCGGATGGCGCCACGGCCGGCTTCACGAAGCACGTCGTGCAACTCCTCTTTACTATCTTTGGTGCCCTGATCGGTTCAGGCTTCGGCTGTCGCGCCGGCGTCGGCGCTGACGCCGGCCTCGGCGCCGGCGCGCTGCAGTTGGCCCTGCAACCGCCTCCCACAGGACGGGTAGCAGAAGGGCGCGCCTTAGAAGTGGGGCGAGCTACAGGTTGAAGAGGAGATTTCTGTGGGGCGTAATTAGGTTTAGCCGGTTTTGTAGTTGGTTTGCTTGTTGGTTTCGTGCTAGAGGTGCTACCGCCGCAACCGTAAATAGCGCAACCAAGACCATACCCTGCAGCGAATCCAATGGCGCCAGCCCCTGCAATGACAGCTCCTGCACCAACGACAGCTGCTGTACCAACTCCCGTAGCGACGCCTACCGCCGCCCCAAGCACCGGCACCACCGCGTAATGTCCCGTGGGATCAATGTTGGTGAGCGGGTCAGCGTGGGCATAGGTGTAGCGGTTGCCTTGGATGGAGGGATCGGGTTCCAGGATCCAGGTGTCAGCGGAAGCGAAGACTCCCACATTGGGCTGGTACCAGCGGGCGTGCATGTTGACATTGCCGCTGTCGGGGTCGGTCCACTCGCTCTGGAAGCCGAGTGCGGTGGCGGTTCCGGAGCGAGTGACGATTTCGCCGAATGGGCTGAATATAGTGGAGCTGGTGAGCGAGTCCCCGCCGTCCTGGAAAGTGCCGACTACATCACCGTGCAGGTCCGCGAGGAGAGCTTGAGCCGCACCGTTTCCTTCCTTCGCCGACAGCGCGTTACCAGCAGCGTCGCGGCCGTACCGGCCGCCGACACTGCCCACTCCGTCGCTGATGGCGGAGATGTCATTGCCGAGGTCGCTATACAGGAACTTCTGGATAGACCCGCTCTTGGTACGGGAGGTCATACGTTCCAGGTGGTCGTAACCGTACGTGGCATCCCCGTCAGTGATCAGGCGGTCGAAGGCATCGAACGTGTATTGCCGACTGGTTCCGTCCTTGGTACTGGTGGCCAGTGTGCCGCGTGCTGTGTAGGTGTACTCGTTTCCGTCGCCGGAGATCAGCCGGTTTCGCTCGTCGTAGGTGAAGGTCTTGTCGTCGGCCTGGATGCGGTTTCCGGCCGCGTCCCACTTGTACTGGGTGGTCGTTCCGGTGGGTGCCGTCCATGAAGTCAGGCGTCCGGCCTGGTCGTAGGAGTAGGTGTTCGTGTCAGCGCCGGCTGTACCGGTGGAGGTCTTCGACGTCAGGTGGTCGTCGAGGTCGTAACCGTAGTCAATCTTCGCGATCTCGTCAGACGAAGTATTCTTCAACGTCTGTGAGATGCGACGGTCCAGGGCGTCGTAGGTGAAGCTCTGGGTCCACCTGGTGCCCACCCTGATGGAGGTGGGCCGGTCAGTCTTGTCGTAGTCGTAGCTGTAGGTCAGGCCCGATACCGGGTCCAGCACACTGGCGAGCCTGTCGGCGGTGTCCCAAGTGAACGTGGCCCGGCCGTTGACGTCGTCCCGCTGAGTCAGCCGACCGACAGCGTCGTATTGGTAGCTCGCGGCCTGCCCGCCGGTGATCGCGGTGATGAGATCGCGGTCGTTGTAGGTGAAGGTGAGGTCGCCAGCCTTGGTCTGCCGTCCGTCGGCGTCGTAGGCATAGATGTGTTCTTGCGTGGCGGCCTCGGCGCCTGAACCTGTCTCCTTAAGGAGCTGGTTGAGATTGTCGAAGGTGCGGTCGATCCGCACGCCGCCCGGCTGCAGTTCGCTCACCGGGTTACCCGCTGCATCGTAGGAGGTCGTCCTTGCGCGATCCGCCGTGTCAGGATGCTGAGCAGTCGCCGGCTCGGTCCTCGACTCGATCAGCCCGATACTGTTGTAGGTCGTCCAGGTCGCGTTTCCGCGGCCATCGGTGACTCTGGTCCGTGCTCCGCTCGCGTCGTAGCCGAAGGACGTGACGATGGATTCTGTGGCCGACACAGGTTCGATCAGCCGGGTGACCAACCCGGCGGCGTCGAAGGTACGCCTGGTCGTGTGTCCCTCGCTGTCGGTAACACTGGTTTGATTGCCATACGGGTCGTATCCGAACTGGCTAGTTCGGAGCGTGGTCCCGGAGCCATCCTGATCATGCGCGGCGATCTGACGGCCTGCCAGGTCGTATTCGGCGACCGTACCGTTCCCCAGCGGGTCCGTCACCTTGAGGATCCGGCCGGCGAGGTCGTAGTCGTATTTTGTTGTATTGCCCAGCGGGTCGGTTGTCGCGGTGACCTCACCTGCGGCGTTGACCGTCAGCGTTGAGGCCCGGTTGGTGGGGTCCGTCGTCTTCACCAGGTTACCCGCGGTGTCGTACTCGTATTTTGTTGTGTAGGCAGCCGCCGTGGGGTGACGCTCTATCTGCGTCTGAGTGATTCGCCGCCCGAGATCGTCGTAGGTTGCCTCGCTGCGTGCGCCGGTGGGCGTGACGAGCGAGAGAGTCTCTCCCGCCAGATCGTAGCTGTAGTCCCAGTTTCCTGACGTCACACCGGTTGTAGCAGGAGGGTCGGTGACGCGTACCAGGTTACCGAGCGCGTCGTAGACAAACATCGTGCTGTTCCCGCGTGGGTCAGTCTGCTTCGTCACCCACCCCGCGGAATCGTAGGTGTAAGTAGTTCGAGGCGTCAGCGCGGTCCCACCAGGCGGTGTGTACGTTGGGGACTGATCGGCTAGCAGGCGGCCCGCTCGGTCGAAAAGGCGAGTTGTCTTGTTGCCCTCTCCGTCGACGAAGTCGGTCTGTTCTCCGGCCGTGTTGTAACCGAAACGTACAGCGGGATGACCGTCTTGCGCAGAACCGTTCCGCTCGACCTTTACCTTCGGAGCCGTCACTTCAATGAGCCGGTTGGCTACGTCATAGCTCAGAGTCGTTGTGAAAGCCGCCGGATCGGCATCTGCGGCGTTACCGCGCGGATCGGTGACGCCGGTCACCAGACCGCGATCGTCGATCGTGAGGGTCGTGACGAGGTCCTGCCCGTCATTGCGCACCGTCTGACGGACGGGCTGGTCGAGCTCGTTATAGGCGGTCTCGGTGACTTCGGTGCGTCCCGTCCCCGCCGCCGTTCGGCTGATCTTGGTGATGTTGTCGTTGGCGTCGTAGTCGTAGGTGGTCGTGCGGGCCAGGTTTTCGGGGTCGAGCGTCGTGGAGGTGAGGCGGCCGGCCGCGTCGTAGACGGCGTCGACCCGGGTGGCGCCGCCGGTGACCTGCTTGATCAGGTTGCCGACCAGATCGTAGGTGTTGTCCTCGACGACCACGTCGCGGGCCGTGGCGGACCCGTTGAGCTTGGCCCCCTTGACGGTCACCTTGGCCAGCCGGTCGTCGCCGTAGTAGGTGTAGGCCGTGGTCCGCCCCATCGCGTCGGTCGTGGAGGCCAGCCTGCCGCCGGGGTCGTAGGCGTTGGATTCGATGACCACGTCACGGGCGGGCTGCGGCTGGACCGGGCTGCCGGTCCAGCCCGTCAGGGTGATGGTGGCCAGTTCGTTGCGGGCTGTGTAGCCGTAGTTGTACACGGTCCCGCGTTCGTCGGTGAAGCTGGTTCCGCGGCCCTTGTGGTCATAGGCGTGGCGACGGACGCCACCTTCGGCGTCTGTAATCGAATCGACACGTCCGTAGGTGTCGTATGTATAGGCGATCGTCCGGTCGGGATCGCCACCGGTCAGGTCAGTGTTGACCTCGGTGAGCGGGTTTCCGTCGACGTCATACGTGATCCGCGTCTCGCCGGTGTGGGTCACGTTGGTGACCTCGTTCTTGACGCCGGCCTCGGTGGTGCGGACGAGCCGCCCGGCGGCGTCATAGCCGTAAGACGTTGTCACCCCGTCCGGAACAGACGACGACACCTCTGTCGTCGTCACCACCCTGCCAATCGCGTCATAAGCAGTCTCTGTGACCAGCCCGGACGGCTGGGTGACCTTGGCGAGGTCACCCGCAGAGCTGTAGGCGAGCGTGGTGGCGTTGCCGTTGCGGTCGGTCTGGGTCTTCAGCAGCCCAGCCGGGGTCGTGCCGCCGCCCACAGCGGCCTCGGTGCCGTCGGTGTAGGTCCAGCTCGCCGACCGTCCCGAGGGGAAGTCGCCGGTTGCCGGGCCGGTCTGCTTGACCTTGTTGCCGTACTGGTCGTACTCGATCGTGGTGAGGTAGGTGTCGTCGGTCTCGTCCGACGACCTCGCGTCCCGGAACTCGATCACCTGATCATTCCGAGCATCGAACAGGTTGTCGATGTCCAGATGGTAGGTGTAGTACTCGCTCGCGCACGATCCGGCCGCCTTGCACACGGTCGCGGCGAGCAGGTTTCCACGCACGTCGTTGGCGAACTCCCGAACGTTGCCGTTGGGATCGGTGATCTCGACCTTGAAACCGCCGGTGTCGTAGTCGTAGGTGGTCTTCTTGTCGAGCTGGTCGGTCCAGGAGACGATGCGATCATCACGGGAGGTGTCGTTGACGAACTTCAGTGTCCCGTTGTGCGGGTCGGTGACCGTGATGTTCGCCAGCGATGTGCCCGTGGCGTCCTTGGTGTACGTCGGCACCGACAGCTTCCACTGGCCACCGTCCTCGTCGGTGTTGGTCAGCAGGCGGCCGCCGTCGGCGGCGTAGGTGTTGGCCGCGGCGACCCGCCCCGACGGCAGGGTGACCTTGGTGAGCTGACGGCGGACCTGCTTGGTCCGGTGATGGGTGGCGATCTGCTCCTGACGCAGCGGCTTGCCGTAGATCGCGACCTCGTCGATCGTCCCGTTGAACGGGAACGGCGCACTCGAGCTCACCGTCCCGGGCCAGCTGGACGAGCCGAATCCGTATCCGATGCGGGCGTCCCACTGACCCAGGTTGGTGATCGCTTTGGCGATCGACCCGACGGCCTGCCCGTCCAGGTAGAGGGTCTGAGTGTTCTTGGCTCCCGACAGCGCCACGTGATGCCAGTTTCCGTCGTTCACGGCGCTGTTGGAGGTGATCGGGGCGGCCGTCCCGGTCCAGAACTGACCGCGCAGCTTGCCGTCGGTGCCCACGTAGATCGCCGGCGTGTACGCGCTGGGCGCGTTGGTCGCGGAGTTCTGGTAGCCGATGATCGTGCCCGAGGCGGTGGTCTTGAACCACGCCTCGATCGTCACGTCGCCGCCCCGGCCGCTGACCACGCTGGCCGGCAGGGAGACGTACGACGAATTGGCCGTCCCCTTGAACGTCATCGCCGTCTCCGACGCCCCGTCCAGCGGCGAGGCCACCCCGCCGGTCACATCGGCGACACCCCCGGCGATCTTGCCGTCGCCGATCCCGCTGATCGCACCGACGAAGTTGGAGATTACGCTGCCGAGCCCGGTACCGGTCTCGTTCAGCCGCCAGTAACCGACCGGCTTGGTGTCCAAAACCGTGCTGCGATAGCGGGAGTCGTCACCGTAGTCGTAACGCGTGCACGCCGCGCCGGAGGTCGGGGGGCACACCTTGACGAGATAGTCGCCGTCATAGGTGTAGGTCCAGGTGACGGGCGTGCCGTCCACCGGGTCACTGATCACGCTGGTCACGTGACCGCCGCTCCAGGTGAACGTCAGCGATCTCCCACCCGTCGCCGTCGCCTTGGCCAGCTTCCCGTCCGAGCCGTACTGCAGCGTCTGGGTACGGCCCTGGCTGTCGGTGACCTTCACCAGCCGACCGGCCGAGTCGAACCAGTAGGAGGTGGACGCCTTGTCCATCAGCCGCCAGCCACCCCCCGACTGGGTGGCCAGCGTGGCGTACGTCCCGGCCGGGGAGGCGTAGATGCCGTCCCCCTTGGCCGCGAACCGCCACTGCCGCCCATCCGGATAGGTGATCAAAACAGTGGAGGTCAGCGGCTCGTTCTCCAGCCGGGTGTCCCACCGCGTGCTCCAGCCCGCGCCGAACGCCCCGTCCGTCCGCGGATCCAGGCTGTTATAGGTACGGGTCACCGACAGCGGCGGCCCCACCGTCGCGACGACGAGATCGCTCTCGGTGCGGGTGTAGTTCCCGGTGACGTGATCGAAGTCCCGCCCGTTGGTCCCCGCCGCCAACTGGGCGTTGATCGAGGCCTGCTCCGGCACCGTGGTGAAACTCCGCCACGACGACGTCGCCGTCGCCGCACTGGTCGCTGCCTGGGCATACCACCAGTACGTCTTACCCCACTGCAGCTTGCCCGACGGGACGGCCCAGGCGCCCTTGACCCAGGTCGACGACTCACACCAGGTCCAGTCGTCCTTCGGCCCCGCGCAGACCTGATACCAGTACGACGTCGCCGCCTCACCCGGAACCTGCGCGTACGCCGACAGCGCCGGCGTGAGCGACCCCACCTGGGTGTTGTCGACCGGCGTGAACTGCTGGAACGTCACCGTCGCCAGGTCCATCGAGGTCACCCGAGCCGTCTGCCATCCCGACCACGCCGAGTACGCCGACCCGTCATACGCACGCGCCCGATACTGGTGCGCGGTCGACGCTCACCCAGGGGAAGGGATGGGTGACCTGGCCCGCCGTACACCTTGTCTCGTCTTGTCTCGTCGACTTGGACGTTAGTGCTGCGAAAACCGGGTTTTGAGAGCACTAACGTCCAAGTCGATCGGCGGCGCCTGACAGCGGGCCGAGGACAAAGGTCAACCTCTGCCGACACGATGCCGGACGCCGGGCGGGGGTGCGTCACGGGCTGTTTCTTGACTGCTTCTCGGGGTAACGGCCGGACATGACGGACTTCATGGCGGAAGAGACGCTGGATCGGTTCGGCGACGTCACCGCTGTCGTCGTCGGGGACGTCATGCTCGACTCATGGCTGCGCGGCCACAGCAGCCGGATGGCCCAGGAGGCCCCCGTGCCCGTGGTCACGCTGGAGCAGGTCGAGGAGCAGCCCGGTGGCGCGGCCAACACCGCCGCCAACCTGGCCGCCCTCGGCGCCCGGGTGCACATGCTGGGGGTGACGGGGGCCGACCCGGCCGGGGCCACGCTCAACGCGATCCTCGGCGGCCTCGGCATCGACGGCCTGGTGATCGCCAGGAGCCGGCGGACATCGGTCAAGCGCCGCGTGTTCACCGACGGACAGATCGTGGCCAGGTACGACGAGGAGGACTGCGCGCCGATCCCCGAGTCTGCCGAGCGCGAGATCATCGAACGGATCAGGCTGCTGGTCGCGGACGCCGACGTCGTCATCGCGTGCGACTACGGCGGCGGCGTGTGCACCCCGGCGGTACGGCAGGCCCTGCGTGAATCGACATCGGGCCAATCGGCGTCGGGCGAATCGACATCGGGCGAGTCACGCGTGCTCGTGGTGGACGCGCACGACGTGGCCAGATGGCGTGGCAGCCGCCCCCGCGCGGTGCTGCCCAACTACCGGGAGGTCCAGCGTCTCCTCGGCGAGAGCGGGAACGGCGACCGGCCGGGCTTCCTGTCGTCCCGTTCCGATCGTCTGCTCGCCGCCACCGGCGCCGAGCTCGTGGTCACCACGCTCGACGGCGAGGGGACGCTGCTGCACCGGCGGGGGCGGGAGCCGTACCGGACCTATGCGACGCCCGCGCCGGACACGATGAGCATCGGCGCCGGCGACACGTTCACCGCGGCGTTCGCCCTCGGCCTGGCGTCGGGGGCCGCCCCGGAGATGGCGGCCGACATCGCGCAGGCGGCGGCGAGCGTCGTGGTCCGCCTGGCGGGTACGGCGGTCTGCGCGCGCGACGACCTGCAGCGGGCCCTCCGCCCCGACACCGCGCTGCCGCCCGACCGGCTGGCCGTGTGCCTGGCCCGCGAGCGCGAGCAGGGCAGGCGCATCGTCTTCACCAACGGCTGCTTCGACGTGCTGCACCGGGGCCATGTGGCGTACCTGGAGGAGGCCGCCCGCCTCGGCGACGTGCTCGTCGTCGCCGTCAACGGCGACGACGGGGTGGCCAGGCTGAAGGGACGGGGCCGGCCGATCAACCACTGTGAGGACCGGGTGGCCGTGCTCGCCGCGCTCGGCTGCGTCGACTACATCACGGTCTTCGAGGAGGACAGCCCCGCCGAGCTGCTCACGCTCGTCCGCCCGGATCTGTACGTCAAGGGCGGTGACTATCACCCCGACCTGCTGCCGGAGGCCGAGTTGGTCCGGCGGCTGGGCGGCGAGGTCCGCGTGCTGAGCTACGTGCCGGAACGGTCGACCACCGCGATAGTCAACCGGATCCGAGGGTAGGGGCTGCTACATGGGTGAGGAACCAAGCTGGGGTGAAGAACAGGTGTCACCCACTGGCAAGGCAATGGTCCAGACGACGCCGATGGACGTGATTCGCATCCGGATCGCGTCGTTCGTCCTGCTCTTCTGTGTGCCGGTGGCGGTCCTGTCGGTAACCGCACATCTGTGGGGACTGCTGGTGGCGGTCGGGGTGATCGCCTTGATCGCGACCGGCAGCATCATTTTCGCCGTACGCAAACAGCGCAAACTGGGCGGCGGCCCAGCGTCCAGAGGCTGACGGCCAGAGCCCGAGGGGAGGATGCACGGTGAGCCTGAACGGCAAAGTCGTGGTGGTGACCGGAGCGAGCGGCGGAGTCGGGCGGGCGGTGGTCCGGCGGCTCGGCGCCGAAGGAGCGAAGGTCGCGCTCCTGGCCCGCGGCGAGGCCGGGCTCGCCGGAGCGTCCGTGGACGTCGGCGCCGAGGGCGGCATCGCCAAGGTGTACGCCACCGACGTCGCCGACTACGACGGCGTACGGCAGGCGGCACAGCGGATCGAGGCCGATCTGGGCCCGATCGAGGTGTGGATCAACGTCGCGTTCACCACCGTGTTCGCGCCGTTCATGGAGATCGCGCCGGAGGAGTTCGAACGGGTCACCCGGGTGACCTATCTGGGATACGTGTGGGGCACCCGGGTGGCCCTGGAGATGATGCGGCCGCGCGACCGCGGCGTGATCGTGCAGGCGGGTTCTGCGCTGGCCTACCGGTCGATCCCGCTGCAGTCGGCCTACTGCGGCGCCAAGCATGCGATCAAGGGGTTCACCGAGGCGCTGCGTACCGAGCTGCTGGCCGAGGACTCCGGCGTGAAGATAACGATGGTGCAGCTCCCGGCGCTGAACACTCCGCAGTTCGACTGGGGGCTGACCCGGATGCGGCGGCACGCGCAGCCCGTGCCGCCGATCTACCAGCCGGAGGTGGCCGCCGAGGCACTCGTCTTCGCCGCCGAGCACCCGGAGCGCAAGGAATACTGGGTCGGCGGCAGCACCGCGGCCACGATCCTGGGACAGCGGATCGTCCCCGCCCTGCTCGACCGCTACCTCGCCAGGACCGGCGTGCAGTC
The DNA here is from genome assembly GCF_050942215.1 of Sphaerimonospora sp. CA-214678. GTDB lineage: Bacteria > Actinomycetota > Actinomycetes > Streptosporangiales > Streptosporangiaceae > Sphaerimonospora. Next base: position 4,921,213 of record NZ_CP192056.1, read on the forward strand.
GCAGCTCGTCGACGACGAGCCGCCCACGGGCGTGTCGAACCTCTGGGAGCCGGCGGACACCGACCGCGACTACGGTGCTCACGGAGACTTCGACGACCGGTCCCATCCGCGCAGCGTGCAGACATGGCTGTCCCGGCATCGCCGGCTGGTCGCCGCGGGAGCGGCGGGCCTCACCGCGGTCGCGGCCCTGGCCCTGCGCTCCGCCGCGAAATGACCCGCCGCTCGAACGAGCCACCCTGCAGACCCGGAACAAAATGGACCGCCGCTGCCGGGAAATGACCAGACTCGGGTGGTACAGCTCGCCGGGGCGGGGTAGTTGAGGGCGGTGGACGAGCCTGACTACCGCTTTCTGTGTGAACTCGCGGCCCAGCTCCGGGTGGACTCGGTGCGCGCGTCGGCCGCCGCCGGCTCCGGCCATCCGACGTCTTCGATGTCGGCGGCCGAGCTCATGGCCGTGCTGCTCGCCCGCCATCTCCGCCTGGACGTACGCGACCCGGACAATCCGGGAAACGACCACCTGATCTTCTCCAAGGGGCACGCCTCGCCGCTGCTCTACGCGATGGCGAAGGCGGCGGGCGTCATCACCGATGACGAGCTTCTGACGTTCCGCCGCCGCGGCAGCAGGCTGGAGGGCCACCCCACGCCCCGCCTGCCGTTCGTCGACGTGGCCACCGGCTCGCTCGGCTTCGGGCTGCCCGTCGGCGTCGGGCTGGCGCTGACCGGACGCAAGCTCGACCGCCTGCCTTACCACATCTGGGTGCTGTGCGGCGACAGCGAGCTGGCCGAGGGATCGATGTGGGAGGCGTTCGAACACGCGGGGCACGAGGGGCTGACCAACCTCACCGCGATCATCGACGTGAACCGGCTCGGGCAGCGCGGGCCGACCCGGCACGGCTGGGACCTGTCGGCCTACGCGCGGCGGATGTCCGCGTTCGGCTGGCACACGATCGAGATCGACGGCCACGACCCCGGCGAGATCGATTACGCCCTGTCCGACGCGCGCGGCGCACGCCGCCGTCCCACCGCGATCCTCGCCCGGACGTCCAAGGGCCACGGCGTGTCGGCCGTCGAGGACAGGGAGGGCAAGCACGGCAAACCCATCGCGGAGCCCGAACAGGCGATCGCCGAGCTGGGCGGGCCGCGCCACCTGACGGTCGAGGTGCGACCGCCCACGAGCCCGCGTGATCCGTACGGCTTCGCCGCCACCGGCACACTCGACCTGCCGGCCTGGGAGGTGGGCGAGAAGGTCGCCACGCGTGAGGCGTTCGGCGCGGCGCTCGCCGCGCTGGGCACGGCCTGCGGCGACATCGTCGCGCTCGACGGCGAGGTCGCCGACTCCACCAGGCTCGAGGCCTTCGCCGAGGCACACCCCGAGCGTTTCTTCGAGTGCTACATCGCCGAGCAGCAGATGGTGGCCGCCGCGATCGGCGTCCAGGCGCGCGGCTGGAAGCCGTACGCCGCGACCTTCGCCGCTTTCCTCACCAGGGCGTACGACTTCGTCCGCATGGCGGCGATCAGCCGGGCCGACCTGTGCCTGGTCGGCTCGCACGCGGGCGTGTCGATCGGCGAGGACGGACCGTCGCAGATGGGGTTGGAGGACCTGGCCGCGTTCCGGGCCGTCCACGGCAGCACGGTCCTCTACCCCTGTGACGCCAACCAGACGGCGCGGCTGGTCGGGGACATGGCCGGGCTGGGCGGGATCAGATATCTGCGCACCACGAGGGGTGCCACGCCGGTCGTCTACGACGCGGGCGAGCACTTCCCGGTCGGCGGCAGCAAGGTCCTGCGCACCGGCGGCCAGGCGACGATCGTGGCCGCCGGGATCACCGTGCACGAGTCCCTCGCCGCCGCCGACCTGCTGCGGGAGGACGGCATCGCGGTGACCGTGATCGACGCCTACTCGGTCAAGCCGATCGACGCCGAGCGGCTGCGGACCGCCGCCGCCGACACCGGCGGGATCGTCACTGTGGAAGATCACTGGCCGGAGGGCGGCCTCGGTGACGCGGTGCTCGCCGCGCTGGCGACCTCACCCGTTCCGGTGGTGAAGCTGGCCGTCTCGGCGCTGCCGGGGTCGGCGACCCCTCAGGAGCAGCTCGAAGAGGCGGGCATCGACCGGCACGCGATCCGCCTGGCCGTACAGGACCTGGTGAAGCGGGCCGCGGGCTGAGCGGTCACTCGCGGGCCTTGGCGGTGGCTCGGCGGTTGGCCTTCTTGATGGCGTCGACGAGCTCCTCCTTGGTCATCTTCGATCTGCCCTCGATGCCGAGGCGGGAAGCGACGTCGTAGAGGTGGTGCTTGGACGCGTTCGCGTCGACGCCCTCGGCCGTCCGGCCTGGCTTGGGAGTGCCCTTCTCCGCCTGGGCGTCGGACGGACCGCGCCCGCCCTTCTTCTCCCAGTGGTCGCCGACCTTCTCGAAGGTGTGCTTGAGCGCGGCGAACGCCGTGCGGTGGGCCCGCTGACCCTCGCCGTACGTCTCGACGGCCGAGTCGTGTGCCTTGATCCACGTCTCCTGGGCCTCCTTGGGCGAGCGCTCCAGGGTCGACGGGAGTTCCTCACGTCCGGGCATGTCATCTCTCCCTCCGGGGGTTACTCCTTCTGCTCTTTCCTCCCCGCACGTCTCAAACGTGGGTGTCCCCGGAGGAATGGACTATGACGGGTACGGCTCAGCCGACCGTGATCCTGGATCGGCTCGGCACGATCGGCATGTGTGAGGTGCGTCCGGTGCCCATGACGAACCAGACGGTCTTGCCGCCGGGGGGGTACGGCGTGACGCCCCAGTCGTCGGCGAGTTCACTGACGATCAGCAGGCCCCTGCCGTCGGTGGAGTCCATGTCCGCGTCCCGCTGCTGCGGCAGGCCCTCCCCCTGGTCGGAGATCTCCCCGTAGACCCAGTGGCCGTCACTGCCGAGACGCATGGTGAAGACGGTCCCGCCGTGACACACCACGTTCGCGGCGAGCTCGCTGACGACGAGGCAGCAGTCGTCGATGAGCCGCTCCACACCCCATCTACCGAGTTCACGACGGATCAGGGAACGCGCGTCCGCCACACTCGCGCCGACTGCCGGCAGGAGGCACTCGACGGTCCACACCGCGTTCCCCACCAGTGCCACGTCCAGCGGCGCGGTTCCGAACGGGAGATTCACGTGCGCCTCCTTTATCCGTGGGAGCGCTCCCACAGTCACCATACGGGACTCTCCGTGGTTTTGTGAATGCAGAGAAACAAGATTGTTTTCCACCTAGCGGGCGGATGTCCGCCTTTATCAGGAAAGCTATGGGGCTCTGCGGCGTTCTAGCAGCTCACAAAGTTTCGCCTGACCCTGCTCCTCTACGGCACGCCGTACGGCCGGCCGCCGGAGGGCCCAGGTGGAGGGCGACGAGGCATGAAACTAGATGAAACATGCATTTCCCGCCCCGCCCCCCGCCATTCCGAGATGCCCCACCCCACCCCCAGCCCGTGATCTTGCAATTTCTCGCACGAAGGCCCGCTGACCTGCTCAAATCCATTCGCCGATCTTGCAATTACTCGCAGGCTTACCGCCTGACCTGCACCTTCATGCTCGCCGATCTTGCACCAGATGCGGAATGCAAGATCACGGACATCGTTTTACCCGCTCAGAGGGCACGCCTGCGAGAAACTGCAAGATCACGAAAGCGACGTTCCTGCTCCTAGCCTCAGATGCGAGAATTCGCAAGATCACGGCGAGGTGGGGAGGGGCTGGGCGGCAAGCCGATCCTGGGCGACGAGCAACTCACGAAGCTCGTCCACGTCCTCACCGAAGGCCGTCATAATCATTCCCCGATCCATTTCCGCGCGGGACAGCGACCTGGTCAACCTGGTCGCGTACCAGCGGCCCGCATCGCTGCGCCAGATGGACCAGCGACCCGCGTACTCCCCGCGCAGTTGTCTCCAGACCGTCTCCTCGGCCGAAAATCGCATTTCGCCACCACCCCCAGACTTCGGCGCCCGGGTACGGATGCGATCGCCCGGACACGAACGGTAGTGAGAGACGGTCTGCCCGGCCCCGCCGTCCGGCCACCGCGCATGAGGTGAAGATCTTCCGCTCGATGGGCGGACACTGCCGGGGGTGACGGAATCGTCCGCCCCGTCCGCCGGGCTGGTCGGCGCCGGCTCCGCTGGTCGCGTACACCGACCCGGATGATGAGAATACTCAAACCAGTACGAAACGGGAAGGACGACGCATCATGGCGACGATGAAGGAGACCGGGACCGAACCCACGCCGGTAGCCGAGGAGCGGGTCACGTTCCGCTCCGGTGACCTGGCCCTCGGCGGCACGCTGGCGTCTCCCGCCGGGCCCGGGCCGCACCCGGCCGCACTGATCATCACGGGCTCCGGCGAACTGGACCGGGACGCCGACCACCGCCGGATGCCCATCGGGGTCAGCCGCGACCTCGCGCACGCCCTGGCCGGCGCCGGAGTGGCGTCGTTCCGGTACGACAAGCGCGGCGTCGGAGAGTCGCAGGGCGTCTTCCTCGCCGCCGGGCTGCACGACAACATCGACGACGCGAGGGCGGCACTGGCCTGGCTACGGTCCCGTACGGACGTCGATCCGCAGGCGATGTTCGTCATCGGTCACAGCGAGGGCGCCTGCATCGCGACGGCGCTCATGGGCGGCGAGCCGGCGCTCGGGCTCGCCGGGGTCGTGCTGCTGTCGGGCATCGCCAAGACCGGTGAGGAGACGCTGAGGTGGCAGGCCCGGCAGATCGCGGCGAGCCTGCCCCGGCCGGTCCGCATGCTCCTGCGCCTCTTCCGCCTCGACCTGCTGAAGAAGCAGGCGCGGACGATCGCCCGGATCGAGGCGACGACCACCGATGTCGTACGGATGCAGGGCCGGAAGATCAACGCCAGGTGGCATCGGGAGTTCATCGCCTTCGACCCCGTGCCGCTCCTGCGCGCGTCCCACGTGCCGCTGCTGGCCCTCACCGGAGAGAAGGACCTGCAGACCGACCCCGCCGACCTGGACGAGATCGCCGCACTGGCCGCAGGCCCCGTACGGACCATCCGGGTGCCGGACCTGACCCACCTGCTCCGTCGCGACCCGGCCGCCCCCAGCCTGACCGCCTACAAGAAGCTGGTGCGCAAACCGACCGACCCGGAGGTCCTCACCATCGTGACCGACTGGATCACCGGCCGTCTCCGCCTGCCCGGCTGAACCGGCGACCACTTCCCGATCGAGCCGGCGAACGGCGAACGGCGAACGGCGAACGGCCAAGGATTCACTCGACTTGCGGTCAGGTAACGACATATCAACATATTTCGGCATTGCATCGTCGCTGATCGGGTGAGAACTTCGAGGGGCCGCCGTCTCTTGAAGGGAAATCTGACATGTCTCGACTCCCTCAGTTGCCGTTCGCGCGGAGTGACGTCCTGGAGATCTCCTTCGAGTTCGCCGAACTGCGGGACAGCGAACCGATCACCAAGGTCCTGACCGAGACCGGTGACGAGGCGTGGCTGGTGAGCGGGTACGACGAGATCAGGCAGGTGTTCGCGGACCACCGGTTCGGCCGGTCGCATCCGACTCCCGAGTCCGCCCCGCGCCTGTCCAACAACGCCCTGATCGGCGGGCCGAACGGCGACCACGCCACGGAACACGTGGTACACGACCGGATGCGGCGGCTGCTCGCACCCGCCTTCTCCGCCCGACGCATGCGGGCCCTGTCGGGACGGGTCGAGGAGATCGTGACCGGCCTGCTGGACCGGATGGCCGAGGAGGGTCCCCCCTGCGACCTGCACGCCCGGCTGTCGGTCCCACTGCCCATTCAGGTGATCTGCGAGCTGCTCGGCGTGCCGTACGAGGACAGGGACAGGTTCCGGGCGATCGCCGAGGAGATGACGGACCTGTCCGATCCGGCGCGCTCGGCCGCCGCCCGTGACGAGATGAGCGAGTACACGTACACGATCGTCAAGGGGAAGCGCGAGGAACCGGGCGAGGACGTGTACTCCGACCTCGCCACCGCCGACCTGCCGGAGAACGAGATCGCGAGGATCGCCGGAGCTCTGCTGTTCGCCGGGCATGAGACGACGGTCAACCAGATCGACTACGGCGTGCTGCTGCTCCTGCGCGACCCGGAGCAGCGGGAGGCGCTGCGGCGCGACCCCTCGCTGGTGCCGGGCGCGGTGGAGGAGATCATGCGGACGGCCGCACCGAGCCAGCACGGCCTGGTCCGTTACGCACACGAGGACGTCGAGATCGCGGGTGTCACGATCAGGGCGGGTGAACTGGTGATGCTCGCCACGTTCGCGGCCAACCGGGACGGGCGCGTCTACGCCGATCCCGACCGCTTCGACGTCTCCCGCGAGATGCTCCACGCCCATGTCGGGTTCGGCTACGCGAGCCACTACTGCCTCGGCGCGAGCCTCGCCAGGGTGGAGCTGCGCAGCGTGTTCTGCGCGCTGTTCCAGCGCTTCCCCGCCCTGCGGCCGGCCGTGCCGTACGAGCGGCTGAAGCCGCGGACCGACCGGCTGACCGGTGGATTCCGCACGCTGCCCGTCACCTGGTGACGAGGTCGAAATGCAGCCGGAAGCCGGTGCCTGAGGCGTGCCGGTGTACGCGCACCAGGTCGGCGAGCTCGTTCACGACGAGCAGGCCGCGGCCATGGGTCGCGTTGTAGGGCGGCGGCATCCGTCCCGCGAGCGGATCCGCGATCCGGCCCGTGTCGTCCAGCTGACACACCAGGCTGCCGCTCTCGGCCCAGACCGTCAGCCTGCCGGGCCCCAGGGTGTGCTCGGTGGTGTTCGTCGCGAGCTCGTTGACCGCTATGAGCAGTTCGGTCGTCCGCCGGGCGCCGAGTCCGGCGGAGGCGGCCTGGCCCGCGAGGAAGGCGCGCACCAGCGGAAGCTCGCCGACCTCGGCGAAGACGCAGGTCGCGGCGTCGCACGGCGGCTGCGGCAGCGGCAGATCGAAGGCCGCGGCGGTCTCCAGCGGATCGGTGTAGGCGGGGCTGGCCCTGGCGTCCGTGCCGTCCTGTACGAGCGGGTGCGTCCGATGCGCGTCGGCGATCACCGCCGGATCCAGCCGGGAGACGTCGTACGGACACAGGATGGCCGCCCGGCGACCCGCAAAGGCGACGTTGATCAGCGCGTCGTGTGCCGCGCAGGCCGGATACTCGACGCCGCTGCGGCCGGACCAGATCGACTCCCCGATGATCCACACTCGGTGTCCGGCATGCGCGGCGGCGAAGGCCAGCAGAACGCCGGGGATGATCCGGCCGGGGTTGCGTCCGGCGACGCTCATGTCCTTGAAGGCGACCGCGGCCGACTTCGGGCCGAGCCGTTCCCGGATCAGATCGGCGCCCCGCCGGGGCACGGCCACCAGGGCGGGGTCTCCGCGCGCGAGCGCCTTCTCCACGACGGCCGCGCACGCGGTCACATACTCGTCGTCGTCGCGGTAGAGCAGTGCGATGTGCTGGAACACCTCGGCGGTCCCACTGGTGCCGGGGTGCCTCAACATGCTCATGTCAGGAGTCCAGCCCCCGGAGTCCGATGGTCTGCCGCGCGTCACATTTTCCCCAGCGTACGCCTGAGCAGCCCTGATACGGCTCCGGAGCTGTAACGATTACCTTGCGCGAGGGGCTTCGGTAGATCACGAAGGCGGATCACGGCGGCGGATCCGGAGGCCACGGGCGGAGGCCGCGGCGGAGGTTCCGATTCGGTCGGAGCCGTGTGCGAGGATCAGGCCCACCATTGTGAGGGGGCCTGGACACATGAACTTGAGCGGCTGGTACGACGACGAGGCCGTGTGCGTGACCTACGTCCGGGGACTGTCCCCGGCGGAGGCGTTCGCCCGAATGGAGGCGACCGTCGATCCTGAGGCGGAGGCGGGTCACGACGAGGGTGCGATCGCCGCGTTTCCCGTCGCCGGCGGGGTGGTCCTGGTGGAGCCGAACGGCTTCGCGGGGATTCTGGACGACGTGATGGGCAAGCTCAGCAAGGGCACGGTGGCCGCCGCGGTGTTCTTCAACGTCAACCTCGACCAGGATTTCGTGTACGCCGAGGACGGTGTGATCATCACTCAGTTCGAACCGGATCAGCCGGGCGACCGTTCGGGCGGCGACCCCGATCGGCTGCTGGAGCAGATGCGCGTCCTGGGCATGGAGGCCGAGGGCGATCTCGTCAAGGCGGCCGAGCTGGCCGAGATGGCGACCGGTCTGACTCTGCCTCGCGACGACGCCGAGCCCGCGCTCACCGGCGTGCTTTCCGGCTACATGTGATCCGCACGCGACGTCACACGCGACCCGGGCGGCGTCGACCGGTGGAGTTAGGCTGGCGAGGTGATCACTACCTGGGAGCCCACGGCGGCCGGTGTGCTGCGTCTGCCTTCCGGGCGGCTCGTACGCGGCCGGGGGCTGAGACACCCGCTCCCCCAGGGGCCGCGGCCCGTCTTCGCGCTCTACCTGCTGGGCCGCCGACCGCCGGCAGTGGCGTGGGAGACCCGCTGGATCCGGTGGCCCGACTTCTGGCTGCCGTCCGACCGTGCGGCGGCGGCCGAAGCACTGCGCGAGGCCTGGAAACGGGCGGAGACCGAGCGCGTGGAGATCGCCTGCGGCGGCGGATACGGACGCACCGGCACCGCGCTGGCCTGCCTGGCCGTACTGGACGGAGTGCAGGGTGATGAGGCGGTCGCCTACGTCAGGCGGCACTATGCGGCACGCGCCGTGGAGACACCCTGGCAGCGCCGTTTCGTCGCACGCTTCGGCGGTTCCGCTTGAATGACGCTTGAATGACGCTCGAATGACGCAAGACCTTGAACGACGGAAGACCTCGGATGACGAAAGACCCGGATCGGACGTACCGACCCGGGTCTTCGATCTGTGCGCCGCCAGGGACTCGAACCCCGGACCCGCTGATTAAGAGTCAGCTGCTCTAACCAACTGAGCTAGCGGCGCAGGCGACGTGCGTAACCCTAGCATTCCTGAAGTCCGCGCGCACACCGGAAAATAAGCTCGGGAGCCCCGCGGCCGGAGCCCCCGATCACCCGCTCAGCCTCGCCAGGCGCCCGACGAGAAGGGGAGGGGCCTGCCCGGGGTTCCGGGGCCCTCGCCCCACTTGGTCACGACGTAGTCCACCTCGATGTGGCCCTCGTCGCCGCTGACGGTCAGTGAGTCGGTGTTCCACCTCTCGCCGACGAGCTCGGCGAAGGTCTGACCATCGATATCGAGCATGACGCCCCGCTCAGAGGGAACGCCCGGCCCTCGATCGCCGATGAAGAAGTGGGCCTTCTTACCCTTGTAGATGACGTATCCCTCGGTGCCGAGCGGCCAGCTCGGGCTGGCGAACATGCCCTTCTGCATCGGCAGGCCGATCGCGGGCAGACCGGTGTCCCCGTTCCGGCCCGAGGCGTCGTCCCAGAAGTACGAACCCACGGTGGTGCCGCGGAGCAGGACCTCCTCCCGCACAGGGACGGCGTCTTCCATTGCCGTAATGGTCTGGCTGACCGGCTTGACAACCGGCGCGACCGGGGCGGGAGCGGCGGCCGTGAGGGAGACGCCGACGACGACGGTGCACGCGAGGGCGCTCAGTTTCGACACGCTTCGGTTGTTACGCAGACCAAACCAAGACTTGAACACGAGAATAGGGATCTTTCGTGAGACGACAGAAGCAGGCCAGGAGACATCGAGCAGACCCGTAGATCAGCGGGCCGTGAACAAGGGGCCTTGGGCCGGGCGAGATCGGTCGATCACCCGTGCCGAGCGCTGCTGGCGCTGATATCGGGATATGCGGCCGGAGGGCCGGGGTCGATCAGACGGTGATCCGTTGAGTCAGCGGATGGGGTCCCCCACGCAGATCTCCTCTCTGGAGGAACAACCCGTTCATGACAAATAGGACGCTACCGGACAGGTCAGGACAGAGCAAAACCAAACGCCCATAAAGCCCAGAAGATCTACCGGGTTACCCCAAGCACAGGTCAGGAAGCCCGGTCAGGAAGTTCGGGTCATCAGGAAGCCAGGGGCATCAGGAAGCCAGGGTCATCAGGAAGCCAGGATCAGGAACCCGGTGGAGGCGACACGTTCCTCCCGGCTCGCCCCGCCCCCCTTGAGGAGGACGAGCCGAGGACGGGCCGAGGACGTACGGCGTGCGGCCGCTGTCGATGCGGGTCCACCCACGACCGGGTGCGACAGAGAGCGATCTCATCGGCGGCGCTCAGGGAGGAGGCCCATCTGGCTCAGGGAAGCGCGCCGAGTTCAAGGGGCGGAGATCAAGGAAAGCACGCCTGGCATAGAAAAATGATCGTTAAGCGAGCCGGCGGCCTGTGCCTGTCGACGCGGGACGGCAGAAACCGGGCCGGAAAACGCCGGAGCCGGGCAGTCCCCCAACTGCCCGGCTCCGGATCAAAGCGGTTCCGCCAGTCATGCCCTCCCCAAAGGCACCGGCGGGCCCCCGCTTTCTCGGACGCGTTCCCCCATCCGCGTCCTTTCTTCATGAAAGTCTGTCCGATCCTCTTCCCTGAGGATCTGCTTCAAGCCTACAAGGGGGGTTGTCATGAAGTCGTCATACGCAGGTGGATTTTCGGCCTACATCCGGACCCCGTCAGGCGTCCGGGTGCTTCGACAAATACTCGACGTAGACGGGGCGCAGTGCGTCGCCGAGATGGCCCTCGCCGGCCGCCATCGCATCGCTGAGCAGGGCCGAGACCCGAGTGAGATCATTGGTCGTCTCGTCGGCCTTCCCGCTCGCGGCCTCGGCCGCCGGAATCACCTTGAGCAGGTCCCACAGAAAACCGAAGTCGCCATGGCGTACGGCATAGCGGACGGCGCGGTCGTGCAGTTCCCTGGCCGACAGCGACTCGATCTCTCGCTCATCCATCCGGCCTCACCCCCCAAGCCAGGGTGACTTCCCCCGAGCCTGTCTTTTATGCCCTGCCGGGAGGGCGGGACGCGGCTTCGCCACGTTCACCCGCGCGTTCTTTGCCGGATCGTGGAAGTATCGTTCCTGTGAAGGTCCTACTCAAGATCCTGGTCGTCGCCGCAGCCCTCTGGGGGGCCACGAAACTGGTGGACGGCATCACGGTCTCCGCCGACACCACCACCAAGCAGATCGTCACCCTACTCGCGGTCGCGCTGATCTTCGGCATCGTGAACGCGGTGCTCAAGCCGATCATCAAGACCGTCGGATGTGCGTTCTACGTGCTCACGCTGGGCCTGTTCGCCCTCGTGGTCAACGCCGGCCTGCTGCTGCTGACAAGCTGGCTGGCCGAGCAGATCGATCTTCCATTCCATGTCAGCGGATTCTGGGCGGCCTTCTGGGGGGCGATCGTCGTCGGTGTGATCAGCTGGATCCTCAACATGATCCTCGGAGACGACTGAGGTTCACGGCCTCGGGTGCGCCGGCAGCGGTCTGGCGGCGAGCATGCCGAAGGCGAGCTGGAGCAGGCATGCGCCGATCCCGGCGAGCAGCGGCACCCGCCAGCCGCCGGAGAGCTGGTGAAGCAGTCCGATGGCCACGGGCCCGAGGGCGGCCAGCACGTAGCCACTCGACTGCGCGACAGCCGACAGCGCGGTCACCGAGGCCGGATCCGGCGCGCGCAACGCGATGATCAGCAGAGCGAGCGCGATCGAGGCGCCCTGACCGAGTCCCAGGATGACCATCCACAGCCACGGCGTCGTCGTCGGCGCGAGCAGGACCCCGCCGTACCCGACGATCGTCAGAAGCGCGGCGACCGTCACGTGCGGGACCTGGGACCGAGCCGCTCCGGCGTGTACGGGGACGGTCAGGGTGGCCGCGATCTGGGCCAGGTTCGTCAGTCCCAGCAGATATCCGGCCTGATCGGCCGCGACGCCGGCGGATTGGAAGATCGTCGGCAGCCAGGCCAGCATGATGTAGAACGTCAGCGACTGCAGCCCCATGAACGCCGTGACGAGCCAGGTGGTCCTGCTGCGCAGCAGCGCCCGGTACGGCCGATGCCCGGGGGCGCGCTCGCCGCGCCGCGCCGGCGTACGGAACGCCTGAAGCGACCACAGCCCGGCCGCGACCAGCGCGAGCAGCGCCACCGACCCGGCGGCCGACCGCCAGCCGACCACCTCGGCGAGCGGGACCATGACCGCCGAGGCCGCGGCCGCCCCCGCGACCAGACATGAGACGTAGACACCGGTGAGCGGTCCGATCCTGGTGGGAAAGTGCTGCCTCACGATGGCCGGCATGATGACGTTCATGATCGCGATGGCCGCACCGGCGAGGGCGGCCCCGCCGTAGAGCGCGACGACACCGCCGGCGCTGCGCACGACGACCCCGACCGCCAGGACGAGCAGGCCGATGAGCAGTGTGCGGTCGAGCCCGGCCCGGCTGGCGAGGAACGGGGCCAGCGGACCGAGCAGGCCGAGGCAGACCACCATGACCGTGGTGATCGCCCCGCCCTGCGCCGCGGTGAGTCCGAGGTCCCCCATGATGTCGGTCAGCAGCGGGGACACCCCGGCCAGCGCGGGCCGGAGGTTCCACCCCGCCAGGACGAACCCGACTAAAAGCAGAAAACGGCCACGATCTACCCGATGGTGGTTCATCATCCCCCAAACCATATAAGGGTGATCAGCGACGACCTTTCCCCGCCCTGGGACGGCCGGAAGGTGACCGAGGGAGAACTCTGTGTGGGGTGGCGCATGCGCCGTCTGAACCGCCTGTAGCAGGGCATGCCTCGCCGATCACGCCCTGGGGATGGAACCCACGAGCTAGGGATGGAACTCGGCGTCGGGCGTGACGGCGACGTCGAGGAGCAGCGGTTCCGTACGCGAGCCGAGCGTGGGGACGACCTCGTCGAGGGCGGCCAGGAGATCGGCATGGGAGTCCAGCCGGATCGCCGGGCAGCCGAGAGAACGGGCCATCGCCGAGAGGCTGACCTCGGTGAACGCGGGCCAGGGAGCCTTGCCTGCGCCGTTCTTCTCCGCCAGCCGGTCCATGATCGCGTAGCGGCCGTTGGCGAGCACGACGAAGAGCGCGCCCACCCGGTAGTGCGCCGCGCTCCACAGCGCCTGGATGCCGTAGATCGACGATCCGTCTCCGACGACGCCGACCACCGGCCGGTGCGGCAGGGCCATGCGGAGCCCGACCGTCGCGGGGAGGGCGAAGCCGAGCCCGCCCATGGCCGCGGAGACGAACCCCAGCGGCCGCCGGGCCCGCAGCAGCCGATGCAGGTCGGGCCGGGACGACGGGGTCTCCTCCACCACGATCGCCTCCGGCGGGAGCCGTACGGCGAGCTCGTGCAGGACATGTGCGGCACGCAGCGGCTCACCGGCACGAGCGGGCACCGGCGGGGTCGGCGCCCGGAAGACCGGCGGAGCGGGGGCCCGTCCGGGGACCAGGGCGGCGAGCCGCGCGCAGGCCGCCGCGGGATCTGCGAGCATGGCGAGCTCGGCGGGACTGCGGTGCACCTCGGCGGGGTCGTCGCTCACGACCGCGATCCGCGTGCCGGGGTCGACGAGTGGCCCCGGTTCGTACGGATACTGCCGGAACGCCGCGGCCCCGACCACCAGGACCACGTCATGGCCCCTGAGCGTCGCCCGCAGTCCGGAGCGGTCGGCGGGCAGGAACCCGGCGAACCGCGGGTGGTCCTGCGGGAAACCGGCCCTTGCTCCGAACGACTCCTGCCAGACGGGGCAGCCCAGCCGCTCGACGAGCGAGGTCAGGGCGGCCCAGGCCTCGGCCGAGTCGGCGCCGGCTCCGACCACCAGCGCGGGCGAGTCCGCCGCCGCGATCAGGGAGGCGAGCGGGGCGAGATCGCGCTCGTCCACAGCGACCGGCCGCATCACCGTGGCCGGCGCGGCCTCGACCGTGCCGTCCCACTCCGCCGACCAGTCGTCCATCGGCACGATCACCAGCGCCGGGCCGCGGCCGGTGACGGCCTCGTGCCGGGCGCGGGCGATGGCGCCCGGCACGTCCTGTGCGCGCAGGGGGTGGTCGGTCCAAACGGGGTAGTCCCCGGCAAGGCCGTGCAGCCGCCCGGCGAGAAACGGTTCCAGCGCGAGATGCCGCCGGTCCTGCTGGCCGACGACGACCACGACCGGGGCTCGGTTGACCCGGGCCGTCGCGATGGCGGAGACCGCGTTCCCGAGCCCCGCCGTGGTGTGGAGCAGCGCGACGGCCGGGCGGCCGTGGGCGATCGCCCAGCCCGTCGCCATTCCCACGACCGACCCCTCGTGCAGGGCGAGCACGAAGTCCAGATCACCGGGCAGTCCGGCCAGCATCGGGATCTCGGTGGAACCGGGGTTGCTGAAGATCGTCGTCATGCCGGTGCGGCGGAGCACGTCGAACACGGCATCGCTCACGGTGGTCATCGAGCCCGTGCTCATCGGCTCTCCTTCGCGACAGGCATGCGTCGACATCAACCGTTCGCCAGCCGAACGATCGTTCTTCACCCGTACCGATTGTGGAAATTACGCCACCGGCACAGACCCGTCAATCGCCCTCCGGCGACCGGTGCCGGAGAACAGACATGTTTACTAGGGCCTGTATCAAAGTCGGTCAGAGCCATTCGTTGAGTGCGGCGATGAGGACCGTGGCTTCGTAGCGGACGGCGAGTTTGTCGTATCGGGTGGCGACAGCGCGGTGGCGTTTGAGCCGGTTGATGCCGCACTCCACCGCATGCCGCTGCTTGTAGATCTGCGGGTCGAAGGCGGGTGGCCGCCCGCCCTTGGATCCTTTGGCGCGGCGGTTGGCGTCCTGGTCGGTCTTGCTGGGGATGGTGGCCTTGATCCCGCGGCGGCGCAGGTAGGCGCGGTTGGCCGTGGAGGTGTAGGCCTTGTCGGCAAGGACGCGGTCGGGGCGGGTGCGGGGGCGCCCGCCGCCCAGCCGGGGCACCCGGATACCGGCGATGACCGCGGTGAACTGCGGGCTGTCGCCGCGCTGTCCCGCGGTCAGCACGATGGCCAGCGGCTTTTGCCCCTGCTCGCAGGCCAGATGCACTTTGGTGGTCAGCCCGCCACGAGAACGCCCCAGCCCGTGATCGGCCGGCTCGGCGCCGTACCTGCCGCCGGGCGGCTCGGCCTGCAGATCCCCCTTTTCCGCGCCCCGGCGGCGTGCTGATGCACACGAGCGATGGTGGAGTCCACGCTGACGTCCCAGGTGATGCGTCCGGCCGCGTCCGCCTGCGCCTGCAAGGCAGTCAGGATCTGCTGCCAGGTGCCGTCCCGTTGATAGCGCCGAAACAGCGCATACACCGCCGGCCAGGATCCGTAGCAGGCGGGCACATCCCGCCAGGGGGCGCCGACCCGTACCCGCCAGCGGATCCCGTCGATCAGCTGCCGCTTGCTGAACAGCGATGGCCGGCCCGACCGTTTCGGCGCTGGTAGCAGCGGCTCCAGTACCGCCCACTGCGCATCGGTGAGGTCGAACCGCCGTGTCACCGCTAAGGTGGCCACGAGGTCTCCGGTTTCAGGTTTTTCTTGGTCGACTAACCACTTACCGGAGACCTCTTATGTTGTCGATCTACGACCTCTCCGACGCGTCAACCGTGCTCAGGCACCACCCGGACTTCGATACACGCCCTAGGCGGAACGAGGACCTGACAACGTTGTCACCACCGTCCGTGATACGGGACGATCAGAACCGTGGGAGAGAAGCGATCCGGTCGGCCGACCATGAACGACGTGGCGGCGGCCGCGGGCGTGGCGCTGAAGACCGTCTCCCGTGTGGTCAACAGCGAGCCGGGGGTCAACCCGGCCACGGCGGAGCGGGTCCGGGCCGCGATCGACCGGCTCGGCTACCGGCGCAACGACAGCGCGCGTACGCTGCGCCGGGGCCGCACCGCGAGCATCGGCCTGGTGATCGAGGATGTGGCCGACCCGTTCTACGCCGAGCTCAGCCGCGCGGTCGAGGATGTCGCGCTGCGTCACGATCACTTCCTCTTCACCGGCTCCTCCGGGGAGGATCCCGCCAGAGAGCGTGATCTGGTGCTCGCCTTCTGCGCCCGCCAGGTCGACGGGCTGATCATCGTGCCCGCCGCGACCGACCACGGCTACCTGGCTCCCGAATTCGACGCCGGCATCAAGGCCGTCTTCGCCGACCGTCCCCCGGGCGCGGGATGCCGCGCCGACTCCGTGCTGAGCGACAACGCGGGCGGTTCGCGTACCGGCGTCGCCCACCTGATCGCACACGGGCACCGGCGCATCGGCTTCCTGGCCGACTCGCCCGCCATCTTCACCGCGGTCGAGCGGCTGCGCGGCTATCGAGAGGCCCTGGCCGCCGCCGGTTTGCCGTACGACGAGAGCCTCGTCGCGATGGGGCACCCGGACCAGGAGCGGGTGTGCGCCGTCGTCGAACGACTGCTCGCGCTGCCGGACCCGCCGACCGCGCTTTTCACCGGCAACGGCCGGACCACGGTGGCGGCCCTTCGGGTCCTCGACGCGATCGCGGCCCGCCGCCCCCCGAACCACGGGCGCGTACGCCACGGTCCGGGGCGCCTGGCCGGCCTGGCGCTGGTCGGCTTCGACGACTTCGAACTGGCCGACCTGCTCGGCGTCACGATCGTGGCGCAGGACCCGTCCCGGCTCGGCCTGACGGCGGCCGAGATGCTGTTCCGGCGCCTGTCCGGGCACGCCGGGCCGGTCCTGCGCCTGGAGTTGCCCATCCGGCTCATCGAGCGTGGCTCCGGCGAAACGGCCCCCTGACCCGGCCCGGCTCCCTGGCGCAACCCGCCCCCTGACCCGGCCAGATCAACCCGGGCGTGGTCAACCCGGGCATGGTCAGCCCTTCAGCGCGCCGGCCATCAGGCCGCGCATGAAGAACCTCCCCAGCAGCACGTAGACGACCATGGTGGGGATCGACGCGAGGATCGCGGCGGCCATCTGCTGGCTGTACGGCACGGTCTGGGCGCCCGCGATGTTGTTCAGCATCACCGTGGCGGGCCATGACGTCGGGCCGGTCAGGAACACCGCGAACAGGAAGTCGTTCCACATCGAGGTGAACTGCCAGATGATCACGACGGCGAACGCGGGCCCCGAGACCGGGAGGACGATCGACCAGAACGTGCGCAGCATCCCCGCACCGTCGACCCGGGACGCCTCGATCAGTTCATCCGGGATCGTGACGTAGTAGTTCCGGAAGATCAGCGTGCAGATCGGGATTCCGTACACGACGTGAACGAGGGTCAGTCCCGGGATACCGCCGTACAGATCCAGGTTGACCCAGTCGCCCAGATCGACCATGAGCTGGACCAGCGGGATCATCACCCCCTGGTACGGAATGAACATCCCGAACAGGAACAGCGTGAACACCACGTCCGCCCCCGGGAAACGCCACTTCGACAGGACGTACCCGTTCATCGAGCCGAGCGCGGCCGAGAGCAGCGAACCGGGGATCGCGAGCAGGAAGCTGTTGAGTATTCCGGGTTCGAGCTTCTCCCACGCGACGCGCCAGGCCTCGACGGTCCAGACCTTGGGGAGATTCCACGCCTGACCGGGGTCGGCCTCGCTGAGCGGCTTGAAGCTGGTGACCAGCAGCACATAGACCGGGATCAGGAACACCACCACGAACAGGACCAGCAGGCCCAGTCGCACCCAGCGGGCGGCCCGCGTCCTGCCGCGCGTCATCGGTTCCCCTTTCTGGCGTTCCAGATCAGGTAGGGCACGATGAAGATCACCACGGACAGCACGATGTAGGCGGCGATGGTCGCGCCCTTGGCCGGGTCGTGCGCGTCGAAGACCGCGGTCCACATGAACGTCGCCGGCACGTCCGTGATGATCTGCTTGCCCGACACCGCGACCACGAGATCGAAGACCTTGAGCGAGATGTGCCCGAGAATGATCAGTGCCGACAGCGTGACCGGGCGGAGCATCGGCAGGATCACCCGCCGGTAGACCTGCCATTCGTTGCATCCGTCGACGCGGGCGGCCTCACGGAGCTCCTCGGGCACGCCGCGGAATCCGGCCAGGAACAGCGCCATGATGTATCCGGACATCTGCCAGATCGCCGGAACGGCCATCGCGGCCATCCCCCAATCGGGGTCCCGGAACCACTGCCACTGCAGGAAGTCCAGCCCGAGGTAGCCGAACAGCCGGTTGAGCCCGACCGCCCGCTCCCCCGTGGCGCTGTTCATCAGCCACCGCCACACGACGCCGGTGGCGATGAACGAGATCGCCATCGGGAACAGGTAGATCGCCCGGAACCCGCCCTCGCCCCTGATCCCCTTCTCCATCAGGAACGCCAGGAACCAGCCGAGGACGAGCGCGCCGCCGACGAAGACAGCGGTGAAAATGATCGAGTGCCGGACCGACAGGCCCCAGCGTTCCTCGCTCCAGATGCTGACGAAGTTCTCCAGCCCGACGAAATTGCCGGGAATCTCGGCGATCTCGTTGTGCTTGTCGGTCATCGCGACCTTGAAGTTCCACCCCAGCAGGCCGTACACGAAGACGGCGATGAGGACGATCGACGGCGACACCAGGAGCAGCCCGGGCAGCCATCTGCGCACGCGCGTCGTCACTTCCACCTCACAAGATCATGTACGGCTCACGCCGTCGCGATGGCGTGAGCCGTACAAGTAGATCAACTCACTGGTTGTTGTTCTTCGCGGCGGAGACCAGCGCCTCCTGGAGCTTGGCCACGTTCTGGCTCTGCTGGAACAGGCCGACCGCGTCGTTGATCGCGCTGCGCCAGGCGTCGTTGGCCACCACGCCGTGCTGGATCGAACCGGCGAGCTTGTCCTTCGACCACTCCTCCAGGCTCCAGCCCAGGTAGTCCTGGTAGAGGGACTTGTCGGCGTCGGTGCGGGCCGGGATCGATCCCTTCAGCGGGTTGAAGGCGTCCTGGCCCTCCTTGCCGGCCGCCACCTTCAGCCACGCGATCGCGCCGTTCCGGTTGGGCGAGCCCTTGGGCAGCGTGAAGCTGTCCGACAGCCACATGAACGTGCCATCGGTGCCCGGCGAGGCCGCCCAGTCGAAGTCCTTGTGCGACTCCTTGCCGAGACCGCCCGCCGGCGGGTTGTGGAAGTAGCCGTAGGCCCAGTCGCCCATGATGTTGAAAGCGGCCTCGCCGTCGGCGACCTGCTTGGCCGCCGGCTGCCAGTCCTCCTGCGGGGTCCCGGCGTACGACAGGATCACCTTGAAGTTCTCCAGCGCCTTGGTGACCTCGGCGCTCGACCAGTCGGCGTTCGGCTCCCAGAGCCGGTTGTATGCATCGGTGCCGAGCGAGCCGAGCAGCACGCTCTCGAGCAGGTGGACGACGGTCCACTGCGAGCCGATCGACAGCGGGATCTTCCCGGTCTTCTTCACCTTCTCGAGGTCGGCGACGAACTCGTCGATGGTCGCCGGCGCGCCTTCGACCCCGGCCTCCTGCAGTACGGACGGGTTGTACCAGAGGACGTTCGACCGGTGGATGTTCACCGGCACCGAGTAGATCTGACCCTGGACCGAGATCTGGTCGATGAGCTGCGGCGGGAAGACGTCCTTCAGCTTGAGCTCGTCGTAGAGGAAGTTGACCGATTCGAGCTTGCCGCCCTCGATGTATCCCAGGAGCTCGGCGCCCGCGTGCCCCTGGAAGGTGTCCGGCGGCTGGTTGGCCTGCAGCTTGCTCGACAGCAACGCCCGGGCCTGGTCACCGGAGCCGCCCGCGACGGCGGCGTCGAAGAACTCGAAATCCGGGTTCTGCTTGGCGAAGATCTCACGCATCGCCTTCAGGCCGTCGGCCTCGCCTGGGCCCGTCCACCACGAGAAGACCTCGACCTTCTTGTGTGCGGCCTCACCCCCTCCGCTCTCCTTCGCGCCGCCGCAGGCGGTGAGAGTGAGCAGACCGGCCACAGAGACCGCGACGGCCGCCATCCACCGTCGTCTCATCGCAACATCCCTTCACGTTCTCGTGATGACACCGGGTCCCGAGATACGTACGTATTGGTGACAACGTTGTCAGCAAGGCTTCATCAACCCACCTCC
The DNA here is from genome assembly GCF_050942215.1 of Sphaerimonospora sp. CA-214678. Lineage (GTDB taxonomy): Bacteria > Actinomycetota > Actinomycetes > Streptosporangiales > Streptosporangiaceae > Sphaerimonospora. The sequence continues at coordinate 4,941,081 of NZ_CP192056.1, forward strand.
GCAGGCTCGGCGTCAAGTTTGTCCGGATAACGTCTCTGCATCGTGAAAGTTCCACCGGCCTTGTCCGGGAAAGCCGGTGAACCTGTCGGTCCCCACGTTCAAACTGCATCTATGACGGCTCCCGACACCGCCCCCACGGAAAGCGACCCGGCGGAAAGCGACCCGGCGGAAAGCGACCCGGCCGGGACGACCACGGCGGGGACATCCGCTGGAGGGACGACCACGGCGGGAACGTCCCCGACCGAGACGAACACAGCCGGGACGGCCACCACAGGGACGACCCCCACGGCGGAGACGGCCACCACGGCGGGGACGACCGCCATGGGGACCACCACCACGGCGGAGACGGACACAGCAGAGACCATCACGGCGGAGACGACCGCCAAGGGGACGATTCCGGCCGAGGATCTCGACGATGACGACCTGCCGTCCCTGGCCGAGATCGACTCGCCACAGTGGTTCCGCCATGCGGACACGATGGCCGGGATCGGGTTCCTCACCGTGGCGCGCAGGCTACCCGGCCTGATCCGCCAGGCGCTCGGCATGGCGTGGCAGGCGAGCCCACGCGACACGATCGCCACCGTGACGTTGAGCATGCTCGGCGGCGTCTTCACGGCCTTCGGCCTGCTGGCCACCACCGGCGCGCTCACCGCTCTCTTCGAGGCGGGCCCGACTCCCGACCGGGTCCGCGCCGCGCTGCCCAGTCTGCTGCTGGTCGGCGCGGCCGCTGTCATGCGGACCCTGCTCCAGTCGGGCGCCGGCTGGGCTCAGTCCCGGTTGGGCCCCCAGGTAAGCCGCATCACCGAGACCCGCCTCTACGGCCTGACCAGCCAGGTCGACCTCGTCTGCTTCGACGACCCGGAGTTCCACGACTCCCTTCAGCGTGCCCGGCTGCGCGGGATGGCGATGGCCGACACCGTCGTGGACACCGCGATCGACGCGGTCACCGGCGTGGTCGGGATCGCCGCGGCGGCCGGAGTCCTCGGCGTGCTCCACCCCGTGCTTCTGCCGCTCCTCCTGCTGGCCGTCGTCCCCGACGCATGGGCGGCGATCCGCGCGGCTCGGATGAGATACGCCACCGATCTTCTGCTCGTGCCGGCCCGCCGCCGCAAGTGGATCATCTCGGACCTGCTCGCGGACAAGGACACCGCCGCCGAGGTCCGGACGTTCACCATGCGCGGCTTCCTGCTGCGGATGCACGACCGGGTAGCCCGGGGCGAGCAGAAGGTGATGATCGACCTGGCCCGCCGGCAGACGGTCGCCAGGATCGTCGGCGAGGCGCTCAGCGGCATCGGTCAGGGCGTCGTCTATGTGGCGCTCGGCGTGCTCCTCGCGGTCGGCGCCGTGCCTCTCGCCGTGGCCGGCACCGCCGTGCTCGCCATCCGCTCGGGCCAGTCATCGCTGGCGAACTTCATGTTCGCGACCAACCGGCTCTATGAGGAAGGGCTCTATTTCACGGATTTTCTCGACTTCGTGGCCCAGGCTCAGGCGCGGATCCCGACGCACCGGTCCGGGGAGGCCCCCGCCGATTTCCGTCGCATCTCGGTGGAGGACGTGCTCTTCTCCTATCCCGGCGCCGACAGACCGGCACTACGTGGCGTGTCCGTACGGATCGACCAGGGCGAGGTCGTGGCCCTCGTCGGAGAGAACGGCTCGGGCAAGACCACATTGGCCAAGATCCTCGCCGGGCTGTACGAGCCGGACACCGGCCGCGTCATGTGGGACGAAACAGACGTGAGCGGGGTGGACCCGCATCGGCTCAGGGGCCGGATCGCGGTGATCGCCCAGGATCACACCAGATGGCCGCTCACGGCCCGGCACAACATCACGATGGGCATGGAGAAGGGCGGGGACGCGGTGATCCGCGCCGCCGAGGTCGCCGGAGCCGACCAGGTCATCGAGGAGCTTCCGTACGGCTATCGCACGCTGCTCGACCGCCGTTTCAAAGACGGGCACGAGTTGTCCGGCGGACAGTGGCAGCGCATCGCGATCGCCCGCGGCTTCTATCGGGACGCGCCGCTGCTGATCTGCGACGAACCCACGGCGGCACTGGACGCCCGCGCCGAGTACGCACTGTTCGAGCGGATCAGACGGCACGCCGACGGCCGCACGGTCCTGCTCATCACGCACCGGCTCGCCAGCGTGCGCTACGCCGACCGGATCTACGTGCTCGATCACGGTGAGGTCGTGGAACATGGCACACATCAGGAACTGATGGCCCTCGATGGCCTCTACGCCGATCTGTACGGACTACAGGCTCAGGCGTACCAGACGACCTGAATTCCCCCGAACCCGCTTCCCTCACATCCCCCACGGCCAGGTGCGGGAACCGCGCCGGGAGGAACCGCGCTCCTCACCGTCCTCCGCGGTCTCACATCGTGGCGGGCACGCTCTGTCCACGGACGTCTTCCTGCGCCGAGACCCCGGTCAAGACCGGCCCTCCCAGCACGTCCTTGTAATACTGGATCTTCTGACGGACCGCCCCGTGCTTGTGCCGCAGATCCTCGATCTGAGCCTCGACCTTGCGGTCGTGCGCCTCCAGCAGGGCGATGCGGTCCCTGATCGTGTGCTCACCCTGCCGTACCAACTGGGCGAAGCGCACCATCTCCGCGATCGGCATCCCGGTGTCACGCAGACAGCGGACCATGCCCAGCCAGCTGACATCGTCCTCCGTGAACCGTCGCTGACCGGCCGCGTTACGGCCGATCGGTTCGAGCAACCCGATCCGCTCGTAGTAACGAAGGGTGTCGAGGCTGAACCCGGTCTCCTCTACGACCTGTCCTGGTGTGTAGACAACCACGCCACCGATCCTGGCACAGCAAACGGCGCCATGCGTCCGGCCCGCTCCGGCGGCCATGACGAGCACCGGCACGCTCCTCCTCCCCATGATCGCCCTCCTCCTCCCCGCATGGCTTCTGCTCTCCGGGCAAGTCCTCCTCGCCGGAACGATTCCTCTCTGTCAGCCACTCCGTCCTCCCCTATCCAGAGTGGTCTCCTCCTCAGAGTGGTTCCTGCTCTTTGTCCGCCTCCGGGACGGCCCCCTCCTCGGCCCGCGCTCTGTCTCCCGGATCGGCCCGGGGGAAAGCTGATCAAGGGCATGCGGGACCGCGTCTCGGCCGGGCCGCCGTTCACACGGAGGCGGTGTCGGCTCACGTCGGTGTTTTCTGGTGGGTGAGGGGCCGATGTAGGTGAATTCCCAGCGGTCGGGGCCGATCTGGCGGCGTCGGTAGCGGTCGGGGTGCAGGTCGCGGTCGCGGTTGTGGAATTGGCAGGCGGGGCCGAGTCTGGCCAGGTCGGTGTGGCCGCCTTCGCTCCAGTTGTCGAGGTGGTCGACTTGGCACATGCTCGCCGGGAGCGGGCAGCCTTTCACCCAGCAGGTGTCGTAGCGGGCGGCGATGGCGCGGCGTTGGGCGGGGGTGGCCAGGCGGGTTTTGCGGCCCATGTCCAGGACCTGTCCGTCGGCGTTCATGACCAGGCGGACGAGGGTGGAGGTGCGGGCCAGGCGGTGGATGTCGGTGATCGGCAGCAACTGCCCGGTGGACAGCAGCAGCCCGGGCAGGGTGCGCAGCACCGACAGCCACCGCCGGTCCCCGGCCTCGCATCCCGCATCCCCGGGCCCACCGCCGGTACTCACACCCCCGGCGTCCACGTTTCCGGTTCCGGTCTCGGCGGGAGTGCTGGGTTTGTCACCGCTCCCGGGGGCAGGGTGGACGGAGGTCCGGCGTGGTTCGGCTGACCTCTCGGTGGGTTGCCCGGGGTCCTGTCCGCAGGGGGGATCACCGCCTGGAGCGGCGTCCCCCCGGCCGTCTCCACGGCCGTCTCTCCGGCCGGTCCCGGGAAGGGCCCCGGAAATGAAGCCGGAAGCAGGCTCGGGAGCGGATTCGAAAGCAGGCTCGGGAGCGGGGTCGGGAGCGGGGTCGGGCGTGTGATCAGGGCCGGGGTCCCCACCGGGGTCTTCATCGGTGTCCTCGCGGGTCTCCGGGCCGGTCGCCTTGCCGGTCGCACGCGCCGGGCCATCGCTCCGAACGGCGTCACCCGGCGTGGCATCACCGGGCGCGGCGTCTTCAGCCACGGGGTCACCAGGCACGGTGTCGCCGGGAGCGGCATCGCCGGGCTGGGCGTCGTCGGACGTGGTGTCGCCGAGCCTCGCGTTGTCGGGCGTGGCGTCCTCGGACGAGCTGTCTGTGGGCGGGATATCGCCGGGTGGGGTGCTGCCGGGTGGGGTGTCGCTGAGCCTCGCATCGCCGGGTGCGGACTCGTTGGGAGTGGTGCCGTGAGGGGTGGGGTCGTCGGGGAGGGATTCGGCGTTGATCAACACCAGGAGTTCGGTGGTGATCTGCTGTTCCAGCAGCGCGATCAGCGCGTCGGCGTTACGGACCCTCAGCGGCCGGTCATCCCCCTGCGCCTTGGGCCTGGCGTAGGCGTCCAGCAGCGCCCGCAGCCGGGCGGCGGCCTCCCGCGGCAGACGGAACTCCCCCTCCACCCCGCCGGCATCGGTCTCCCGCACCAGCAGAAACCGGGCATCGAAATCGGCACCGGCATCCCGGAGCTCCCCATCGGGGTCCAGCACCGCGCGGAGATACCGTCCCGCTTTGGCGATCTCCTGCGGGCCGGCCGAGCCGGCAAGCTCCAGCAGGATCGTCTCGGCCTTGACCGCGTCCGCATCACTGAGCCCGGTGGTGGCCGCGCAGATCGCCGAGACCACCGCCTCGGCCAGGTTCCCGGCGGCGAAGCGTGCCCGCACCTCAGGCAGGCGTTCCAGCTCGACGCCCAGGGCCACGGTGCGGTAAGCCGCCCGGCGGCTCATCCCGCACACCGACCGCAGCCACGTCCTCGTCGAGGCGTGTCCCGCCTGCCGGGCCGCCCCGGCCGCGTGCACCCGCCCGGCACGCAAAGCGATCGCCGCCTCCAGCCGGTCCCGCGCGAACGCCAGCTCCTCCAGCTGCGCCAGGCACACCTCCACCGCCTCCGGGACAGGAGTCACCGCCACCGCCAGCGCGGCCTCCCGCACCTGACTCACCAACGGCCACGACAACACCCCGCCCACATCCACCGCGCCCACCGCGTCCGTGGAACCCGCCGCACACCCATCGCCCAAGCCGTCCGAAGAACCGTCCGTGTAACCGCTTGAACCATCAGCTGCGGGACCGTCCGAAGAGCCATCCGGAGCATCACTCGAGGGGCCGTCCTCGGAAGCGCCCGAAACATCGCCCGAGACGCCCTCGCAAGGGGCGTCCGAGGTGCCGTCCGCGACACCGCCCGGAGAATCACCCCCGGGACCGACCGTCGAAACGGCTGAAGCACGATCCGGGGAACCATTGGAAGGGGTATCCGCAGTCTCAGGGATACGCCGCCAGCGAGCGTCGTCGTCACGGTCGTCGATGCGCGCTTGGGGAGCGACGACTGTAGGAGCCGTACCAGCGGAGGCGCCATCGACAGAGCCGGTATCACCGGAGCCGCCATCCACCACCCGGCCCAAAGACACACTCTCCACGAGCGTACGGCCGAGGGAAACAGCAGGAACGGCGGCGAGCCAGTCGGGCCAGCCAGACCACGACGCGGCCCCTCCCCGACCATCGGAGGAGCAGGCAGACGCACGCGCCGACGCCTCGGCCCGCACTGCGGCCCACCACTCAGGACCCAGCAGCGGCGACCGATCCCGGAAAGGCGGCGTACCCGAATCGAACGGCCCGAGTGGCTGACTCAGCTCCGCCGGCTCCATGCGCCCCCCTTCCCGACTTCTTACGAGCAATTCCATATCGAAAATCTGTACTAATAGTCTCACGCAAGCCCGTGAATAGCAACTCCCTTCCGCAGCGATTAGAAATCACTTAAGGGCCACAAGTACCCTTTATTGCAAAGGCCCGAGATGTCGGAAAAGTGACCGACGTCGCCGAAAGTGCGTGGCCAAAGCGCGTCGCCGAAAGTACGAGGTCCAGTCGTTCATCCAGCTCAACGAGGAAAACGCGGGAAGCACAGACATCACGAAGCTGTGCCGCGAGTGCAGCGGCCGCGGTGTGCCACTCGGCAGAGGGGGTTTTTCCACCCTGATGGCCTGGTACGGCAGACCGGCGGAGAACAGTGCCTCCGTGGAGCCCGCAGGAGATTACAGCGAAGTGATCCACCGGCGGCGGCCGACCCGTGGGGCCGCGGCCAGTGGGTCCGGGTCACCTGGAAACGCCTCCGTACAGGTGGGTGGGCTCCTCCAGCGGCTGCGGCGTCATGGTGATCCCGGCAAGAGGCCCAGCCCACAAGACCCCCAAGAATCCGCCCGCATGAGCGTGTCGCTCGATGCGGGCGACAACGCGGCCCGGTCAGCACCGTTCCACCACATTTGGCGGCTTGCACCGATGTGACGCTCCGAGCCAGAATCGCCGACTGCCCCGGCAGCCCGCCGGAGGAGCCATCCAGGGGCATGTCCGGGAAGAGACGACCGGTGTGAGTGTCTAGATCTAGAGCGGCTGCCGGGTCTCGGAGGCGATCCAGTCGAGATAGGCGGTGAGCCCGCCCTCGATCGGCAGTGCGACGATCTCGGGAGTCTCGTACGGATGCTCCGCGCGGATGTGCTCGGTCAGCCGGTCGACCGAATCACCTGTCGTCTTCAGCAGCAGCAGGAACTCGTCGGCGGTCTCGACCCGGCCCTCCCACCAGTACGTGCTGACGATGGGCCCGACGAGCTGGGCGCATGCCGCGAGCCGGGCCTCGACTGCGGAACGGGCGAGCGAGGCGGCCGTGTCCCGATCGTCGACGGCGACCTGAACCTGCACGTACTCCCCCATCTGGAATCCCTCCATCTCCTACACATGCCGACCGTACCCGGCGGCCGCACATGGCGACGTCGGCCCGACGAGGACATTCTCCCCGGTCAGTCGTTGGCGGCTCCGCCGGCGAAGAAGCCGGCCAGCGCTGGGGCCAGCACGGTGGCCGGCACACCATGCCACTCCCCCTTGAGGATCACATGGCGGCCCAGGGGAAGCGCCGCCGCCACATCCGCGGCCCACATGTTCATCCGGTCGTCGCTGGATGTGCTGCCGACGACCAGGGCCGGCACGGTCACGGACCGGAGAGTGGTGTGAGAGACGGCCGAGGTCATCCGAAGGTCGTAGGCGAGGGTGTGCGCGATGGCCGTCAACATCGGAAAGAAGGGGTCCTGCCGGATACCGGCGACCATCTCGGGCGGGGCGCCGATGCTCGTGTGGAAATGCTCGACCGCCTCGTCCCGGCGACCGGCGGCGACGAGCTCTTCGATCTCGGCGGCGAGGTCGTGCTCGGCCTCGGGGCCGCTTTCTCTCCACCGATGATGGAGGTCGATCGGCGGTTCGAGGAGTGAGAGCATCGAGATCGGCAGTCCGGCCGCGGCTCCGAGCAGGGCCAGCGCCGCGCCGGAGGAGAACCCGTGGACGAACGCCGATCCGCCGCTCGCCGCTATCACGGCCGCGAGATCCTCCAGCTCCCGTTCCACGGCGTACGGCGGGGTGTCGCCGCTCTCCCCACGCCCACGCCTGTCGTAGATCACAACGGTGAACCTGCCGGCCAGGTGACCGGCGAGGGACCGCATCGGCCCGAGCCGGCGGAAGCCGCTCGCCCCGTCGACCAGTACGAGCGCGGGCCCGCTCCCCATCTGTTCGAAAGCGATCCGGGTGCCGTCGCCCGAGGTCACAGTGGCCATCCTGCTCTCCTCTGTTCGGCCCCCCCGACGCTACCCACCGCCACCGACATCCGGCGTCACCTCCGCCGGCGGGCCTTCCGCACCGCTACGGAAGATGAAGGGACAGGTAGCGACGGACCAGGCGCTTGCACTCGGCGATCAGCTCGGGGTCGCCCTCGGGGTCGGCACGGAAAGCGAGCTTGAGCACGGCGTCGGCGGCCTCGACGGCGACCAGGAACGCCCGGCCCAGCGCTTCGTTCCGTGGCAGGCCGAGCAGCTCGACCGTGAGCGTGCGCATCCGATCCGCCACCACCGCGTTGTTCTCCAGCGCCGCGTCGAGCATCCGTTTGGTACCGGGCAGCGCGGGACCTCCGGGGGCGGCCGGCACCTCACCGAAATCCACCACGCCGAATCCGGGGGTGGTCCGCTTCATCTGTACGAACTCGTCGATCGCGAGATCCACGACGTCGGTCCAGTCGGAGATCCGCTCGACGGCGAGCCGACCGGCCAGGCGGTCCAGGAACGCGTCGAGGTTGCGCAGCGCGAGAGCGCGTACCAGTGCCTGCTTGTCGCTGAAGAACTGGTAGAACGTGCCGATCGGCACCTCGGCCCGGCGCGCGACCTCCTTGGTCGTCAGACTGTCGTAGCCGAGCTCGTCGAGCAGGCGCGCGCACTCGTCCAGCATCCGCTCGACGCGTTCCTGGCTGCGGCGCTGCGCGGGGCGACGCCGAAAGGTTTCCCCGGAGATCGTTCCCCCCGCTCCGATGGAGACTTCGCCCGAGACCTTCATCATTGGGACATTGTCTCCCCACTTGCCTGCACGACAGATAACATGACGCGTACTCATGTTATCGGCCCGCATCGTCCGTAGGAGGGCTCGGACATGTTCCTCTGGGGTACGGCCACCGCTTCCTAGCAGATAGAGGGAGCCGTCGACGAGGACGGCCGCGGGCCTTCCATCTGGGACACCTTCTCCCACGAACCCGGCCGGACCCGGGAGGGCCACACCGGGGACGTGGCAACGGCTGCTCTTATGAGGGTATCGACGACCAGGAGAGGATCGCCTACCTGGACGGCCACATCGCGGCCGTACGCGCGGCCGAGGGCGTGGACGTCCGGGGCTACTTCGTCTGGTCGCTGCTGGACGACTTCGAATGGGCGGAGGGCTATCACCAGCGTTTCGGCCTGGTGCACGTCGACTTCGAAACCCAGAAGCGCACGCCCAAGGCGTCCTATCACTGGCCGAAAGATTTGATCTCGAACCGGGGCACGGAGGCCCCGAGCGTCGAAAAACACGGGGCACCGAAAAGACCCAAAGCACGCAAAAGGCTCAGAGCACGGAAACGCTCAGAGCACGGAAACGTGAACGTGGTCGTAGTGGTTGGCGGTGATCCCGCCGCGGTTTGACATCATCCGCCAGCCGGTGCCGGTGCGCATGTCGTAGAACTTCTGCTGCCAGATGATGTACATGATCCCGTACTCCCTGGCGTGGTCGATGCACCACTGCGCCAGGGCGTCGCCGCGCGCCTTGCCGACCGCGTCCGGCATGCGGCCGCCGCCACTCATCATGAAGTCGCAGGCCCGCCCCTTGCCGTGGTCGCCCGCGTCGCCACCGCGCAGGCAACCGTAGCCGGACGGCATCGGGAACTCCCTCAGGATCGCGTCTCGCACGGTGATCATTCGCTGGGTGAGGCCGGTCGTGGGCCCCGGCTGCTGAAAGCCGTACCTGGCCAGCATCCGCTCGATCTCGTGCTGCCTCGACTTGAGCTCCCTGATGTGCTTCTGCAGCTTGTCGATCTCGGCGTCGGCCTTGCGCGCCGCCTTCTTCTGCTGGCTGAGCAGCGTCTTGACGCTGTTCAGCCGCTCGGTCCTCGCCCGGGACAGGTACGTCATCATCGAAATGGTGGACAGATCACCCGCGCCGCTGAATACCGACGTCCCGTCGTAGCCACCGCCCATGTAACTGGTCTGGGCCATCGCGGCCACCTCCCGCTGGGCGGCGCGCAGCCGCGCCTTGAGGGTCTTGACCTTCCTGGACGCCTTCTGGACCGCGATTTTCGCGTCGTCCAGGCTGATGATCTCTCCCCGGTACGCCTTGGCGACGGCCGCGGCCTCCCTGGTCAGAGCGCGGATCTTGGTCTGCTGGTCCGGCTCGGCCCCCGCCTCAGGGAACCCGATGAGCACGCCCAGGCTCGCGACCGCCATCACCGCCAACCCGACCCGGCGTCTCGACCGCACGCGACCCTCCACTCAGATCCGGACCGAAACTATAGGAGACGACCCTCACCTATGCGACCGGAACAGGAGAAACTCATCCATCAATGGCAACTTATCTCACGCTTTTCCCGGGCTTGACGCGCACCTCATCGACCGGTTCGAAAACGACAGGACGCCTACCCGTGTCCTGATCACCCCCGTTCGATCGATCGCGACCGGGGAGAAGCGAGCGGCTCCCTCCCCTCGGTCCTGCTCACCCGGACGCCCTTGCGACGGCCGCGCGGAACGTGATTCGGTCGAGGCGTGTGCGCGAGCAGGCGCGCCCCATCAGGGACCATCAGGAGGCCCCCCGATCAGGAGGCACAGGACATGCTGCTGCACGACACTCTCTTCATCGGGGGCGACTGGGTGGCCCCGGCGGGCACCGGAACGATCGAGGTCGTCTCCCCGCATACGGAAGAGGTGGTGGCCCGCGTGCCCGACGGCACGCCGGCGGACATGGACCGGGCGGTCGCCGCGGCCAGGGACGCGTTCGACAACGGGCCATGGCCCCGGATGACCATGGCCGAGCGCGCCGCCGTGGTCGGCAGGCTGGCCGGCGTCTACGACTCCCGCCAGGGCGAGATGGCCGAGACCATCACCCTGGAGATGGGCTGTCCGATCACGTTCTCCCAGCTAGCGCAGGCCCCGCAGCCGCTCGGCATGCTGCGCTACTTCGCGGAGCTCGGCCAGACCTTCCCGGTCGAGGAAGAACGCCCCGGCCTGTTCGGGCCGGTGATCGTACGGCGCGAGCCGGCCGGTGTGGTCGCGGCGATCGTGCCGTGGAACGTCCCGCAGTTCGTCATCATGTCCAAGCTCGCTCCCGCGCTCGTCGCGGGCTGCACCGTCGTGATCAAGCCGGCTCCCGAGACGCCGCTCGACTCCTATCTGCTCGCCGAGATGATCCGGGAAGCGGGGGTCCCGGCCGGCGTCGTCAACATCGTCGCCGCCGGCCGCCAGACCGGCGAGCACCTGGTCTCCCACCCGGGCGTCGACAAGGTCGCGTTCACCGGCTCCACGGCGGCGGGCCGCCGCATCGCGGGGATCTGCGGAGAGCGGCTCAAGCGGTGCACGCTCGAACTGGGCGGCAAGTCGGCCGCCATCATCCTGGACGACTGCGATCTGCCGTCCGCGATGGGCTTCCTGTCCATGGCCTCGCTGCTCAACAACGGCCAGGCGTGTGTCGCCCAGACCCGCATCCTCGCCTCACGGCAGCGGTACGACGAGGTGGTCCAGGCGATCGCCGACATGGTGGCGGGCCAGCGGGTCGGCGATCCCCGCGACCCCGCCACCGGGATCGGCCCGCTGGTGGCCGAGCGGCAGCGGGAGCGCGTCGAAGGCTACATCAGGGCCGGGATCGAGGAGGGCGCCAAGCCGGTCGTCGGCGGGCTCGACCGGCCGTTCGACCGGGGCTGGTACGTCGCGCCGACCGTGTTCGCCGACGCCACCAACGACATGCGCATCGCCAGAGAGGAGATCTTCGGTCCGGTCCTGACCGTGATCCCCTACCAGGACGAGGCCGACGCGATCCGGATCGCCAACGACAGCGACTACGGCCTGTCCGGCTCGGTGTGGACGGCCGACCCCGAGCACGGCGTGGCGGTCGCCCGCCAGGTCCGAACCGGGACCTACGGGGTCAAGATGAACACCATGGATCCGAACGCGCCCTTCGGAGGCTTCAAGGACAGCGGGATCGGCCGCGAGGGACTGTCCGCCTACCTGGAGCACAAGTCCATCGCCCGCCTCGGCTGAGGCGTCGCTCAGGTTGTGAACCTCCTGGTCCCGTACGGCGAGGCGGCGAGCCGTACGGGACCGGAGCCCCGCCCAGCGCGCCCCCGCGACGCTGGGCCCACACCGTTCGACTCGGCTGAACGGTGTGCGCCGATCCCCTTATCGGCGGTGCGAAACCCCTCATGGGGTTGCCCACATTCCTAATAGACGAGCATTAACCGGAAATAGTTCGCGCGATCCACCCGGCAATCTTCCGGATCAGTTCCGGGGTGGCCGCCGCCTCGGCATGGCCGTACCCCGGCTCGACCCACAGCTCCCTGGGCTCCTTGGCGTTGTCGTAGAGCCGGTAGGCGTGCTCGAGGGGGAAGAACGGGTCCGCGTCGCCGTGCACGACCAGCAGCGGTGTCGGTGAGATCAGCGACACGGCCTCGTACGGCGGGAGCGGGATGGGATCCCAGCCTCCGGTGGCGATCCTCGTCCGCTTGACCGCTCGGGCCGCCAGCCGCCCATGCCAGTGCTCGATCACCCAGTGGACCTGACGCATCGGCCGGGTGCCCCGGTAGTACCACCAGCCGGGGCCGCTGACCGACACGACGGCGTCCACGCCGGGATGCAGCGCGGCCTGCCGTACGGCCACCGCGGCGCCCATCGAGAAGCCGACGGTGGCGACGCGCCGATAGCCGATCGAGCGGGCGTGCTTAACCGCGGCGTCGAGGTCGAGGACCTCGAGATCGCCGACGGTGGACCGGCCGGATGAACGGCCGTGTCCCCGGAAGTCGAACGCCACGACCCCGCCGAAGCGGGACAGGACGTGCGCGATGCGCCGGGTGGGGCGTTCCCGCCAGGAGCCGGTGAAGCCGTGGGCGACCACGATGCCGAGATCGAGCGAACCGTTCGGCGTGTGCGCCGCGTCGAGGCGCACGCCGTCCGCCGTGCGCAGCATCGCCCCGAAGGCAGGAGCCAGACCCATGGTCATGACCATATTCGCGCCCGCGCACCGCGCTGGAAGGCACCCACCGGACTCCCGTCCTGCGCTTCCTGGCCCCGTCCTGTGCTTCCTGGTTCGGCGCATCCCGAGGGATCAACTAAAATCGGTAAGCCGTGCCTGTTTTCGCGGCCACAGCGTGTCTCGCCCGCAGTTGAGTGGAGACGCGGACGGACACCCCGACGAACCCAGAGTGAGACTCGACATGCCTTTGCAGAGCCGCGACGACCTTCGGAACATCGCGATCATCGCGCACGTCGACCACGGCAAGACCACGATGGTGGACGCCATGCTGTGGCAGTCCGGGGCGTTCCGCGCCAACCAGGACGTCGACGAGCGGGTGATGGACTCCGGCGACCTGGAACGCGAGAAGGGCATCACCATTCTCGCCAAGAACACGGCCGTCAGGCACGGCGGGATGACGCTGAACATCATCGACACCCCGGGTCACGCCGACTTCGGCGGCGAGGTCGAACGCGGCCTGTCCATGGTCGACGGCGTCGTCCTGCTGGTGGACGCCTCCGAGGGTCCGCTTCCGCAGACCCGGTTCGTGCTGCGCAAGGCCCTGGCCGCCAAGCTGCCGGTGATCCTGTGCATCAACAAGGTGGACCGGCCGGACGCCAGGATCGCCGAGGTCGTCGACGAAGTGTACGAGCTGTTCCTCGACCTCGACGCGACCGAGGACCAGATCGACTTCCCGATCGTGTACGCCTCCGCCAAGGCCGGGCGTGCCTCGCTGAACCGGCCGCAGGACGGCGGAATGCCGGACTCCCCGGATCTGGAGCCGCTGTTCGAGACGATCGCGACGACCATCCCGGCGCCGGTCTACGATCCGACCGCGCCGCTGCAGGCGCACGTCACCAACCTGGACGCCTCCAGCTATCTCGGCCGGATCGCGCTCTGCCGCGTCCGTCAGGGCACGATCAAGAAGGGCCAGCAGGTGGCCTGGTGCCGTACCGACGGCACGGTCCAGCGGGTGAAGATCTCCGAGCTGCTCATGACCGAGGCGCTGGAGCGCAAGCCGGCGGCGGAGGCCGGGCCCGGCGACATCATCGCCATCGCGGGCATCCCGGAGATCATGATCGGTGAGACGCTCGCCGACCCCGACGACCCCCGCCCGCTGCCGCTGATCACCGTGGACGAGCCGGCGATCTCCATGACCATCGGGACCAACACCAGCCCGCTCGTCGGGAAGGTGAAGGGTTCGAAGGTCACCGCGCGCCTCGTGAAGGACCGCCTCGACAAGGAACTCGTCGGCAACGTGTCGCTGCGCGTGCTGTCGACCGGCAGCCCGGACGCGTGGGAGGTCCAGGGCCGCGGCGAGCTGGCCCTGGCCATTCTCGTCGAGCAGATGCGGCGGGAGGGCTACGAGCTGACCGTCGGCAAGCCGCGGGTCGTCACCAAGACGATCGACGGAAAGGTGCACGAGCCGGTCGAGCGGCTCACCGTCGACTGCCCGGAGGACTACCTGGGCGCGGTGACCCAGCTCCTCGCGCAGCGCAAGGGCCGCATGGAGCACATGACCAACCACGGCACCGGCTGGATCCGGATGGAGTTCCTGGTCCCGGCCCGCGGTCTGATCGGTTTCCGTACGGAGTTCCTCACCGAGACCCGGGGCACCGGCCTGGTGCACCACGTGTTCGAGGGCTACGAGCCGTGGTTCGGCGAGCTTCGCACCCGCAACAACGGCTCGCTGGTGGCCGACCGGTCCGGGCAGGTGACCGCGTTCGCGATGATGAACCTGCAGGAGCGCGGCACGCTGTTCGTCTCCCCCGGCACCGAGGTCTACGAGGGCATGATCATCGGTGAGAACGCACGCTCCGACGACATGGACGTGAACATCACCAAGGAGAAGAAGCTCACGAACATGCGCTCGTCCACGGCCGAGGAGACGGAGAAGCTGGTCCCGCCGCGCGTCCTGTCCCTGGAGCAGGCGCTGGAGTTCATCCGCGACGACGAGTGCGTGGAGATCACTCCGGCGACCGTGCGCATTCGCAAGACCGTGCTCGACTCGGCCAGCCGGGGCCGGGCCGCGGCCCGCGCCAAGCGCGCGGGCGGCTGAGCGGGGCGAACCCCGAGGGCTCCTTCTCGTACGGCAAGGCCGGGGCAAACGGCCTCCCATGATCGGCGTTTCCCGGTCCCGGGGTGGCGCGGCCGGTGCTCTCCTGTGCGCAGAGAGAACGCATCCGGAGGAGCCTTTCATGCTCGGTAAGACCCATATCACCTCGGCCGTCAGCGCCCTCCTCGTCACCGGTGCCCTCGGTATCACGGGCACGATCGGTGTCGCCGGTGCCGGAGCGGGTGCCGCGAACGCGGCGGCAGGCGCCGTACCGGCCGCCGATGCGGCGAGCCGTGGGCCCGACTCGGCGGTCGCCCTGATCAAGGATGTGCACGGAAAGGTGCTCGGCACCTTCCAGATCGAGCGCTACGACCGCAAGAAGCTATGGGTGACGGTCAACGCCCGGGGGCTGACCCCGGGGTTCCATGGCATGCACATTCACACGACCGGAGTGTGCGACCCCGAGTCCGTCGACAAGGCCACCGGGAGCCCGTTCGCCAGCGCGGGCGAGCACCTCGACGTCGGTCCCAAAAAGCACGACTCCATGGCGGGTGACCTCCCCTCACTGCTGGCCACCGCCGACGGCACCGCGATGGCGTCCTTCGTCACGGACCGGTTCAAGCTGAACCAGCTCGCCGACAAGGACGGCAGCTCGGTCGTCATCCACGAGCTGCCCGACAACCACGCGCACATCCCCGACCGGTACAGCCACCCGAAGGACTCCACCGGCACCACCGGACCGGACGCCACCACGCTCAAGACCGGCGACGCCGGCCGCCGCATCGGCTGCGGCGTGTTCGACTACGCCTGAGTTCACCGCCCCCTCACGGGTACGGCTCCGCCATAGGACAGCCGTACCCGCTCCTTCCACGCCTTGCGATGCACCTCCGCTATTCAGCGTTAAAATCCAGGCGAGATCGTGGAAATGAAGAAGATGCCTGCACGAACAAAATGCACGCCGGCTCTTACAAATCCGAATCGAATTTCTCCACCCATCGCCAACCATCGCCCCGCATGCGCAACATCCTCAATCCCTCCCGAATACAGGAAGACATCGCATGATCGTCAATTCGAATCGGCCCTTCTTCCCCGAGCGGAGGGCCACTGAGCTGTTCTCAGTAACTGAAGATCACGTTGTGTGATGGCGACATGGTCCAGTCATGCTCGTGATGAAGCAGGACGAGCGCTGCCTGGATGATTTTCCCGATGCGCCAGGGATCGAGGCTGACCCGGCGCAGAGCCTTGAAGGTGACCGTGAGTAGAGCATTCGCGCGTTCGCCGACGCCGCGCAGGCCGCGCAGCAGCTTGTTGTAGGTGTGCTGGTCATCGCTGAGCCGGCGCTGGTGGCGCTTCTTCTTAAGCGGGACGCGGACGACGTCGGCGGCGCCTTCATAGCCCAGATCGGCCAGGGCCGGCAGGTCGGTGCGGATGGCAGCAAGGGCGGTGATGATGCCGTGCCGGCGGGCGCAGGTCATGTCGTGCTCGCGGCCGGGGCGGACCTCAGAGACCCACAGCAGCCAGCCGTCCGGGGCGGAGATGACCTGCACGTTGCCGCCGTGGTGCTTGTGTTTTCCGGACCACCACAGGTCGGCGCCGTTGGGACCGGGGGCGGCGACGCGGTCGGTGGCGATGACGATGCCGTCGAGGTTGACGTGCGTCAAACCCGCACGCGCGGCCGTGTCCAAGACGGTGTTCAGGTCGGGAGCGTGGGCGGCCAGAAGGTCGATGCCCTCATGGAGGTAGCGGTAGACGGTCTTACGGCCGATGCCGTGATCGATCGCCAGTTGCATGACCCTGGTGCCGTCCAGGAACCAGCGCAGGATGAGAACGGCCTGGGCATGGCAGCCGAGTGCGCGGCGGCCGCGGCGGGTACCTCTGCGGCGGCGCTCGGCATGAAGCAGGGCGGCCAGGAACAGCACGGTCTCCCGGCGCACCTGGAGGGTCGCCGAGTATGTGACACTGGTGGGCACGTGAAGCCTCTGATTATGAAGTTGATCTCTAGACAAGACCACTTCTAGCAGGGGCTTTACGCTTTCCGATCACTGGGGCGCGGCATGTCCAGGCATGCCCCGCTATGCCTCGCCATGAAGCTGCATGACCCGGCTGGCGTCGGCACTACACAGAGCGACCAATCGTTACAGACAACGGCTCACTGATAACAAAAGTCCAGAAACCTTCTCCAGCACACAACCTTTCCCCATCGGATTTAAGGATTGCGTTAAGACCGCATCACGCCAGCCCATACATCACTTCCTCAACGTTCATTACATCCCCCTGACTGCGAAACCGTGCCGACCCACGCGCCGCGATATTCCCTTTTTGACTGACCAGTCTCGACTTTCGCTCTTCTTCTTGTTAGCCGTGGACACATCCGGACTACCGGTATACGGCCCACCTTTGTATATCCGGCCCCGAATCCGCCGCATCCGCCGCATGCGGAGCGGACATCACCGTTCAGGTCGGATTCGTCACCCGCATCAATGCGTTTCCGAGGCCGCCGGACTGCTTGCCCGCCTTACGCCTACTTCTGTTGGCCGACCCTGGCGACGGCGGGCATAGTAGACCTCGACACGACCGCGTCCCCCCAACCGACGCTAAATATCAGTCATTATCCAAGGTCGACATGTCAAGGCCAGGTATGGCGGCGAGTCCAGCGAGTGCTCGGCGTGCCATTCTTCGAACGTTGGCCCAAACAGCATGATTACGTAGGGCGTCACTCGTCCATATCATCGCATTCTCAGCGCCACTGACATCGTCCAATAGGCGATCTATCTGAAAGATTTGCGCCTTTAGGGATGGGGCCACAAGGTTTGCCTCAGTGGCGGCCCATAGGGTACTTATCGACCACTCTAGATCTAGAGCTAGCTCGTCTACTGGGAGCCGCCTATCCTCTAGCCAAGCAATTTGTTTGGCCGCCGGCCAAGCCAGTCGGTGGAGGGATGCAGCGATTCTCCTCAACGAGTCAATCGGATCAACTGAAACATCATTCATAAGCGTCACCAATCAAGAAGTTAGAGGTAGCCATTCTGGTTCAATCTTCTCGTCCTACTGCCGTCCGAGACCTTCCAGTATGGATTAGGACCATGATGTCCGCCACCAGGATGCCATTGGATCATACGCCCTGTCTTTTGTCCACTGGGCTTATACTCCCGAAGTATCCAACCCTGCCCCTTTTTACTTCCACGTCCAAGTCGTTCTACCCTCCATCCTGGCGCACCCTTGAGAATTTCCTCTACTTGCGCTGGCGTCATATTTTTCAGCAAGAGTGGATTCACAAGTACGTCATCTACCGATGACAACACCGAGCCAACCGGCTTGGGCGCCTTGAGACTCTTATACACATTCTCAGCTATTTTCAGCTTGCCTTTGGCGTCAAGCCAACCCTTAAACTTCTGGACAGCAGTACCAATGGACTGGGCCAGTTTCTGGCCTACTTCGTAGGCCTTCTTCCATTTCCACGGCAGGCCGTACTTGGCAGCGATTTTGCCGGCGAGCCCTCCGGCCACGGAAGCCAGGACGTTGAGGGCGGTGCTGCCACACGCTCCGAGATCACCCTTGGTGAAACAATTAAGGGCGTCCGTGATCCCGAGTTCATCCGCAGCGATCTTAGCGATCTCTTTGAGAGCCGCTAGGAATTGATTCCAGTAACCATCGGCCTCACCCCGAGCATCGTTGTAACGCTTCTCGGCACATTTGACCTTGCCCAGCTTCTTGTCACAGTCGTCCCGGGACATCTTGTTCAGACATTGCCGGTCACCGGGATCGCAGTTATGCGTTGCCAATCCTGTCGGATCGGACAGCCCTATAGGGTTGTTGCCGGCGTAGCCGTAGGGGTTGGCCCATTGGGGTTTGCGCAGGTCGAGAAGGGGATCGGTGGAGATGAACTTTGCGATGGCGGGGTCGTAGTAGCGCGCGGACAGGTAGGTCAGGCCGGTGGAGTCGTCTTCGGTCTTGCCGAGGAAGCCCAGGTCGGTGAAGGGCAGGTCGTCGGTGCCGCGGCGCTGGCCGAAGGGCAGGTAGCGTTCGCGGGAGACCGCGCCGGTGTTGTCGTTGACGGCAAGCTGGGTGGAGCCGTGCAGGCCGGAGGCGAGCCAGGTGACGCCGTCCCCGCCGATCCGCATGGCGACTGTGGCGCCGTCGGGGGTGGTGTAGTAGCGCTTGCCGGTGATGGCATCGCCGTTGACCTCGATCTCCATCGAGCCCAGATACAGGGTGGTCTTGCCGCCGGGGTCGCGCCGGATGAGGCGTTCGCCGTCGGCGTCGTAGACCATCGTGGTGTCCTGGCCGTCGACGGTGGCCTTCTCCAACTGGCCGAGCTCGTTCCAGGTGAAGGTGCCGTTCTTACCGGCGACGGTGCGGGCGGTCAGTTGTCCGGCGTTGTCGTAGGTGTAGGTGTCGGTGCCGCCCTGGCGGGTGATGGAGGTGACCGCGTTGGGCCGCACCGCCGAGGCCCCGCCCTGGGGGTAGGTGTAGGCGGCGGTCTGCCCGCCGTCGGTCAGGCTGGTGATGTTGCCGACGGCGTCGTAGGCATAGGACTTGGCGTAGGGGTCGATGCCCTGGCCGTCGGCCGAGCCGGTGCCCGGCCCGCAGTCTGTGGCGGTGGTGGTCCAGGCCTGCGACAGCCGGTGCAGCCCGTCGTAGGTGAAGCACTCCAACTGGCCGGGGCTCCCCCCGGTGGCGGTGGCGGCATCCAGGATGCGGGTGATCTCGCCGGAGATGTCGTAGGTGTACCGGTCGTCCTGGACGGTCACGGGGTTGAGAGTGTCGGCCTCGGTCGTCGTGACGATCGATTCCAGCCAGCCGGTCGAGTCGTCCCAGCCAAGGGTACGTTTGATCTTCCCGCCCACGCCGTACGAACGCTCAGCCAGGCGACCAGTACGTGAGTAGGTGGTGGCGTCCACGTAGGTGAACCCGCCCCCAAGATTAGAGGTCATCCCCAGGGGGAGATCGAGGTCGGTGTAGGTGGAACTGACCGTCTCCGCCGGGAGCCCACCCGCTGCGGGCATGGTGTAGGTGGCCACCTGCCCGGTGGGGGTGTAGCTGGTGGCGAAGGCGTAGGTCCCGGCCAGCAACCCCTCCGGGGATGGGACCGTCAGCGTGGAGCCGGTGGGGCGGCCCATGCTGTCGTAGCCGATGACCGCATCGGTGTAGGCGTTGCCTCCGGCATAGCGGGTGGCGGAGGTCAGCTTGCCCTTGCCTTCGGCAAGGGTGTCGTAGGTCCATTCGGCGAGCTTGGTGCCCGAGTCTGGCTCGCCTGACCAGACGGCGGTCTTCCGGCCCAGATCGTCGTAGGTGTAGGAGACCTTCTGGCCCTTGCCGCCGGTGGACCACAGCAGCCGTCCGGCCGCGTCGTAGGCCTGCTCGGAGTCCCCGGCATCGGGGTCGTGGGCGGCGATGCGGCGGCCGAGCAGGTCGTAGGTGAAGGTGCGGACGTTGCCGTTCGCGTCGGTCTGCTTGATCAGCTGGCCGTTGCGGTTGTAGGTGAAGGTGGTGGTGTAGTGGCTGGTGGTCTGTTCGGGTGGGTCGATGGCCGCGTTCTGCCAGTCCGACCACTCCGAGGAGGCTGAGGTGGTGGTGTTGGTGGCGCGGGCCCGCCAGCGGATGTGCCACCCATCGGACAGGTTCCCGGACGGCACGGTGGCGGTCACGTCACTGCCGGACGAAGCCGTACCCGAGGAGCCGGCCCAGATGGCGCCGGTGCCCTGGTCGGGGTGTGCGGGGTCGTGCTCGATCTCATAGTCGGCGCGCAGGTCGCCGCCGGCGGGGTCGGCGACGGTGGCCTGCAGGACCGGGGTGAGGGAGGTGACCACGCCACCGGCGGCGGGGGTGATCGTCAGCCCTGACACGGTCGGGGCAGAGGGAAGCGACGGTGTCGGACTCGGCGTCGGGCTGGGAGTGGGTGTCGGCGTGGGCGTGGGGGTTGTGGTGGTGTAGGTGACGGTCAGCATCGGCGGCTGGGCGTCCTCCCACGACTCCGCCGCCTCGGCAGAGTCGTAGATGCGCCAGTCGGCGGTGGCGGTTTCGTCGACGGCTCGAAGCTGCACTCCGTAGCCGGGCTGTCCGGCGGCCCAGTCCTCGGTCATGGCGGTGACGTCCCAGGTGACCGTTCCGCCGTAGCCGTCCGGGCACAGCTCCAGGTCGTAGGCGTCCCACCGGACCACCGCGTCCTCGTCGGTGGTCGTCGGCTGGGCATTCCAGTTGACGGTGTAGGGGTCCCAGGAGGAGGTGACCCTGCTGGCCTGGATGCCGGAGCCGAACGGCTCACACGCGGGGGCAGCGTAGTTGAACAGTGACAGATCCGCCTGCGTCACCGACACACCCGCCAGTGCGGAGGTGTCGAACTGCACATACCCCCGAGAAACCCCGATCTGTCCCGGATCGATCTCTCCTGCACCGACGTCGAGGACGTCATCATCGGCATAGGAGTAGGAGGGATCCCAGTCGGCTACCCAGGTGTCGGACTGCAGTGCGAGATCCACAGTCGGGTCCACCGTGACCGGGAAGGTAACTGTGGGATCGGCCAGATAGGCCGCGTCGGGCACCAGCTCCAGCACCTGGCGATCGCCCTCGGTGGTCAAGCGAGTGGTGATCTGTCCATTCGACCACTGCCCGTGCCGACGCGACTTATCCCCCTTATCGGTCTTATCGGTCTTGCTGTCGTTGGTCGCGGCGGGTGCTTCGCCTTCCGTCCGAGCCTTAGTCCGAGAGGTGGTGCGGTGCGGGCGCATCACGGGCTCGGCGATCGGAGCGACCAGACGGCCATCACGGTCGGTCAGCCGTAACCGGCCCTGGTCGTCCTGGCTCAATCGCCAGCCGGTGGTCTTGACCCCGATCCGGTAGCTCACCGCCTTGGCCGGACGCTCACGCAGCACCACATCGTGACGCACGCCCCCGGGCAGCACGGTCACCACCAGGTCCGCACCCGCCCCGGCCGCGTCCACGTACCGAGCCGCGTCGCCCTCCACCTGGGGACGGGGCAGCGGCGTGGGCCAGCTCAGCTCGATGGAGTTGCCCGCCCCATCGCCCAGGATCACGAACGGCCCGCTCCCCCCAGCCGACACCTTCACCTGCGGGCCGGCCTTGGGAGTGAACACGTCGCCGTGCTCGGTCAGGGTGGTGTCGATCGGCACCCAGGAGTCACCTTGCCTGGCACGCACCGGCCGGGCCGACAGCGTGGTAGTGAAGCTCTTACCGTCGGTCTGCGCCACGGTCACGCTGGTCGCCGTGGTCAGCGCGTCCACGGTCACCGGCTTGCCCGACCGCGCCGCCTCCCCCGCCGCCCGGCTCAACGCCTCAGCGCCCACCGCACGGCTCGACGCGTCCCTGCCCGCCGCATCCCCACTCGACGCCGTCGTGGTCGCAGGCGGATTCGGCCCGGCCACGGCCACACCGCCGCCAGTGCCGGTGAGCCATTCCTCGATCTTGGTGACCTGGTCGGCGGCATCGGTGTAGTAGACCGTCTTGTCGCCCGTCGGCGGCATCACCTCATACTTGTCCGCGCCCAGATAGGTGGTCGTGGTGCGGCGGAACTCGTTGGCCCCCGTCATGTCGACCGCGGCGACCGTCCGGCCGAGCCCGTCATAGACCGGCCGGGACCACTGCGGCAGCGAGGTGAGCACCGGGTTGAGCAGCCCGGATCCGGGATCGTCGGGGTTGTGGGCCGGGGCGGAGGTCGCGGCCGTCAGCCCCCGAGCGTCATAGGTCGTGACCTGGACGATCCGCCCGCCCGCCGGAGAGGCGGCCTGGGTCTCCCGGGTACGGCCCAGCCCGTCGTCGTAGGAGTAGCTCGTCACATACTCGGCCGACGTGCCGGATCCCGCCCGCAACCGGGACACCGCGGTCCTGGCCGGACCCGTCACCACGCCGCCGGCATCGGCCGGGATGGTGTAGGCGACCTTGGCCGCCGGGGTACCCCCGGACTTGGGTGCCACCGGCGTCCACAACTGCAATGTCCGGCCCAGCACGTCGTAGTCGATGTTGATGTCATTGCCGTTGACGTCCCGCATACCGACCGGCAGGCCGTTGTAGGGCGAGGACCAGGTGGTCGCCGTATGCCCGAGCGGGTTGGCCACCGTGACCCCGCCCGAGGGCCACCCCACCGCCGGGCTGTAGGCCGTGGTCGTCGTCTTGCCCAGCGGGTCGGTCGCGGTCAGCGTGCGACCGTACCCGTCGAAGGTGGCCTTCACCGAGGTGAAGTCGCTGCCGCTGGTGTAGGTCCGTGTCTCCGTCGCGTTCCCGCGCGTGGGGGTGTTCGCACTCGGGCTGGTCGCCCCGTCATACAGGGTGACCGACCGCCCCATGAACGTCCCGGCCGAGCAGTCGTCCCCCGCGCGCCGCTCCTCACTGGCCGGATAGGAGATCATCCACGCCCCGCCGGAGGTGTTGCGGGCGTAGGCGGTCGCGGTGCAGGTGTTGTCCGAGCCGTCGCCGCGCTCACCGTAGTCGTTGACCCTGACCGGCAACCCGTCAGCGTTGTACTCGGTCTTGGTCTCGGTGTACCGCCAGCCGGAGGTGGCCTTCTCCCGGGACACCGTGCGGACCTGGTCCACCCGATGCGGATCACGTGGGCCGAGCCCGGACCCGGTGTCGGTGACCTGGTACTCGTACCGGGTGGAGCCCGCCTCCTCCAGTCCGCCGGGCATCGGCTCATCCGGCGCGCACGGCCCCAGGTCGCTCCAACCGCTGGATCCGGCCGTACCCGGTGCTCCCTCGCCGGTCTCGTAGATGACCTCCCAGTTGCGGTTGCCGTAGGAGACCCGGTCCCCCCGGATATAGGTGCCGCCGGCCAGCCACTGCCGATAGTCGCACGCGTAAGTGGGGCTCGTCGTCGTGGCCTGCCAGACCTGCTCCTGCAACGTCTTTCCGGCCAGGTCCTTGGTGTCGTCGAAGCTACCGCCGTCGAAGTCGGTCACCGTCTCGCCGTCGATGCCCTGGAAGAACGTCGCCGAGGTCACGCCGTAGCCGGCCGGGTCGGTGCCGCTGCCGACGATCGTGCGCACCTCGGGATAGCCGCGGAACTCGGTGTAGTCGTCGCGGTCCAGCCACGTCTTGTAGACGAACGGGTTGTCCGGCACCGCCCATCGCGGATCGCCGACATACTCGTATCGGGTGATCTTGTCAGGCGAGCCGCCCACCAGGTCCTTGTCGGTCACCCGCGTGACCAGCCACTTGCCGTACACCTCACCGGTGTAATGGACCTCGTCGTCCTCTCCGATGTAGTGACTGGTCGTGACGAAGTAGCAGTCATAGGCGGCGGTGTCCCAGCCCTCCGTGGGCGGCGACACCCACGGCGTCGGACACGGGTTGGCCTGGCCGTAGTCGATTTCCGTCTGCCCGCCCAGTCCGTTGCCGATCGCGCCGATCCGGGGGAAGGACACCGGGAACCCGCCGTCGGTGGAGTTGTCGGCCATGACCGCGTCGAACGTCGTCGGCGGTAGCGCGATGTCCGATCCCGGACCTGCCATGCCCACCTGGCGGATCGCATCCAGCCACAGCATCGCCACGTCACCGAGCACGTCGGTCATCCACTGGTACGACAGCTCCCACCGGGCCACGTCGTCCCACCCGCCGCCGGCCGCGTTCAGCGTCTGCGTGGTGATCGACGCCAGCTTCTCCCCGGTGTAGAACAGCGGGCCGGTGCCGTACATGCAATCGGACGGCAGTCCATCACAGGTCGGCGCGTCATCCGGCTCCCCCGAACCCGAAGAGCGGGCGACGGTCGTGAACACCACCCGCGCCGTCGCCGATGAGCCGGCCACGTTCACGTTCCCGCCGTAGCGAACCTCGCTCAGATGACCGGCCCGGTCATACTCCGGCGAACACGTCTCGTCGAACGGCAGCGCCATCGTGCAATAGAAGTCCTCCTCACGCTCGTAGTCGTACTCGATCACGTTGCCGTTCGGGTCGACCTCCCGGTCCAGTTGCCAGCGCCATGGGGACACGCACAGGGACGAGACATACTCCTCAGCGGCGGAGGAGGGATACCTGTCGTGGCAGGGCTCGTCCTCGTTGTCCCCGATGAACGGCACCTGCCAGGAGGCGTCCCGGGTGTAGCCGAAGCGGTAGACCGTACCGTCCTGGGTGGTGATCCGCCACCACGGCTGACCGGCCTGGCCCCCCGAGGTCACCTGCTCGATCTTCCAGCCGAAGTCCTCGACCGTCCGCCACTGGCCCGTCTGGGTGTCCTGCACGATGTCCGACGATCGCCCGCCCACCGACAGCGTCAGCTTGGACGCCTGTGGATCCCCCGGGTACGGCGACTCCCAGCATCGGTCGGCCCAGCCCCGCTGGTACGGGCTGTCCCCTCCCCGGTCTTCCTTCGCGTACCGCTGGCACGACACGAACGACCGCTCGATGAACCCCGCGTTCAGCTCCCAGCCCATCCCGACCAGCCCCGACTGGTTGTTGGTCTGGGAGGTCAGTGAATCCACCGACGCCGAGGAGTACTCCAACGCCAGCTTCGGCCCGGTCCCCGACGGACCCGGCGGAACCGGAATCGGATAGCTGTAGGTGAACGCCCCGCCCGACGGGCCGACCTGCCAACTTCCCGACGGCTTCAGATCCGTCGCGGAGAAATCACCGGCCGAGCCGGACCCCGCCGCCGACGCCGCCACCACATAAACAACCCCATCGGCACCGGAACCGGCCGAACCGGCCAAGCCCGCCGCGCCCCGCGGGGCGGGTGCGACCTCCACCTCGGCGGTCAACCGGCCGTGTTTCACATCGTTGGCCACCGCGAGCCGCCGCCCCTGCCGCACCTTCAAGCGCGCGCACTCCGCCGTCAGCGGAACCGACAAGACGCACGCGGGCAGTTCCATCAGCGTCAGCCGGGACGCGAAGGCCCCGCCGCCGGCACCGCGAAACGACGAGTAATCCACCCCGAGGGTCACCCTGGCCGCGGCGGTCCCATCATCCGCCCGCCTCAACCGGACGGCCAATCCCACCCCACCGGCACGGCGGGCGACCTGATCGCCGAGCACCTCCACCCGAACCGACGACGCCGCACCCTGGGACGACGCCGACCGCGACGCGGTCTTGGCGGGATCCTTCACCGCCGCCACCGACACCGGAAGCCCCGGCACCGCCACCGGGCGAGTGTCCCCGCTCAGATCAACCCGCGCCGAACCCCCCTTGGGCCACACCGGCTTCGGACGCCTGGCGGCAGGCCGCGTGTCCTCCGCGCCCTTCGCCACCGACGTGACGCCGGGCATCGGCCGCCCCTCCACACTGCGCTCGGGCTCCGCCGCCGCGGCCGCGACCGTCCGCACCAGCCCGTCGGGAACCCCCACTCCCGCCACGAACACCGCCAAAGTGACCACCGCGGCCACTACCAGCGGTAAAACCCTGCGACGTGACCCTCCGAACCGCTCCCTCCGAACACGCCGAACAGGCACGCCGCACCCTCCCGCATCGTCAGCAGGCGTACGGCCGCACCTCTCAGACCGCCCGCCTCACAAGACCCGCATAAAGCCCAGATAAGCGAACGAACGGGATCATGCGCCGCTGACAGAGACGAGTCAAGATCGAAATCTGCGGTGAGAGCATTACTTGAAGTCACCAGAATGGAGACATCACCAGCTCGTGCGCCACTCAGACGGACACCGGTCTCCATCACGCATATCGATTCGGCATACCGGAAGATCCCTTACGAGGGTGCCGGCAGGCGATCGGGTCAGGAGCCGGGAGCGGCCTCCTTGGCCTGCAGGCCCCTGTCGACGGGCGGACGGCCGAGGTACTCCTTGCCCGGGACGAGCGCGCCGAGCAACTCCGAGACCGTCACATAGGTGAAGCCCTTGCGGTCGAGCGTGTCCAGCAGGTGCGGCAGCGCCTGCACGGTGGTCGGGTGGATGTCGTGCATCAGCACGATGTCGCCCGGCTTGGCCTCTCCGCATCGCTTGGCCACGATCCCGGCGTTGCGGTCACGCCAGTCGAGCGTGTCGACGGCCCACAGGATCTGCGCCAGCCCCTCCTGCCTGGTCGCCGCCGCCACCTGATGGTTGGTCGCGCCGTACGGCGGGCGCATGACGTGCATCCGTACGCCCGTGACCTGGCGCACGATGTCCTGCGTACGGCTCAGCTCGCGTTTGAGCGCCTCGGACGACAGGCCGGCGAGCGAGGGGTGATCCCAGGAGTGGTTGCCCAGCTGGTGCCCCTCCGAGACCATCCGGCGGACGAATTCACGGGTGCCGTCAGTGATCATCTGGCCGAGCATGAAGAACGTGGCGCGGGCACGGTGTGCGGCCAGCGCGTCGAGCACCCTGTCGGTCTGCTCCCCCGGCCCGTCGTCGAAGGTGAGCGCCACGCACTTGAGCCTCTCGCAGTCGACCCGGCGGGGAGGCGGGGCGACCGGCAGACGGGGACCGGGCCAGTGTGGCTGGGAGCCGGCCAGCCGCATCCGTAGCGCTCCCGTGTCGAAGTGCGCACGGGTGCCGAAGCGCTGCGAGGCCGGTGCGCGCATGGGAACGACGCGCGGGGCGGCACCATCGCCCCCGGTGCTCCCGGTGCGTTCCGCGCCCCGGCCGCATCCGGCGAGCTGGCCGCACCCGGCGAGCAGCAGCAACGACAGCAGAACCGGCCCGACCCGCATGAGACCCCCCTTCTCCCGCTCGGCGTTCCGACGCGGAGCGGGCGGGGGTGCGGACGCCTGGGATCCTAGGGATACTCCTCGGCCGAATCCCCCCGCAGAACCGTGGCCAGCTCCTCCCACCAGGGCGGCACGTCCGACTTCAGCTCGGCGTATCGGCGGGCCACCCGGATGGCGCATCCACCGGGATCCGTACCCGGGTGGCGGCGTTTCACGGATCCCTCCCGCCAAAGGTAAAGCCCGTCGCGGAAGCTCACGACCAGGCCGATCCACACCGAGAGCGTCACGCCGTCACCGATCTCGTACGCCTCGCGGACACCGAGCGCGGCGAGCTCCGCGTGAAGCTTCCCGATGGCGGCGGCCGGCTCGCTCACCGTCACGCGCCCCCCCTGCCCGTGCGATCTACCCCAAAAGGTATGTACCCAACGTTGAACCGAAGCAGATGACTCCGCTCGGCGACAGTCAGACCGCATAGCGTAATCGCGCCGGCGGACCGGCGAGTCATCGAGCGGGCTTCGTACGGACCACGTCCCACCTCCCGGGCACCGCTCCCGCCCGAGGCCGTTCCCACAGGAAAACGATCAGCTATTACACTTCGCCACACCATCATTGACCGTTTTATGGGGGTTGTTCGTGACAGTGGTGGCGCTCGCGACCGCGAGTGCGGTGATCTTCGGCACCGCCGATTTCTTCGGCGGTCTGGCCACCAGACGCTCGCGGGTGCTGGCCGTCGTCGTGCTGTCACAGCTCGGAGGGCTGGCGCTGATCATGGCGCTGATCCCCTTCCTGTCCGGCTCGCCGAGCGCACCGGCACTGCTGTGGGGGGCGGCGGCCGGTGTGATCGGCGGCGCGGCCATCGTGCTGTTCTACCGGGCGCTCGCCGCGGGGATGATGTCGGTGGTGGCGCCGACCACCGCGGCCGCCTCGATGGCGCTGCCGGTGGTCTTCGGCCTGGTCGCCGGTGATCGGCCTCCCGTGGCGGCGCTCGCCGGCATCGCCCTCGGCCTGTTCGCCGTCGTGCTCGTCAGCCGGGAACCGAACGGCCGGGCCTCGGCTTTCCGCATCGGCCCGGTGCTGGCCGCGCTCGCCGCAGGTGCGGGCTTCGGCGCCTTCTTCGTCCTGATCAAAATCGCGCCGGCCGACGCGGGCGGCTGGCCGCTTCTCGCGGCGAGGACGGCGTCGGTGACGCTGGTCGCGCTGGTGGCGTTCGCCGCACGCAGGAGCCTGCGGCCGATGCCGGGCAGCCTGCCCGTGACGATCGCCGCCGGGGTCCTCGACATGGCGGCGAACGTCCTCTATCTCCTCGCCGTCCAGCGCGGCATGCTCAGCCTGGTCGCGGTGCTCGCCTCGCTCTATCCGGCGAGCACGCTGCTGCTGGCGCGGTACGTGCTCGGCGAGCGGCTGAGCCCGGTGCAGATCACCGGAGTCGGCTTCGCACTGGGCTCGATCGCGCTCATCGCCGCCGGCTGAGCGGCGCGAGGCCGGCTCAGGCTGCGAGATCGGAGGCGGGGGCGGGCGACGGACCGGGGCGGAACGGGAGGGTCAGGCCGCGCAGGGTTCCGGAATGCGTACGACGCCCTCCTCCCGGGCGTAGTCCTCCAGCATGCCGCGCAGCTGACGCCTGCCGCGATGCAGCCGGGACATGACCGTGCCGATGGGGGTGCCCATGTGGGCCGCGATCTCCTTGTAGGCGAAGCCCTCCACATCCGCCAGGTAGACCGCCACCCGGAACTCCTCGGGCAGCGCGCGCAGGGCGTCCATCACAACGGTGTCGGGCAGCTGGTCGAGGGCCTCGACCTCGGCGGAGCGCAGGCCGGTCGACGTGTGGGACTCGGCCGCTGCGAGCTGCCAGTCCTCGATCTCCTCGGCGGCCGAGAGCTTGGGCGACCGCTGCTTCTTGCGGTAGTCGTTGATGAAGTTGTTCGTCAGGATCCGATGCAGCCAGGCCTTGAGATTGGTGCCCTCACGGAACTGGTGATAGGACGTGTACGCCTTGGCCACGGTCTCCTGGACCAGGTCCTCCGCATCGGCGGGATTCCGGGTGAGCCGCATGGCCGACGCGTAGAGCTGGCCGGTCACCGGCACGACCTCGCGTTCGAACCATGTCTGTCGCTGCTCGTCCGTCAACATCATCATCCCCCCTACAGAACTTCTCCCCCGCTACCCGTCCGGCAGGATCCCATGCGAGCATGTACGTCCATTACCTGGGTCATGCCGACGGCACTCCCCCACGAAATCATCGCGGACGAACCGTAAGCAGAGCGTTAATCGTGATCCCTGATGATTCGGAATGCCGACGGCATCGAAGCCCCGCGGCCAGGTCACGCAATAACCGGACAAGTCTCATTATCATAACACCAACGACTCAATCCGGAGTAAAATGTGGCAGATGTCACGCCAGTAAAGTGACCGCCATGGAATACGTGGACCGGCATGACCCAGCTACCCGTACCTGGGTGATCGAGGCCATCCAGGCCGTGGAGGCCGACGCCAACCGTAGTTGCGACACCCATCTGCATGTCTTCCCGCTCCCTGTGCACTGGGGGATCGACCTCTACTTGAAGGACGAGTCGGTCCACCCCACCGGTTCGCTCAAGCACCGGCTCGCCCGGTCCCTCTTCCTGTACGGCCTGGCCAACGGCTGGATCGGTCCCCGGACGACGATCATCGAGGCGTCCAGCGGCTCCACAGCGGTCAGCGAGGCCTACTTCGCCCGGCTGCTCGGCCTGCCGTTCATCGCGGTGATCCCGGCGACCACGTCCCCGGAGAAGCGGGAGATCATCGAGTTCTACGGCGGTAAGTGCCACCTGGTGGCCGACCCCGGCGCGATCTACGCGGAGTCGCACCGCCTGGCCGCCGAGACCGGCGGGCACTACATGGACCAGTTCACCTACGCCGAGCGTGCCACCGACTGGCGGGGCAACAACAACATCGCCGAGAGCATCTTCGAGCAGATGACCCTCGAACGGCATCCGGAGCCGGCGTGGATAGTGGTGAGCGCCGGCACCGGCGGCACCTCCGCGACGATCGGCCGCTACATCCGCTACCGCCGCCATCAGACCCGGATGTGCGTGGCCGACCCCGAGGGGTCGGCGTTCTATCCGTCCTGGGTCTCCGGCGGCGAACGGCCCGGGGACGGCTCCCGGATCGAGGGCATCGGACGCCCGCGGGTGGAGCCGTCGTTCCTGCCCACGGTCATCGACCGGATGACCCGGGTGCCCGACGCGCTGTCGATCGCCGCCATGCACTGGGTCAGGGAGGTCACCCGCCGCGACGTCGGCGGCTCGACCGGCACGAACATCGCGGCGGCCGTACAGATCATCAGGGAGATGCGGGAGAAGGGCGAGCACGGCAGCGTGGTGACGCTGATCTGCGACGGCGGCGAGCGCTACCGGGACACCTACGGCGATCCACGATGGCTCGCCGAGGCGGGGATCGACATCGGCCCGCACCTCGCCGTCCTCCGGGAGTTCCTCGCGTCCTGAGACTCACGTCCTGACAGATGAGGACCCGGCGAGCACGACACCATCGTCATCGTCATCGTCACCGTCACCGCGCGGTCGTCGTCCGCACCCCCTCCCCCTCATCGAGCGCCCGCCGCACGTCCACGTCGTCCGGAGCCAGTTCCAGCGCCCGGAGCAGGTCGTCCCTGGCCTCCTCCCGCCTGCCCAGGGCCCGCAGCGCGATCCCCCTGTTGAACAACGCGGTGAGCAGCGTGGCACACGGCTGCGTGGCCTCCTCGCCCAGCTCCACCGCGTGGGTCAGGTCGGCCACGGCCCCCTCGGGGTCTCCGCTCTCGAAGGCGAGGACGCCCCGGGTGACCCAGGCCGCCGTGAGCCCCGGATCGCGGTCCAACGCCGCGTCGAGCGCCATGCGCGCCTCTGCGTGCCTGCCCTCCGCCGCCTCGACCTGCCCCAGCACGCACAGCAGGTGGGTGTCGCCCGGATCCAGCGCCAGGCCTCGCTCCGCGTCGGCCCGTGCTTCGCCGTACCGCCCGGCGGCCGCCAGCAGGCCGGCCCGGTTGACGTAGGCGAGCGCGAACTCGGGATCGAGCTCCAGCGCGTGGTCCAGGTCGGCGAGCGCCCCCTCGTGGTCTCCGGCGGCGAACCGGATCTCCGCACGGTTGTAGTACGGCTCGGGGAAGGGCGGGCTCAGCCGCATCGCGGCCTCGTAGTCGGCGAGGGCCTCATCGTGCCTGCCCAGCCGGTACAGCAGGTTGCCGCGGTCAAGGTAGTAGTCGGGATATCGCGGATCGGCCTCGATCGCCGCCGTCAGGTCGGGCAGCGCCTCCGCCGGGCGGCCGAGCATCGCGGTCAGCTGGGCCCGGTTGGCCAGCAGGACCAGCCGGTGGATCGGATGCTCGCCGGGCGCCAGATCGCGGTCGGCCAGCTCGATGGCCTCCTGGACGAGCCGGTACGCCTCGGTGAGCCGGCCGCGGCGGCTCTCCACCAGGGCCTTGCCGTTCAGATCGAAGCCCAGGTGGAACGCGCGCAGCCGCCGGTCGGGCAGCAGCGAGGTGAGCGCCACCGCCTCGTTGATCCAGGCCAGCGCCTCGCCGATGTCCCGCCGATCGAGATCATGGTGACGTACCAGCAGCATCGCCGTGGCGTAGGCCGCAGTGGCCCGGTGCACGGGGTCGACGATCTCCCGGCGGGCCAGGTCCAGCAGCGCCCGAGCCGCCTCCTCCCGCTCGGTGGCCCCCAGCGCGGATGCCGTGCTGTGCAGGATCCGCCACCACGCCTCGGGGTCGGACTCGCGCTCGATGATCCGCAGTGCCCGCTCGCCCAGCTCGGCCGCCGCGTGGTGAAAGCCCTCGGCCAGGCATCGCTCCACCGCGAAGGCGAACGCGTCGATCAACGCCCGAGGATCTCCCCCGTGTTCCGGATGACAGCGTTCCAGGTGACAGCGCTCCAGGTGGTAGGGGATCGCCCCAAGCCGGGGCGCCGTCCGCCCGGTCGCGGTGAGCGCGTCGGAACGTTCCCGGTGCCGGCGTGCCCGTTCCCGGGGGGACATCAGCTCGTACGGCTCCCGCACGGCGGGCGCTTCACAGGTGCCGTCCAGCTCAACGTAGTCCTCACCGGGCACGGCCGGCGGTCCGTCCTGTTCGGCGGGTCGCAGCGGCTCCGCGTAACGTTCCAGAGCGGCGGCCAGATCGGGCCCGGGCTCGGCCGCGCAGACCACGAGCGTGAGCAGGGCGGGGTCCAGGCGGCGCAGCAGGACGACGAGGAACTCCCAGTCGGTGTGGTCGGCCTCGTCGGCCTGCTCCACGACGAGCGCGCGCGGCCCGTCCGATCCTCGATCGCGCAGGTGGTCGCGGAGGAACTCGGCCAGCCCGTTGGCGATCCGCAGAGTGCGGCGCGGCGCGGGAACCAGGATGCGCTGCGGCCGGGGCAGGCCGTCGGCGATCGACCGCCGCCGCGCGGGGACCAGGTGGCGCAGATCGGGCGCGGCGGAGCGGATCTCGATGTCATGCGCGGCCACCAGATCGGGCCGGCGCTCCAGGGCGCCGGGCACCAGCGCGTTCAGTACGGCGCCGGCCGCGGTGTACGGCCCGCACCTCCGCCGGTGGGCGTCGACCAGCAGGCGCTCCCCCGGCACGGCCTCCCCGGTCAGGCGTGGCCCTCTGATCCACAGATGGCGTACCAGCTCTGTCCCTCCCAGCTCCCGCGACCGGCCTCGTGTGGGGCTCCGACGAGTCCCCGACTCATGAGCCCTCATGACCCCCGAACAGGAGCCCCGAATGAGTACGAAGCCGGTGGCCCGGGCCGGGTCCACTCCTGCCGGGCGCCGGCTTCGTCGCGGGTCAGCTGCAATGTCGCGGGCTCGCCGCGGCTGAGAGCTTGACCGTTCCAGGCCTGTGGACGATGACCTTCTTCATGCTGACCTCTCCCGATCATTTGACAAACGAGAGAAATCCCAACACGAACTCGATCTAGTAACAAGCCCTGACACACAAATGTCCGGATTTGGACAGTTTCGACGGTCAGTCTCCCAGGATGGCGTCGACGAACACCTCCGGATCGAAGGGAGCCAGGTCGTCGGGGCCCTCGCCCAGGCCGACCAGCTTGACCGGGACACCGAGCTCACGCTGCACCGAGATGACGATGCCGCCCTTGGCCGTGCCGTCCAGCTTGGTCAGGGCGATTCCGGTCACGTTGACCACCTCGGCGAACACCTGGGCCTGGCGCATGCCGTTCTGCCCGGTGGTCGCGTCGAGGACCAGCAGCACCTCGTCGACCGTGGCCTTCTTCTCGATGACCCGCTTGACCTTGCCCAGCTCGTCCATCAGCCCGGTCTTCGTGTGCAGGCGACCGGCCGTGTCGATGATGACGGTGTCCACCTTGTCCTCGATGCCCTTGGCCACCGCGTCGAACGCCACGGACGCCGGGTCGCCGCCCTCGGGTCCGCGCACGGTCGCGGCGCCGACCCGGTCGCCCCACGTCTGGAGCTGGTCGGTCGCGGCAGCGCGGAACGTGTCGGCGGCGCCGAGCACGACCTTCTTGCCGTCGCCGACCAGCACCCGGGCCAGCTTGCCCGACGTGGTGGTCTTGCCGGTGCCGTTGACGCCCACCACCAGGACGACGGCCGGGCGCTCGCCGTGAGCCTCCGTACGCAGGGCCCGGTCGAGATCCGGCGAGACCTGGGTGAGCAGCTCCTCCCTGAGCAGCTTGCGCACCTCGTCAGGGCTGCGCGTGCCGAGCACCTTGACCTTCGTACGCAGGTCCTCCACCATCGCGCGGGTGGTGGACACGCCGATGTCGGCGGTGATCAGCGTCTCCTCGATCTCGTCCCACACATCGTCGTCGAGGCGGTCCCGGGACAGCAGTTCGAGCAGACTGCGGCCGAGCACGGTCTGGGATCGGGCCAACCGGCTGCGCAGCCGTACCATCCGGCCGGCGGACGGCAGCGGGATCTCGATCTCCGGAGCCTTGAGCAGCTCCTCGACCGGAGCGACCGGGGCGACCGGCGGAGGAGGCAGCGTCGTCGTCGCGCCGCCCTCCGCTTCGTCCAGGCCCGGCTTCGCCGGCTCCTCGAGCGTGGGCGCGGGCGGCTCCGGCGGCGCCTCCACGGGCGGGAGTCCCTTGCCCTTGGGCCGGAACAGCAGGAACACGCTCCCCACCGCCAGGACGGCGATGGAGATCACCATCACGATTATGCCTACGTAAGCGTCCACACCATGCAGTTTCCCAGACGAGCCGCCATGCTCTCGTCATCGCACCCAGCGTGCCTCGCCGCGTCCGCACCGATGCGCCGTCGCGCGGCGGGAGCCGATCAGTCTCGCAGTCGCTGGCTCACGACCTGGGTGACGCCGTCGCCCCGCATCGACACTCCGTACAACGCGTCGGCGATCTCCATCGTGCGCTTCTGGTGGGTGATCACGATGAGCTGGGAGCTCTGCCGCAGTTCCTCGAAAAGGGTCAGCAGCCGCTGGGTGTTGGTGTCGTCCAGGGCCGCCTCGACCTCGTCCATCACGTAGAACGGCGACGGACGCGCCTTGAAGATGGAGACGAGGAAGGCCACCGCCGTCAGCGACCGCTCTCCACCGGACAGCAGGGACAGCCGCTTGACCTTCTTACCGGGGGGCCGGGCCTCCACCTCCACCCCCGTGGTGAGCATGTCGCCCGGGTCGGTCAGCATCAGCCGCCCCTCGCCGCCGGGGAACACCCGCTGGAAGATCTGCGCGAACTCCCGCGCCACGTCCTCGTAGGCCGCGGCGAACACCTGCTCGACCCGCTCGTCGACCTCCTTCACGACGAGCAGGAGATCTTTGCGGGTCTTCTTGAGGTCCTCCAGCTGGGAGGTGAGGAACGCGTGCCGCTCCTCCAGCGCGGCGAACTCCTCCAGCGCGAGCGGGTTGACCTTGCCGAGCTGGGCCATCTGCCGCTCGGCCGTCCTGGCCCGCTTCTCCTGCTCCGCACGGACGTACGGCACCGGCGGCTCGCCCGGCACCGGGACCTCCGGTCCGTATTCGGCGAGCAGCGGTTCGACCTCGAGGCCGAACTCCTCCATCGCCCGCTGCTCCATCTGCTCGAGCCGCAGCCGCCGCTCCGTCCTGGCCATCTCGCTACCGTGCACCCGGTTGACCAGGGAGTCCAGCTCGGCGCCGAGCTCGCGCACGCGCAGCCGCACCGCCTTGAGCTCGGCGTCGATCTCCCCGCGCGCCCGCTCCGCCTCGTCGCGCTCCCCGGCCGCCGCGGCCAGGGAGTCCTCCAGGGCCAGCAGCGCGATCCGTGCGCCCTCGGCCACCGCGGCGGCGGTCCTGGCCTGCACCCGGCGGCGCGCCCGCTCGGCCGCCGCGTTGGCACGCTCCTCGCGCTCCCTCCGGGCGGCGCGCAGCAGCCCCTCAGCGCGGCCGGCGATGCCCCTGGCCCGTTCCTCGGCGGTGCGTACGGTGAGCCTGGCCTCCATCTCGGTTTGCCGGGCGACCCCGCAGGCCGCGGCCAGCTCGTCCCTGGCGTCGGTGGTCGGCTCGACCTCAAGCTCGGCCGCGTACTCGTCCTCGGCGAGCCGCTCCTCCAGCTCCACGACGCCCGCCCGAGCGGCCTCCCCCGCCTCCTCTGCGTCCTGTACGGCCCTGGCCAGCCGGGCGGCCTCGTCCCGCGCGGCCTTGACAGCGGCCTCCAGCCGGGCGAGATGCTTGGCCGCGTCCGCAGCCTTCCTGTCCGCATCCCGCTGCCTTCCGCGCAGGCCGTCGAGCACGGCCTGGGCGGCGTTCAGCCCGCTCTGGGCGCTGTTGACGCCGTTCTGGGCGGCGCTCATGCCGCTGCTCGCCTCGGCGACCCCGGCCTGTGCCGCCTCGACCGCCAGCCGGCACTCCTCCTCGGCCGCCGCCGCCTCGGCCAGCGCCTCCGCATGCCCATCGGCGGCCGCCCGCGCCGCGGCCAGCTCGGCCGCCGCCTCGTCAAGCGCGCGGCGCATCTGCAGCGCCGAGGTCTCACCGGCCGAGCCGCCGTGTGCCGCATGGGCGCCGAGCACGTCACCGGCCCGGGTGACCGCCCGCAGATCCGGCCTCAGATCCACGACCTTGCGCGCGGTGAGCAGGTCGGGGACGACGACCACGTCCGCCAGGAGGGCCTCGATCGACGGGCGGAGTCCCTCGGGCGCGCTCACCAGGTCGGCCGCCCAGTCGGCGCCCGCGACCGGTGCCTCCGCCGCCCGCCGCGCGCCTCCCTCCACAT
This sequence comes from Sphaerimonospora sp. CA-214678, assembly GCF_050942215.1. Taxonomy (GTDB): domain Bacteria; phylum Actinomycetota; class Actinomycetes; order Streptosporangiales; family Streptosporangiaceae; genus Sphaerimonospora. Next base: position 4,977,522 of record NZ_CP192056.1, read on the forward strand.
CGGCCGCGATGAGGAGGGCCGAGCGACCGCCGCCGCCGTCGCGGAGATGCTCGACCGCGGTCACCGCGGCCGTCAGCGAGGCCACCGCCACGCCGTCGACGGCGAGCACCGCGGCGAGTGCCGTCTCCGCCCCGGGCTCGACCGTCAGCAGGGCCGCGATCGGGCCGAGCACTCCGGGCAGACCGGCGCCCAGCAGTGTGGCCGGTCCGTCGGCCCCGCCGGCGAGGCTCATCTCCAGCGCCTCGCACCGCGCCTGCAGGGCGGCCACCGTACGCTGCGACGCCTGGTCGGCCACGCGTGCCGTGGCGACGGCCTCGCCCGCGGCGGCCAGCGCATCGCGGGGCGCGGCCAGCGCCGCGCGCGCCCCGTCCACCACCGCCTCCGCCTGCGCGGCCACGGCCCTGGCCTCCTCGACGGCGGCGCGGGCGAGGTCGACGTCCTTTTCTGCCGCGGCCAGCTCGGCGGCCAGCTCGGGATCGGCGGCCGGTTCGCTCAGCTCCTGCGCGTCGTGCTCCGCCTGCGCGCGCTCGGCGCGCTGCCGGGCCTCGTCGAGGGCCTTGGCGAGCCGCCCGACCTCCTCGGCAGCGGCACGGGCGCGGCTGCGGGCCGACTCGACCTGGCCCCGGAGCCGGGCGAGGGCCTCGCGCCGGTCGGCAGCGGCCCGCGCCGCCATGGCCAGCCGCCGCTCCTCGGCGGCCAGCGCGTCCTCCGCCTCTGCCCGGATCTCCACGGCGGCCGTCAGCCGCTCGCGCGCCTCCTCCAGCTCCTCCGACAGCGCCCGCTCCTGCTCGCGGACCTCGGCCGCCTCCCGCTCCAGGTCCTCGGGGTCGCGTCCCCGGCGCTCGATCGAGGCCGCGTCCGCCGCGTGCCGCTGCCGCTCTGCGGCGAGGCTCTCCACGCCGCGCAGCCGCTCCCGCAGGGCCGACAGCCGATAGAACGTCTCCTGCGCCGCCTTCAGCCGCGGCTGGGCCTCGTTCTCCGCGGCCTCCAGCTCGGCCTCCCGCCGCTGCGCCTCGGCCAGCTCGGTCTCGACGCGGGAGCGCCTGGCCTGTACGGCCGCCTCGTCGGCCTCCTCCCGCCGCAGCGTGTCGCGCAGGGTCACCACGTCGTCGGCGAGCAGGCGCAGGCGTGCGTCCCGCAGGTCGGCCTGGATCACCGCGGCCTTCCTGGCGATCTCCGCCTGGCGGCCCAGCGGCTTGAGCTGACGGCGCAGCTCGGCGACGAGGTCCTGGACGCGCGTCAGGTTCGCCTGCATCGCGTCGAGCTTGCGAAGCGCCTTCTCCTTGCGTTTGCGGTGCTTGAGTACGCCCGCCGCCTCCTCGATGAACGCCCTGCGATCCTCCGGACCGGCGTGCAGCACCTGGTCGAGCTGGCCCTGGCCGACGATGACGTGCATCTCGCGGCCGATGCCGGAGTCCGACAGCAGTTCCTGGATGTCGAGCAGACGGCAGGTGTCGCCGTTGATGGCGTACTCGCTCTGGCCCGACCGGAACATCAGCCGGCTGATCGTCACCTCGGTGTAGTCGATGGGGAGCGCGCCGTCGGTGTTGTCGATGGTCAGCGTGACCTCGGCCCGGCCGAGCGGCGGCCGGCTCGAGGTGCCGGCGAAGATGACGTCCTCCATCTTGCCGCCGCGCAGCGATTTGGCGCTGTGCTCGCCCATCACCCAGGCGAGGGCGTCGACGACGTTGGACTTGCCGGAGCCGTTGGGGCCGACCACACAGGTGATGCCGGGCTCGAACCGAAGGGTGGTCGCGGAGGCGAAGGATTTGAAGCCGCGCAGCGTCAGGGTCTTCAGATACAACCTGTGCCGCCCCCTCCCCACGCCACGGCGTTCTGGGGAAGACTACCGCCCCCTCCGCCGCCGAACATGGCATATGGCCTGGCGAGCCGGGCCCTCGTCCGGTCTCACGCGAACGGCCCGAACGGGAAATCGCGGCCATCCGGCGGGGCCCCGGAAGTCACACGGGCGGTTCCGTGCGGAAAAAGTATGGCGAAAGGGCGAAAGCGGAGACCGGAAATGGCAAGGGACGCCTTTGCGGGGCGTCCCTACAATCCGTGTTTTCCAATCCCTCGCCGGTTCTCAGGTGAGAACCGGCTCGCGATCCTGCAGCCGGGCCAGGGCTTCGTCACGAGCTTGCGCCGCCAGCGCGTCGTTCTGCGCCTGGAGCCGGGTGAGTTCTGCCTCCAGATCACGGACGCGCTGCTGGAGACGGCGCATTTCCGAGATCATCCGAGGGTCAGGACCGCCGACGTGGCCGAGTAGAGCCTTCGCCATAGTAAAGGGTCCTCCACGCTGAGTGACCAGACTGGTTCGCGCACTTCTATACCGCGGGAGGGGTGCGCGTGGTTCCTCTCAAGAGTCGCACCGGCAATGGAGTCGGTCAAGTTGAACGCTCCGCACAGACGGCCGGTGGACACTCTCGACAGGTAAATATACCTCATTTGGGGGGTTTGAGGGAAGGCCTACCTCTCTACAAACCCGGCCATACTTCCCTTAGCGTCGCTCCATCGCTCGACTACCCCCTCCACTTGGCCGGGCGTGTCTCCGCCACGTAACGCCTCAAGAAGCTTCTCGCACGATTCCCGGGGGCCCTCGGCCACGACCTCGACTCTCCCGTCGGCGAGGTTCGCGGCCCATCCGGACAGCCCGAACTCGAGCGCCCTGGCCCGGGTCCACCAGCGGAACCCGACCCCCTGCACCCGCCCCCGGACCCATGCGGTCAGCCGAATCATGGTTACCAGTATCCAAACCCGTCTCGCGCGCCGCACGCCGGGGTCCACCCGAGCGCCGCCGGAGCCGGCCCCGGGGACCACGACTTCCTCCCGGCGCACTCCCCCGTCCCATGGAAATCCCGAGTCTGTGAGAAATGCCTCACGGGCGAACCGCCATCGCTACGGACGGGCGTTCCTGGGTCGAGGCTGACATTTCGGACAGCTGTAGGACGACCTGTTCATGAACGCCTCCCGCCTGATCGGCGCCCCGCAGCGGGGGCAGGGCCGATCCTGCCTGCCGTACACGGCGAGTGACCGGTCGAAGTAGCCGCTCTCACCGTTGACGTTGACGTACAGGCTGTCGAACGACGTGCCGCCCTGCGCCAGCGCCTCGGTCATCACCGCGCGGACCGCCGACAGCAGCTCGACGATCTTGGGACGGGTCAGCGTCTCGGTGGGCCTGGCCCAATGCAGACGGGCCCGCCACAGGGCCTCGTCCGCGTAGATGTTGCCCACCCCGCTGATCAACGACTGGTCCAGCAGCGCCCGCTTCAGTCCGGTACGGCGCAGCCGTAACCTGGCCGCGAACTCCTCGTCGTCGAACGCGCCCTCCAGCGGGTCGGCCGCGATGTGCGCGATCGGCTCGGGCACCGGACGCGGCAGCCGCACGGCCATGGGCGCGACCAGAAGATGGCCGAAGGTGCGCTGGTCGACGAAGCGCAGCTCAGGACCGCCGTCCGTGAACGACAGCCGCACCCGCAGGTGCTTCTCCATCGGCGCGAGGGGATCCACGATCAGGAGCTGTCCACTCATGCCCAGATGGGCGAGGAGCGCCTCCTCCGCGCCGCCGGGCCGTCCGCCGCCGTCCCCCGGCGGGTCGTCGTGCAGCGGCAGCCACAGGTACTTGCCGCGGCGCTCGGCGGAGACGACCGTCCGGCCCTTGAGCCGGTCGGGCAGGCTGCCGTCGTTCCTTCGGACGGCACGCGGGTGCAGGACCTCGGCCGACGCGACGGTCCGGCCGATCGCCCAGCGTTCCAGTCCCCGCCGGACGACCTCGACCTCGGGCAGTTCTGGCATCCGTCAGCCCTGCCCGATCTCCGCGGCCTCCTTGGCCTCGCGCACCGCGCGGATGGCGGTCCAGGCGGCCTCGGCGGCCTGCTGCTCGGCCTCCTTCTTGCTGCGCCCGGCGCCCTTGCCGTACTCCCTGCCGCCGACGCGGACCGTGGCCACGAACGACTTGGCGTGGTCGGGGCCGCTCTCGTCCACGTGGTACTCGGGCACCCCGAGCGCCTCGGCGGCGGTCAACTCCTGCAGGGACGTCTTCCAGTCGAGCCCGGCGCCGAGCGAGGCCGACCGCTTGATGAGCGCGTCGAAGAGCAGGTGGACCACCCGGAACGCCTCGTCCAGGCCCTTGTCGACGTAGACCGTTCCGATCAGCGCCTCCAGCGTGTCGGCCAGGATCGACGACTTGTCGCGCCCGCCCGTGCCCTCCTCGCCCCGGCCGAGCCGCAGATACTTGCCCAGGTCGAGCGTCCTCGCGACGTCGGCCAGCGCCCGCATGTTGACGACCGCGGCGCGGAGCTTGGCGAGCTGCCCCTCGGGCAGGTCGGGATGGTTGCGGAACAGCGTGTCCGTGACGACCAGGCCCAGGACCGAGTCGCCCAGGAACTCCAGGCGCTCGTTCGTGGGCAGCCCGCCGTTCTCGTACGCGTACGAGCGGTGCGTCAGCGCCCGCTCGAGGATGTCCGTGCTGAGCCGGACGTCGAGTACCTGCTCCAGCTCGTCTCTGGCGACCTCCACGGCCACCGGCTTACCGCCCGATGCTGCGCCCACCGGTCTCACTCCCTACTCGTCCCCGGGCCCAGTCGAGCACGGCGGGCAGATGGATCGTCGGGAGAGCCCGAAGGCGTGGTGGACGCCGGGCCACCGGTTCACCGATCAGTCGGCTCACGGGGCCGCGGCGTCCACCACGGCCGCGGGCACGTTCCGAAATTCCCCTCCGTCCGGCCACCGACCGCGTGCGCGTGCGTGAAAGCCCTACTGCAGTTCTACAAAACTCTGAAAGCAAGGTAGCGCCGACCGGGTCGTTCGACGACCCGGTCGGCGCCCCCTGTACGCCTGTTCTCGCTGTACGCCTGACTGCCCCACACCGACGGCCGATCAGGCCGACGGCTCGACCACCTGGCGGCGGTTGTAGGTGCCACAGGTCGGGCACGCCGTGTGCGGGAGCCTGGGCGAGTGACACTGCGGGCAGTTCACGAGCGCGACGGCGGCAGCCTTCCACTGAGACCTGCGGTGGCGGGTGTTGCTCCGCGACATCTTCCGCTTGGGGACGGCCACGTCAACCCTCCTGATCGTCTTCGTTGTCCAGTTCCAAACCCTGCAGCGTCGCCCAGCGTGAGTCGATCTTCTCGTGCCTGTGGTCCGGGCCGGCCTCGGCCAGCCTGATCCCGCACTCCACGCAGAGCCCGGGGCAGTCGTCCTCACACACCGGGCTCAGCGGCAGCGCGAGCACCACCGCGTCACGGAATACCGGCTCGAGATCGAGCAACTCGCCGTCGAGGAACAGATCGTCCTCGCCGCCCGCGCCTCCACCGGGAAACACGGCCTCCGCCGAGTAGAAGTAGAGCTCCTGGAAGTCGACCTCGGTCCGCGAGGCCAACGGTTCCAGGCAGCGTGAGCATTCTCCGCTGAGCGGAGCCCGCGCCGTGCCCGTGACGAGCACGCCCTCCATCACCGCCTCGAGCCGGATGTCCAGCTCGACGTCGGCGTCCTTGGGAACGCCGATCATTCCGACCGCGAGGTCCGCCGGTGCCGGGAGCGTCAGGTTGAGCCTGCGCATCGACCCCGGCCGGCGACCCAGGTCATGGGTTGAGAGCACCCAAGGGGCCCGGGGATCGAGGCTGTGCGCAGTCATCCTGTTCTCACGTTAGGCATGGCGAATCACCGCCGTCGTGCAAGGCTGAGAAGCAAGAATACCAGCCCCGGCCCTCTCGCCCGCACGGTTCAACCCCTGAGCCGTTCGACGAGCAGCTCGCGCACGAGGTCGGGGACCAGCCCGGACACGTCCCCGCCGTACCGCGCGATCTCCTTCAGCCGGCTCGACGACAGGAAGGAATACTCGGGGTTGGTGGACATGAACAGCGTCTCGACGCCGGACATCCGATAGTTGAGCTGGGCCATCTGCAACTCGTAGTCGAAGTCGCTGACCGCGCGCAGGCCCTTCACGATGGTCGGGATCTCCTGCCGGCGGCAGAAGTCGACCAGGAGGCCGTGGAACTTCTCCACCCGGACGTTTCCGTACTCCTCGGTCACCGCTTCCAGCATCCGGATGCGTTCCCCGACGTCGAACAGTCCCTGCTTCTCGACGTTGACCCCGACGGCGACGACGACCTCGTCGTACAACCGCGACGTACGGCCGATGATGTCAAGATGTCCGTTGGTTACGGGGTCGAACGACCCCGGGCAGACGACGCGACGCAAGGCGCACCCCCACTTTCACGGGCTTCTGTCTGCTGCGCGACCGTACCAAACGGCCGCTTCTCCGTATCGCCGGACCCGGCCTTCCTCGAATCCCTTCGGCCACACCAGGTCCTTACCCCTGGACTCCCGTTCCACCGCGACGAGTGCGCCGTCCGCCAGCCAGCCGTTGTCCCGCAGCGCCTCCAGCACCCTGGCGACCACATCGTCGGCGACGGAGTAGGGCGGGTCCGCGAAGACGAAGTCGTACGGATCCTCACACGGCCTGCTCACCACTCGCTCGGCCTTCTCCTGCCGGAGCACCGCGCCCGGCAGGCCGAGCGCCGCGATGTTCTCCCTGATCGTGCGTACGGCTCTCGCATCCGACTCCACGAGCAGCGCGTGCGCCGCTCCCCTGCTGAGGCCTTCCAGGCCCACGGCGCCCGATCCCGCGTACAGGTCGAGGACCCTGGCCCCGTCGAGCGGGCCGAGCACCGAGCCGACCGTGGCGAACAGCGCCTCCCTCGTCCGATCGCTCGTCGGCCGCGTCCCCCTCCCCGGGGGCACGGCGAGCCTGCGGCCTCCTGCGATCCCTGCGATCACCCGCGTCATTCGTTCATTGTGCCGCGATCCGGTGCGGAACGCGCCGCAGGTCAAGAGTGGGCAAGCGATGGCGAGGAATACGTAAGAGAGGTATCGCCCGGCCGCCCCCGTCCGCATGATGAGTTCTGCGGCCTTCAACGTGACCCAGGGGAAGGTCGGCCGGCGTGAACGTGAGCCCTTCCGCACGCCGGCGCCCCCGGCACCTGACCCGGGGGTGGGCCCGGCCGGGGACGGCATTCGGGGGGAGGCCGTCCCAAGGTCGGGCCCTGGGTCATTTCACCCCATTCTGTTCACACCGTTCTGTGCAAGTGTCCGCTCACTTCGTTCTGTGCACGGTGTCCGCTCGCGCCGTCCGCTCGCGCCCGCGTCATTCGAACCCCGCCCTTTCGAGCCCCGCCCTTGCAAGCCTCGCCTTTCGAGTCTCGTCCTTTCGGCGCCGACGGCCGTCGCGGCTCGTCACGCCCGAGGGTCAGGTCTTCTCGAGGAACTCCGCCTGCTCGCCCGCCACGAGCGCGTCGAGTTCGGCGCGCAGCGCGGGCCAGGCGGCCAGCTCGGGATCGGCGCCCAGCACCGCGACGGCCTCGGACCGCGCCGACTCGATGACGTCCTCGTCCTCGAGGAGCCGCAGCATCTTCAGCGACGATCTGCGGCCGGACTGCGCCACCCCGAGGACGTCGCCCTCCCGCCGCTGCTCCAGGTCCACCCGGGACAGCTCGAAGCCGTCCAGGGTCGCCGCCACGGCGTCGAGCCGCCGACGCGCCTGGGTGCCCTCCGGCGCCTCGGTCACCAGCAGGCACAGTCCGGGCAGCCCGCCCCGGCCCACCCGGCCGCGGAGCTGGTGGAGCTGGCTGACACCGAACCGGTCGGCATCCATGATCACCATGGCGGACGCGTTCGGCACGTCGACGCCGACCTCGATGACCGTGGTGGCGACCAGTACGTCCACCTCTCCCCGGGCGAAACCTCCCATCACCGCGTCCTTGTCCTCCGGCGCGAGCTTGCCGTGCAGCACCCCGACCCGCAGCCCACGCAGCGGACCCTCGGTGAGGCCCTCCGCGACATCGAGCACGGCCAACGGCGGCCGGCGCTCCCCCTCGGCCCCGTCGGTACGGTCGTCCTTCGCGATGTCGCCCTCGTCGCCCTCCTGATCGCCGATCCTGGGGCAGACCACGTACGCCTGCCGGCCCAGGCCGACCTCCTCCCGCACCCGCTCCCAGGCCCGGTCGAGGAAGTGCGGCTTCTCCGCCGCCGGGACGACGTGCGTCGTGATCGGGGCACGGCCCGCCGGGAGTTGCGCCAGCGTGGAGACCTCCAGGTCGCCGAACACGGTCATCGCGACCGTGCGCGGGATCGGGGTGGCGGTCATCACCAGGATGTGGGGCCTGCCGCCCCCGCCCTTCTCCCGCAGCGCGTCACGCTGCTCGACCCCGAACCTGTGCTGCTCGTCCACGACAACCAGGCCGAGATCGGCGAACTGGACGTGCTCCTGCAGCAGGGCGTGGGTGCCGATCACTATCCCGGCCGCTCCGGAGGCCACGTCGAGCAGTGCGGCCCTGCGCGCGGCCGCGCCCATCGACCCGGTGAGCAGGGCAACGCCCGTCCCGCCGAACATGCCGCCGGTGCCGAGGTCGCCGAGCATCTTCCTGACCGACCGGTGGTGCTGCTGGGCCAGCACCTCGGTCGGGGCGAGCAGCACGGCCTGTCCGCCGGAGTCGGCCACCTGAAGCATGGCGCGCAGCGCCACCACGGTCTTACCCGCGCCGACCTCGCCCTGCAGCAGCCGGTGCATGGGATGGTCCTCGGCCAGATCGGCGGCGATCTCCTCGCCGACCTGTCGCTGCCCCTCGGTGAGCTGGAAGGGCAGCCCCCGGTCGAACTCGCTCAGCAGCCCGTCGTCCCGCCGGGGACGGGGCCGGGCCGGAGAGGCGGAGGCGGCCATCCGCCGGCGCACCAGCGCGGCCTGGAGCAGGAACGCCTCGTCGAACTTCAGCCGCCGTCTCGCACTGTCGATCTCCTCCGGGTCCCGCGGCCGGTGGATCCGGCGCAGCGCCGTCTCGAGGCCGGGCAGGCCGTGCCGGTGCCGCACCTCGTCCGGGATCGGGTCGTCGAGGCTGAGCACGTCGAGCACGGTGCGCACGGCCCGGGCGATCTTCCAACTGGCCAGGCCCTGGGCCGAGGGATAGATCGGCACCGGCACGTTCGCGAACTCCTCGGCCGTCGCCTCCGTCTCGTCGAACGACTCGTACTCGGGATGGGTCAGCGACACGCGTCTGGTCCGCGGCGTGCGGAAGACGTTGACCTTGCCGGAGAACATCGCCTCCGTGCCCGGCCTCAGCCGCTGCTCCGCCGCGTGCGACCCCTTGCCGAAGAAGGCGAGGTGCAGCTTGTCCTTGCCGTCGCTCACCTCGACGTCCAGCCAGGTGCCCTGCCGGTTCTTCATGGGACGGCGCATCGCCGCCGACACCCGGCCGACGACGGTCACGTGGTCGTCGTGCTCCAGCGAGGCGATCGGCGTCAGCTCGCCGCGCCGTGCGTAGCGCCTGGGGTAGTGTCGCAGCAGCTCGCCGACCGTGGAGATGCCCAACGCGGCCTCCAGCGGGGAGGCCGTACGGCCCAGCGGTCGCTTGAGCGGCTCATCGAACCTCGTCACGGCACCCATTACTACCCGGACTCGCCGACATTCCGGCGCACCCGCACCGCTTTTCCACACCGGCGCACGCCGTTGCGCTCCGATGCGCTAACGTGGGCAGGTACGAGATTTCCGGGTCGGCCGGGGTCGCCGTTTGGCGTGGACCTCCCGGCATCGGATATTCTTGTTCGGCCAGCCGGTTGTTCCCGGCATTGCTCGGACGAGCCGTTGCAGCGGCGCCGGGCCGATCGACTGAATCGAAGGAGCGATTACCGTGGCCTCCGTCTGCGACGTCTGCGCCAAGAAGCCGCTTTTCGGCAACAACATCTCGCACTCGCATCGGCGCACCCGTCGCCGCTGGAACCCCAACATCCAGACCGTGCGTGCGATGGTCAACGGCACGCCGAAGCGTATGAACGTGTGCACTTCCTGCATCAAGGCGGGCAAGGTCTCCCGCTGAGGAGATCCGCATATCGTCCGAGCCCGTCACCGGTCCGGTGACGGGCTCTCGCGTCTTCCGGCCGTCGACGACCACCGGCGCCCGGCGCCGGACGCCGACGGCTATCGCCAGCGCCAGGAGTGGTCGACGGGGCCGATGCCGTCGCCCAGGGGGAAGCCTCCGGCGATGGCGCCGGTGATGTAGTCCTTGGCCTGCCGTACCGCACCGGGCACGTCCTCGCCCAGGGCGAGGTAGGACGCGATCGCGGAGGCGAGCGTGCAGCCCGTCCCGTGGGTGTGCCGGTTGTCGAGGCGCTCGGCCGTGAAGCGATGCTCCGCGGTGCCGTCGGTGAGCAGGTCGACCGGCTCTCCGGGGAGGTGACCGCCCTTGATGAGCGCCCACTTCGGTCCCAGTGCCAGCACCGCGTCCGCCGCCCGCCGCAGGTCGTCCTCACCTTCGACCTTCACCCCGGTGAGCTGCTCGACCTCCCACAGGTTGGGGGTGACGACGGTCGCGAGCGGCAGCAGGCGGGCCTTGACCGTTTCCACCGCCTCCGGTGCGAGCAGGCTGTCGCCGTGCTTGGAGACCCCGACAGGGTCGACCACCACGGGGACGGACACGCCGGAGAGCACCTCGGCGACGGTCTCCACCAGCACCGTGGACGCCAGCATGCCCGTCTTGATCGCCTGCGCCCCGATGTCGCCGAGCACGGAGTCGAGCTGGGCCCGTACGGCCTCCGGCGGAAGTTCCCAGTAGCCCTGGACGCCCAGTGAGTTCTGCGCGGTCACCGCGGCGATCACACTCATGCCGTGAACGCCCAGAGCCAGCATCGTCTTGAGGTCGGCCTGGATTCCGGCGCCCCCGCCGGAATCAGAACCCGCGATCGTCAGTACAAGCGGAGGGGTCGTCATACCCTCATCCTCCCAAAAGGCGTCGATCAGCGGCGGAAGTGGTCCCAGCCGCCGGTCGTTCCGTCCGTTGCGGTGGTACGGCCGGTGACCTGGACGCCTTCGCCCTCGGCGACGTCGCCGACGAGCGTCCACCCGGGCGGGAGCCGCACGTCCGGAGGGAACGTCGCGGCGAGGGCGTGATCGTCGCCGCCGGTCAGCACCCAGTCGAGCGGATCCGTTCCGTCGCCGAGCAGTCCGGCGGCCTCGGCGAAGACCTCGGGGAGCGGCAGCGCGGCGGGATCCAGCCGGATGCCCACCCCGCTGGCGGCGGCGACGTGGCCGAGATCCTGCAGCAGCCCGTCACTCACGTCGAGCATGGCGGTCGCCCCGAGCCGGGCCGCCTCAGGGCCCCGGGCGTACGGCGGCTGCGGACGCCGGTGCGCGTCGATCAGCGTCGCCAGGCCCGGCGACGCCCCCTCGCCACCCGGCAGCGTGCCGGGCGTGAACCCGGCCAGCAGCAGGGCCAGCCCGGCCGCGGCGTAGCCGAGCCGGCCGGTGACGGCGACGACATCGCCCGGGCGGGCGCCGGACCTGGTCACCGGAGGCCGGCCGCCGAGGTCTCCCAGCGCGGTCACCCCGATCATGACGATCTCCGACCGGGCGATGTCGCCGCCGGCCACACCGGTTCCGGCCAGGGCGCACTCGTCGCGGAAGCCGTCGGTGAGCGCGTCGAGCCACTCGATCGCGGTGTCGGCCGGCAGCCCCAGGCCGACGACGAGCGACGTCGGCTCGGCGCCCATGGCGGCGATGTCCGCGAGGTTCTGGGCCGCGGCCTTGCGGCCGATGTCGTAGCCGCTCGACCAATCACGGCGGAAATGTCTTCCCTCAATCAGAACGTCGGTGGTGACCACGACCCGGCCGTCGGGCGCGCTCAGGACGGCGGCGTCGTCGCCGGGTCCGAGCAGCACGGCAGGACTTTGCGATAAACGACCCGATATTCGGCTAATTACTCCGAATTCACCGAGTTCTCCGACTGTGATGACACACCCCCTGTGTATTCGAGGTACGGTTACGCTCCGGCACTGATCTCTATCCGGGAGGACGCATGGTCCAGGCCTATATCCTTATCCAGACCGAGGTCGGCAAGGCGGCCGAGGTCGCCGGGGAGATCTCCTCGATCCCCGGCGTGACCAAGGCCGAGGACGTCACCGGCCCGTACGACGTGATAGTCCGTGCCGAGGCCAACAACGTGGACGAGCTGGGCAAGCTCGTGGTGGCCCAGATCCAGGGTGTCGACGGAATCACCCGTACGCTAACCTGTCCGATCGTTCACATCTGACGAAGAAGCCGGGCAGTCGATCCGGCCCGATCGGGTGGCTATGCGAAAACCGGCCTTTCTCCCAGGGGCAGCAGCCGTCATGGCCGTGACGTCGGCCGTTCTGGCGGCGTGCTCCACCACCGTCCAAGTCGAACCTCCGACGCCGACCGGCGCGGCCGCCGAGGCCTGCGGCGGGCTCGGCGCGATTCTTCCCCACAGCCTGGACGGCGCCGACCGCACGCCCTTCGAGCCCGCCTCGCCGTACGTCGCGGTCTGGGGAGACGGGGAGATCGCGCTGCGCTGCGGCGTGCCCCGGCCCGGCTCGATGACGCCGACCGCCGAGGTCCTCGACGTCAACGGCGTCGGCTGGTTCCGTGATCCCCAGCGGCCGGCGCTGTTCACCGCCGTCAATCGAGTGGCGTACGTCGAGGTGACCATCTCCAGCAAGCATGCTCCGGGCGAGATCCTCGTCGATCTCGCCGACCCGATCAAAAAGACCATCCCGGAATAGCCCGCCGCCGCTTGGAGCGGAACCGGCCGGAGTGCTTTCCGAGGGACGGCGGCCGGGTTCGTCGTCACCGCGCTAACGCAGGCCGACCGGGCGGTTCAGCGCGAGCTGGATCATCCGGTCGACCAGTTCCGGGTACGGCAGGCCGCTCGCGGCCCACAGCTTCGGAGCGACCGACTGGGCCGTGAAGCCGGGCATGGTGTTGATCTCGTTGACGATGACCTCGCCCGATGGCGTGTAGAAGAAGTCGACCCTGGCCAGCCCCTCGCAGCCGAGGGCCTCGAAGGCGCGCACCGCCATGCCCCGCATCGTCTCGGCCACCTCACCCGGGATGTCGGCTGGCACGTCGAGCCGCATCCCGTCGGGGAAGTACTTCGCCTCGAAGTCGTAGAACTCGTGATCCTCGCGGACGTGCACCTCGCCCGGCGTGCTCGCCTCGGCCCCGGCGTCCCCCAGCGACTCCAGCACAGCGCACTCGATCTCCCGGCCGGCGATCGCGGCCTCGACGAGCACCTTCGGGTCGTGTTCGCGGGCGAGCTCGACCGCGGTCTCCAAGGAGGCGGTGTCGTGCGCCTTGGAGATGCCCTGCGAAGAACCGGCGCGGGCGGGCTTCACGAAGACCGGCCAGCCGAGCTCCTCGACCTCCTTGAGCATCCGCGCCCGATCCGTGCGCCAGTCACGGTCGCCGATCACGACGTACGGCCCGACCGGCAACCCCGCGGCCCGCAGGACCAGCTTCATGTACGCCTTGTCCATGCCGACCGCACTGGCCAGCACACCCGATCCGACGTACCGGACCCCGGCCATCTCCAGCAGGCCCTGGATCGTGCCGTCCTCGCCGAACGGGCCGTGCAGGACGGGGAACACCACGTCCACTTCGCCGAGCGGGCGCGGGATCTCGCCGGGCTCCAGGGCGATGAGCGAGGCGGACTCCGTCGGCAGCGCGAGAGCCGTTCCCGACTCGTCCACGGAGGGCAGGCGATCGCCCTCGATCGCGTACGCCTGGCTGCCGGGGACCAGCACCCACCGCCCGTCCTGGGCTATCCCGATGGGGACGACGTCATACCTCGACCGGTCGATCACCTCGAGCACGCTGCCCGCCCCCATGAGGGAGACGGCATGCTCGGAGTTGCGGCCGCCGAAGACGACTGCCACGCGCACGCGTGGCCCGGGCCGGCGATCCTCGTTCGTGGTGTCCGAGTTCATGGTGTCCGAATCTACCGCCTCTTGCCGGGCAAAACGGCTCGTCAGCCGTGGGCCCGGACAAGCGTACAACCAAGCTACGACCAGGCGTCACAGACCGTAGCGCTCGGGCTTGGGCGCCCGGGACATCAGCAGCGCGGCCGCCTCGGGAGGCGTCATGCCGCCGTGGACGACGCCGACCACCACCTCGGTGATGGGCATCTCCACGTTGTGCTTGCGCGCCAGGTCGAGCACCGATTCGCAGGACTTGACCCCCTCGGCGGTCTGCCTGGTCGCCGCGACGGTCTCGGCGAGGGTCATCCCGCGTCCCAGGTTCTCCCCGAAGGTGCGGTTGCGGGACAGCGGAGACGTACAGGTCGCGACGAGGTCGCCCATCCCGGCGAGGCCGGCGAACGTGTGCTGGTCCGCCCCGAGCGCGGCGCCCAGGCGGGCGATCTCGGCGAGCCCGCGGGTCATCAGCATGGACCGGGCGTTGTCCCCCAGGCCCATGCCGGCCGCGACGCCCACGGCCAGCGCGATGACGTTCTTCACCGCGCCGCCGAGCTCGACCCCGATGACGTCCGGATTGGTGTAGGTGCGAAACCACGGCAGGTGGCAGGCCTCCTGGAGCCGGTCGGCCACCCCGGCGTCGGAGCAGGCGACGACGGTGGCGGCGGGCTGGCGCCGGGCCAGCTCACCGACCAGGTTCGGCCCGGACACGACCGCGACCCGCCGCTCCGGCACCTCGGCCACCTCGCGGATGACCTCGCTCATCCGCTTGCAGGTGCCGAGTTCGACGCCCTTCATGAGGCTCACCAGCACGGCATCGCCGGGGATGGCGTGCTTCCACTCCACGAGGTTGGCCCGGAGCGTCTGCGCCGGGACCGCGAGCACGACGTAGCCGGCGCCGTCCATCGCCTCGGCCGGGTCGGTGGTGGCGCGCAGCGTATCGGGGAGCCGAAGACCCGGCAGGTAGTCCGGGTTCTCGCGTCTGTCGTTGATCGCGTCCACGACCGCGCCCCGCCGACCCCACAGGGTCGTACGGGTGCCGGCCTCGGCGAGGATCACCGCGAACATGGTGCCCCACGAGCCGGTTCCGAACACGACCGCCTTGCTCACTGGCCGCCCCGCCCCTCCTTGTCGCACCGGGTACGCTCCCGGTCGTCCCCACCGTACGCCCTGTCAGGCGCTCTCACCGTTCTTGGGATCGTACGGAACGTCGGGGGCCTTCTCGTCGCGGATCTCCGCCAGCAGGCCGGTGATGGCCGCCATGATGTCGGCCGTCGCCGCCCGGAGGATCGAGGCCCGCATGGGCTGACCGGCGTACTGGGACAGGTCCACCGGCGGCCCGGCGATCACCTGGAACTTCTTGCGCGGGAACAGCCGCGGCTTCTTCGCGCCGTACGGCAGGATCTCCTGAGCCCCCCAATGGGCGATCGGGATCACCGGCACCCCGGTGGCGAGGGCCAGGCGGGCGACGCCGGTCTTGCCGGCCATCGGCCACATGTCGGGATCCCGGGTGATCGTGCCCTCCGGATAGAACAGAATGCACGCCCCCGCGCGCAGCCGCTCCTCGGCGATCTTCAGCGATTGCGCGGCCTCGGTGCTGCCGCGGTGCACGGGGATCGCCTGGAGCTGGGTGACCGCGTGGCCGAGGAAGCGCACCTTGAAGATCCCCGCCTTGGCCAGGATCGTCGGCCACCGCCCGGTGTTGTAGAGGTAGTGGGAGATCAGCACCGGATCTGACCAGGACAGATGGTTGGCCGCGATGATCAGTCCGCCCTCGCGGGGCACATGCTCGCCGCCGCGCCACCTCCGTTTCACGAACAGCCGGGACAACGGTTTGACGACGACGACCGCGAGGGCCTCCCAGAAACGGGGCGGGCGTCCGACACGGCTGCGGCTGGGGTGGGTCACTGGTTCTCCAAGTCGGCGGGATCGGGCACAAGTCTCCCGGTTGGCCATCGGAAATGTCGAGGCGGGATGCTTGACGGCATGCGGTGCGCGCGATGGACCATTGTGGTGCCGGTCAAGACCCTGATCCGGGCGAAGACACGCCTGGCAGCGGCGGCCGGGCCGCACCGGACCGACCTGGCCGTCGCGGTCGCGTCCGACACGGTGTCCGCTGCGCTGCGCTGCCCGCTCGTGGCGCGCGTGGTGGTGGTGACGGCGGACCCTGTGCCGGCGCTGCGCCTCGCGCGGCTGGGCGCCCACGTGGTGAGCGATCCGGACCTGGGCCTCAACACCGCGCTGCGCCACGGCGCCGCCGAGGCCGTACGGCTCGCGCCCGCTGACCCGGTCGGGGCGTTGCAGGCCGACCTGCCGGCGCTGCGGCCCGGCGAGCTGGAGACCGTGCTCACCGCGGCGGCGGAGTTCGAGCGGTCGTTCGTCCCCGATGCGGCGGAGGTGGGCACGACCTTCTACGGCGTACGGCCCGGCGTGCCGTTCCGGCCCGGTTTCGGCGGCGAGTCGAGGGCGCGGCACCTGGCCGGCGGGGCCAAGGAACTGACCATCGACGGCATCTCCTCGGTCCGCCGGGACGTCGACACGGTGACGGACCTGCGCGAGGCGCTCGCCCTGGGCGTCGGCCCCGCCACCGCGGCGGTCGCCGCGCGCCTCGCACTCGGCGAGACGCCGTACGGACCGCGCGATCCGGGCCACGGTTCGTCGGCCGAGCCGGCGGACGGGCGCGGGTAGGCTGATCGCGTGCAGGCCACGGTCAAGACGTTCGATGCCGCTACGCGCTCGGGCTCGGTGTTCCTCGACGACGGGACGGAGATCCCGTTCGAAGCGGACGCGTTCGACGCGGGACCGCTGCGGCATCTGCGCTCGGGCCAGCGGGTCAACATCGTCGTGACCGGTGAGCGCGTCACGTACGTCACCCTCTCGACGTTCCCGACGCCCTGATCGGCGGCGAGACGACGAGTGGCGCCCGAATGATCATCCGGGCGCCACCGCGGGGTTCCGCTCACCGTTCCGGCCGGTTTTTACAACTTCTTCTGTGCCGAGGCCTTGCCGCCGGCGTTGACCTGCTCCTTGAACTCGGCGCCTGGACGGAACCTGGGTGCCCAGCTCTCCTCGACCTTGATGGGGTCGCCCGTCGAAGGGTTGCGAGCCGTACGAGCGGGCTTGTGCACCATCTCAAAGGCGCCGAATCCGGTGATCGAGACCTTGTCACCGCTGGCGACGGCGCGCTGGATCGCATCGAGAACGGCATTGACCGCCTCGGTCGCCGTCTTCTTGTCACCGACGCGATCGGTGATCGCCTCGACGAGTTCCTTCTTGTTCATTTGGTTCCCTCCCCCTTACGCGCTTGAAGTTAAGGGACGAGGTCTCGGGACTCAATCACCGGGCGGCATGTTTCGCCTGCTCGGCGTGTCGGATGTGCCGTCCAGATAGGCGATGAAGGCATCCAGCCGGCGGGCCGCATGGGCTATGTCCCGTTTTGCCACGTCAGAGACCGCGAGCAGCCGACGAGTCAGGCGGGCCCGCTCCTCCTGTGGTAAGGCTAACGCCCTGACGCGGCGATGCGCATCACGCAGTCGCCGCGCCAGTCGGTCTTCCAGGGTCTGAGGCTCGCTCAGACGGTCGTCGGCAGCCATGGCTGCCGTCCATTCTCGTACACCTCGATGTCGGCCGCGTGACGCAGGGTCAGGCCGATGTCGTCCAGGCCCTCCATGAGCCGCCAGCGGGTGTAGTCGTCGATCTCGAAGGAGACCGCGAGGTCGCCGCAGCGCACCTGGCGTTCGACCAGGTCGACGGTCACCTCGGTGGCCGGGTCCGCCTCGGCCGCCGACTGCAGGCGCTCGACGACGTCCTCGGGCAGCACGACCGGCAGGAGGCCCATCTTGGTGGAGTTGTTCCGGAAGATGTCGCCGAACCGCGAGGAGATCACGGCGCGGAAGCCGTACTGCTGGAGCGCCCAGACGGCGTGCTCACGGGACGATCCGGTGCCGAAGTCCGGGCCGGAGACGAGGATCGTGGCCCCCGCGTACACGGGGTCGTTCAGGACGAAGGACGGGTCCTCGCGCCAGGCGGAGAACAGGCCCTTCTCGAAACCGGTGCGGCTGACCTGCTTGAGCCAGACGGCCGGGATGATCTGGTCGGTGTCGACGTTGCTGCGGCGCAGCGGCACGGCCCGGCCGGTGTGCGTGGTGAAGGCTTCCATCAGTGGTCTTCCCTGTCGGATTTCGGAGTCTCAGCGGGTCTCGGCGGGTCTCAGAGGTCGGCGGGCGCGGTGAGCCGGCCGGTGACCGCGGTCGCGGCGGCGACGGCCGGCGAGACGAGGTGCGTGCGGCCGCCCTTGCCCTGACGGCCCTCGAAGTTGCGGTTGGAGGTCGAGGCGCTGCGCTCGCCCGGCTTGAGCGTGTCGGGGTTCATGCCCAGGCACATCGAGCAGCCCGCCTCACGCCACTCGGCGCCGGCCTCCTTGAACACCTCGTGCAGGCCCTCCTCCTCCGCGGCCTTCTTGACCTGCATCGAACCGGGCACGATCAGCGTGCGGGTGACGACCCGGCGGCCACGCAGGATCTCGGCGGCGGACCGCAGGTCCTCCAGCCGGCCGTTGGTGCAGGAGCCGACGAAGACCGTGTCGACCTCGATCTCGCGCAGGCGGGTGCCCGCCGTGAGACCCATGTACTCCAGTGCGCGCTCGGCCGCCGCCCGCTCGACCGGGTCGGCGAAGTCCTCCGGAGACGGGACGGCCGAGCCGAGCGGCGCACCCTGCCCCGGGTTGGTGCCCCAGGTGACGAACGGCGTCAGCGTCGAGGCGTCGATCTCGACGACCTTGTCGAACACGGCGTCGTCGTCGGTGCGCAGGGTCTTCCAGTATTCGACGGCCTGGTCCCAGGCGGCTCCGGTGGGCGCGTGCGGCCGGCCGCGGAGGTATTCGAAGGTGGTCTCGTCCGGGGCGATCATGCCCGCCCGGGCGCCGGCCTCGATCGACATGTTGCAGACCGTCATGCGGCCCTCCATGGAGAGCCCGCGGATGGCCTCGCCGCGGTACTCCACGATGTGACCCTGGCCGCCGCCCGTACCGATCTTGGCGATGATGGCGAGGATGAGGTCCTTGGCCGTGACGCCGACCGGCAGCTCCCCCGTGACCTCGATGGCCATCATCTTCGGCCGGTAGGCGGGCAGCGTCTGGGTGGCCAGCACGTGCTCGACCTCGGAGGTGCCGATGCCGAACGCGATGCCGCCGAACGCGCCGTGCGTCGAGGTGTGGGAGTCGCCGCAGACGATCGTCATGCCGGGCTGGGTGAGGCCGAACTGCGGGCCGATGATGTGGACCACGCCCTGGCCGGCGTCGCCCATCGGGTGCAGCCGGATGCCGAACTCCGCCGCGTTCTTCCGGAGGGTCTCGACCTGGGTGCGCGAGACCGGATCGGAGATCGGCCCGAGCACGGTCGGCACGTTGTGGTCCTCGGTGGCGATCGTCAGGTCGGGACGGCGCACCGGCCTGCCGGTGAGCCGCAGGCCGTCGAACGCCTGCGGGCTGGTCACCTCGTGGACGAGGTGGAGGTCGATGTAGAGCAGGTCGGGTTCGCCCTCGGCACGTCGTACGACGTGCTGCTCCCAGACTTTCTCGGCCAGTGTGCGACCCATGGTGAAACGCCTCCTCGCGTTCGGCCCCCGGACTACGGTGTCTCGAATATCGAGACAGAGATATCGGGATATGGACACTTTATATGCTAAAATCCCCTATTGCGTTTGCATCTCGGATACCGAGACGGCAGTATCGGGGTATGGACAACTCTAGCGGGGTCGGAGTACTCGACAAGGCCGTTCTCGTACTCAACGCCCTGGAGGCGGGCCCCGCTTCCCTGGCGCAGCTCGTCCAGGCGACCGGTCTGGCCAGGCCCACCGCCCATCGGCTGGCCGTCGCGCTCGAGCACCACCGCATCGTCTCCCGCGACACCCAGGGGCGTTTCGTCCTCGGGCCGCGGTTGTCCGAGCTGTCCACCGCCGCCGGCGAGGATCGGCTGCTCGCCGTGGCCGGTCCCGTGCTCACCCAGCTCCGCGACCTCACCGGCGAAAGCGCCCAGCTTTACCGGCGGCAGGGGGACGAGCGTGTCTGCGTCGCCGCCGCCGAGCGCGCCAGCGGCCTGCGCGACACCGTGCCCGTCGGCTCGGCGCTCCCGATGACCGCGGGATCGGCGGCACAGATCCTGCTCGCGTGGGAGGACCCGGACCGGCTGCACCGCGGCCTGCGCGGCGCCAAGTTCACCGCCACGACGCTGTCCAGCGTAC
This sequence comes from Sphaerimonospora sp. CA-214678, assembly GCF_050942215.1. GTDB lineage: Bacteria > Actinomycetota > Actinomycetes > Streptosporangiales > Streptosporangiaceae > Sphaerimonospora. The sequence continues at coordinate 4,997,514 of NZ_CP192056.1, forward strand.
GCAGGAGGGGCTGGGCGCACAGCGTCGGCGAGCGCGAGCAGGGCGTCGCCAGCGTGTCGGCCCCGATCCGCGGCTCCGGCGGCAAGGTCATCGCGGCCATCTCCGTCTCCGGTCCGATCGAGCGGCTCACCCGCACTCCCGGGCGGATGCACGCCGGTCCCGTCGTCGCGGCGGCCGAGCGGATCACCGAGGCGATGCGGCGGGCGAACTGATTAGAGACCTGCTCCGGATGCCTCTAGTCTGGCGGGGTGACCGATCGCATCGAGGCAGCCGCCGCTGAACTGCGTCCTCTGCTCCAAGAATTCATTCTCTGGGTGCCGGACAACGCACCGGGCAGCGATCCCGAGCTCGTGGGACCCGCCGCACTATGGCATCGCCTGGCCGTCCGTGACGAGGCGGGGCTGTGGAAGCGCGGTGACCTGCGAACCGTGCTGCTCGAACACTTCCCCAAGGCCGTGGAAGACCCCGAGGCGGCCATCGACGCTCTGATGCCGGCGATGCGGTCCTACCTGACGTTCCTGTCGTCGACGGGACGGCTGTCGCCGAGCGCGGCCTCCCTGGACGTCCTGCTCTCCGAGCTCGACGAGCTCGAAGACGACTTCGTCGACGCGATGGAGGACGTCATGGACGCAGGTACCTGGGACGACGACGAGGACGACGACGAGTTCGAGGAGGTCGGCGAGAGCCTCGGCGACTTCGAGCCGTTCGCCGAGCGGATCGCGGCGCTGCCCACCATCCGCCTGCGCTCCGACGCCGAGCTGGCCGAGGCCGCCCGCGGAGTCCCGCTGATCGCCCAGGCTCGCGACCTGGCGCTGTGGGTCGGTACGGGCCGCAAGGTCGGCACCGAGACGCTCCTGTCGGACGACGAGGTGAGCGAAGCCGTACAGACGCTGGGCCTTCCCGACGCGCAGTACCTGTGGAACATCTGGAACCTCGCCATCGACCTGGAGTTCCTCACCCCGGACGGCGGTGACACGGTCAGCGTCGACCCCGACACCTCCGGCTGGCCGTTCGATGACGACGATGACGTCCTCGACGTCTGGGCGACCGGCCTGCACTCGATCGACTACGGCGACCCCGAGCTCGACGACGACGATCTGACGCTGGCGCTGTCCGGACTGACCCGCGCACTGCTGATCCAGCTGCTGCTCAACCAGGGCTCGCGTACCCTCGCCGACCTGCGGGAAGAACTGGCCCAGGCCGTGTCGGAGTACGACGATCTCGGCCTGGACGCGTGGGCGGCCGCCGGCGATCCGCTCGCCTCCGTCGTGGCATGGCTGAGCGGGTACGGCATGGTCGCCGTCGATGACGGGGTGATCTCGCTGACCCCGCTCGGCACCGACGGCGTGGTGCACCTGCTCGACGACGAGGACGTCGAGGTGAGCGCCCGGCCCGCGATCGACGCGATGTCGGCGCTCGACCTGCTGTCGCTCAGCGCCGACATGACCGAGGAGGAGGCGGACGCGGAGTTCGCCTCCTGGCTCGCGCTGCGCACACCCGCCCAGGCGGCATCCGAGCTGCTCGCGGCCGCCGCCGACGACGAGTCGGACGCGCTCGTCCGCGTCCAGGCTGCCAGCCTGGTCGGCTCGCTCGGCGAGGCGGCGGTGCCCGCCTGGCACGAGGCGGCCAAGGAGCCGTCGCTGCGGCCGTACGCCGCGACCCACCTGACCCAGATGGGGATCGAGGGAGCGCCGGAGCCGACCCCGGCGGACACCGACTGGCTGATCCTCGACATGTGGACGATCTCCGCAGGGCTCGGCCGGGCCGAGTTCCTGAGCAGCCTGCACGAGATCGGCCCGGCGCAGACGCTCGTCGCGATACTCGACGGCATCTGGAAGATCCGGCATCCGCATCTGGAGGAGTTGCTGGAGGCCATCTCCGACGCGCATCCGGACAAGCAGGTGAGCAAGGCCGCCAAACGCGCCCTGTTCAAGGCCCGATCAGGGAACTGAGCGCTCTCCGGGCGCCCCCGGTGGGCGCCCGCCTCATGGCCTTCCTCTGTGCGTACCGCCCGCCGGACGACGTGGGCGGGCGCACGGAACGATGTGGGCGGGCGGACGCGCCCGGTTTCCTGAGACACGGGGTTTCCGGAGAAGCGAAGGCAGGCATGAGAAAACCCCCGGCGACAGAAGAACCGGGGGTTTACTTACGTGGTAGCCCCGACCGGATTCGAACCGGCGCTACCGCCTTGAGAGGGCGGCGTCCTAGGCCACTAGACGACGGAGCCTTCACCATGGAGCCTATACGACGCACAGGCTCACAGTGGTAGTCCCGAGCGGATTCGAACCGCCGTTACCGCCTTGAGAGGGCGGCGTCCTAGGCCACTAGACGACGGGACCGTTCACTGTGTGTCGCATCGCTGCGATTTTCCAACCGAATCCCTTGGGGGGATCCAGCTGGGGTACCAGGACTCGAACCTAGACTAACGGAGCCAGAATCCGTCGGGCTGCCAATTACCCCATACCCCATCCGCTCACCGGGCTCACCGCCCCGCTTGCGACTCCGAAAGGATAGCCCAGCTTGGGACCCACTACCAAAACGATTGCGGCGTGCCGCACGACATCGTCGTAGGCGATGGTTGTGCGAGGCTGAACGAGTACGGCGCCGGCCGTTCCCTGGACCGCCGGCGCGCAGTCGGGACACCGGGGAGCCGCCGCGACCTCCTCCCCACGACCCACGCTCAAGGAGATTCGATGAAGCCGGCCGACAACCCCTTCCTCAGCCCCAGTGACCTGCCCTATGGGCTGCCGCCCTTCCGCGAGATCAAGGAAGAGCACTACGGGCCGGCGTTCGAACGGGGCATGGCCGAGCACCTCGCCGAGGTCACGGCGATCGCGGACGATCCCGAGCCGCCGACGTTCGAGAACACCATCGAGGCCCTGGAGAGATCGGGCCGGCTGCTCGACCGGGTCAGCACCGTCTTCTTCAACCAGGCGTCCGCCGACGCCACTCCCGGCATCCAGAAGATCCAGCAGGACGTCACCCCCAAGCTGGCCAAGCACGCGGACGCCGTACATCTCAACGCGAAGCTGTTCGCCCGCATCCGCGCCGTGGAGGCGGACGGCGAGGAGGAGCGGTGGCTGCTCGACCGCTACCTCACCGACTTCACCCGGGCCGGAGCCCTGCTGGAGGAGGCCGACCAGGAGCGGCTCAGGCGGCTCAACGAGCGGCTGTCGGAGCTGGCGACGACCTTCCAGCAGAATCTCCTCGCGGACACCAACAGCCGGGCCGTGGTGGTCGACGACGCGGCCGAGCTGGACGGCCTGACGGAGGACGCGATCCGGGGGCTCGCCGAGACCGCCGCCGAGCGCGGCCTCGACGGCAGGCATGTGATCTCGCTGGTGCTGCCGACCGGGCAGCCGTCGCTCGCCTCGCTGACCGACCGGTCGCTACGCGAACGCGTACATGCCGCCTCCGTCGGGCGCGGCGGCACGGTCAACACCGAGCTGATCAGGGAGATGGCGCTGCTGCGCCGGGAGCGGGCGCGCCTGCTCGGCTATGCCGATCACGCCGAGTACGTCCTGGCGGACCAGACGGCGGGCACCACCGGTGCCGTCACCGAGATGCTGGCCAAGCTCGTCCCGCCCGCCGTGGCGAACGCCCGCAGGGAGCAGGCGGAGCTGGAGGAGCTCGCCGGCCATGCCGTACAGCCGTGGGACTGGGCCTTCTACGCGGAGAAGGCGCGCAGGGCGCGCTACGACATCGACGGCGCCCGCCTGCGGCCGTACTTCGAGCTGAACACCGTCCTGGAGCACGGCGTCTTCTACGCGGCCACACGCCTTTACGGGATCACGTTCAGCGAGCGGAGGTACCTGCCCGGCTATCACCCGGACGTGCGCGTCTTCGAGGTGTTCGACGCGGACGGCGGCCCGCTGGGCCTGTTCCTCGGCGACTTCCACGCCAGGGCCGCCAAGCGGGGCGGCGCGTGGATGAACAGCCTGGTCAGGCAGTCGGCGCTGGAGGGCACCCGGCCGGTCGTCGTGAACAACCTCAACATCGTCAAGGGCGAGCCGACGCTGATGACGTTCGACGAGGTCAACACGATGTTCCACGAGTTCGGGCACGCCCTGCACGCGTTGTTCTCTGACGTGCGCTTCCCGCGCTTCTCGGGTACGGCGGTGCCGCGCGACTTCGTCGAGTATCCGTCCCAGGTGAACGAGATGTGGGCGACCCACCCCGAGATCCTGGCCAACTACGCGAAGCACTACGAGACGGGCGAGCCGATGCCGCGGGATCTCGTCGACCGGCTGCTGGAGTCGCAGAAGTTCGGCCAGGGATTCGCCACGGTCGAATACCTGGCCGCCACGCTGCTCGACTGGGCGTGGCACACCGCCTACTCGGGGGAGGACCCCGAGGAGTTCGAGGCCCGGGCGCTGGCCGAGGCCGGCGTCGCCCTGCCGGCCGTTCCGCCGCGCTACCGCAGCACGTACTTCGCCCACATCTGGGCGGGCGGCTACAGCGCGGGCTACTACTCCTACATCTGGAGTGAGGTCCTCGACGCCGACACCGTCGAGTGGTTCAACGAGAACGGCGGGCTGCTGCGGGAGAACGGCGACCGGTTCCGCCGCGAGCTGCTGTCCAAGGGCGGCGGCGTCGACTCCATGGCGGCCTTCCGCGCGTTCCGTGGCCGGGACCCCGAGATCACCCCGCTGCTGGCCCGCCGCGGCCTGCTGTGACCCACCGGGCCGTCCGCCATGGCCGCGGGGTGGCGCTCACCGCCGCGGCCATGGCCGGCCACATGTCAGGAGAGCTTGGCCAGAGCCGTACGGAGCCGGTCGAGGGCGCGCTCGCGGCCGAGGACCTCGATCGACTCGAACAGCGGCAGGCCCACGGTCCGGCCGGTGATCGCCACGCGCACCGGCGCCTGGGCCTTGCCGAGCTTGAGCCCGCGGGCGGCGCCGACCTCCTCCAGGGCGGCCTTCAGCGACTCGGGGTCCCAGGCGACCGACTCCAGCCGCTCGGCGTATCCGGCGAGGATCTCCGCCGCGCCCGGCTTCATCGCCTTGTCCCAGGACGGCTGGTCGAAGACGGGTTCCTCGAGGAAGAGGAAGTCGACGTTGGCCGTCACCTCGGACAGCACCGCCACCCGGGTCTGGACCAGGGGCGCGACCCTGGCGAAGACGGCGCGGTCCCACGACGGGTCGAGCCACGGCTCGCAGCGGCCGATGAAGACGTCCGGCGGCAGCGCCCTGATGTACTCCCCGTTGAACGCGCGCAGCTTCTTCTCGTCGAAGAACGCCGGCGACGGGTTCACGTCCTCCAGCCGGAACAGCGGCATCATCTCCGACCAGGACATGATCTCCCGGTCGTCGCCGGGCCCCCAGCCGAGCAGCATGAGGTAGTTGACCATCGCCTCCGCGAGGTAGCCCTCGTCCCGGTAGGACTCCAGCGCGACCTTGTCCCGGCGCTTGGACAGCTTCTGCCGCTTCTCGTTGACGATGACGGGCACGTGCGCCCACACCGGGGGCGGCGCGCCGAGCGCCTCCCACAGCAGCTGCTGCTTGGGGGTGTTCGACAGGTGCTCCTCGGCGCGGACCACATGGCTGATCCGCATCTCCATGTCGTCGACCACGTTGGCGAGGATGAACAGCGGCGATCCGTCGCCGCGCACGATGACGAAGTCCTCCATCGACGCGTTCGGGAACTCCACCCGTCCGCGTACGAGGTCCTCCACCACGGTCACGCCCGCATCGGGGCTGCGGAACCGCACCGCACCCTCGGTCAGGCCCAGGTCGCGGCAGTGGCCGTCGTACCCCTGGTGTTCCGAGCCGGTCCTGGCCTTCACGACGTCCCGCGTGCAGGTGCAGTGGTAGGCCTTGCCGTCCTTGAGCAGCCGTGCCGCCGCCTCGCGGTGCTGCTGCTCGTAGGCGGACTGGAAGTACGGCCCCTCGAAGTTCGGCGAGTCGCCGTTGATGCCGATCCAGGCCAGGGCCGAGATGATCCCCTCGGTCCATTCCGGCCGGTTGCGCGCGGCGTCCGTGTCCTCGATCCGGAGCACGAACTTGCCGCCGGTCTGTTCGGCCAGGGCCCAGTTGAACAGCGCGGAGCGGGCCCCCCCGACATGGAACATGCCGGTGGGCGAAGGGGCGAAGCGCACCCTAATCACGTGAGATCACCCGGTTTGTAAGAGTTCCGATTCCTTCGATGCCGACGCTCACCTCGTCGCCCACGGACATCGGGCCGACACCCGCGGGCGTGCCGGTCAGGATGACGTCGCCGGGCAGCAGGGTCATGACCGCGCTCACGTACTCGATGAGCGCCGGGACGTCGTGCAGGAGCTGGGAGGTGCGCGCACTCTGCCGCAGCTCCCCGTTGAGCGTGGTCGTGAGCGCGAGGTCGGCCGGGTCGAGCGAGGTCTCGATCCACGGGCCCAGCGGGCAGAACGTGTCGAAGCCCTTCGCCCTCGACCACTGGCCGTCCCTGGACTGCAGGTCGCGGGCGGTCACGTCGTTGGCGCAGGTGTACCCGAAGATCACGTCATGGGCCCGCTCGGCCGGGACGTCTCGGCACAGCCGTCCGATCACCACGGCCAGCTCGCCCTCGTAGTCGACCCGTTGGGACAGCTTCTCCGGGTAGGCGATCGGTTCTCCCGGTCCGACCACCGATGTGCTGGGCTTGAGGAAGACGACCGGCTCCGCCGGCGCCTCGCCGCCCATTTCCCTGGCGTGGTCGGCATAGTTCTTGCCGATCGCGATGACCTTGCTGGGCAGCATCGGGGCGACCAGGCGGACCTCGGCGAGCGGATAGCGCTCGCCGGTGAACTCGACCCCGCCGAACGGGTGGCCCGCGACGTGGGCGATGACCTGCTCGCCCTCCTCCAGCACTCCGAACGCGACCCCGTCGCCCTTGGAAAACCTCGCGATACGCACGTCACGAGCCTAGTGCCCCGGCCGCCGAGGTTCGCCCGTACGGCACGGTGTCCGGGGGCGTCAGGGGGGCGTCCGGGGGGGCGTCCGTCCCGTCGGGCTGGGCCGTACCTCCGTAAGGTGGTGCTGAACGGCCGCGCAACCGGGCGGTGAGAACCGAGTCGTACGGGGGTTCCTATGCCTTCTGTCGTGAAGATCAACGTGCTGACGGTGCCCGAGGAGATGCGGCAGGAACTGGAGCGGCGGTTCGCCGGCCGGGCCGGGATGGTCGAGTCGTCCGACGGGTTCGAGTGGTTCGAGCTGCTGCGGCCCGTCGAGGGAACCGACCGCTACCTCGTCTACACCCGGTGGCGCAGCGAGGAGGACTTCCAGCGCTGGCAGCAGAGCCGGTCCTTCCAGGCCGGCCACGCCCAGGCGCAGGGCGAGGCCCAGGGGCCGGGGCACGACCACGGGCAGCAGGGTCACGGACAAGGCGAGGGACCGGCGGCCTCGGCCTCCGAGGTGTGGTCGTTCGAGGTCGTCCAGACCGCCGCCCCCACCCCCACCCCCAAACCCACCCCCAAGCCGTGATCTTGCGAATACTCGCAGGCCCACCGCTTGAGCTGCACGAACACCTTCCGTGATCTTGCAGAAACTCGCACTCAACGCCTCCCACCTGGCGTTATTCCGTTCGTGATCTTGCAGTGCAAGATCACGAAGGACGAAGCCGCAGATGGAACGGGGTCTCTGCGAGTTTCTGCAAGATCACGAGACGAGAAATCCCAGGTCAACGCGCATCCATGCAAGTAATTGCAAGATCACGGCGGGCTGAGGTGGGGGTGGGGGTGTTGTTAACGAAGTGATCAATGTGACTTGACCGCATTGCCGTGATTCGGACAGCATGACCCTTCCTGCCTTGAATCTTGCCGGAAGGAATCTGGCGTGCGCGGCCGCACTCACGTCCTCAGGAAACACGGCCTAGGCCTGTCCGCTCTGCTCCTCGTGGGCAACGTCTCCGCCCTGGCTCTTCCGAGCGGCGCGTCGGCGACCACGCAGCAGGTCACGGCCGGCGTGAAACGGACCGCCGAGTGTCAGGGGGACTGGCTGCCGGCCACCCCCACCGCGCCGGAGATCATGGACGGCAAGCTCTCGTTTCTCGACTTCCCCGCCGTCAGCGTGGGCAAGAACGTCAACTGGCGGGCGGATCCGTACCGGAACCGGTCCTGGCAGATGGTCTTCCAGTCGCTGCGCTGGATGGGCAGGCTGGTCGCCGACTACGAGACGACCGGCAAGGAGGAGTACCTCAGGCGGGCGACCGAGATCGCCAAGGACTGGGTGGCGGACAACCCCTATGGCGGGCGCGGTACGGCGAAGTACGCCTGGGACGAGCACCCGATCGCGCTCCGCGCTCCTGCCCTGGTCTGCCTGAGCAGACATGTCAAGGGCACCTGGCTCACCCGCAGCCTCGCCCAGCACGCCAAACTGCTGGCCGACCCGAACAATTACGAGGAAGGCCACAACCACGGGCTCGACCAGGACATCGGCCTGCTGCGGATCGGCTGCCGCTACGGCAACACGGGCTGGAAGGACCTCGCCGTACGCCGCATGGTCAAGTCGATGAAGCTCGACATCGACTCCGAGGGCACGCTCATGGAGCAGGCTCCGCGCTATGCGATCTACGTCCACGAGCGTCTCAGGGTCGCCGTGGACACGATGGCCGACTGCGGGATCAAGGCGCCGGCCACGCTGGTGCGGCGGTGGAAGAGCCTGACCGGGCACATCGCCGCCGCCACCATGCCGAACGGCTACCTGGTGCCCATCGGGGACGGCCCGGCCGACATCCAGCCGAGCGGCTTCGACCACGGAAAGAAGACCGTCGAGGTCTTCAAGGCCGGGTACGTCTTCGGCCGCACCGCATGGGACGACCCGCAGTCGGCGTACTATTCGATCCGCTTCGGCCCCGGCCGGAAGTTCCACGGCCATGAGGACCACCTGGGCGTGACCTACTACGCCCAGGGCCACTCCATCCTCACCGAGGCGGGCTTCCACTCCTACGAGAACACGCCGTACCGCCGCTGGACGATGACGCCGGAGGCCCACAACGTGCCGGTCGTCGTGGGCAGGAAGTTCCGCGGGCATACGCCTTCTGCCCTCACCCGCCGCTCCATCGGCGAGGGCCGGCAGTCGTTCACGCTGACCGACCTGGCGTACGGCGTTCGCCGCACCCGGTCCGTGCTGGTCAACCACCACGACGACGTGATGGCAGTCCTCGACACCGGGGGCGGGAAGCTGCGCAACCTGTGGCACCTCGACCCGGCGTTGCAGGTCGTCTCCTCGGAACGGGGACGGATCGTGATGGCGGACGGCGGCTGGCGGGCCACGCTCGTGCAGCTCGACATGCCGTCGTGCAAGCCGATCGGCGGGCAGCGAGTGGTCAGCGGGCGGACCGGGCCCTACCAGGGGTGGATCTCGCCCGGCTACATGAAGAAGGAGCGCGCCCCGGTCGTGATCTCCCCCACGGCCAAGGCGCTGCTGACGCTCATCGTGCCCGGCACTGACAAACCGAGTGTCACCTGCTCCGGCCGGAGCGTGGCCGTCCAGACCTCCGGCGGCAAGGTGACCCTCCGGGTGGGCGCCTCCGGCACCCTGTCGTAACGGACCACTCCGTCTCGGCCGGAGCACGGGCCCGCACGGCCGCGGCCCGGCCAGTGGTCGGGCCGCGTGCCGCGTACGGGCCGGGGTCAGGCCTGATACCCCGCACGGAGGAGTCCGTACGTCACGGCCTGCTCGAGGGCCTGCCAGGACGCCTCGATGATGTTCTCGTCGACGCCGACCGTGGCCCAATCGCCGGTCGAGTCGCTGGAGTTGATCAGAACGCGGGTGATCGCGCCGGTGCCCTGCGTCCCCTCCAGGATGCGGACCTTGAAGTCGATGAGCTGGACGGCGGCGAGCTCGGGATAGAGCTTCTCCAGGGCCAGCCGTACGGCCTTGTCCAGGGCGTTGACCGGGCCGTTGCCCTCCCCGGTCGCGACGATCCGCTCACCCTTGGCCTGCAGCTTCACCGTGGCCTCGCTCGCGACCTCGGACGTCGTAGAACCGGCGACCGGATCGAGGACGGGGCGGCGCTCCACGATGACCCGCCATGACTCGACGGTGAAGTATCGCCTGTGCTCGCCGGCGACGGTGTCGCGCAGCAGAAGCTCGAAGGAGGCGTCGGCGGCCTCGAAGGTGTGCCCGCGCGACTCCAGGTCCTTGACCCGCTCGACCAGTTCGCGGGACTGCTCGCCGGTGAGGCGGTAGCCCAGCTCGCGGCCCTTGAGCTCAACCGAGGCCCGTCCGGCCATGTCCGAGACCAGCATCCGCATGTCGTTGCCGACCAGGCCGGGATCGATGTGCTGGTAGAGGTTGGGGTCCACCTTGATCGCCGAAGCGTGCAGCCCGGCCTTGTGCGCGAAGGCGGAGGCGCCCACATAGGGCTGGTGCGAGTTGGGCGTGACGTTGGTGACCTCGGTGATCGCATGCGCGATGCGCGTCATGTCGGCGAGGGACTGCGGCGGCACGAGGTCGAATCCCCTCTTGAGCTGGAGGTTGGCCACGACCGTGAAGAGGTTGGCGTTGCCCGAGCGCTCGCCGTACCCGTTGGCGCATCCCTGCACATGGGTGGCGCCCGCCTTGACCGCTGCCAGGGTGTTGGCCACGGCGCAGCCGGTGTCGTCGTGGCAGTGGATGCCGAGCCTGGCGCCGGTGCCGGCCGCCTCGTGGACGACCTCGGCGAGTTCGTCGGGGAGCATGCCGCCGTTGGTGTCGCACAGCGCGACCACGTCGGCGCCGGCCTCAGCCGCCGTACGCAGCACCTCGAGTGCGTAGGCGGGGTTGGAGCGGTATCCGTCGAAGAAATGTTCCGCGTCGAGGAAGACGCGCCGGCCCTCCGCACGAAGGTGGGAGACCGTGTCGCGGATCATCGCGAGGTTCTCCTCCAGCGTCGTGCGGAGGGCCAGCTCCACATGCCGGTCGTGGCTCTTGGCGACGAGCGTCACGACCGGCGCTCCGGACTCGCGCAGGGCGGCCACCAGGGGATCGTCGGCGGCCTTCACACCGGCCCGGCGGGTCGCGCCGAACGCGGCGAGCTGCGCGTGTTTCAGGTCGAGCTCGGTTTGAGCCCGCCGGAAGAATTCCGTGTCCTTGGGATTGGCGCCCGGCCAGCCTCCCTCGATGAAGCCGACGCCCAGATGGTCCAGGTGACGAGCGATCGCCATCTTGTCGGCGACCGACAGGTTCAGCCCCTCCTGCTGGGCCCCATCACGGAGCGTCGTGTCGTACACGTGGAAGCCGTCGTCGATCATCTCTTCGTCTCCTTCGCGGGTCCGGTCGTCGCCGCGCGCTCATCGGCCCAAACAAAAAGACCCCTCACGGACGTGAGAGGTCTGCGCGTCGGCGTTGTCCCTTGTCTAGCCGACGCGCCTGCCGATAATGAGCAGACCGTAGAACATGATGCCCAGCAGTCTGCCACATGCTCCCGGCCGCCGGCACATCGATCTCAGGTTACGAGACATGGACGACTTCCACGACCACGCTCCGCCCGCTCGCCGCCCTCGCGATATTAGGGTGATGCACATGAAGGTTGCCGAGTTCACCGATCCCGCAGTGGCCGAGTACACCATCGCGCACACCACCCCGCCCGACGATCTGCTCCGTGCCCTCACCGAGGAGACGCTCCGGCTCGTCGGCGACCGCATCTCCATGCAGATCTCCGCGGAACAGGGCACGTTGCTCACCATGCTCGCCGGGTTCTCGGGGGTTCGCAGGGCCGTCGAGGTCGGCACCTTCACCGGCTACTCCTCCATCTGCATCGCCAGGGGCATGCCGGCGGACGGCCGGCTGATCGCCTGTGATGTCAGCGAGGAGTGGACCTCCGTGGCCCGCCGCTACTGGGACAAGGCGGGCGTCTCGGACAAGATCGAGCTCCGCCTGGGACCGGCGGCCGACACCCTGCGGGACATGCCACGCGAAGAGTGGATCGACTTCGCGTTCATCGACGCGGACAAGGCCGGCTACCCGGTCTACTACGAGGAACTTCTCGTACGGCTCAGGCCCGGCGGGCTGATCGCCGTGGACAACACGCTGCAGCATGGCCGGGTCGTCGACCCCTCCGCCGGGGGCGCCGTGCCCGCCATACGGGACTTCAACGACCTGGTCGCCGGTGATTCGCGGGTGACCTGCGTCCTCCTGCCCTTCGCCGACGGCCTGACCCTGATCCGCAAGAACTGATCTCCGAGGGGTCTGACGATCGGCACCGGCAAGCCGATCGTGGCGTTGGCCGTACGGGACGGGGCCCGGCCTGACGGTTTCCGGCCGGACCGGGCCCGTGCTCCCGGCGACTCAGCAGATCTTGTGGATCCAGTTGCGGGTGTCGGGGCGGGTGCCGTACTGGATGCCGACGAGCTCGTCACGGATCTTCATGGTGACCGGGCCCGGAGTGCCGTCGCCCACGGTCCAGGCGCGGTCGGCGCCCTTGACGGAGCCCACGGGGGTGACCACGGCGGCCGTGCCGCAGGCGAAGACCTCACTCAGCTCGCCCGACTCGCAGGCCGACTGCCAGTCATCGATCGAGATCTTGCCCTCCTCGGGCCGGAGGCCGAGCTCCGCCGCGATGCTGAGGATCGAGTCGCGGGTGATGCCCGGCAGCAGGGTGCCGGTCAGCGCGGGGGTGACGAGGCGGTCGCCGAAGACGAAGAAGAGGTTCATCCCGCCCATCTCCTCGACCCAGCGGTGCTCGAAGGCGTCGAGCCAGACGACCTGGTCGCAGCCCTCCCGCACGGCCTGGCGCTGGGCGACGAAGGCCGCTGCGTAGTTGCCGCCGCACTTGGCGAAGCCGGTCCCGCCGGGAGCGGCCCGGGTGAACTCCGTGGACAGCCAGACCGAGACGGGCTTGACGCCGCCGGAGAAGTACGAAGCGGCGGGCGAGGCGATCACCATGTACTTGTAGGAGTTCGACGGGTGGTTCACACCGAGTGCCGCCTGCGTCGCGATCATGAATGGCCGCAGGTAGAGGCTGTGGCCGTCGGTGGTGGGCACCCACTCGCGGTCGGTCTGGACGAGCAGTTCCAGCGACTGGACGAACGCGTCCTCGGGCAGCTCGGGCATCGCCATCCGGGCCGCCGACCTGTTGAAGCGCGCGGCGTTGGCGTACGGACGGAAGGTGACGATCGACCCGCCCGCCTGCCGGTACGCCTTGAGCCCCTCGAACAACTCCTGGGCGTAGTGGAAGACCGACGTCGCGGGGTCGAGGAGCAACGGGCCGTACGGCTGGAGCCGGGCGTCGTGCCAGCCGCGCCCCTCGGTCCAGTCGATGGAGATCATGTGATCCGTGAAGGACTGCCCGAAGCCCGGATTCGCCAATACCTCCGCGCGCTCCCCCGCGCTGCGGGCTCGCGGATTGAGCTGCACATCGAAGCTGAGCTGAGTGGTCATGACGAAGATCCTTTTCTCGACGTCGTCGTAACGCTCATTGTGCGGCGACGACCTTCCAACGGAAAACTACGGCATAAGGCGGGTACAAAAAAAGCGCATGACGACCCCACGGGCCGCCATGCGCGTCGATCGGCGCCTTGATCAGATAGCGGCCCGGATCAGCCCGCTACTCGTCCGGCGATGTCGTCTCCGATCTCACGGGTCGACCTGGCGGTCCAGGCCCCCTGCCGTTCGAGCAGGTCGTCCGCGACGGCCTGCTCGACCCGGGTCGCGGCCTCGGCGAGCCCGATGTGGTCGAGGAGCATGGCGATGGACAGGATCGTGGCGGTGGGGTCGGCCTTGCCCTGGCCCGCGATGTCGGGGGCGCTGCCGTGCACGGGCTCGAACATCGACGGTGCCGTACGGGCCGGATTGACGTTACCACTGGCGGCGAGGCCGATGCCTCCGGCGATGGCCGCGCCGATGTCGGTGAGGATGTCACCGAAGAGGTTGTCGGTGACGATCACGTCGAAGCGCTGCGGCTGGGTGATGAAGAACATCGAGGCCGCGTCCACGTGGCAGTAGTCCGTCTCCACGTCGGGGAACTCCCGGCCCACCCGGTCGACCGTACGGGCCCAGAGGTCACCGGCGAAGGTCAGCACGTTGGTCTTGTGGACCAGGGTGAGCTTACGACGGGGCCTGGACCGCGCCTTCTCGAACGCGTAACGCACGACGCGCTCGACGCCGAAGGCGGTGTTCAGCGACTCCTGGGTGGCGATCTCCTGCTCCGTGCCGCGGCGCATCACGCCTCCGGCCCCGGCGTACGGACCCTCGGTGCCCTCGCGGACGACGACCATGTCGATGTCCTCGGGACGGGCCTCGCCGAGCGGGGTGGTCACCCCGGGGAACAGCTTGACCGGGCGGAGGTTCACGTAGTGGTCCAGCTCGAAGCGGAGCCTGAGCAGCAGCTCACGCTCCAGGACACCCGGCGGGACGCTGGGATCGCCGACGGCGCCGAGCAGAATCGCGTCATAGCCGCGCAGCTCCTCGAGCACAGTGTCGGAGAGGGTCTCCCCGGTCGCGTGATAGCGCTTCGCCCCGAGATCATATTCGGTCGTCTCAGTCTTGACACCGATGGCGTGGAGGACCTTGAGGCCCTCTGCGACGACCTCGGCGCCGATCCCGTCACCGGGGATGACTGCCAGACGGATGTTGCTCGACTCCATGGGAGTACCTTACCGGTGGTCTCGGAGATCGAACGCCGATCTCACTATTCGGACATAATGCCCGATCGCGGACGCGATCTCCCGGATCACGGCCGGTGTCGCCGTGACCTCAGGGCGCGATCCGGCTCAGCGTGCCGGCAGGCCGCCGTTGTCCCGGCGGTCGAGTGCGATCTGCAGTGCGGCGGTGGCCTCGTCTTCGGCGTCCTCGGGACGGTTCCAGGGATACATCTCGTACATGACGGGTCTCATTCGCGAAGAAGGACTGAAAAAAGAAAGAACAGATCCGGTCGCGGACTCCGGATTGCCGGCTCCGACTCTGCGCGGGTCACGCGCTCTGGGTCTATGGAACCGACGGCCGGCGGCGCACAACGCCGCACACCGTGACGGGCCGGCCCACCCTGATCAGGCCCCGCCGCGGCAGGTAATGAGTACGAGTACCTGGCGCGTCATACCGCTCCAGGTTACCGCAGAATCTTGTAGGACGACCTAGTATCTCATTATTCGAGACAAAAGAGGCCCGTGTGGCGGGGACACCGCCGTACGGGCCAAGACGACGAGGACCGTCGCGGATCCGCGGATCCGCGACGGTCCTCGTGGCCGCTCCAGTCCTTCAGGTCCCGCTCAGACCTCCAGATCCACCGTGCGGCCGCTGTCGGCGCCGATCTCACCGGCGATCTGCTCGACGACGTCGGACGGGATCGTCGAGTCGACGGTGAGCGCGATCAGCGCCCGGCCGCCCTTGACGTCGCGGGACACCTGCATGGAGGCGATGTTGATCCTGTGCTCGCCGAGCAGGCGTCCGACGACGCCGACGATGCCGGGCCGGTCGGCGTACGTGAAGAAGGCCAGGTGATCGGTCGGCTCGATCTCCATGGCGAAGCCGTTCACCTCGACTATCTTCGTGATCTGCCGGGGGCCGGACAGCGTGCCGGAGACCGAGACGGTACGGCCGTCGGCCAGCACCCCGCGCACGGTGACGACGTTGCGCCAGTCGGGGCTCTCTGAGCTGGTGACGAGTTCGACCACGGTGCCGCGGTCCTTGGCGAGCAACGGGGCGTTCACGTAGGTCACCGTGTCCTCGACCACGTCGGTGAAGACGCCCTTGAGCGCGGCGAGCTCCAGCACCCGTACGTCCTGGGAGGCGATCTCACCGCGGATCTCGACTTCGAGCCGGGTGGCCACCTCGCCGGCGAGCGCGGTGAAGATGCGTCCGAGCTTCTCGGTGAGCGGCAGACCCGGCTTGACGTCCTCGGCGACCGCGCCGCCCTGGACGTTCACCGCGTCCGGCACGAACTCGCCGGCCAGCGCGAGCTTGACGCTGCGGGCGACCTGGGTGCCGGCCTTCTCCTGCGCCTCGTGGGTGGAAGCGCCGAGGTGCGGCGTGACCACGACCTGGTCGAACTCGAACAGCGGGCTGTCGTTGCACGGCTCCTTGGCGAACACGTCGATCGCGGCCCCGCCCACACGGCCCTCCTTGAGAGCGGAGTAGAGCGCGTTCTCGTCGATGATGCCGCCGCGTGCGACGTTGATCAGACGGACGGTCGGCTTGACCATGTGCAACTCGCGGTCGCCGATCAGGCCGATCGTCTCCTTCGACTTGGGCAGGTGGACCGTGATGAAGTCCGCCTGTGCCAGGACCTCCTCCAGCGACAGCAGCCGCACGCCCATCTGGACGGCCCGGGCCGGCTGGATGTAGGGGTCGTAGGCGACGATCTCGACACCGAACGGCTGCAGGCGCTGGGCCACGAGCTGGCCGATCTTGCCGAGGCCCAGGATGCCGACGACCTTGCCGTCGAGCTCGATGCCGGTGTACTTGGACCGCTTCCACTCGCCGTTCTTCAGCGCGGCGTGCGCCTGGGCCACGTTGCGCGCCCCGGCGAGGATCAGTGCGACCGTGTGCTCGGCCGCGCTGGTGATGTTGGAGGTCGGCGCGTTGACGACCATGACACCGGCCTTGGTGGCCGCCTCGACGTCGACGTTGTCGAGGCCGACGCCCGCGCGGGCGACGACGCGAAGCTTGGGCGCGTTCGCGAGGGCCTCAGCGTCCACCTGGGTGGCGCTGCGGACGATCAGGGCGTCCACTTCGGCGAGAGCGGGCAGGAACTGCGAGCGGTCGGCTCCGTCGGTGTGACGGACCTCGAAGTCCGCGCCGAGCACGGCGAGACCCGCGTCGGAAAGCTCCTCTGCGACAAGAACGACGGGCTTGTTCACTGGTTGAGTCCTTCGAAAAGTTCGAGAAGTGCGACAGCACGGACAGTCGTCGAGTCTATCCGGGCTTGTGAAAGCTCTCACGAGCGATCCGGTATCCGAGACGGCCACCGGGTGGTTGGGACCTCCTGAGACGCATGAGAAAGGGGTGAACGCGGATCGTGACGATTTGATCCCAATTTGTGATATTTGGATCGATCCAATCCGCTCGAGCAGCCATCTCGGGTATTGATAGCACCCAATCTTCGCGATTAGCCTGATTCGCTATGGTTCACCCCCTATTGTTCGGCCTATGAGCATCGGGAACCCCTCTCTGGGTGACGTTCTCGCGCGGCACGGCAGCGCTCAGCAGTTGCTGTCCGCCCTAGCCGAGCGGGGCATCCTGGTGGCCGTCCGCCCCGACCGCTCCGTGGTGCTCGGCACAACGCAGAACGGTGATCGCGTCCTGCTCGGCTACACGGCGCCGGAGACCTACGCCCGGCACCGTGGGAGCCATTCGTTGTCGGCCTGTGACGCCGATACCATCCTCGAAATCCAACAGGTCACCGGCGTCCGGGACATCGTCATCGATGCCGCCGGGCCGGCGGCCGCCGCCGTACCCATCGACGACCTGCGCCGCTACCTCCAGTCAAGCCGGACCGGCCCCGCTCCGGCGGTCTCGGCGATGCGCTCGGCCGCCGCCCCGACGGCGTACGCCACCGGGGCCATGGCAACGGTGACCCGCTCGCAGGTCACACACGCCGCTCCCCCGGCGGCCGCCGCCGGTCGTCCGCTCGCCGCTCCGCCGGCGTCGGCCCGGGAACGGGCTCCGGCCGATTCCGGCTCCGTCCCGCCCGCCTGGATCCCGGCGCCTCGCCAGCACCTGTCCGGTGCCATGCAGGTCGTCGACCCGGGCTATCGCAGGACGAACCATCCGATCCTGCCCGCCCTCCGGGTGGCGGTCTCCGAACTGCTTCGCGACTACCCGAACGTGCACCATGTATGGATCTCTGAGGCCCGGACGGTCTCCGGGTCGTGGGGACTGATGCTGCTCGTCAGGGTGAACACGAAGACCGGCGAGGACATCGTCAGGGACGTCCACCGCCGGGTCCGCGCCCGGCTGCCGCAACTGGCGGCCAGCGGGGCGCCGGTGCTCATGGCGCGGGTCACCGACGCGCACACGGAACGCCGGATGATCGAGATCGGCGCCCACGTCGTCTGCGCCGACGTCAGAGGCTGACCTTACGGGGAGGGCCCGGGGAGCTTCCGCCCGTGCCCTCCCCCGGCGGTCTTCACTGCGGCTCGTGGCGTCGGTGGGGCCGGTTCGACACCGTCCGACACCGTCCGGCGCGGTTCGGCGTGTGCGGCCTGTCCGCGTTCGGCTGTCGGCGTTGGCGTTCGTTGGGAGACGCGTGGTGGGAAACGCATGGTGCGTACGCGCTGGAACGGCCTGACCGAAATGTCGGTACGGAAACCTTCCTGTCGAATGCCGGCTCGGCTTGAATATCCGCATGGTCTCCTCGGCCGCGACGCCACCCCCCGTGACCGTCTCACGCGGCGTGCGCCTCGGATATGCCGTCGGCTCGTTCTGCACGGCCAACTTCTCGACCATCCCCGGCCTCCTGCTGCTCTACTACATGACGAACGTGCTGGCCGTGCCCGCCGTGCTCGCCGGCATCGTGCTGTTCCTGCCGAAGGCGTGGGATCTGCTCGTCAACCCCCTGGTCGGCCAGTGGTCCGACCGCACCTCCTCGCGCTGGGGACCGCGGCGGCCATGGCTGCTCGCCGGGGCGGCCGTCCTCCCGGCCTCCTTCGCCGTGATGTTCAGCGGGCCGCCGCTCACCGGCGTCCCCGCCGCCGTCTTCGTCGGCGTCGCGTTCCTGTTCGCCTCGACCGGATACGCGCTGTACGAGGTTCCGTACAAGGCGATGCCGGCCGAGATGAGCGCCGACTATCACGAGCGGACCTCGCTGCTGCAGTGGCGGATGATCTTCGTCGCGGTGTCGGTCGCGCTCAGCGGGGTCGTCGCGCCGATGCTCGCCGGCGATTCCGCCGGCGGCTACCGCCTGATGGGCGTCACCTTCGCGGCGATCCTGCTCGCCGCGATGATCGGGTCGTTCGCCGGCACGGCCCGCGCCCCCTTCATCGGGCGGCAGCGGTCGGAGGGGACCCTGAGATCGCAGCTCGCCGCCGCCAGGGCGAGCAGGCCGTTCCTGTGGCTGCTCGGCCTCAGCTCGGCCCAGAACCTCGCGGTGGGGGTCATGCTCGCCGGAGCCCCCTACTTCGCCGCCTACGTCCTGCACGACACCGCCGCCACGAGCACGCTCTTCGCCGCGCTCGTCGGGCCGATGCTGGTCACGATGCCGCTCTGGGTACGGCTGGCCCACAGGCTCGACAAGCGGGGCGCGATGGTCCTGGCCGGATCGCTGTTCCTGATCGGCGCCGCGCTGCTCGTCGCCGCCCCGGTGCTCGGGTCGCTGTACGCGCATCTCGCCGTCGTGTCGGTCGGATTCGGCTACGCGGGCCTGCAGTTGCTGCAGTTCTCCATGCTCGCCGACGTGATCGCCCATGACAGCGAGGTCAGCGGCGAGCGCCGCGGGGGCGTCTTCACCGGACTGTGGACGGCGATCGAGAACGCCGTGTCCGCCCTGGGCGCCACCGTCTACGGCGCCGTGCTCGCCGTCGGCGGCTTCATCTCCTCCGATCCGGAGACTCCGGTGACGCAGCCGGACAGCGCGCACACAGCGGTCCTCATCGGCGTGACGCTCGTGCCCGCCCTCATGTCGCTGGCCGCAGTGCTGATGACACTGAGGTACGACCTCACCGCCGACCGTCTCGCCCCAGGCCGCCTCACCGTACCGGCAGGCGATGGCCCGGCCGGCGACACCGCCGGGGGCACCCCGGCCTGATCACCATCTGACCTCGTACCCGTTACCAGGGGTGCCGCAGTGGTGGCCGAGTGAGTTTGGAACGTTGGTATTTTTGTGACTTCTGTGATTTTTCGGACACGAGGGGTTGTGGCCACCATAATGCGGTTCTCAACCAGCCCCTTCGGGTCGTACCTCCCTCGTCCCCCATGAGGGCGCGGCCCAGGGGGTGTCACGCGGATCTCACCTCGAGCAGCACCCGCGACAGGCGGCGAGATCCCGTGGCCGGACCTATCCCCTCATCTGGAGGACGAAATCGTGAACAAAGCGCTCGGAGCGGCCCTGTGCCTCGGGGGCCTCACGGTGGTCGGTCTGCCCGCCGGCACAGCCCAGGCGACGACCGACCACCTGGGCTGCCGGGTCTCCGCCGCCAAGCCGTACGTCACGACGGGCGGGAAGATCCGCGCGAACGGTTACCGGATCGGGTGCAGCGGCCCCGCGAAGCTGCGGGTCCGCATCTGGAAGGCCGTGCCGGGCCCGGACCGCGTGGTGAAGAGCGGCGCCAAGGTCGTCGAGAGCGGACGCCTCGCGCTGGTCGTGCGCTGCGTGAACGGCGTGTTCTACACGACCGTCACCGACTATCGCGGCCACACGTCGCGGTCCAAGGCCACCCGGGTGAAGTGCGGCTCGAAGCCGACCGGCGGAAACGGCGGGTCCGCCACGGGAGGCTCCTCCACCGGAAGCACGACGGGCGGCGGCTCGACGACGGGGTCGGGCACCGTCGGCACAGAGTTGGAGAACGAGGTGGTGCGCCTCACCAACGCCGAGCGGGCCAAGGCCGGCTGCGCCCCGCTCAAGCACGATGCCAAGCTGCATGCGGCGGCCTACGCCCACACGGCCGACATGTCCGCCAAGAACTACTTCAGCCACACCTCACAGGACGGACGCTCCTTCGCCGACCGCATCAAGGCGGCGGGATACTCCTACGGCGCGATCGCCGAGAACATCGCCAAGGGCTATCAGACCCCAGAAGCCGTGGTGCAGGGGTGGATGAACAGTCCCGGCCACCGCACCAACATGCTCAACTGCAGCTACACCGACATCGGCGTGGGCCACGTCAAGGCCGGCGGCCCGTACTGGACCCAGAACTTCGGCAGGCACTAGCTCCACCACCCCACCACCCCGGCGTGATCTTGCGAATTCTCGCAGTATCCATCCCTGACCTGCGCAGATCAGCTTCGTGATCTTGCAGTTTCTCGCAGACGAGGCCGCTGACGTGCGCCTACATGTCAGCCGATCTTGCAGTCGAGGTGAAGTGCAAGATCACCGACATCGTTTCGGCTGGTCAGCGGGGAAGTCTGCGAGAAACTGCAAGATCACGAACGCAAAGTGGCTGCTCTCCGGCCCGCATGCGAGTATTCGCAAGATCACGGCCGTGGGGGGGTGGGGGTGGGGTGTGGGGGTGGCCTGAAGACTTCGTACGATCGCGGTACCTTGGGTGAGGCCGGTGGCGTGGGTTACTGGAATGAGGTGGAATGCGGGGGTCTGCTGGACACTTCGCCCGGCTGCGTCGGATACTCCAATCATGAGCTCTCCCCCGGTTCGCGCCTCGGACGGGGACCGTGACCGCGCCCTCGACGAGCTCCGCGACCGTGCCGCCGAGGGCCGGCTGTCCATGGACACCTTCATCGGCCGTGTCGACATGGTGCTGCGCGCGCAGAGCCGCCGTGAGATCGACGAACTGGTCGCGGATCTCCCGCAGCGCGGGCGCCTGCGCAGGCGGATCACCGAGGCCGTGGCCGCCGTATCGGACCTCAGCAATCGGATCGAGTCCGCCTGGCGGCGTCCTCGCCTTCCCAGGTTGGCGCTGCCCGCCGACGACCGCCTCCGGTATCTGGTGGGCCGTGGACCGACCTGCGACCTCGTGCTGACGGATCTCACGGTCTCCCGGGTGCACGCCGAGCTGCGCCGCGAGGAGGACTCGTGGCTGCTGGTCGATCTCGGCTCGATGAACGGCACCCGGCTGAACGGCTGGCGGCTGGTCGGGCCGGCCCGGGTACGGACGGGCGACGAGATCGCCTTCGGCGACTGCGCGTTCCTGGTGTCCGTCCCCGCCTGAACACACCCCTGCCCCCGGCCGGCTCCGCCGCCGGGCGGCTCACGGTCACTCTGCTACCCGGTCCGTACGGAACGACTCGATGCCAGAGCGGCACCGCCCGAAGGGCGACGCCGCTCTCGCACATCAACCGGCCCGATCAGATCGCCTCGGTCACTCGGCGCCCTTGAGCCAGCTCATCATCGGACGGAGCTTGGCGCCCGTCTGCTCGATCGAGTGCCCGGCCAGCTCCTCGCGGTGGCGCTTGAAGTTGGTCTGGCCGGAGTCGAACTCCTCGACCAGCTCGCGGGCGAAGCGGCCGTCCCGGATCTCGTCCAGGATGCGGCGCATCTCCTTCTTGGTCTCCGCGTTGACGACGCGCGCGCCGCGGGTGTAGCCGCCGTACTCCGCGGTGTCGGACACCGACCAGTACATCTTCGAGACCCCGCCCTCGTACATGAGGTCCACGATCAGCTTCATCTCGTGGAGGCACTCGAAGTAGGCGACCTCGGGCTGGTAGCCCGCCTCGATCAGGGTCTCGAACCCGGCCTTGATCAGCTCGGAGACGCCGCCGCACAGCACGGCCTGCTCACCGAACAGGTCGGTCTCGGTCTCCTCGGTGAAGGTGGTCTTCAGCGCGCCGGCCCGGGTGCCGCCGATGCCCTTGGCGTACGAGAGAACGAGCGGCCACGCGTTGCCGGTGGCGTCGCGCTCGACGGCGACCAGACACGGCACACCGCGGCCTGCGGCGTACTGACGGCGGACGAGGTGGCCGGGGCCCTTGGGCGCCACCATGGCGACGTCGACGCCCTCGGGCGCCTCGATGAGTCCGTAGCGGATGTTGAGGCCGTGACCGAAGAACAGCGCGTCGCCCTCGACGAGGTTCGGCGCGACGTGCTCGGCGTAGAGGTGCCGCTGGATGTGGTCCGGCGCGAGGATCATCGTGAGATCGGCCTCTTCGACGGCCTCCCCCGGCGTGAGGACACGCAGCCCGTCGGCCTCGGCCTTCTCCCGGCTCTTGGAGCCCTCCGGCAGTCCGACCCGCACGTCCACACCGGAGTCCCTCAGGCTCAGCGCGTGGGCGTGCCCCTGGCTGCCATATCCCAGAACGGCGACGTGCCGACCCTGAATCACCGACAGGTCGGCGTCGTCGTCGTAGAAGATCTCAGTCACATGCTTGCCTTTCCGAATCGATGGCCGCGACGTTGGCGGCCGCGACGTGCGCTTCTGTACACCGGGTGCGGCACCGGCACGGCACCGCCGTACGGCTCACGCGCTGCGGTCGAGCGCCCGGAGCGAGCGATCGGTGATGGACCGGGCGCCGCGGCCGATGGCCACCATGCCCGACTGCACAAGCTCCTTGATGCCGTACGGCTCCAGGACCCGGACGAACGCCTTCAGTTTGTCACTTGTGCCGGTGACCTCGATGGTCACCGCGTCAGGGGCGACGTCGACGCACCGCGCCCGGAAGAGGTTGACCACCTCCAGGACGTGCGATCGGGTCTCGTCGTCGGTCCTGACCTTGACCAGCATCAGCTCGCGCCGCACCGATTGGGCGCTGTCGAGCTCTACGATCTTAATGACGTTGACCAGCTTGTTGAGCTGCTTGGTGACCTGCTCGAGTGGCAGGGCCTCAACGTTGACGACGATGGTCATGCGGGAGATGTCGCTGTGCTCGGTGGGCCCGACGGCCAGCGAGTCGATGTTGAAACCGCGGCGGCTGAACAGCGCGGCGACCCGCGCGAGCACGCCCGGCTTGTTCTCGACCAGGACGGACAGCGTGTGAAGGCTCATGCCGCCCCTCCCCTCGCATCGGCGCAGGTCCGGTTGCCCCGCTCGCTCATTCTTCGCTCTCCCACTTCGGCGCCATGTCACGGGCGTACTTGATGTCGTCGTTGCTGGTCCCGGCTGCGACCATCGGCCAGACCATCGCGTCCCTGTGGACGACGAAGTCGACCACGACCGGCACGTCGTTGATCTCCATCGCCTTGCGGATGGTGGAGTCGACGTCCTCGGGCCGCTCGCAGCGCAGGCCGACACAACCGTACGCCTCAGCGAGCTTCACGAAGTCGGGAATCCGCTTGACCTGCTGCAGGTCGGTGTTGGAGTACCGCTCGTCGTAGAACAGGGTCTGCCACTGCCTGACCATGCCGAGACTGCCGTTGTCGATGACCGCCACCTTGATCGGCACACCCTCGATCGCGCAGGTCGCCAGCTCCTGGTTGGTCATCTGGAAGCAGCCGTCGCCGTCGATGGCCCAGACCGTCGAGTCCGGCCGGCCCATCTTCGCGCCCATCGCGGCCGGAACCGCGAAGCCCATCGTGCCGGCGCCGCCCGAGTTGATGAACGTGCCCGGGTGCTCGTAACCGATGAACTGGGCCGCCCACATCTGGTGCTGGCCGACGCCCGCGACATAGTACGCTTCGGGGCCGACGATGGCGCTCAGCCGCTCCATGACGTACTGCGGGGCGAGTGAGCCGTCGGCGAACTGCTCGTAGCCCAGCGGGTAGGTCCCCTTGTAGCCGTTGAGTATCCGCCACCACTCGGCGTAGTCGCCCTTGCGGCCCTCGGCCTGCTCGTTGCGCACGGCGGTGATCAGATCGCTGATGACCTCGCGGCAGTCACCGACGATCGGCACGTCGGCGTGGCGGTTCTTGGAGATCTCCGCCGGGTCGATGTCCGCGTGGATGACCCTGGCGTGCGGCGCGAAGCTGGCGAGCTGCCCGGTCACCCGGTCGTCGAACCTGGTGCCGAGCGCGATCAGGAGGTCCGACTGCTGGAGCGCGCCCACGGCCGAGACCGTGCCGTGCATGCCCGGCATGCCCATGTGCTGGGGGTGGCTGTCGGGGAAGGTGCCGCGCGCCATGAGCGTGGTGACGACGGGGATGCCGGTGAGCTCGGCGAGCTCGCGCAGTTCGGCCGAGGCGCCGGCCTTGTGCACGCCGCCGCCGATGTAGAGGACCGGCCGCCGGGACTCCGTCATCAGCCTGGCCGCCTCACGGATCTGCTTGGAGTGGGGCCGGGTGACCGGGCGGTAGCCGGGCAGCTGCATGACCGGCGGCCAGGAGAAGCCCGTCCTGGCCTGGAGCGCGTCCTTGGCGATGTCCACCAGCACCGGGCCGGGGCGGCCGGTGGATGCGATGTGGAAGGCCTCGGCGATGGTCCTGGGGATGTCCGCGGCCTTGGTGATCAGAAAGTTGTGCTTGGTGATCGGCATGGTGATGCCGGCGATGTCCGCCTCCTGGAAGGCGTCCGTCCCGATCAGCGGGCTGGACACCTGCCCGGTGATCGCCACGATCGGCACCGAGTCCATGTAGGCGTCGGCGATCGGGGTGACCAGGTTGGTGGCCCCGGGGCCGCTGGTCGCCATGCAGACACCGACTCGTCCGGTCGCCTGCGCGTATCCCTCGGCCGCGTGGCCGGCGCCCTGCTCGTGCCGTACAAGGACGTGCCGGACCTTGGTGGAGTCGTAGAGGGGATCGTACGCGGGGAGGATGGCGCCGCCCGGGATCCCGAACACCGTGTCGACCCCGACGTGTTCCAGCGCCCGGACTAGGGCCTGAGCACCTGTCATCTGTTCGGTCATCGGCTCGTTCCTTGTGGAGAGCTTGTGGCTGGTGGTGTCTGCTGGCACAAAAAACGCCCCATCCGCTGAGCGGAGCTGGGGCGCGCGCAGGACCGAGTGCTTCGTCAGGCTGCGCGCCTGCGAAGTACTACGAGGATCCCACCGCTATGCATGTCTACACGATGTCCGATCGACCCTCCCGGAGTCAAATCATGTGGAATCCCCGTCTCACGATCCGAGATCAGATCGGCGAGCCCCGGAGGCGGGCGCCCTACCCGGTGTTCTGCAAGGTAGTGAGCTTGAGTGAGTCGATGCCGCGGGCCGCGGTCGGGCGGCCGACCAGGTAGCCCTGGCCGCGCGTGCAGCCCATCTCCCGCAGCAGATCCAACTGCTCGGCACGCTCGATGCCCTCCGCTACGACGATCAGCCCCAGGTCGTGGCCGAGCCGTACGATCGTCCGGGTCAGCAGCGTGAGGGTCTCGTCGCGGCCGAGCCCCGAGACGAACGACGGATCGATCTTGATCATGTCCACATGGACCTGGCGGAGGAACGCGAGCGAGGCGTAGCCGGTGCCGAAGTCGTCGATGGCCAGCCGTACGCCGAGGGCGCGCAGCCGCGACAGCTTGCCGATGGTGTCCTCTGCGTTCTCGACCAGCATCTCCTCGATCACCTCGAGGGTCAGCGCGTCTGCGGGCAGGCCGCTCTCCGCCAGCGCCTCCGACACCGTCTCGACGAACCGCGGAGCGGTGATCTGGCGGACCGACAGGTTGAGCGACAGGCCGATCTCCCAGCCCTGCGCCCGCCACGCGGCGACCTCGCGGCACGCCTCACGCAGGATCCACTCGCCCAGCGGCACGATGAGCCCGGTGTCCTCGGCCGGTCCGAGGAACTGCTCCGGTGGTACGAAGGCACTGCCCCGGCACCAGCGGACCAGCGCCTCGACCGCCGTGACCCGTGTGGTGGCCAGGTCCACCACGGGCTGGTACTCGATGGCGAACTGGTTCTCCACCAGTGCCCGCTGCAGATCGGAGGCGATCTCCAGGCGGCGTACGACGTCGGCGTGCATGTGGGTGGCGAAGACCTCCACCCGCCGCCCGCCGAGATCCTTGGCCCGCGACATCGCCACATCGGCGTTGCGCAGCAGGTCCCCCGCGGTCAGCCCGTCCTCGGCGAACGCCACGCCCACGCTCGCGGTCAGCGCCATGTCCCGGTCGGCGACCCGGAACGGCTCCGACGACACCGCGCGTACGAGCCGTTCCGCCAGGTCGACCGCGGTCTGGGCGTCACCGCCCGACGTGCCGACCTCCAGCAGCACGGCGAACTCGTCACCGCCCCAGCGGGCCAGCGTGTCGTCGGAACGTACGGCCGAGCGCAGCCGCCGGGCGGCCTGGCCGAGCAGGTAGTCGCCGCTGGCGTGGCCGACGGAATCGTTGACCGCGGTGAACCCGTCGAGGTCCAGGAAGATCACGGCGGCTCCGCCCGCGCCGCGATGGGTGAGGACCTCCCGGGCGCGCTCCTCGAAGTAGGCCCGGTTGGGCAGCCCGGTCACCCCGTCGTGGAAGGTGAGGTGGGTGACCTGGTTGCGCAGCGCCACCTGGTCGCTCATGTCCCGCACGGTGACCAGGATCAGGTCGTCGCT
The DNA here is from genome assembly GCF_050942215.1 of Sphaerimonospora sp. CA-214678. GTDB lineage: Bacteria > Actinomycetota > Actinomycetes > Streptosporangiales > Streptosporangiaceae > Sphaerimonospora. The sequence continues at coordinate 5,024,388 of NZ_CP192056.1, forward strand.
GCGGATGTGCGGTGTGGCGACCGACTCGCTCGGCCGCCAGGTGCCGTCGGCCGCCCTGACCCGGCAGGTCACGCGGCGGCTCGATCGCGGCTCCCCGTCCTCGTCGCCGTCGGCGATGTGGCGCAGCAGCGCCTGCAGGTCCGGTACGTCCTCAGGATGGATGTAGTCGAAGATCGAGCGGCCGACCGGCTCGTCCGGGCGGTAGCCGTACATCGCCTCGACGTCCCGGCCGATCTCGTCGATGACGCCGTCGTGGTCGCAGACGAGCACGACGTCGCCCGTGTTCTCGGCGAGCCGGCGCAGTTTCCGCTCGCCCAGGTCCACCAGGTAGCGCATCCCGTCGGTCTCGACGAGCAGCACGAACAGCCGGCCGAACAGCACGAGCACGGTGGAGCCGGCCACCACGGCCAGCGTCCCGTCCCGGCCGGTCACGCTGTACAGGGTGATCACGACCGTGGCGACGGCCACCAGGACGAGCGGAATCGCCGCGGTCAGCACACGGGAGGGCACGGCGGCCAGGGCCGGAGGCGGCTTGCACGGCCGCTCCCGCTGCGTCCACGGGGCGGCGGCGAGTACGAGGAAGGCGGCGGGCGCGACGAGGCCGATCGCCAGCGGCGGGGCGTCCCCTTCCAGCCGGGCGAGCGCCGTGGCCAGTTCGGAGACGGTGACGGCCCCCAGCACGCCGACGCCGGTGAGTCCCACGACGCGGTTGCCCGACCGGGACGCGACGACGGCGGGTGCCACAGCACACGCGGCGAGCAGGCAGACGACGGGAAGCGCCATGGTGGAGAAGAAGGCGCCGGCGTCCTGAGCCTTGTGGAAGGCCGGCCCGAGCAGGGTCACCCAGCCGACCGCGAAGATCGACGCAGCGCTCAGGTAGGCGTCTGTGGCCTGTCTGACGACCCCCCTGCTGTACGCGGGAGGCTTCACGGACAGGCCGCATCCGATCGCCACGAGCAGCGACCCCACGAGCATCAGCAGGTCGGCGAAGGTGAGCACGAACGGGGTTCCGTCGGCCACCGGCCGCACGCCGACGCCGAGCAGCCAGGTGAGCGAACCGGCGGCGAGCCAGCGCCAGGCGGCGGGCTGGCGCCGATGCTCCGGCGCGATCCGGGCCACCGCCGTAATGAGCGAACCCGCCGCGAGCAGACTCGTGAGGACCCCGGCGATGGCCACGGTGAGGGTGGACGCGCTCCCCAGGAACAGGGCGGCGACGATGCCGGCCGCGCCGAGCCCGACCGCCGCGGCGACCGCGGCCCAGGGACGACGCCCGCCGGTCGCGCGTGTCGCCTCCGCTCCGGCCGGATCCGTCGCCGGCGCGTCCGATCCGGCCGGGCTCGCCGCTGACACGTCTTCCGCCGCGGAATCCTCCGCGACCGGCCCGGAGTCAGCCACGTCGTCCGCCGTATCGGCGGCGGAGGATGGAGCCGCACCGGCGTCGTCTCCGGTCGGGTGCGATGTCACTGCCCCTCCCCTTCCTAGAGACTCGGCCGCCCACAGAGACTCGGCCGTTCCCCGACCCGGCCGCCCTCGACTCGGCTTTACTCTCCCTGTCACAGGGTCAGTGTGCTCACAGCCGCCGACCGAGAGCGGGACAACCGCCGAGTCGTCACCGATCTGATAACCGGCCGTACACGATGGAGTTAACGCTACGCACCCGAGGTCACGGGGTAGCCACGTTCCGGAATCCTTTGAAACGGTGCCGCGTTCGCCGCCCGATCAGTACTCGCCGGTGATCATGTTAGCGAGTGGACGGCCGCTCAGGTAACGGATGATCTGCTCCCTGACCAGTCTCCTGATGCGGCGCGCCGAGGCGGGGGTGCTGCCGGCGACATGCGGAGTGATGAAGACGCCGGGGGCGGTCCACAGGGGATGCTCCGGCGGCAGCGGCTCGGTGGGGGCCACGTCGAGGACGGCACGCAGTCGTCCGCCGCTCACCTCGGGAAGCAGCGCGTCGATGTCGACGACCGAGCCGCGCGCGGCGTTCACCAGGACCGCGCCGTCCTTCATCCAGTTCAGGAAGCCGGCGTCCACCATGCGATCGGTGGCGGGGGTGGCCGGCACCAGCAGCACGACCACATCGGCCTTCGGAAGCAGCTTCGGCAGCGCGTCCTCGCCGTACACGTTCTCGCTCTCCCGCGGGGTGCGCGCCACCCTGACGACGTCCACCTCGAACCCGGCCAGGCGCCGCTCCACCGCCTCGCCGATCGAGCCGTACCCGACGATCAGCACGGTCGAGTCGGCCAGCGCGGCGGTGTGGTGGTAGTCCCACTCGCACCGCTGCTGTGCGAGGGCGAAGCCGGGGAACTCCCGCAGCATGGCGAGCATCGCACCGACCACCCACTCCGCCGTTCCCGCGTCGTGCACGCCGCGGGCGTTGCAGAGCACCGCCTGCTCGGGCAGATAGGGCCGGTACGCGTCGACGCCCGCCGTCACCGTCTGCAGGAGGCGCAGCCCGTGCATGCGGCCGAGCAGGGCCGGGATCCCGGAGATCCAGCCGAGCGGCGGCACCCAAATCTCGACGTCCTCCGGCTTGCCGGGCAGGTCTCCGTTGCCGTCGTAGATGGCACAGTCCGGCTCCGGCAGGCCCTCCGGAAGATCCGACAGCACGTCCATGATGTCCTGCGAGGGAACCCAGATCTTCATGGCATAAACCTTAGGTCGTGTCGCCGCGGAACCTTCCGTACGGACCGGGAGTATGGGAGGAGGAGGTCGAAAGGATGATCATAGCGGGTGGAGCGAGGGCGAGACCCCTGACGGCGCTGGCCATGGCGGCGGTCACCGTGCTCGGCGCGGCGTCGGCGGCGTGCTCGGGGTCGGACGGCGTGACGCCGGAGCCGGCGGCGACGGCCGCGCCGCCCTCGGCGGAGACCGAACCGGCCGCCCGGCCATCGCCGGAGAGAGAACCGGCCGCCGTCGACGGTCCGCGCACGCTGATCAGCGGACTGTCCGTACCCTGGGCGATCGCCTTCCTGCCCGATGGGGACGCGCTCGTGACCGAGCGGGACTCGACGCGGCTGCTCCGGGTGACGCCACAGGGGCGGCGGCGGCAGATCGATGTGATCGAAGGCGTGTCCCCGAGTGGTGAGGGCGGCCTCCTCGGAGTCGCCGTTTCCCCTGACTTCGCCACCGATCACTACATTTTCCTGTATTTCACCGCCGATGATGACAACCGGGTGGTCCGGTACCGCTACGGCGACCGCGGGCTCTCCGACCCCGTCGCGATCGTGACCGGCATCCCGAAGGGAGGCATCCACAACGGCGGCCGCCTGGCCTTCGGCCCCGACGGCCACCTCTACGCCTCCACCGGCGAGATCGGCGACACGGGACTCGCCCAGGACCGGAACTCACTCGCCGGCAAGATCCTCAGGATGACGGTCGACGGCAGGCCCGCCCCCGGCAACCCCTTCGGCAACCTCGTCTGGACGTACGGCCACCGCAACGTCCAGGGCCTCGCCTGGGACCGGCACGGCAGGATGTACGCCACGGAGTTCGGCCAGAACACCTACGACGAGATCAACCTGATCGAGAAGGGCCGCAACTACGGCTGGCCCGAGGTCGAGGGCATGGGCCGGAAGCCGGGGTTCACCGACCCGCTGCTCACCTGGTCCACCGACGAGGCGTCCCCGTCCGGCCTCGCGTACGCGGACGGCGCCCTGTGGGCCGCGGCCCTGCGCGGGCGGCGGCTGTGGCGCATCCCGCTGGACGACTCGGGCAGGACCGGCAGTCCCGTCGCCCTGTACACGGGTGACTACGGCAGGCTGCGGGCCGTGGCCACCGCCCCGGACGGAAAGCTCTGGGTGAGCACCAGCAACCGCGACGGCCGGGGCGAGCCACGCGACGGCGACGACCGGATCCTGGTCGTCCCGCCGTCGGCGTCAGCGGGTTGACGGGCAGATCACCTCGGCGCGCGGCTCGTACACGGTCCGGAACTCCTGCCTGCGCACGACCGTGCCGTCCTGCCGCAGGACGCGCGTCACCTGGGCGGTGAACCCGTCCCGTCCGGGGCTGGGGACGCAGGCGCCGACGGTCCCGGTCACGGCGCTGAGATGGGTGACGGCACCCGTGACCGGCCCCTGGATCTCCACCTCGTACCGCTTGGTGCTCCAGAGTGCGATCCGCAGCGCGCGTTCGGTGGTGTAGGCCTGGACCAGCACGGCATGGGGTGAGTCGTTCCGCCATTTCAGATCGGGCACCGGGTAGGAGACGGCGGCCTCCAGTCCGGTCGGCGCCCCCGGCTCGTGGGCGTCCGGCGGTGTGTGGTCGACGATCTCCAGTCCGGCGCGCACCACGGCGTTCAGCATCGCGGTGGCGAACGCGGAGATCCCGGGCACATCCGTACCGGTCTCCCCGCGGATCACGGTCGTACCGATCACTCCGCCGAATCCCGACCCGGCGTCCCGCCTGCCGAGGACCCTGTTCAGCGAGAACGTCTCCCCCGGCATGACCAGGTGGTGGTTCACGAGCCGGGCGGCCGCGGCGATGTTACCCGTGTTCGGCGCGCAGCAGGCGTTGGGCACGGTGTACCTGGCGATCTCCTCCTCGACCCCCGCCTTCAGCACGTCCTCGTCCGACAGCCGGGGCGGCCCGCTGGTCACGACCACCCGGATCGTACGGCTTCCGCCGCCGAGCGCCTCGATCACGTCGCCGGCCAGCCGCTCGGTGTCGACACGCTTGCCCGGCCGGGCGTGGACCAGTCGCGGCCTGCCGCCGACGATCGCGAAGCTCGCGTCCCTGGCCGCCTCCCGCCGATCGACGAACCACCGGCCCGTGGTCCGCCGTTCCAGACCGGCGACCGCACGTCGCGCGTCGAATCTCGGGCGAAGGTCGTCGCCGTCGGGCGTGAAGGTGAGATGGCCCGCGATCGCGTCGGGCGGAAGCTCGACCGAGGTCACCCCGTCGGTGAGCGTGATCGGCGCGGCGACGGCCTGCCTGGCCCAGTCAAGTGTGCGTCTCACCTCCGCCCTGGTGATCTTGGGCCGGTCCACCTGGGTGACCAGGGAAACCGTGACCTCCGGGGTGAGATAGGCCTTCTCGATCTGCCGGGCGACCGCCTCCCGGTCGAGCCGGTAGCCGACCCTGGGATATACCGGGACCGGGGTGACTCCCCGGAACACGACGTCGCCCTCCCGTCCGCTGACCTCCACGGCCGAGGCGATCTCCCCGCTGACCGCGGCGGCCAGGGTGTCCCGGTCGACGGAGATCACCGGACGGATCTCCCGGCCGCTGGTCAGCGCGTTCCAGACCCCCGTGGGGCTGGGAAAGCCCGTCGCCGCCAGCGCCAGCGTGGCGTCCACATCGAGGCTCAGGCCCGCGTCCTGCGGATTCACCGTCAGCCGCCGCGTGCCCTGCCGGATGATGATCGGCGCCCTGGTCTGGGCGTACAGCCTCTCGCGCAGGTCTCCGGCCGCCTCCGCCCTGGTCAGCCCGCCGATGTCGACGCCGAGAACGGTGGTGCCCGGCAGGATCCGCCCGGACATCGCGAAGGCAGGCACGAGGTACGCCAGCAGGAGTACGCCGAGCACGCCGACCAGGATGTAGCGGAAAAGCGCGCTCTTCGGCTCCGGGAGGGGATCGAGCACGGGCGGCGGAGGCTCCTCGCGGACCGTCCTGTCGGCGACGGGCCACGGTTCCACGACCGGCGGAGGGGGCGGTGGCAGACTGCTCTGCCGGTCGGCCCGGACCGGCGTGGCCGGGCGCGGGTTGTGCTCGCCGAAGATGTCGGCCGACACTCCGCGGGGCAGCGACGCCGTCCCGGCGCGTACCGGATGCTTCCTGCCGGTCGAGGACGGCGACGAGGTCGTGCTCTTGCCTGTGGACGCCGACGGAATGGGCTCGTCGGCGGTGTGCGGAGGAGAGTCGCCGCCGGAGGCCGGCGAGGCTGAGCCGGGCTGGGGTGGGACAGCCGACGGCGGCACCGCCGCGAACGGATCCGGCGGCGGATCCATGGACGCTCCGGCGTTCCGCACGCCTCGGTCTCCTCCGACTCAGGGGCAACTTCCTTCAGTTAACCGTAAAGCCCCCTCCGCTGAACACATCGCAAGCCCCCTCAACCTGTCCCCCTCCCCCGGGCCGTGATCTTGCGAATACTCGCACTCGAGGCCGGGAGCAGGCATTTCACGTTCGTGATCTTGCAGTTTCTCGCAGGCGTACCCTCTGAGCAGCGAAAACAGTGTCCGTGATCTTGCATTCGGAAGTGCAAGATCACGGAACACGTAGTCGCAGGTCGGGCGGCTCGGCTGCGAGTATCTGCAAGATCACGGAATTGATTCCGGCAGGTCGAGGAGCATCCCTGCGAGAATTCGCAAGATCACGGGAAGGGTCAGGGGTGGACGCCGAGCTTCTCCAGGATGAGCTCGCGTGCCCGGCCGGCGTCGGCCTTGCCCCGGCTCGCCTTCATCACCCCGCCGACCAGTGCGCCCACCGCGGCGATCTTCCCGCCGCGCACCTTGTCGGCGACGTCGGCGTTGTCGGCCAGCACCCGGTCGATGATCGCCGACAGCTCGCCCTCGTCGCTGACGATGCGCAGGCCGCGCTTCTCGACGACCTCGTCCGGAGTGCCCTCTCCGGCCAGCACGCCCTCCAGCACCTGGCGTGCCAGCTTGTCGTTCAGCGCCCCGGAGGCGACCAGTTCGGTCACCTTGGCGACGTCGCCGGGCGTGATCGGCAGATCGGCCAGAGCCGTACCCGCCTCGTTGGCCCGCCGGGCCAGCTCGCCCATCCACCACTTGCGTGCGTCCCCGGCCGGGGCGCCCGCCGCGACGGTGGCCTCGACCAGATCGATCGCGTCGGCGTTGTGCATGGCGGCCATGTCCAGGTCGGACACGCCCCAATCCTGCTGGAGGCGCTTACGCCGTACCGACGGCAACTCGGGCAGCGCGGCCTTCAGCGTGGCGACCCACTCCGGGTCGGGCGCGATCGGCAGCAGATCGGGTTCTGGGAAGTACCGGTAGTCCTGCGCCTCCTCCTTCGAGCGGCCCGAGGTGGTCTGGCCGGTGTCCTCGTGGAAGTGGCGGGTCTCCTGGACGATCCGGCCGCCCTCGGCGAGTACGCCGGCCTGGCGCTCGATCTCACCCCGGACCGCGCGCTCGACGCTGCGCAGCGAGTTGACGTTCTTGGTCTCGGTGCGGGTGCCCCACTCGGTCGAACCACGCGGCATCAGCGAGACGTTCACGTCGCAGCGCAGCGAGCCCTGCTCCATCCGGACGTCGGAGACGCCGAGCGAGCGCATGACCTCGCGCAGCTCGGTGACGTACGCCTTGGCGACCTCGGGGGCGAGCCGGTCGGTGCCCGTGATCGGCTTGGTGACGATCTCCACGAGCGGGATGCCGGCCCGGTTGTAGTCCACGATCGAGTAGTCCGCGCCGTGGATCCGGCCGGTGGCGCCGCCCACGTGGGTCGACTTGCCGGTGTCCTCCTCCAGGTGGACGCGCTCGATCTCCACCCGGATGATCTTTCCGTCCACCTCGACGTCCAGGTAGCCGTCGACGCACAGCGGCTCGTCGTACTGGCTGATCTGGTAGTTCTTCGGCATGTCCGGATAGAAGTAGTTCTTCCGGGCGAACCGGCACCAGGTCGCGATCGAGCAGTTGAGCGCGAGGCCGATGCGGATCGTCGACTCGATCGCCTTCTCGTTGGCCACGGGCAGCGACCCGGGCAGTGCGAGGCATACCGGGCAGACCTGCGTGTTCGGCGGCGCCCCGAACGTCGTGGAGCAGCCGCAGAACATCTTCGACCCGGTGCCCAGTTCGACGTGCGTCTCCAGCCCCAGCACCGGCTCGAAGCGCTCCAGCGCCTCGTCGTACGGCATGAGCGTCGCGGTATCAGCCATGCTGGTAACCCAGTCCTTCCAAAGCTTCGATCATGTCATTCCACCATCCCATCAGGGTCTCCGGGGCGAAGCGGGTCGCGTGACGCGCGTGCCGTCGCCGCGCTCGCGGAACAGGCCACGCGCGTCGCCGCGTACCTCGGCCACCGCGTCGTCCAGGCCGTGGGTGGCCGCCGTCGCCCCCGAAGTTCACGGCGTCCAGCAGGTTCGACTCACCGCCGGCGCCGCTGCCGACGAGGACGGGAAACGGCGGCATGCCCGGCGCGAAATCCTGAAACGACCCGAAGCCGTCGGTTTCGATGCGGGTGTTCACGCCGCCGTTCCTCCTTCCGGCGAATCCGGCCATACCTCCGGCCAAACTTCCGGCCAAACTTCCGGCCAAACTTCTGGCCATACCTCCGGCCAAACTTCTGGCGAAACTTCCGGCAGACCGCTAGAGCGCGGGGGCCTTGGCCAGCAGCGGGCCGCCCCACCTGCTCTCGTACGCCTTCTCCACGGCGGCGCCGACGCGGTAGCAGCGGTCGTCGCCCAGCACCGGGGCCATGACCTGCAGTCCGACCGGCAGTCCGTCCTCGTCGGCGAGGCCGCACGGCACGGAGATCGCGGCGTTGCCGGCCAGGTTGCTCGGGATCGTGCACAGATCGGCGAGGTACATCGCCATCGGGTCGTCGGCCCGCTCGCCGATCGGGAACGCCGTCGTCGGCGTCGTCGGCGACACCAGCACGTCGACCTGGTGGAAGGCCGCCTCGAAGTCCCGCATGATCAGCGTACGGACCTTCTGGGCCTGGCCGTAGTAGGCGTCGTAGTAGCCCGACGACAGTGCGTAGGTGCCGAGCATGATGCGCCGCTTGACCTCGGGGCCGAACCCGGCCGCCCGGGTCAGCGCCATGACCTCCTCGGCGCTGCGGGTGCCGTCGTCGCCGACGCGCAGGCCGTACCGCATGGCGTCGAAGCGGGCCAGGTTGGACGAGCACTCGGACGGCGCGATCAGGTAGTACGCCGGCAGCGCGTACGTGAACGAGGGGCAGGAGACCTCGACGACCTTGGCGCCGAGGGACTCCAGCAGCTCGACCGCCTCGTGGAAGCGGGCCAGGACGCCGGGCTGGTAGCCCTCTCCGCCGAACTCCTTGACGACGCCGACGCGCAGCCCCGCCACGTCCGCCTGCCTGGCGGCCTCGGCGACCGGCGGAACCGGCGCGTCGATCGACGTCGAGTCGAGCGGGTCGTGACCGGAGAACGCCTCCTGCAGCAGTGCGGCGTCGAGCACGTTGCGCGCGAACGGGCCGGGCGTGTCCAGCGACGACGCGAAGGCGATCAGGCCGTACCGCGAAGAACCGCCGTAGGTCGGCTTCATGCCGACGATGCCCGTCACAGAGGCCGGCTGGCGGATCGAGCCGCCCGTGTCCGTACCGGTCGACAGCGGCGCCTCGTACGCCGAGACGGCCGCGGAGGACCCGCCGGACGAGCCGCCAGGAACGCGGGATCGGTCCCACGGGTTGTGGGTCACCCCGTATGCGGAGTTCTCCGTGGAGGAGCCCATGGCGAACTCGTCCAGGTTGGTCTTGCCCAGGATGACCAGCCCGGCCTCGCGCAGGCGGCGGGTCACGGTCGCGTCGTACGGCGGCCGCCACCCTTCGAGGATCTTCGACCCGGCCGTGGTCGGCATGTCGGCGGTGGCGAAGACGTCCTTGTGCGCGACCGGCACGCCCGCCAGCGGACCCAGCCGCTCGCCCCGGGCGAGCCGCTCGTCGACGGCACGGGCCTGGGCGAGCACAGACTCGGCTTCGACGTGCAGGAAGGCGTTGATCTCGCCGTCGACCTCGGCGATGCGGTCGAGGTGGGCCTGGGCGATCTCGACGGCGGACGCCTCCTTGGCGGCGACCAGCCTGCCGAGCTCGGCCGCGGTCTGGTGGATGAGGCTCATGCTTCCTCCCCCAGGATCCGCGGCACGCGGAACCGGTTCTCCTCGACGGCGGGCGCGCCGGACAGCGCCCCCTCGTGCGAGAGGCCGGGCCGCACCTCGTCGGGACGGAACACGTTGGTCAGCGGCAGCGCGTGCGAGGACGGCGGAATGTCCTCGGCCGCCACCTCGGAAACGCGGGCGACCGCGCCGACGATCTGATCAAGCTGGGTTGCGAAGTGGTCGAGCTCGTCGTCGGCCAGCGCCAGCCGGGACAGCCGGGCGAGGTGAGCGACCTCATCGCGGGTTATGGCGGACATGAGTCGTCGAACCCGTTTCGTGGATGGAGTGTGGATGGAGTTTGGACCTTGGACTTTCCCATCCTAGGGCTCGCCTGGGCCGACGCGTCCGCATCGGCGTACCGCGGTCAGTGGCGGGGGGCGAGCCGGGCGGCGTCCTTGGGACGCTCGGTGAACGCCTCGCTCAGGCGGCTGCGCAGCCAGACCGTCGCCTCCTCCGGGGGCAGCGGCTTGGCCAGCCACCAGCCCTGTCCCGCATGGCAGCCCATCTTGTGCAGCCGCGCGGCCACCTCGGCGGACTCGACGCCCTCGGCGACCGAGCGAAGTCCCAGGGAACGGACCAGATCGATGATCGACTGGACGATGCGCTCGTCGTCGGCCGACTCCTCGACCCTCCGGATGAACGACGCGTCGATCTTCACCTCGGCGACCGGCAGCCGCTGGAGGCGCACCAGTGAGGAGTAGCCGGTGCCGAAGTCGTCGAGGGCCAGCTGGATGCCGAGACCGGCCAGCGTGCGTACCGTCTCCGCCGTGTAGGCCTGATCGGTCGTCAGGATGCGCTCGGTCACCTCGAGCTGGATCGCCGCCGCCGGCAGGCCGTACGCACCGAGCCCGGCTTCGAGCTGCTCGGGAAGGCTGGAGTCGAGCAGGTCGCGCGCCGACACATTGACCGAGATCGGCACCTCGACCCCCTCGCGCCACCAGCGGTCCGCCTGCTCCAGCGCCTGCTCGATGACGTTCCGCGTGATCTCGCGCATGAGGTACGACTGCTCGGCCAGTGGGATGAATTCGGCCGGGGCGACCGGGCCGCGCACCGGATGCCACCAGCGCAGCAGCGCCTCCACGCTCTCCACCCGGCCGTCGTCGAGGCTCACCTTGGGCTGGTAGTGCAGGCCCAGTTCCCCGCTGTCGACGGCCTGCCGCAGGTCGCCCAGCAGACTCAGCCGCTCGGGCGAGTTGCGGTCCTTGTCCGGCACATAGAACTCGACGCCCGTACGGGCCTCCTTGGCCAGGTACATCGCCACATCGGAACGTTGCAGCAGCAGCTCGAAGTCGGGCGCGTGATCGGGGTAGAGGGCGATGCCGATCGAGGCGTCGATGTCGAAGGTCATCCCCTCCAGGCGCACCGGCTCGGTCAGCGCCACCCGCAGCCGCGAGGCGACCTCCCTGGCCGCGTGGGCGTCCCTGATCGACGGCAGCAGCACGGCGAACTCGTCTCCGCCGAGCCGGGCCACCATGTCGCCCGGCCGCACGCTGTGGATGAGCCGGTGTGCCACGATCTGCAGCAGGCGGTCACCCACCGGATGACCGAGTGTGTCGTTGACCTCCTTGAACCTGTCCAGGTCGAGCAGCAGCAGGCCGATCCGCTCGTCCGGACGGGCCTCGGCCAGCGCCTCCTCCGTGCGCAAGATCAGCATCTTCCGGTTGGGCAGGCCGGTGAGGCCGTCATGGGTGGCCTGGTGGTCGCGGCGCAGCAGGAGCATGGCGGTGAAATAGACGGCGATCAGCGGTGCGATGAACAGGGGGATCAGGGCCGGCGAGTGCGCCATGACGACGGCCACGAGCGGCGCGAGGCCGAGCAGCGCGCCGTACCCGAGGGACTGCGGGCCGATCGAGGCACGGATCACCCGGCCGACCGGCCTGCGCTCGTGCAGCGCGACGGCGCCGCAGACGAGCCAGCCGCGGACCACGAAGTACGCCAGACCCGCCAGGACGATCGCCGGGATGCCCGAGCCGTCGGGAACCCATGCGGAACCGGGACTCGGACGGACGCCGAACGCGCCCAGCACCACGGCGGCCGCCGTGCACGCGAGCATCACCGTGGCGAGGTTGAACAGGATCCGATGCCAGGCCCTGTGGTAGGCCAGCCCGGTGACGATCACCGCCACGGCCTGCATCAGCGCGGCCGTCGGCAGGCCGTAGTGCATGAGCGCGGCGAAGGCGAACATCGTCGAGGTGGGAGTGCCGCCGACCAGGGAGGCGGAGGAGTTGACCATGACCGGCCGCAGTTCGCCCAGCACGACGAGCACCAGGACGAGCCACAGCAGCGGCGTTCTCGCGGCCTCGGCCAGGCCACCGAGGCCGGGCCTCACCAGCGCGATCACCAGCGCCAGGACGCCCGCCGCGCTGACCACGGTCAGGTACGCCCACAGGGGCGAACCCGGGCGGGGACCCGCGTCCCGTGTGTCCAGCGGACTCGGATTCGGACTCGTGACCCCGGCGGACGCGGGCCGGAGATTACGCGGGAAAGCGGCAAGTGGCAGGAGACCACGAGAATGTGTCATGAGTAAGAAACCCCCCAAGAGGTCACTATGGGAGGGTACGACCTCCGGGCCACATCGCGAAACCGGTTGCGTACCGTCCGTTACCGGAGATTTCGCCCGATGTGCCGCCATAGGCCCCTCGGCCTCTCAACCACGGTGAAACTTTCAGGTCCGAAGGGAGACGATAAGCCTGTTCATCTGCGCTTAATAAGTTGGACCTCTGGCCTTATAGGAGAGGGCCCTTCGTTCGACGCATCCTTGGTACCTACCATCCGAGAAGTCTAGTGGGAGCGCTCCCACATTACTCGGACGGAGTACTTCATGTCTCGCAGAAGGCCCTTGATCTCGGCGGTCATCACCGCGGCCGCCACGGCCGGGGTGGGGGCGGCCGTCTTCGCCGCGCCGGCGGCACACGCCGCAGACTCTGCTTTCTACGTGGATCCGACGACCAACGCGGCCAAATGGGTGGCCGCCAACCCGGGTGACAGCCGTGCTTCCGTGATCAGGGACCGGATCGCCGCCGTCCCGCAGGGCAGGTGGTTCGCCAGCTACAACCCCTCGACGGTGCGAAGCCAGGTCGACGCCTACGTCGGAGCCGCGGCTGCGGCCGGCAAGATCCCGATCATGGTCGTCTACGAGATGCCGAACCGCGACTGTGGTGGTGCCAGCGCCGGCGGCGCCCCCGACCACAACGCGTACCGCGCCTGGATCGACCAGGTCGCCGCCGGCCTCGGCGGGCGCCCTGCCACCATCATCCTGGAGCCCGACGCCCTCTCGATCATGCCCAACTGCATGAACTCCTCCGAGCAGGCTCAGGTCCAGGCCTCCATGGCGTACGCCGGGAAGAAGTTCAAGGCCACCTCGTCGCAGGTCAAGGTGTACTTCGACGCCGGCCACGACGCCTGGGTCAGCGCCTCGGACATGGCGAACCGGCTGAGGGGCGCCGACATCGGCAACAGCGCGGACGGCATCGCACTCAACACCTCCAACTACCGCTACACCTCCGGCCTGGTGTCGTACGCCAAGAACGTCATCTCGGCCACCGGCATGTCGCACCTGCGCGCGGTCATCGACACCAGCCGCAACGGCAACGGCCCCGCCGGCAGCGAGTGGTGCGACCCGGCGGGCCGGGCCACCGGCGCCTGGAGCACGACGAACACCGGCGACTCGATGATCGACGCCTTCCTGTGGGTCAAGCCGCCGGGTGAGGCGGACGGCTGCATCGCGGCCGCCGGCCAGTTCGTGCCGCAGCGGGCCTACGACATGGCCATGGCCGCCCCGTACACCCCCACTCCGACACCGACGCCGACGCCCACCCCGACCCCGACCCCCACTCCGACGCCCACACCGACCCCCACACCGACCCCGACGCCCACACCGACCCCCACTCCGACGCCGACACCGGGCGGCAACGGCTGCACCGCCACTTACGCGGTGGTCAACCAGTGGCAGGGCGGCTTCCAGGGCGAGGTCACGGTCAAGGCCGGCGGCAGCGCGATCAGGGGCTGGACGGTCAAGTGGTCGTTCCCGAACGGGCAGTCCATCAGCCAGCTGTGGAACGGCACCGTCAGCTCCAGCGGCTCCAACGTCACCGTCACCAGCCTGGACTGGAACGGCAACCTCGGCGCCGGCGCGTCCACCACGTTCGGCTTCCTCGGCAACTGGTCCAGCGGCAACGGCACCCCGTCCTCCGTCACCTGCTCGGCCTCCTGATCATCTTCTGATCGGAACGCCGAGGATCCAGGGCGTGCCGTACGGCTCACAGTCGTACGGCACGCCCTTCGTTTTCCGGCTTCCTGGTCAGCCGATTTTGAAGGATCGAAGCTACAACTTACGCCACAGCTGAAGGCGGTAGAGCTGGATCTTGTAGATGTCGTCGGGGAAGTCCGGCTCCTCGGTGTTGCTCATGACCTTTGTCAGCACCCGTGCCGACCATGACAGGCCTTTCTCCCCGACATCGAACGCCGGAAACTCCTTCGGTTCGAAGGATGCCCATTCTGCGATGGCGATCGTCCCGGATGCGATCCCTAGCTCCCCGGTCCACAGTTCGTCCCAGGTTTCAAGCGGGTCCGGCCAGGTATCCCACAGCTCATAACGGACGAAGTGCTCGAAACCACTCCCGATCCGGCTGGTCAGGATGAGGCCACTGGGGCCCGCCTGTATGTCCGGACCAACTACGGGGGCGGGGTCGCCTGGGCCGGGATTGCCGGTGATCTGGCCGTCCGTTATCTCGGCGATAACGAACATGTCACCCCACACGTCGACTTTGATCTTGTCTACCATGCTATTGATCAAGTTCACCATAGCCGCTTCACTCCTTGGGCAGCACCAGTTGAGGTCTGCGCGCTCATCGGACGAACGGGCGCACAGTTGGCCTGAACAGGTATCCGACCCACACCGATCGGACGATGCGGGCCGGACATAATGGCCACTTGTTAGTCGAGCAGATGAATCCAGAACTTGTCGCTCCGGATCACCCTGTTGTTTATGTACCAGGCTTGCAGAACCGCCCCGTGGGCGCCGTTGTGATCGGAATCCACTAGCTGGACCGACCAGTTGTTCGTCGGCTTGGCGTTAATCGCCCCTTGCTGCGTACTCGCAAAGGGGAACTCGTCGCATTCCCTGCCGTTGCGCGCGCCGAACTCGATGTCGCATGTACGTGAGGCCCGGGTGTGGTTTGCGTCGATATCAGGTGCATATTTTGCCCTGGACAGGAAGTTACCCCAGTTTCCAGGAATATTCTTGTCATTGGGAGACAGGTCGTAAAACGTCTTTCGTCCCGGTGCGGTGGTTTTCGGTGATCGAAGCGCCTTGGCGATGTGGTCGTAGTTTTCAGAGAATTCCTGCATAGTGCCCTTGTCAGTGTTCTGCGCGATGTCGTCACGCGCCATCTGGAGAGCAAGGGGACCGCGGGGGATAACGCAACCACCGCTCTTGTACCACGTGTCTCGTCCGGATGTGTCGCAGCGAACCGTACGCGCTTCCGCCGTTGCGCTGTAGACTGCTTCGCTCCCGAACAGCTTCGGCATCTTCGCCATCAGCACCGGGGTGACCGCGCACGAACCTTCCTTGTCGGGTCCGCTCATCAGGGTCGCCGTGTACCTACCGGTCATCTGCCACTCTGTGCCACTACTCGCCCTCCACTCGCTGACCCGATGCCAGCCGGTCATCCCGCTGGGCCCGTTTGGATCATAGTTGGGGCACCCGCTACCCACAGCGGCGGCGTCGACCGGAACGTTGTAGTGGTGTAAAGGAGCATCCGCGATGGTGCCCTCTGACGAAATGATCTTGATGTGTGACCTGAGAGTGAAGTACTGGCGGCTGTCCAGCATCGTGGTCATCCGCAGCCAGAGGAGGCCTTTGATCTCGCCAACCTTGCTGCGACCCTGCCAGTGGACAGCGCGGAACGGCAGCCGCCTGCAGTAGTCGAAACGATTCTTGGAATACTCCGTCTCCTCCTCCCAGTTGGTGCCCGTGTGCTCAAGGCACTCGGCATGTGACATGTACTTGACGTTTGGACCGTCCCCCTTGTTGGTCTGCAGCAGCCTTTTGATGTCATCCGCGCGTGAGCTGGTATTGACGAGTGGCGCCGCTTGCGTTTCCGCCTCCGCCATTGGGGCGGCGGTCGCGACGCCGACGGTGAGAGATTGCCAGTCGGTCCAGACTCCGGTCGATGACGGTGTGACGGCGCGGGCCCGCCAGAGCACCTTCTGGCCGTCCCGCAGCTTGCCCTTTGGGATCTGGAACGTCTTACGGAAGCTGCGGGCTGTGCCAGCCGCCTTGCCCGACCAAACGAGTTGTTTGCCTCTCGCCTTGGTCGGTTTGCGAATGACCTCGACCTCCACCGTTGCCTGACGGATTTGCGCCCCGGACATCCAGACGTCCAGTTGCGGGGTGACGCTGTCCGTGGTCATCTCGCCACCCACCGCTGTGGATCCACGCACAGCGAGCTTCGCGACTACGGGCTCCGTGTCCGCAGAACCGGTGCCGGCCGCCGCTAAAGGCTGTGCCGCAGCCGGAGCCGTGGCACCGATCGGGGCGTTCATGTCGGTCTGAATCTCGGCTTGGGTTTGGGCACGGTTGTAGACGCGCACCTCGTCGATCAGACCCTTGAAGTACTCGCCCCACATGCTGTTGCCGCCGATGTGCAGCGCACCACCGTCGAAGTCGACCCTGCCACTGGCGGCGACCTGGCCGACTTCGCTGCCATCGACGTACAACCGCAGATGGCTGCCGTCATACGTGACTGCCAGATGGCTCCAGACGTTGATCGGCAGAGCCGTGTCGTCCCAAACGTCGGCGTCCTGCTCTGCATCCTCCATTCCGAGTGATCCGGACGGTGCGTCACCATCGGACGCGTACAGAACGTAGGACAGATACTGCTCGCCGACGAGTTCCTTCAGAACAACCGTACGCCAGTCAGTGACGGTAGACGGTTTGACCCAGGCCGACAGCGTCATGCCGGTCGACAAGCGCAGCGAGGGCGCATCATTGACGGTGACCCAACTGGAGGTGCCGTTGAACGACAGCGCCCTGCCATGTCTGCCACCGGCGACCCACGTGGTGTCACTGGCAGTACCGGTGTTGTTCTGCCCGGACGCATCCGCCACTACTGTACCAGCGCCCTCCTCCATCCCGTAGGCGGCCACCAGCCCCGGAGCAGGACTCGGCGACGGTGTCGGGGTGGGGATCGGAGAGGGGGTGGGAGTCGGAGACGGTGAGGAGGACGCTACTGGTGTGTTCATATCTGTCTGAATTTGCGTGCTGGTTTGAGCGAGGTTGTAGATGCGAACCTCGTCGATCAGCCCGCTGAAATACTCGCCCCACACGCTGTTGCCACCCATGTGAAGCGGCCCGCCGTTGTTATAGACACTCCCGCTGAAGGGGGTTGCGTCGACTTGGTTGCCGTTGACGTAAAGTCGCGCGGTGGTTCCGTCATAGGTCAGGGCGACGTGACTCCACGTATTGATGGGCAAGGGCGTCGTGCCAGTAGGCGCCGCTACCTCTTCATCCTCCCTTATCAGCCAACCGGCGGCAGCGGAGCCGTCCGAGGCATACAGTCCATAAGAGGGCGGGGCGTAATCGTCAGCGGGATCCTTCATCACTATGGTGCGCCAGTTGCTGACCGTCGTGGGACGGACCCATGCCGACAAAGTCAGCGCTGTCGACAGCCGCAATGAGGGTGCGTCGTTCACGGTCACCAAGCTGGACGTGCCGTTGAACGAGAGAGCGTTGCCGAACTTTCCGGAGGACACGCGCGTGGTGTTACTTGCCACACCGGTGTTGTTATGCCCAGAAGCATCTTGGACCGTGGCTCCCGAGGTCTCTTCCATGCCGTACGCGGCGACTAGGCCCGGTCCTCCCGCCGGAGGTGGGCTGGGTGTCGGGGTGGGAGTGGGAGCCACCGTGGGACCAAGCAGCGTCATCTCGTCCGCGTAGACGGTGACCAGATCTGACGATCGGGCCGGAATCACCAGCCTCAGCTGTGCCTTGGTGGCACCGTCCGGCGGGAACTCCTGGACGGTGAGCTGACTCCATGTGTCGGCGGTGAGAGCATGGTTAGACACGCTGGAGCTCAGCAAAGTGCCGGCGGAGTCAAACCAGTCGATGCCATACTGGACGTCCGTGTCGACGGTGGGGTAAAACCAGCCGTCAGCGCTGTGGTACAGGTCGGGGACAACCGGCAGATCTCCCTCTGATCGGACGACAGTCTCGGCGTCCCCCTGCGGTGCAGTCACTTTGGCAGACGCTGCGCCCGTGGTTTCGTGCGCTCGATCAGTCGAACGCTCCACGATGCCGCCGGTCGCCGTCCATGGAGCGAGCTCGGTTTCGAAGTACGGATTGGCGTTCAGCACCTTGTCTGGAAGCCGAGGCGAGGGCTCGGGATTCGGCGAAGGCGCTGGTCCCGGCGGATCTTCCGCATAATCTTCGGGATTGTCGATTCCGGCCACGAGGTCTTCATCGCTGATGACTTCTGGATAGTAGGCGCTGTCGGTGAACCTGGTCTCGACAGAAGTCCCTGAGGCAATGGCGTCGGCCAGCTCCTGTTCGGGCGTCAAATTCTGCGCCGGCGGATTCTCGCCGTATACTTTGCCGCTGTCGAACCACGCCTTGTCGTCCTCGTACGTGCCCGACGGGGCCTCGAACTCGTCAGGGTAGAACCGCACGACCTGGAGCTCGGAGGCCGGTTCGTAATCGACGATCAGCACTGGCCCACGGGGGGTGTACGGGTAGGTGTCGTAGCCGTCGTATTCGGATGAGCGGTACCAGCGCCAGTTCTGGCTCACGGCCTCGCTGGCGGAGCTGAGCTGGACGCCGCGGTGGGGTGTGCCGTCCATCCAGCTTTGGACCATCTGCTCGATGGAGTACCACAGCTCGCCTTCACCCTGCGGGCAGCTGTTCTCGTCGTAGGCGCCCTTGAGGCCCACCTGACCGGTGGTGGTCACCGAGGGCTGATTGTTCAACGTCAGGCTGGCGGCAGTCCACTCGGTGGTGATCATCCTGGCCACGATGCCGGGACTGTCGGTGTGACTGCAGGTATGCGACCGGTGGTTCCACAGCCGCAGGTCACCGTTGAGGACCGTTCCACCCAACAGTTCCAGAGGGAAGTCGAAGCGGACGTAGCCGCGCCAGGTGACCGTACCGGAGTTTGAACGGCCGGCGATGACCCGGTCCAGGCTGCTGTTGCTCTGCCCGCTCGGGTAACTGTCGCTGACGAAGGTGTCGGCGGGGACGCCGGCGCCGATCCAAGTGTCGGAGGCGGTCGCCACGGTAACGGGATAGGTCACCGCCGGATCGGCAAGGAAATCGGCCTTCGCGATCAGGACCACGGCGTCGCCCTTGGCCATCTGCTCGAGAGCGGCGGGGGCGGTTCCTGTCTTGCCCTTCTCCGGGTTGTCCATCGCCGCAGCGTCGATCAGCATCGCCGGAGGCAGCTCGGCGAACTTCTTGCCTTCGCCGTCCGGCACCGACGGCGTGGCACCAGACGCCTTGCCGAACTTCAGCCCCTTGGGCAGGCCGACCGGAATGCGGAGCTTGAGGTCCTTGGCAGGGCGTTGGCGGATCACGATCTCCTGCCGGTACCCCGTAGGGGTGGCGGTGATGACCAAATCCGTCCCGGGCCCGTAGACGTTGCGGTAGGTGGCGGTGCTGCCCGCCAGTTCGGCCTTGGGCAGCTTGCCCGGCGCGGCGATGGTGGCCGCGCCCTTGTCGCCCTTGATCTTGATCAGCTGCGTGTCGCCGCCCGAAGACAGCTCCAATGCACCCTTCGCCGATCTGGGTCGGATGACGCCGCCCTCTTCCACCAGGCGCGTATCGATCGGCTGCCAGGCGCCGTTCTTGTCCTTCACCCGGATGGGGGTGGAGTGCAGTTCGGCGTGGAGCGTCTTGCCGTCGGGGTTGGCGAACGTGGTCGATGTCTCACTGCGAGCGGCGGTGATCTCGATCCGCTTGTTCTGTTTCTTGGCCTCCCGTTTGGCGGCTTCCACCGGGTCGGCGGCGGCCGGAGCGGAGCTAGGCGACACGGGAGAAGGAGCAGGGGCAGCGGTGGCGGGCAGGGCGACTACCAGAGATGAGGTCAGCACGAGAGCGGCTACCGGCGTGGTATGGCGGCGGTAGCCGCGGAGTAACGCGCCGGACTTGGACAGATGTATGTTCACTCCGACCTTTCAATCAGTCGTGATCATGGGTCGGATGGATCTTCACATAAAGTTGAAATAAAGTAAAGATCCAAATTACTCGGACATCTGCCATCAAGTTGAAGATCCACGACGGGCAGGCATCGGTCACCTGAACAATCGCTGAGCAGGACACCGAGAATCGAGAGGCGTGCCGTACGGCTCACAGCCGTACGGCACGCCTTCCGGCTTCCTGGTCAGCCGACGGGGAGACCGGTGTAGTTCTCCGCGAGTTCGGTGGCCGCGGCCGTGCCGGTGGCGATGCGGTCGAGCTGGGAGAGCTGCAGCCGGGTGTCGAACGGCGACTGGGCCGGATCGACGTGCATCGTCGTCGTCATGAAGTAGGAGAAGTGCTCGGCCCGCCAGACCCGCCGCAGGCAGGTGGCCGAATAGGCGTCGAGCAGCTCGGCCGAGCCGGTCGCGTTCAGGTGGGCGAAGGCCCTGGCGAGGACGACGACGTCGCTGAACGCGAGGTTCAGTCCCTTGGCTCCGGTCGGCGGCACGATGTGCGCGGCGTCACCGGCCAGGAAGATCCGGCCGTGCCGCATCGGCTCGGCGACGAGGCTGCGCATCGGCAGCACCGACTTCGCGGTGATGGGGCCGCGTTCCAGCTTCCAGTCGCCCTCGACGGCGAATCTGGCGTCGAGTTCGTCCCAGATCCGCTCGTCGGGCCACTCCGCCAGGTCCGTACCGTTCGGCACCTGGAGGTAGATGCGGCTCACCGTGGTGGAGCGCATGCTGTGCAGCGCGAACCCCCGATCGGAGTGCGCGTAGATCAGCTCGTCGCACGACGGCGGCACATCGGCCATGATGCCGAGCCATGAGTACGGATAAGACCGCTCATAGATGGTGAGATCCGGAATGGCGGTCCGGGCCACACCGTGGGAGCCGTCGCAGCCGACCACGTAGTCGCAGGTGAGCGTCTGCTCGCGGCCCTCGTGGGTGAAGTGGACGGCCGGCCGGTCGGTGTCGATGCCGGTCACCGCCCGGACGTACGCCTCGAACAGCAGCGGTCCGCCGCCCTGCCGCAGCTGCAGCGAGATCAGGTCCTTGACGACCTCGGTCTGGGCGTAGACCATGACCCGTCGGCCGCCCGTGAGCGAGGGGAAGTCGATCCGATGCGAGCGCCGGTCGAAGCGCAGTTCGATGCCGTCGTGGACGAGACCCTCCCGGTCCATCCGCTCCCCCGCGCCGCATTCGCGCAGCACGTCGACCGCGCCCTGCTCCAGAATCCCGGCGCGCTGACGATGCTCTACGTACGCGCGGTCGCGGCTTTCCAGTACGACGCTGTCGATGCCGGCGAGGTGCAGCAGCCGGGCGAGGAGCAGCCCGGCCGGGCCGCCGCCGATGATGCCGACAGTGGTGTGCATCAGCCTTCCCTCTCTTCTCTCAGGATTCGGTCGGCGATCGCGAACGCCGAGTTGGCCGCGGGCACCCCGCAGTAGACGGCCGTCTGCAGCAGGACCTCTCTGATCTCCTCTGGCGTGAGACCGTTGCGCAGCGCCGCGCGCACGTGCATGCCGAGCTCGTCGTGGTGACCGCGCGCCACCAGTGCCGTGAGCGTGATGCAGCTGCGGGTCCGGCGGCTCAGCCCGGGCCGGGTCCAGATCTCTCCCCAGGCATAGCGGGTGATGAAGTCCTGGAAGGGCGCGGTGAAGTCGGTGGTGCGCGCGATCGCCCGGTCCACGTGCTCGTCCCCCAGCACGGCCCGCCGTACGGCCATGCCCGCCGCGTGGCGGGAGGCGTCGTCACGGGGCGTCGCTTCAGCGGTGGCCGCGAGATGTCCGAGCAGGGCGGCGAGCACCGGCTCCGGGCGCTCGACGTTGGCGAGGTGCGCCGCGTGCGCGACCTCGACGAGCGAGGCGCCGGGGATGCCGTCGGCCAGCTCACGGGCGTGCGCCGGCGGGGTCGCGGGGTCGTCCCGCCCCGCGATCACAAGGGTGGGTACGGTGATGCGCGCCAGGTCGCCACGCAGGTCGTAGGAGGCGAGCATGTCGCACCCCGCGGCATAGCCGGCGGGGTCGGCAGCCCTCAGGTCGTCCAGCAGCGCCTCGGCCCGCGACTCCGAAAAGCTCGGCGTGAACCACCGGGTGGCGCTCATCTCGACGAGCGGGGCGGTGCCCTCGGCCCGAACCAGGGCCGCCCGTTCGTGCCAGGCCGCGGGTTCGCCGAAGCGGGCCGACGAGCAGACCATGGCGAGCGAGGCGACACGCTCGGGGTGATGCACGGCGAGCCAGGCGCCGACCGCGCCGCCGATCGAGATCCCCGCGTAGTCGAAGCGGTCGACGCCGAGGGAGTCGGCCAGCGCGAGCACGAGCCGCCCCAGGTCGGCGATCGTGGTCGCGCCCGGCGTGGTGTCCACCACGCCGGCGGGAGATCCGCCGTGTCCCGGCAGGTCCCAGCGGATGACCCGGCGGTCCCTGGAGAGCGCGGGCACCTGGTGGTCCCACACGGCCAGGGACGTCCCCATCGAGGGCCCCAGCAGCAGCGGCATCCCCAGGTCACGCCCCTCCGGCGGGGGGCCGTCGCTCCGGTGGTGCAGGTTGACTGTCATCGTCCCTCCTCGACGCCCGGTTCCGGGCCCGGTCCGGAGTCCGGTGAGAGGCCCGGTGGGAAGCCCAGTGCGCGGTCCACGAGGGGGCCGGCCAGGCCCGTGTACCACGCCGGATCGGTCAGCTCGCGCAGCCTCTCCTCGGAGAAGGCCGCCGCCACGCCGGGATCGGCCAGAAGTGCCGCCACCAGGTCGGCTCCACCGTCTTCCGCCTGATCGGTCCGTACAGCCCCTGTTCGTACGGCCCGGCTTTGTACGGTCCGGTTTTGTACGGCCCGTGCGGCCGCCTTGACGACACGGGACGCATGGTCACGTCCGATCTCGGCGGCGAGCGCGGCGCTGAGCCGCTCGGACACGATCAGTCCCCCGGTGAGATCGAGGTTGTCGCGCATCCGCCGCGGATGCACCCGCAGCCTGAGCCCGGCCGCGACAGCGGCGGCGCCGCCGACCAGGCGCAGCGCCTCCCGCATCGGCCGCCACTCGGCGTGCCAGGCACCCGGCGGGCGTTCGTCCTCGGCCGCGAGTGATCCGTACAGCACGGCGGCCAGGGCCGGGACCTGCCGGGCGGCCGCGGCGATCAGGACGGCTCCGACCGGGTTGGCCTTCTGCGGCATGGCCGATGATCCGCCACCGACGCCCCCGCCGGTGTCCTCTGAGACCTCGCCGATCTCGGTGCGTGACAGCACCAGCACGTCAGCGGCGAGCTTGCCCAGCGCGCCTGCGGCGAAGGCCAGCGCGCCGGCGAGGTCGGCGACGGGCGTACGCAGGGTGTGCCACGGCAACACGGGCTCGGCCAGGCCGGTCTCCGCCGCGTACGCGGCGGGCAGCCGCAGCACGTCCTCCGCTGTCCCCTCCCGGGGGGAGTATTCGCGGAAGGCGGCCAGCGTGCCGGCGGCCCCGCCGAGCTGGACGGGCAGCGCGGCGCGTACGGCCGCCAGCCGGTCGCGTGCGGCCATCACGAGGCTGCGCCAGCCGGCCGCCTTCAGGCCGAACGTCGTCGGCACCGCGTGCTGGGTGAGGGTCCGGCCCGGCATCGGGGTGTCGCGATGCGCCGCGGCCAGGCGGGCGAGGGCGGCGGCCGTACGATCCAAATCGGCCAGGACCGGTTCCAGCGCCCGCGCGGTGACGAGCATCGCGGCGGTGTCCCAGATGTCCTGGCTGGTCGCCCCCTGATGGACGTACGGCGCGGCCTCGGGATCGTGCTCGGCGACGGCGGCGGTCAGGTCCGCCACCAGCGGGATCACCGGATTGCCCCCGGAACGGGCCCGCAGCGCCAGATCGCGGACATCGAACCGGGACGTCTGCCCGGCCGCGGCGGTGACGGCCGCCGCTGCGGCGGGCGGGGCGAGCCCCAGCGCGGCCTGTGCCCGGGTCAGCGCCGCCTCGGCGTCGAGCATGCCCCGGACGAAAGCCGCGTCGCCGGTCAGCGCCTCGGCCCGCGAACCGGCCACGACCGGGGCGAGCAGCCCGACATCCGCCGGATCGAGCTCGCGCGAAGGCTCACGATCACTCGAAGGCTCACGGTCATTCGAAGGCTCACGGTCATTCGAAGGCAAGGAAGACCGTCTCCTCGTGGACCCCGTCGGCCTGGAGCCGTACGTCGAAGCGGTAGACGCGCTCGCGCTCCGGCACGGCGAGGAGGGTGGCCCTGCGGTTCCGCGGCAGCGCGGCCAGCAGCGGCTCGGCCTCCAGATCGGCCAGGCCGGGCAGATAGGCCCGGGTGAACAGGTGGTGCAGCAGGCCGCGGGCGAAGACGCACACCGAGATGTACGGCACGCCGCCGGGCGGGAGCGTACGCAGCAGGTAGTGGCCGTCGGCGTCGACGGCGACGCGGCCGAACCCGGTGAAGGCGAGGCCGTCGCGGCCGATCACCGCGCCGGTGACCGGATCGCGGCGCAGCGAGCCCGGCGCGCCCGCCCGCGACCCGTCGGGAGCGGGCTGCCAGAACTCCAGCAGCGCGTCCGGAACGGGGACGCCTGCGCCGTCGTAGACCGTGCCGTGCAGGGTGATCGTGTCCGGGTGCCCGGCGGGGGCGACGTCGCCGCCGCCCGTGAACGGCAGGGCGTACCCGTAGAACGGGCCGACGGTCTGGGACGCCGTGGGCGGCAGGCTCACCGGCGCCTTCGCAGATGACGGGGTGGTGCTCATCGGCCCTCCTCCATCCAGGTCGCGGCCGGGCCGTCCAGCACGATGTCCCAGCGGTAGCCGAGCGACCACTCCGGCGTCGACAGGTCGTGATCGTAGTCGGCGACGAGGCGGCGGCGCGCGGAATCGTCGGTCACCGACTGCAGGATGGGATCGAGGTCGAACAGCGGGTCGCCGGGGAAGTACATCTGGGTGACCAGCCGCTGGGCGAACGCCGTGCCGAACAGCGAGAAGTGGATGTGCGCGGGCCGCCAGGCGTTGTCGTGGTTGCGCCACGGGTAGGGGCCGGGCTTGATCGTGACGAAGGAGTACCGACCGTCGTCGTCGGTGAGGCAGCGGCCGACTCCGGTGAAGTTCGGATCGAGCGGGGCGGGATGCTGGTCGCGCTGATGGGCGTACCGCCCGGAGGCGTTGGCCTGCCAGATCTCGACGAGCTGGTCGCGGACCGGGCGGCCGGCCCGGTCGAGCACGCGTCCGGTGACGAGGATCCGCTCGCCCAGCGGCTCCCCGGTGTGCCGGCGGGTGAGGTCGTGGTCGAGCGCGGTGACGTCGGTGACGCCGAAGACCGGGCCGGTCAGCTCGGCCGCCTCCGGATCACGCGGCACGACGAGTGCATGCCTGGGATGGCGCAGCCGGCTGCTGCGGTAGGGCGGATAGTCGCGGTCGGGGTGAGCACGCCGCGGCGCACCGTCCGCCACGGCCTTGCCGTACGCGCCGCGGATCTCGGCGATCTCCGCGCTGATGGTCTCCTGCGTTTCGATCCCGGGTGGTCGTGGTGGGCTCGCCGGGGTTTTCGTCATGGTCGGCTCCTTCTTCTGAACGTGTCACCGATCGAGCACGAGGGCGAGGCCCTGCCCGACGCCGATGCAGAGGGTCGCCAGGCCGGTGCCTGAACCGGCCGCCGCGAGCTGGTGGGCGACCGTCCCGGCCAGGCGCGCCCCCGACGCGCCGAGCGGGTGGCCGATCGCGATGGCGCCGCCGCGCGGGTTCACGATCGACGGGTCGAGCTCGGGCCACTCCCGCAGGCAGCCGAGCGCCTGGGCGGCGAACGCCTCGTTGAGCTCGACGACCGCGAGATCGTCCCAGTTCTTTCCCGCCCGCGCCAGCGCCCTCCGGGCCGCCTCGACCGGGCCGAGGCCGTACAGCTGGGGCTCCACACCGGTCACCGCCGAGGACCTGACACGGGCCAGCGGCTCACGGCCGATCGCCCGCAGCCCCTCCTCGTCGCACAGCAGCAGGGCCGCCGCGCCGTCGTTGAGCGGTGAGGAGTTGCCCGCCGTGACCGTGCCGGCCGGGGTGCCCCTGCGGAATGCCGGTTTGAGCCTGGCCAGCGCCGCCATGGACGTGTCGTCGCGGATCGCCTCGTCCCGCGGCAGATCGGCCCCGTCGACCGGGACGATCTCGGCGTCGAACGCGCCGTCCCGCCAGGCGCGGGCCGCCTTCTCGTGGCTGGCCAGCGCGAACGCGTCCTGGCTCGCGCGGCCGATGCCGTACCGGTCGGCGATCAGCTCGGCGCCCTCGCCGAGCGCGACCGTCCACTCGGCGGGCATGCGCGGGTTGACCATGCGCCAGCCGAGCGTGGTCGACAGCAGCCGCTGGTCGCCGGCCGGGAAGGCGCGGTCGGGTTTGGGCAGCACCCACGGCGCGCGGGACATCGACTCGACGCCACCCGCGATCACGATCGAGGCGTCGCCGACCGCGATGGCGCGATACGCCTGGATCACGGCCTCCATTCCGGAGGCGCACAGCCGGTTGACCGTGGTGCCGGGGACGGTGACCGGCAGCCCGGCCAGCAGTACGGCCATGCGGGCGACGTTGCGGTTCTCCTCCCCCGCGCCGTTGGCGTTGCCGAAGAAGACGTCGTCGATCCTGGCCGGGTCGAGGCCGGGGGCCCGGCCGGTCAACGATCGGATGACGTGGGCGGCCAGGTCGTCGGGCCGGACCCCGGCCAGTGCGCCGCCGTACCGGCCGAACGGGGTGCGTACGGCGTCGACGATGTAGACGTCGTTCATCACTGCTGCATCATCCTCAGGTCGTGCATGCCGGATCAGGCCGCCTTCAACGTGCGGAGCGCGGCCAGCTCCGCATCGGTCGGCGGCGCGGTGACCGCCACATCGCCGGCGGTCTTCAGCGGCCAGCCGGTCGCGGCGCGTACCTGGTCGATCGTGACGCCGGGGTGCAGGTCGGTCAGCACCAGCTCGGCGGTCAGCGGGTCGGGACGCATGACGCCGAGGTCGGTGATGACCGCGACCGGGCCGCGTCCGCGCAGGCCGAGCCGTTCGCGATCGCCGCGTCCTGCGCCGTGACCGACCGAGGTGACGAAGTCGAGCCGGTCGACGAAGTTGCGGGTGGAGTGGCGCAGCACGATGAGCACCTCGCCGCAGTTCGCCGCGATCTCGGGCGCTCCGCCGGCGCCGGGCAGCCGGCCGGGCGGCCGGTCCTGGCCGCGGTCGACGAGCGTGGTGTTGATGTTGGCGAAGCGGTCGACCTGGGCCGCGCCGAGGAATCCGACGTCGATCCGTCCGGCCTGCAGCCAGTAGTTGAACATCTCCGGCACCGAGACGACCGCGTCGGCGGTGTCGGCGAGCTCGCCGTCCCCGATGGACAGCGGCAGCCTGGCCGGTTTCGCGCCCACCGCCCCGGACTCGTAGATCAGGACGAGGTCCGGGCGGATCGTACGGCGGGCCAGGTTGGCCGCAGCGCTGGGCAGGCCGATGCCGACGAAGCAGCTCCGCGCGCCGGCCAGTGCCCGTGCCGCGTTGACGGTCATCAGCTCGTCAGAGGTCCAATCGCTCATGGAGCCGCCGCTCATTGAGCCGTTGGGGCCGTCACTCATGGAGCCGTTGGGGCCGTCACTCATGGGGCCGTCACTCCCTCGCTGTCCAGGACGTGCTCGCTGATCCAGGCGGTGAACCTGTCACGATCACGTGCGATCGGGTCCCACGCCTGGTAGAAGTCGTTGTCGCGGACCGAATACCCCGCGGCGTAGGACGGATGGGCTCCGCCCGGCACGTGGGCGACCGCGGTGACCACCCAACCGGGCAGCACGACCCCGCCGGGATGCGGCGTCAGCTCCTCGACGATCTCCTCGACCGTGACGAGCACCCGCCGGGCCGCCAGCGCGGCCTCCTTCTGCACCCCGGTCAGCCCCCACAGCCGCACGTTGCCCTCGTGGTCGGCCTGCTGGGCGTGGATGACGGTCACATCGGGGTTGATCGCTTTGACGGCCGCCAGCTCCTCACCGGTGAAGGGGCACCTCACCGTGGCCACGGTGTCGGTGCGGCCCGCCAGGTCGGTGCCGCGATAACCGCGCAGCACCGCGAACGGCAGGCCGGAGGCGCCCGCCACATAGCGGTTGGCCATCCCGGCGTGGCTGTGCTCGTCCAGCTCCAGCGGTCGCGGCCAGCCATTCTCGACGGCGTCGCGGAAGCGATGCAGCGAGCCGACGCCGGGGTTGCCGCCCCAGGAGAAGATCAGCTTTTTCACCAGGCCGGCGCCGATGAGCTGGTCGTAGATCACATCGGGGGTCATCCGTACCAACGTGAGATCGGTGATGCCCTGGCGGATGACCTCGTGGGCTGCGGCGAACGGGATGAGGTGGGTGAAGCCCTCCATGGCGACGCAGTCGCCGTCGTGGATCAGCTCCGCCACCGCCTCGGACAGGGTGCGGATTTCGGCCATTCCGTCGTCGTCTCTCATCCTCTGGTGGATCGCCCGACCCGGCGGAGGGCCGGATCGGCCACGGTCGTGCTCACGCTCGTACCTGTACGCACTTGCGCTCGCACTTACGGTTACGCTTGTTCGCGGCTTGTTCGCATAGTGAACTCTAGTTCGTTATTGTCGAGGTAAGTTTCGTCCACGGCTGCGCAGGTGTCAACGGCCGCGCTTCGGTGGAAGTGTGTACGGCGCGAGGCCGTAGGGGGAGAACGCGATGTCAGAGGCGACGACCGGCGAGCGGCTGCCGGCGGGCGACCAGCCGAAGGCGGCGGGCGGCCGGTCGAGCACGGCGGACGATCCGCCGAAGGAGGCGGTCGGCCCGCTGATCCGCGGCCTGACCGTGATCCGGCGGCTCGCCCTCGCCGGAGGGCGTCGCACGGTGAGTGATCTGACCCGGGACACCGGCCTCGCGCGATCGACCGTCGATCGGGTGCTCGCCACGCTCGCCCGCCTCGGCTACCTGCGGCCGGCCGGCCGCGACGCGGCGCTCGCCCCGGCGCTGATGGAGCTGGGCAACGCCTACCTGGCCGCGTCACGGCTGCCCGGGCTGCTCGGGCCGTACGCCGACGGGCTCGCCGACGAGCTCGACGAGTCGGTGTCGCTCGCCGTGCCGGACGCCGACGGTGTCCGCTTCGTGCACCAGGTGCCGCGTCGCCGCAGGATGACGGCCACGTTCCGCGTCGGCGACCTGCTCCCCGCCGAGTCCGCGGCGCCGGGAGCCCTGTTCGCCGCCGGCTGGTCCCCCGGCGAGTGGGAGAGCTGGCGCGCCCGGGTGGCCGCCGATCCCGGCCACGCCGGTTTCCCGGTGCTGCCGCCGGATCGGGACGGCGCTCACGGCGCGGACTCGTTCGAGATCCGGGCCGCCCTCGCCCGGCGGGAGGGGTGGTCGGTCGACGACCAGCTGATCGAGCCGGGGCTGATCGCGGTGGCCGTACCGGTGCGCGACGACACCGGGGCCGTGGTCTGCGCGGTGAGCGTGGTCAGCCACACCAGCAGGCACGATGCGGCGTCCCTGCGTGACGCGATGCTGCCGAGGCTGCGCGAGACGGTCGCGGCGATGGAGCACGCGCTCACCGCTCCCCCCGCCGCCGGGCCGGTGGGTGTGGCACGGGCGCCCGTGACCGGGGCCGGTTCGGAGTTCGTCGAGTCCCTCGCCCGTGGCCTGGCCGTACTGACCGCCTTCACGACGGCCGGGATGCCGCTCTCCGCTCTGGCCGAGGCCGCCGGACTGCCCAGGGCGACCGTACGGCGGGCGCTCATCACGCTGACGCACCTGGGCTACGTGGCGGCCGAGGGCAGACTGTTCCGGCTGACGCCGCGAGTGCTCGACCTCGGGTACGCCTGCCTGGCCCGGCTGACGCTCCCCCGGATCGCGGAACCGCACCTGGCCGGACTCGCCGGCGAGGTGCACGACTCGGCGTCGATGGCCATTCTGGCCGAGGACGACATCCGGTACGTCGCACGGGTGCCCGCAGAACGGATCATGAGCGTGGACATCACGGTGGGCACCCGCTTCCCCGCCTACGCGACGTCGATGGGCCGGGTCCTGCTCGCCGGCCTGGGCGATGCCGACCGCTCCGCCTACCTGGCCCGCGCCGACCTGCGCCCGCTGACCCGCCACACGGTGACCTCGCCGGTACGGCTGGCCGCGCTGCTCGACCAGGCGGCGCGGGACGGGTACGCCCTGGTGGACCAGGAGTTGGAGGAGGGACTGCGGTCCGTGGCCGTACCGGTGCGCGACCGCGCCGGCGAGGTCGTCGCGGCCGTCAACGTCTCGACGCACGCCCACCGGCAGGCCGCCGGCCAGACCCGCGAGGCCGTGCTGCCCGCGCTGCGCGAGGCCGCCGCCCGCATCGAGCACGACCTCCACATCGCCACCCGGTTCGCCCGCATCCAGACGGCCTGATCACTCCGGTGCCACACCGATCGATGGCGTCCCCGCGCTGCTCATGCACGCTGCCCTGGTACGGCTCTCACCTCAGGACGTCGGCCGCCCTCCCGGGCTCAGAGACGGGGAGAAGGAGAAGATCATGGCGGCGCAACCTCACGGATCGCCGAGCAGTGGGCGCACCCCGC
Organism: Sphaerimonospora sp. CA-214678; assembly: GCF_050942215.1. Lineage (GTDB taxonomy): Bacteria > Actinomycetota > Actinomycetes > Streptosporangiales > Streptosporangiaceae > Sphaerimonospora. Next base: position 5,054,844 of record NZ_CP192056.1, read on the forward strand.
GGCCGACCGACCGTACGACCGCTCGATCGGCTCGTTACTGGGCACCATGCTCATGCTCCCCGGGTCGACAAGAGATCGTTGTGGGCAGAACGCTCAATTTTTCGAACATGTATTGTCTGTCAGGCCGCCTCCTTGCTTCACTCCTGGTCAATCGGCTTCTTGTCGCCGGACACGCGCCGGCGTACCTGGAGGACAGTCCTTATGCGCGCGTCAACGCTGACCACTCGGTCTCCGAGCGTGGAGTACGACGTGCTCCGGCAGATCGAGGACCGGGTGCTGTGGCTGTCGACGGCGATGGTCCACCACGCGAACCGGGTGCGGCCCAACCCGTCCGGGTTGAAGGTCGGCGGGCATCAGGCCTCGTCTGCGTCACTGGTGTCGATCATGAGCATGCTGTGGTTCAGGCACCTGCGCCCCCAGGACAGGGTGTCGGTGAAGCCGCACGCGTCCCCGGTGCTGCACGCGATCAACTACCTGCTCGGTGAGCTGGACGCGTCCTATCTGACCCGGTTACGGGAGTTCGGCGGCCTGGAGAGCTATCCGAGCAGGATGAAGGACCCGGACCCGGTGGACTACTCGACCGGATCGGTCGGCATCGGCGCCACCGCACCGATCTGGGGGGCGATCGCCCGCCGCTATGTGGACGGCACATTCGGCGGCTCGCACAGGGGACGGCAGTACTCGCTGGTGGGCGACGCCGAGCTCGATGAGGGGGCGGTCTGGGAGGCGATCCTCGACCCCAGCGTGTCGGAGCTGGGAGAGGTCGTCTGGGTGGTCGACCTCAACCGCCAGTCGCTGGACCGCGTCGTGCCGCACCTCGCCGCCGACCGTCTGCGCGGGATGTTCGCCTCCGCCGGATGGCAGGTGCTGACACTGAAGTACGGCGGACTGCTGGAGGAGCTGTTCTCCCAGCCGGGCGGCGGTGCCCTGCGCGCCAGGATCGACGCGATGCCCAATCCGGAATATCAGCGCATGCTGCGCTGCGACGCGGCACAGTTGCGTGAGCGGCTTCCCGGGGACGGCCCCGATGCGGGCACGATCGCGGATCTGATCACCCGGCTCGACGACTCCGCCCTGCTCGCCGCGATCAGGAACCTCGGCGGTCACGACCTCGGCACACTCGACCGCGCCTTCGCCTCCATCGACGACGCCAGGCCCACAGTGATCTTCGCCTACACCATCAAGGGGTACGGCCTGGCGACCGAGGGGCATCCGCAGAACCACTCGTCCCTGTTGACCAATGACCAGATGCGGGAGCTGGCCGAGCGGCTGGGCGTCGATCCGGACGATCCGTGGCGGCGGTTCCCCGACGGCGACGACGCGGCGATCCAGTGTGCGACGGTGGCCGACCGGCTGTGCCGGCAGCCCACGTCGGCGCGGCGGCCTCCGGCCGTACCGACCGACTTCCGCCGCACCCCGTCCGGCACCTCGACCACCCAGGCCGCGCTGGGCCGGGCACTGCTCGACCTGACCCGTGCCGCGCCCGAGGCGGCCCGGCGGGTGGTGACGGTGAGCCCGGACGTCAGCTCGTCGACCAACCTGGGCGGCTGGGTGAACAAGGTCGGGGTGTGGTCGGTCACCGAGCGTCACAACTGGTTCGCCGACGACGCGGAGACCATCCTGCACTGGCGGGAGAGCCCGGCCGGGCAGCACATCGAACTCGGCATCGCCGAGACCAACCTGGTCGGCCTCATCGGGGAGCTGGGCACGACCTGGAGCCGGTGGGGGGAGCCGCTGTTCCCGATCGGGGTGGTCTACGACCCGTTCGTGGGGCGAGCCCTGGAGCCATGGTCGTACGGCATCTACGCGGGCGGCCAGTCGATCCTCGTCGGCACGCCCTCCGGGGTCAGCCTCGCCCCCGAGGGCGGGGCGCATCAGTCGATCATCACGCCGTCCATCGGGATGGAGCAGCCCGGCTGCGTCGCCTACGAACCGGCGTTCGCGATCGACACCGAATGGGTGCTGCTGGCCGGTCTCGCCCGGCTGGGCAGGCCCGACGGCTGCTCCGTCTACCTGCGGCTGTCGACGCGGCCCGTCGACCAGACGCTCGCGGAGGTGCCGGCCGACCCGGCCGCACGCGAACGACGCAGACGCCAGGTGGTGGCGGGCGCTTATCCGCTCCAGCGTACCGAGAGCCCGAAGGTGACCATCGCCGCGATGGGCGCGGTCGTCACGGAGGCCCTGGCCGCGGCCGATCGGCTGGACCGGATGGGCGTCCCCGCCGACGTCGTCTGCGTGACCAGCCCCGACCTGCTCTACCGTGCCCTGCGCGCCCGCCAGGGGCACGAGCGGGCCGAGAGCTGGATCCTCGACCAGGCGTTTCCCGCCGAGCGGGCCGCCCCGCTGGTCACCGTGCTCGACGGCCACCCCCACACGCTGGCCTTCCTGTCCGCCGTCAACCGCGTGCCGATCACCTCGCTGGGAGTGACCGATTTCGGCAGGTCGGGCTCGATCGAGGATGTCTATCGTCACCATCGTCTCGACTCCGGCAGCATCATCCAGGCCGCCCTCGACGTCGCGGGGTGATCGTCGCGCCGCCCACGCCGGACGGACGCATTCGTGCGGCGGTCCGCGCGGCATCGTGGCGAATGAGTACGATCTGGACCCGACGTCCCGGCACGAGCGCACGCACGACCAGGCCGGTCGGGCCATGTCGGCGCCCTGGACGGACGACGGGTCGAGATGAAAGATTCATACTCTTCCCCGGATCTACGGCTGCTCCGCCGAGTTCCGGCGCCAGCTCAGCACCCACGGCCGGACGAGTGGCAGCGACGCGAGACGGGCAGGTGCCTTGACCGGTCCCCGGGGTACGGAGTTGGCTCCACGTGTGGCGGCCCCCGCGGTCGCCGACGCACGCCCATACGGGAGCGATGGAAGTCAGCACTCACGGTGCTAGGTCTTGTTAACGCTAACAGCGTCAGCGAAGGATCTCGGCGATGAACATCCGGCCAGATCGGTCAGGGATGCGACCGGCCACGGCGCTCGCCGGAGAAGCCGCTTCGCCATCGGACCACGCCCAAGGTGAGTGACCACCACATCAGGAGGCGCATGTGAGATACGCGTTTTCACTTTCCAGACGCACGGCCGCCTGGCTCGTCGGCCTTTGCTGTGTCATCGCGTTGCTTCCGGTCACGGCGGCGAGGGCGGACAATCCGATCGTCCAGACCATCTACACCGCCGACCCGGCTCCGCTCGTCCACAACAACCGCGTGTACCTCTACACCGGACATGACGAAGACGGCTCGACATGGTTCACCATGAACGAGTGGCGGGTCTACTCATCGACCGACATGGTGAACTGGACCGACCACGGCTCCCCGCTGAGCGTGGCCAGCTTCAGCTGGGCGAAATCCGACGCCTGGGCCGGCCAGGCCATCTACCGGAACGGCAAGTTCTACTGGTACGTCCCCACCACCAGCCGGGCGAGCGGCCGGATGGCCATCGGCGTGGCCGTCTCCGACAGCCCCACCGGCCCCTTCAAGGACGCCCTGGGCCACCCTCTCGTCGAAAACGGTGAAATCGACCCCACCGTCTTCATCGACGACGACGGGCAGGCCTACCTCTACTGGGGCAACCCCAACCTGTGGTACGTCAAGCTCAACGCCGACATGATTTCCTACTCCGGCAGCCCGACCAAGGTCTCCCTCACCACCGCCGGATTCGGCACCCGCACCGGGGACTCCGACCGCCCCACCCTGTACGAGGAAGGCCCCTGGGTCTACAAGCGGGGCGGCCTGTACTACAACGTCTTCGCGGCCAAATGCTGCTCTGAGTTCATCGCCTACTCCACCGCACCCGGCCCCACCGGGCCGTGGACCTACCGCGGCACGGTCATGCCGACGCAGGGCAGCAGCTTCACCAACCACCCCGGAATCATCGACTACAAGGGCGGTTCGTACTTCTTCTACCACAACGGCGCGCTGCCGGGTGGCGGCGGCTTCACCCGTTCCGTGGCGGTGGAGAAGTTCAACTACCGCACCGACGGCACGATCCCGACGATCAACATGACCACCACCGGGGCGCCCCAGATCGGCACGCTCGACCCCTACGTCCGGCAGGAGGCCGAGACCATCGCCTGGGCGTCCGGCGTGGAGACCGAGCCTTCCAGCGAGGGCGGGATGAACGTCGGATTCATCGAGAACGGCGACTACATCAAGGTCAAGGGCGTCGCCTTCGGCACCGGCGCGAAGACCTTCACCGCGAGGGTCGCCTCGGCGAACAGCGGCGGCAAGATCGAACTCCACCTGGACGGGGTCAACGGCACACTGGTGGGGACATGCAGTGTTTCGGGCACCGGCGGCTGGCAGACCTGGACGAACGTGTCCTGCCCGGTGACCGGCGCGACCGGCACCCACGATCTGTACCTCAAGTTCACCGGCGGAAGCGGCTACCTGTTCAACATGAACTGGTGGCAGTTCACCGGCAGCGGCGACCCGACCCCGACACCCACCCCGACGCCGACACCCACCCCAACGCCCACTCCGACCCCGACCCCGACACCCACCCCGACACCGACACCCACCCCGACACCGACACCGACACCGACACCGAATGACGGCGCCTGCAGCGCGAGCTACCACACCACCAACTCGTGGCCCGGCGGCTACCAGGGCGAGGTCACGGTGACGGCCGGCGGTGCAGCGATCAACGGCTGGACCGTCAAGTGGAACCTGAGCAACGGCCAGACCATCAGCCAGGTCTGGAACGGCTCGCTGAGCACCAGCGGCTCGGCCGTCTCGGTGAGCAACGTCTCCTACAACGGCTCGCTGGGCGCGTCCGCCTCGACGACGTTCGGCTTCACCGCCGGCGGTACGCCGTCGACGCCGTCCCTCACCTGCACGAGCCCGTGAGGACGGTCCCCTGAGGTCGTGCGGCTGACGAGCCGCTTCGGCAGGGCGGCCTTCCGCGGCGGGAAGGTGTTCGCGGAAGGCCGCCCAGACCCTGCCGGTCACCGGCGAAGCGATCGGCAGGGCGGCTCATCGAACCTGCCATCGTGGGAGCACGAACGTGCCGAGGCCGGTAGCCGTACAGCCTGCGAGCCAAGGCCGGTAGCCGTACGGGCCGGCAAGGACCGCTCGGCCCGGTACCGGCCTTCACTCCCAGCGGGCGAAGCGCCGCCGGCGTCAGCGGCCGCGGTCCCGGCAACGGCACGGCCGGCGGACCGTACCCGATGAGAAACGCAGCGTGACCGCGTAACACATGTGGGACCGCGGTGCGCGTCGATCCGCCCCCCGCTGGGTAGTGGTGGCCGGATGAGGGCTGTGTCTGGTGTGATCGGTCGGGTGAAGCAGCGGATCGCCGCCGTCAAGGAGTGGGGCCGGAAGTTCGTCGAGCGGGAGCGGTTCCGCCACCTGTGGGTCGACCATCTCATCCGGACCGTGCAGCGCTACCACGTGCGCAGGGGCGATCGACTGGCGGGCGCGCTGACCTATTTCGCTTTCCTGTCGTTCTTCCCGCTGCTGGCGCTGGCGTTCGCCCTGTTCGGCTTCATCGTGACGTTCCATCCCGATGCGCTGGCGACCTTGATCAAGGCGATCAACGCGCAGCTCCCCGGCCTCGCCGAGCACCTGCACATCGACCAGCTCTCCGGCGCCCGGGCCCGCGCGGGCGTCATCGGCCTGCTGGGCCTGCTGTACGCCGGGCTCGGCGCGATCGACGCGCTGCGCACCGCGCTGCGCGACATCTGGATGACCAGCCGCCCCGAGCCGAGCTTCCTCGTCGCCAAGCTGCGCGATCTGGTCACGCTCGTGCTGCTCGGGTTGATCATGCTGGTCTCGGTCGTCGTCAGCGGTTTCGCCACCGGCGCGACCGGGACCGTGGCCGGCTGGGTCGGCCTGGAGGACTCTGTGCTCGCGGAGTTCACGGTACGGCTCGCAGGGGCCGGCGCCTCCCTGCTCGCCGACTTGTCGATCTTCATCGTCATCCTGGGCTGGCTGGCCAGGGCGCGGCCGTTCCGGGTCGCGTTCAAAGGGGCCCTGCTCGGTGCGGCCGGTTTCGGGCTGCTCAAGCAGCTCGCGGCGCTGATCCTGTCGGGGACGCTGCACAATCCCATCTACGGAACGTTCGCCGTGATCGCGGGGCTGCTGCTGTGGATCAACCTGTCCGCCCGGGTGATCCTCTACACCGCCGCCTGGACGGCCACGGCGACGCTCGGCCCGCCACCCGAGCCCACGCCGGTGCCCGTCGCCGGAGTGCCGGGCGACATCTGACTCCACCTCAGGACCCGGACGTCAAGCGATCACGCTCCCCCGGCGCCGAGGCGCGCCTCGGCGCCGGTCCGCCGGCACGGGCCGGACGTGAACGACTCGTGTTCTGTCCCCGGGAAGGGTGGCCGCATACTGGTTGAGGCGCCCCCGGCCTGCGGTGGAAGGAGTCTGGTCAGTTGGCACGGCTATCACCTCACCCGGCCGCACCGGAAAGCGGCGGCACCCCGGATCTCGGCGAGCTACTCGGCCGGGAGCTCAGCACGGCCGTGGTGATGTTCCACGAGGCGGTCGCGGCCCGCCGCGGCCTCACCGCCACCGAGAACAAGGCTCTCGACCTGTTGGCCCGCCGCGGCCCGGTCACCTCGGGCGATCTCGCCCGGGAACTCGGCCTCACGCCCGGCGCGGTCACCGGCCTGGTGGACCGCCTCGCCCGCGCGGGGTACGCCCAGCGTCTTCCCGACGCCGCCGACCGGCGCAAGACCCTGGTCGCCGCCGATGTGGACCGGCTCAACGCCGAGATGCGACCCGTCTTCGCACCGCTCAGAGAGGCCGTGGAGAAACTGGCGGACGGCTTCACCGCTGCCGAGCTCGCCACGATCGAGCACTTCGTCACCGAGGTGGCCGCCATCATGCGCGACCAGACCGCCCGCCTTGTGGAGGAGAGCAGGACCTGAGCGAGTGACTTGCCGCGCAATAGTTTAGCGGGCTAAACTTTTTAGCATGCTGAACTATTGCGGAGTCATCCATGGCCGCCGCGGCTGAGGCGTCCGTCCGCGCGACGCTCTCGCGTCTCGCCGACGCGTGGGGCGGGGGCGACCCGGACCACTACGCCGCCCTGTTCACCGAAGACGCCGACTACACCGCCTTCGACGGCACCCGTATGGCGGGCCGGCAGGCGATCGCCGACGGACACCGGGCACTGTTCGCCGGCATCATGCGCGGCTCGCGCATGACCATGCCGGAGCCGAACGTCCGGTTCGTCACCCCCGATGTCGCCGTCGTGTGCGCGCTGGGCGGCATCATCATGCGCTGGCAACGCGGCCGCACCCGGCCCTCCACCAAGCGCCTCTCGTCGGTCACGTTCGTCCTGGTACGTCATGACGGCACCTGGCTGGTGACCGCGTTCCAGAACACCCGCTACCGGCCCTGGTCGCAGACCCTCATGGGACGGCTGATGGCCCTGACCTCACGGGGAGGAGACCGGTGAACATCACCGTGATCGGCTCGACCGGACGCACCGGCCGGCAGGTGCTCGCAGAAGGCCTGCGCCGCGGCCATCAGATCACCGCGTTCACCCGCCGGCCGCGATGCCTGCCGGCGGTACCGGCCCCGACGAGGGTCGTCACCGGCGACGGACGCGACCCCGACGCGGTAAGGGAAGCCCTCGCCGGCGCGGACGCGGTCATCGCGGTGGTCGCCGCGGCGGACCGTAAGGGCCCCCACCACACCGCGGCCGTGGCCCGTGTCCTCACCGGCGTCATGGCCGAAACCGGTGTGCGCCGGCTCGCCATCACCAGCGCGTACCCGATAGTCGGCGATCGGCCCCGCCTGCCCATGGCACTGCTGCGGTGGATGCTCGCCGACGCCTACGCGGACACCGCCCAGATGGAGGAGGTCGTCTCCGCCACCGACCTGGACTGGACGATCGTACGGCTGACCCGCCTGATCGACAAGCCCGCCCGTGGCGGGGTGCACATCAGCCGCGGCCTGCTGGACCGCCCCGGCACCCTCACCCGCGCCGACGTCGCCGCGACCCTGCTCGACACAGTGGAAGGCGACACGTACGCACGCACCGCCATCAACATCACCGGCTAACCCCCTCCCCTTGCCGTGATCTTGCGAATTCTCGCACGCACTCCCCTCGACCTGCGCGAGCCAACTTCGTGATCTTGCAGTTTCTCGCAGGCAACCCGTCCGACCTGCGCCTACACGTTGCGCGATCTTGCAGTCAACAGCGCAAGATCACGGGCACTGTTTTCGCAGCTCAGAGGAAAGGTCTGCGAGAAACTGCAAGATCACGAACATGAAATCCCTGCTCACGGCAGCACCTGCGAGCATTCGCAAGATCGCGGCCGCGCTCGCCGACCAGGAGGCTGATCAAGGTGCTCTTGCCGGCGCCGTCGGGCCCCAGCAGGCCGACGATCTCCCCGGCATGAACCCGTAAGTAGACACCGGCATAGGCCGGGGCGTACCGCCGGCTGACTTGATCGGCCGCAGCCACGACGAGCTGGTCCTTTTGCTTCCTCTTGGCGATTCTCTGTCTTATGTTTGCGTTTGCTAGATCTGTCCGAATATGGGAGGCACCGTATGCGCCTGCGAAGGCGTGTGGCTCCGTTGGTCGCGATGGCCACGATGGCGGGGATCGGCCTGATCGGCGCGCCGACGGCGTTCGCCAATGACACTGTCAAGATCGACATTCTCGGGATCAACGACTTCCACGGCAGGCTGACGGCGAACGGCCAGGAAGCGGGAGCCGCGGCGCTGGCGACCGCGGTCAAGGAGATGCGGGCGGAAAACCCCAACACCATCTTCGCCGCGGCGGGGGACCTGATCGGTGCCTCGACGTTCACCTCGTTCATCCAGCAGGACAACCCGACCATCGACGCGCTCAACGCGGCCGGCCTCGAGGTCAGCGCGGTCGGCAACCACGAGTTCGACCGGGGCTACGACGACCTGATGAACCGGGTCATCCCGCGGGCCACGTGGGAATACATCGGTGCCAACGTGAGGGTCAAGGAGGAACTCCGAGACAGATATCGGGAGCTGACCCCGGCCTTGGTCAAGGAGGTCGACGGGGTCAAGGTCGGTTTCGTCGGCGCGGTGACCGAGCACCTCGACGAACTCGTCACTCCCGCGGGCATCTCCATGCTCGACATCCTGGACATCCCGCGCGCGGTCAACGAGGTCGCCGGCGAGCTGAAGGCCAGGGAGGGGGCCGACATCGTCGTGCTGCTCGTCCACGAGGGTGCGGCCACCACGGCGTACGAATCGGCGGTCGACCCGGCGAGCGACTTCGGCAAGATCGTGAACGGGGTCGACAAGAACTTCGACGCAATCATCTCCGGCCACACCCACCTGTCCTACGACCATGAAATCCCGGTCAAGGAGTGGCAGGACGAGCAACGTCCGGTGACCGTGCGCCCGGTCGTGTCGGCGGGACAGTACGGCTACAACCTCAACAAGATCACGTTCACGTACGACAGGACCAAGAAGCAGGCGGTCGACGTCGACTCAGAGATCGTCCCGCTGACGGAGAGGCAGGCGGACGGCTCGTGGAAGCCTCTTTATGGCCCCGATCCGACGGTCAAGGGCATAGTGGACGACGCCGTCGAGGTGGCCGACCGGGATGGCGCGCGGAAGCTCGGTGAGATCACCGCGGACTTCAACCGGGCCCGCCAGTCCAACGGCACGACCGAGAACCGCGGCGGCGAGTCGACCCTGGGCAACCTCGTCGCCGACGCGCAGCTCGCGGGTGCTCGCACCACCGACCCGGCCACCGAGATCGCTTTCATGAACCCGGGCGGGCTCCGTACGGACATGAGGTATCGGGCCGAAGGCAGGGAAGACGGCGCCGTCACCTACAAGGAGGCGGCCGAGGTCCAGCCGTTCGCCAACACCCTGGTCACGATGACCCTGACCGGTGCGCAGATCGTCCAGGTGCTCGAGGAGCAGTGGCAGCCCGAGGGGGCCAGCCGTCCCTTCCTCAAGCTCGGCGTGTCCAAGGGGCTCTTCTACACCTACGATCCGACCGCGCCCAAGGGCCGGCACATCACCTCGGTCACCCTCGGCGGAAAGCCGCTGGACCCGGCCAGGTCCTACCGCGTGGTCGTGAACTCGTTCCTCGCCTCGGGAGGGGACAACTTCGGCACCCTGAACGAAGGGGCGGACAAGCGGGACACCGGCCAGGTCGACCTGCAGTCCATGGTCGCCTACCTGGGCGAGCACTCCCCCGTCGCTCCGGACAACGCGCAGCGCGCGGTCGGCGTGCGGTTCGACGCGCCGTCGGGTGGCTTCAAGGTCGGTGACCCGGTGACGGTCGGCCTGTCGTCGCTGCTGTTCAGCACCGGCGAGCCGAAGGACGAGAAGGTCACGGCCATGTTCGCCGGCCAGGAGGTCGGCACGTTCGCCGTCGACGCCACGGCCGATGCGAGCACCGACAACACCGACGAGGTCGGCCGTACGACCGTCGAGTTCGCGGTGCCCGCCGCCCCCGCGCAGGCGGGAACGACGAGCGCGGACCTCGTCGTCACCGGCACGACCACCGGCACGGCGGTCACCGTGGCGATTCCGCTGGCCGCCGACACCGGGCCCACCTGCACGGTCACGATCACCGGCCGCCACGCCGGCCCCCTCGTCGTGGGTTCCGGCGTCACCTGCCTAAGCGACGGAGCGGCGGTCTCCGGACCGGTGACCGTTGGGAAGGGCGCGAGCCTCTACGCGACCGGCGCCAAGGTCAGCGGGCCGATCAGCGCGTCGAAGGCCGCCGATGTCTCGCTGAACCGGGCGACCGTCAACGGTCCGGTGACGGTCAACGGCGCCACCGGCAAGCTCACCATCCTGGACTCCACGGTGAGTGGTCCGGTCAGCTTGACCGACAACCGGGTGGCCGGCCCGCCGATCGTGTCGGGCAACCGGATCAGCGGGCCGTTGAGCTGCAGCGGAAACTCCCCTGCGCCGACCGACAACGGCAAGGCGAACACCGTGTCCGGTCCCAGGACCGGGCAGTGCGCGGGGCTTTGACCCACAAGCCATATCAGGGGCGGTGGAGTGGACGAACGTTCTGCGCCACCGCCCCTTGCCCCTTCAGGCATCGCGCACTCATGGCACCACTCACTCGGGGGCCGCAGCACCACCGACGAGAAGAGGGACAGGATGCGTTTGAGGCGGCGCAGTGCGCCATTCGTCGCCATCGCCACCGCCGCGGTCATGGCGGTGACCGGTCTGGTCTCCGTGCCCGCGGCGGCCGAAGAATTCACCCCGTTCATCAGCGAGATCCACTACGACAACGTCGGCGCCGACGAAGGCGAGGCGGTGGAGATCGAGGCACCGCCCGGATTCGATCTGACCGGCTGGAAGATCGTCCGCTGTAACGGCAACGTGGCCGACGCGGCCGTCGTCTACACGTCGCCGGACACGATCAACGGCGCGAGCGAGAACCTGTCCGGCAAAGTGCCGGCCGCCGGGGTCGTGGTTGTCGAGTAAGCCCAGAATGGCCTGCAGAACGGGCCGCGGGACGGCATCGCTCTGGTCGATCCGGACGGGCAGGTCATCGAGCTCATCTCCTACGATGGCGTGTTCACCGCGTCCAATGGTCCGGCCGCGGGGATGACCTCGACCGACATCGGCGTCAAGGAATCCAGCAGGTGCCGGGCCTCTCGGTACGCCGTGCGCCGGGCCTCTCGTTCGCCTTGTGAGGGGTAGCCGAGAGGCCCGGCACCGCCCGCTGGCGGCGGGCATGGTGCTGGCGGTGGCCACGCCGCTGGTCGCGGCCGCCAGCACCTCGATCTGGCAACTGGCGGCCGCGCGCTTCCTGGGCGGGTTGGCGGGCGGGATGGTGACGGTGTCGATCAACACCGCCATCGGACAGGCTTACCCCGAACACCTGCGGCCGCGCGCTCTGGCGGGGCCCTGAGGACCTGTTGGGTGCCTGGCAGTCGTGAGGTGAGCGGCCCGGAGGACCTCACCGTCGCGCCTGGGCGGTCAAGGGTGCGTACCGTATGCCTCCGGGTCTACCAACTTGGCGGGTCGGCCACAGAGCTGCTCCAGTGGCGCATAAATCTTATGGGCGTCCCCCACCGCGACCACCGCTAGCCTGGCGATGGAGAGGTGACGCGCCAGCGCCGTTGAAACGGTATCCCGGTCCTGAGCCGCCAAGGCGAGTAGGTGTTGACCGGCCTCGTCGTCCGGGAGCCCTCCGGCGGCCGTCCGTGCCAGTTTCGCTGCGATTTGCCCAGTCGTCTCGAACCGCGTGTACGCCCCCCGGACCAGCTTGTCCACCGAGGTCTGACATTCGTCCTGCCGCACCCCCTCCTCGGCCGTCCGGGACAGCTCGGCAAGAATGTCGGCAACCGCATCCACACTCCTGGCTCTCGCTACAGATCCCCTGATGAAGAGCAATCCGGCCTGTGGGAGTGGCTCGGCCGCGGCGCTGAATCCGTAGCTGTACGCCTTGCGCTCCCGCAGCTTCATGTTCAGCCTGGAGTCGAGGCCGCCGCCCAGCACGTGGGCCGCGACTTTGAGGGCCGCCCACTCCGGATGTCGAGGATCCGGCAGCAGGTGACCGAGCGCGAGTTCGGTCTGCGGCGCATCGGGCCGATGGACGATGGTGAGGCCTGGCTCTCCCGCTGCCCGCGGCGGATTCAAGCGGCGGTAGGGAAGCGCCGGAGCGTGCCACCTGCCCAGCCGGTCGGCGAGCACTCGCCCGAGCCGATCGGAGGGCATTTCACAGGCGATCACGCTCGTCGCGTTGTCGGGCCCGTAAAAACGGCGGCGGAAGTCCTCCACAGCCGCCACGTCAATCCGGGCGAGGGTTTCCGAACTGCCGCCGATCCGCCGCGCGGCACGCTCTCCGGGGTCGAACAGCGCGGCGTAGAGCTCGGCTTTGGCTCTGCGTCGCGGATCGATGCCTTCTCGCCGCACCACTTCACATTGCGTACGCACGAGCGGCTCGACATTTCCGGCGTTCACCCTGGATCCGGACAGCGCCTCGAAGAGCACGTCCAGCGCGCCGTGCAGTCGTCCAGCGGGCACGCTCATGACGATCCTGGTCGATGCGAGGCCGGCCGATACGCCCAGAGTCGCACCCAGTCGCTCGACTCGACTCCCCCACTCACCGGCGCCATCCTCGATAAGGGATTGAGCAGCGATCTGCGCGAGCCCGTCGTATCCTTCGGGTTCCTGACTGGCTCCGACATGAATAACCAGGTGGAAGGCGGCCAACCGTCTGCCAGGGGTATGGCAGCTGAGCACGGGCAGCCCGTTGCTCAGCACGCTCCTGCACACTTGAGGAAAAGCCCAGCGCAAGGGGGTGGGCCGAGCGTCGAGGCCATGGCCGGGAGTCACCCAGAGCCTTCCATGTAGGTCAGCACGGCGCTGGGGCCGGGCTGGAAGTGCAGCGCGGCCGCGGACCTGATCCCCGACCCGTCCACCTGGCTCCGCCACTCCATTGCTTCAAAAGCGCGAACCGGATCGTCCAGTGCCAGCAGGTCACCGGCGATCTCGCCGGCCAGCCCGGCCAGCGTCTGGGTGCGTTCGAGGAACTCCCGCTCCGCCTGGGCCACCGCGCACTCCATTTCGGAGTCGGTCGGATCGGAGCTGGCCAGCAGGTCGAACTCTTCAAACAGAACCGACTCGATGGCTTCCAGAGAGGAACCCTCCATTCCGATGATCGACAGCAGTGCTGCGGACGGGCTGTCAAAGAACCGCTTGACCGTCAAGTCGACCTTCGCCGCCAGGCGGGCTTCCTGGACGAGTCTCCTGCGTATCCTGCCGCTCCTTCCCAAGCCGAGGATGTCGACCGCCGCGGCGGCTGACTCCAGTTCCGGGCCGCCGGCCGGGGGCAACCGGAAGAGAGCGAAGAGCGCCGGACCTGCGGTCTCTTCCCTGATCTCCAGCCTCTTCCTCTCATCTCCGCCGAGTTGGCAAAGATCGGAAGAGTTCGGTGGAGCGGGGCCGGGGCGGGCCGGCACAGGACCGAAGTATCGCTCGACCAGGCCAAACACCCGCTCCGGTTCTGCATCGCCCACGAGGCTCAGTATGGCGTTGCCGGGGGTGTAGTAGGTTAAGAAGAACTCGCGGCAATGTTCCAACGTCAGCGCCGCTATGTCGCCGGGCGAGCCGATGGGTAGATGCCGATAGGGGTGCCCCAGCCCGAAGAGGTGTTCGAGCGCCGTGCCGTACGGAACGTTGTCGTAGCGTTGCAGTCGCTCATTCATCACGACTTCACGCTGGATTTCCAGGCGGCCGGGGTCGAGTGCCTCCGGCAAGGTGGCCATCCTGTCGGCTTCGAGCCGGAGCGCCAGGGCGAGCTGATCACTAGGCAGCGTCGCATAGTAACTCGTCCACTCAAAAGATGTGGCCGCGTTGAACCGCGCGCCCGCCCCTGTCATCAGCGAGGCGTACTCACCCGGGGCCGTATTGGCGGAGCCCTGAAACATCAGGTGCTCAAGCAGGTGGGCTAGGCCCGTACGGCCGAAGACCTCATGTCCGGAGCCCACCCGGTAACGAAGGTGGGTGGCCACCAACGGGACGAGGTGATCTTCGGTGAACACGACTCGTAGCCCGTTGGCCAGCGTGCTCCGGTGGACGGAGGGCTTCATGCGAAGCGACGGCCCTCGTCCCGGCGGTACGCCCAGGTGGCCAGGGCACCGGAGAGCAGGATCCAGACCACGAGCATGATCATTGATGTGACACTCACCTTGAAGTCGCCCACCGCACGCCACATCAGTTCGACCGCTCCCCGAGTCGGCAGGAAGGGGGCGATGACTTCGACGAAACCGGGCGACTGTCCGGGCGCGGCCAACAGCCCGCCGCCGAAGGCCAGAGGAAAGAAGACGATCTGAGCTGTCGCCAGAGCCGCCTTACTGGGCAGGGCGTAGCCGATGGCCAGCCCCATGAGGGTGAACGGCACGGCCACCAAGACGAGGGTGCCGATGGCGGCCAGCAACCGGAACGTCGTGATGGTCGCCTCGGTGGCGATCGCGGCGACCGCGACCACCGGGATCAGCGACATCACCATGAACACCACACTGTTGAGGATGCGGCCGGCGAACTTCGGACCCGAGCCCGCGGGCAGGGTGCGCGTGAAGGGGTCCCACGGCTGGGCTCGGTCCTCGGCGACGCCGACGCCGTAGCTGAACAGGCAGTTCATCATGACCGAGAAGGTCACCATCGAAGCGGTCGCGTACGTGGAGGCGACCGGATCGTGCCCCGCGAAAGGAACGACGAAGAAAATCATCGCAGCCGTGGGGAAGAAGACGGCGCTGATGACGGCGATCGGCACCCGGATGGTCTCAATGAATTGATATTTGGCATGAACCAGGGAGAGTTGCATGGCGAAACCTGCTCTCGTGGGGGATGTGGGGGCAGTGCTCGGCCGTTGCCGTAGCCGTTCGGCGAGCCCGAGAATCGGATTCCTGTCGGAGCGGTCAGTCCGATGACGCGGTCACGGGGTCGTTCGTCTGAGCGGTGAGGGAGAGGAAAGCCTCCTCGAGCGAGGTTGCCCGAATCTCCAAGCTCTGGAAGGCGACGCCGCTCACTACCAGATCACGTACGAGTTGGTCGGCGTCTGTGGTGAGCAGGTGGGTGCGGTCGCCCTCGCGTTCCACACTCATCACGCCGTGCAGCGGCGGCACCTCGGCGATGCACAGGCTCACCCGCCGGACGCCGGTCAGGGAACGGACCGCCTCCACCGTGTCGTCGCTGAGGACGCTGCCGCCGCTCAAGACGACGACCCGCTCCGCCAGTGCCTCGATCTCCTCCAGGTAGTGGCTGGTGAGAACGACCGTGCCGCCTTCGGCATGGAAGGTACGGATGCCCTGCCAGAGTGCATGGCGAGCCTCGACATCCAGACCGGTGGTGGGCTCGTCGAGGAAGACCAGACGGGGACGTCCGACGAATGCCAACGCAACGGCTAGGCGTCGCTTCTCACCACCCGAGAGTCCCCCGGTCTGGCGGTGCGCCAGCGTGGTGAGGCCGAATCTGTCGAGCAACTCATCGCGGTCGACAGGGTCCGTGAAGTGGGCGGCCACGAAGTCGACGCACTCGCGGACCTTGAGGGTGGGCGGCAGGCCGGTCTCCTGTGGGGTCACACCGATGTGGCGACGGGCCTGCGGCTCGCGCGGGTTCCGTCCGAAGATCTCGACCGTGCCGGAGGTTGGGCGGCGGAGACCGACCAGAAGGTTGATCAGGGTGCTCTTGCCGGCGCCGTTGGGCCCGAGCAGGCCGACGATCTCACCGGCGCTGACCTGTAAGGAGACGTCTTCGAGGGCGAAGGTATCGCCGTAACGCCGACTGACCCGGTCGGCCATGGCCACGACGTCGGTCATGTGGAATCCCTTGCCTTTCTCTGGGTGTTGGTGTGACCCGCATCTAGGAGCCGCTGCAACGCGGTGACGTACTGCTCGAAGGCCAGGCGGCCGCGCATGGTCAGCCGGACGAAGGTCACCGGGGTGCGGCCCTGGAAGGTTTTGGTGATCTCCACATACTCAGCCTCGTCGAGCTTGCGCAGGTGGACGGAGAGATTTCCGGCGGACATGCTCAGCAGATCCTTCAGCCAGGGGAATGTGACGCGATCGTCTTCGCCCAGCACGGACAGGGCCGTGACCACGCGCAGCCGCGCCTGCGCGTGGATCACCGGGTCCAGCTCCTCACCAAGCGGGGAGTCAGTGCCCATCGCGCGTCATCCGACTTCTGATTTCCAAGACCACCCCGAAGACGATCAGGCCACCGCCGCCCGCGAGAGCCACGACGAGAGAATGCCAGCCTGGGCCCGCCCACACCCCGGCCATGTCGCTGACTATCAACCAGCCGCCGAAGACGAACACCCGCCAGTCCGTCCAGACGGCGGCGCCCGCGAGGTAGAGAATGCCGACTGCGGCGGTGATCAGCGCCGTCCAGGCCAGCTCTTGGTGCGAATAGGGGAGGAACCGGGCGAGGCTACCGGTAATCGCCGCCACGCCCGTCATACCCAGCATCCATGCCAGTCCGTACATGAGCCCCTGCTCCGAGGAGCGCCCGCTGAGTCCCCGGTTGCCCCGATAGACGCCGAGAACATTGATCAGTAGCGCGATCGCCATGACCCCGAAGAGGATCACCCGGGGCAGGAACTCCGGCATGTCGACGAACACCCGTCCGTCCGGGCCGTTTCGCAAAAACATCGCGCCGAGCCCGAGAAGCCAAGCCAGCCCCCAGGGCACGTACAGGAGCAGGGGGCTGCCGCCCAGTTTGCGCCGGGCCTCCGCCCGGCCCTGAGAGATGAGACGCAACGTCTCCTGCGGGCTTAAGGGCGGGGATTTTTCGGCTTGCATGCGACCACCACACCAAGCTTTAAATTGAGACCAGTTTACAAACTAAACTGGTTGGAGGACTAAGTCAATGCTAGTGGGAACGAGGTAGGTGCTGTGAACTCACCATCCGAGGACCTGAAAGAGAAGGCGGCGCACCGGATCGCGGCCAATGCCGACGAGTTGGTCGCGCTCAGCCACCGCATCCACGCCCACCCTGAGACCGCCTTCTCCGAACAGCGTGCCGCCCGCTGGTGCGCTGAACTACTACAGGCAGTGGGGATTGAGGTGCAGAGCGGCATCTGCGACATGCCCACCGCCTTCTCGGCGACGGCGGGCACTGGGCCGTTCACAATCGCCCTCTGTTGCGAGTATGACGCACTGCCCGGCCTCGGACACGCGTGCGGCCATAACATCATCGCCGCTGCCGGCGTGGGCGCGGCTATCGGCCTGCACGACCTGACCGCAGAGCTCGGAATTCGGCTGAAGGTCCTCGGAACGCCCGCCGAAGAGAGCGGGGGCGGCAAGGTTCTGCTGCTGGAGCGGGGTGCCTTCGCCGACGTGGACATCGCGATGATGATCCATCCCGCGGCCATCGACTCGGCGGCCTTCCGATCCTTCGCCCGGACCACTATCAAGGTGGAGTACCGGGGGCGGGCCGCCCACGCGGCAGCGGCACCCCACCTGGGACGGAACGCCGCCGACGCGATGACCGTCGCCCAGGTGGCGATAGGACTGCTCCGTCAGCAACTTCCCGACGGATGCCGCGTGCATGGGATAGCAGAAGAGGCGGGCAACGCCTACAACATCATTCCCTCCTATGCCGCCGGTCGGTTCGGCGTACGGGCGCGCACTGTAGAGGGCATGCGATACGTGCGCGCTCGAGTAGAGGAGTGCCTGCGTGCCGGGGCTCTGGCCGCCGGCTGCGAGTTCACGATCTCCACCCCTGAGCCGGACTACTTGGATTTCCGGGCCGACGACGAGTTGGCCTCGCTGTTCGAGGCCAACGCCCGCTCGCTGGGTCGCAACCCTATCCGGATCATCCCGGCTGCTTCGACGGATATGGGCAACATCTCCCAGGTACTACCTTCGCTGCACGCGACGCTCGCAGTGGGTCCCGGAGATGCCCACCCACACCAGCCGGCCTTCGCCACCCACTGCGCGTCCGACAGCGCCGATCGGGCCGTCCTGGACGGAGCAACGGCTCTCGCATGGACCGCGATCGATATGGCCCGGCTCCGGCTGGGCCGGCTGCGCTCGGCGGACCTGGCCGGTACATCGACGACTCCCGTGGTTTGAGCGGGTGTCAGCGATCTGCCAGCCGATTGCCAGCGATTCGCCAGGCATCCACCGACAGAGCCGCTAGCGACGGTTGCGATCCTCAGAGCACCGACACCAGGTGTCGCGACCTCAAGGAGGACGAAAGGCATGAACAACGTCGAATCCCCGCTCCTGCGGGACGAGCTGAGTGCCCTGGAGGCCGAGACCTTCGAGATCCAGGACTACGGAGATGGAGTCGCCGAGGAGCTCGGTGGCTCAACCAGCACCAGCAGCACGAGCTGCTGCAGCAGCTGCACCAGCACCGGCAGCACCTCCTGCACCGGCTGATGGCGCCGGGCACTGAGCGAAAGGAAGACCCGCAATGCAGGTGAGCCACATAGGGCTCCCCACACTCCTGCGGGACGAGCTGGGTGTCCTGGAGGCCGAGACCTTCGAGATCCAGGACTACGAGGACGGAATGACCGAGGAACTCGGTGCCTCGACCAGCACCAGCAGCACGAGCTGCTGCAGCAGCTGCACCAGCTGCAGCAGCACCTCCTGCTGCGGCTGATGGCCCCGGCACTGAGCGAAAGGAAGACCCACGATGAAGCAGGTGAGCGACTTGGGGCTCCCCACACTCCTCCATGGTGACCTCGAGCTTCTCGAGGCCGAGACCTTCGAGATCCAGGACTACGAGGACGGAATGACCGAGGAACTCGGTGGCTCGACCAGCACCAGCAGCTCGAGCTGCTGCAGCAGTTGCTGTAGCTGCACGAGCAGCTCGTCCAGCTGCGCCTGACATCAGGCGGCCAGCCCGTCGTGCCCTGATCTGCGGCACAACGGCACTCTCAAGAACCTGATCATGAGCCCGTACGGAAAGCCGCGACGCCACCCGGAGACACGCCATCGGCTGCAGCAGCGCGGCGCGGGTGGCAACGGCAGCGGCGCGGGTTCACGATCAGGCTCTATAGCTCTATAGCACGTCGGCCGAGGCGTAAGCGGCGCCTGTGAATTCTTCACAGGCCAGCTCCCCAGCGTACTGGTGAAGCAACCGGGGCATCCAAAAGCTGTTGGGCGCGGTACTGCCCAGCAGTCCGGCGTCCAGCAGTTCTTCCAAGAGCGGTTCGACCTCCCGGCGGGCCATCCCGGTGAACCGCGCCACCTCCTCAAGCGTGAACTCCGGGCTCTTCACCTTCACCCCGATCAACCGGAACAGGTTCCGCCCGTCGCTGCTCAGGGAGGCGTATGAGCCCGCGAAGGAGCGACGCATGGAGATCGATCCTCGTCGCCCCACCGCCAGCCGCATGAGGGGATCGGCGGCCAGCCAGGCGACGAAGTCGGCCAGACTGTGGCCTGGCCAGTCGGCCAGCTTGGCGGCCGCGATGCGCAGCGCCAAGGGCAGGTGGCCGCAGAGTTCGGCCAGCCGCCAGGCGGCGTGCTGCTCCTCGCCGGAGATCAGCTCTCGGCCGAGGATGGTGGCGAGCAGTTCCAGCGAGCTGTCCGATGGTAGGGGTGGCAGCTCAAACGAGCGGACTCCCGCCCAGGCGGTCAACTCCAGGAGCCTTCGCCGACTGGTGGCGATGAAGGCGGCGTCGGGGCATCCGGTGAGGAGCGGCTGCACCTGCTCGGCATCCACGACGTCGTCGACCAGGATCAGAACGCCTCGCCCCCAGGTGGCGGCCCTGAGCGCGGACTGGCGGGCGATCTCGCCCTGCGGGATCTGCGCCGGATCCACCCCGGCCCGCTCCAGCAGCTCGGCGAGGACGTCAGCGGCTTGTCGCGGAGCGCCATCGGAATCCCTGAGGCGGACATACCATTGGCCGCCGGAGAAGAACCGGCTCACCTCATACGCCAGCCGCAGCGCGACGGCGGATTTCCCGACACCGGGCACACCCCGGATGATGGTGATCGTGGTGCCCGGCCGGTCCGAGTCTCGGATGACGTTGTCGGCGATCGTATCGATCAGTTTGCCCCGCCCTATCAGGTAGGGCGCGTCCGGCGGCAGTTGGCACGAGCCGGTCAACGGGGTCGAGGCCGCGGTTGGCATGAGCGCAATGGGCGCGGCGGCCCGGCCAGCGGGGGGATGTTCTCCCTTCAGCACGGCCAACTCCATGCGCTGGAGGCCGGGCCCGGGATCAACGCCCAGCTCATCGCGGAGAGTCTCCTTAATCCGCCGGTACTCCTCCAACGCCTCGACTTGACGACCGGAGCCGTAAAGCGCCTCCATGAGCTGCTCCCAGAACCGCTCGCGGTGTGGGTGGGCAGCGGTAAGGGCGCGCAACTCCGCCACCGCCGAGCGATACCGTCCAGCTTGGAGCTCAAGGTCCATCCGGCGTTCGGTGATTTCCAGCAACTGCTCGGTCAGGCGGGGAACCTCCTCACGGTGCAGCACCTCTGAGGGAATGTTGACCAGAGGCGGGCCATGCCACAGAGCAAGCGCCTCGTCCAGGTAACGCGCCTCCTCGACGGCGTTGCTCCTCTGTCGGCGGGCACGAGCGATGAGCTGGCGCAACCGCAGCAGGTCGAGGTTCTCCACGGAGGCGTCTATGCGGTACCCCCCGGGGAGCGTCCGGATCGGACAGTTGCCGATGCCCTGATTCTGCAGGAACCGGCGCAGCCTCATGACGTATGTCTGCAGGGTGGCGTGCGCACTACGCGGCACCGAATCCCCCCACACGGTCTTGAGCAGGCGGTCGACCGAGACGAACTCGTTGGCGTGCAGCAAGAGTGTCGCAAGCACGACGCTAGGTTTTGTCGCGGGCAGGACGGTGACCCGTGACCTCATGGTGATCTCAGCGGAGCCTAAGAGTCTAAACTGAATGCTCATCGCCCTTCCCTTCTCGCCGACAACGCCAAAGTATTCAATTACTCCAAGAAGTTGGAAATACAAACTTAACAGGGGTCAACAAGGGTCGACAAGGATTGCTTTTCAGCGAGAACTTTCAGCGCAACAACGAGGTCACATTCGGCAAGCCACTAACCACGGAAGGTGATATCTCCTGAAGTCGGCCAGCACCGTCTAGTGCACCAGAGCCGCTATCAACGCCACCAAAACGAGCTCAGGTTGGCGGCATGATCAAGGTCACTCAGAAGGAACTCCACCCATCGGAAACCGCGACCTCCTTGCAAACCGATCGGCGAATCCGTCATCTCGAAAGTCAGCATATTCTCGGCATTTCAGATCGGAGATGGCGACCGCATCAGTCACCATCGCCTTGACCGCGTTTCCCACCGCCGGGCGCCGACCTGGTGATGTGGACCGCGCCCCAGACCGCAAGTCCCCTGACCCGTACCACCGGACTGTCCTGCACCCCTGAGACGTCCTCGTCGTCCCCGTAGAAGGCACCGAGGAGGCCGACGCCCTCGAGTTGGACGGTCACATGCGCCGGAACAACGATCTCGATCCCGCCCATCAGCGCGAAACAGGTGATCACTGATTCCGCCTCGGTGAACCGGGCGTCGCGCAGGTCAAGCTCGGCCCGGCCCCAGAACGCGGCGCTTGTGTGCCGATGGGGCAGCACCCACCCGCCTTTGCGCCAACTCCCAGAGAAGATCGCCAAGGAGAAACGGGAACCGGGCCGCCCCCCGATCCTTGAGTCGCGCCGCTCTCCTGTGAAGAGCGGCGAGCCATCCTCCACCAGGTCCTTCAGCGCACCGGCCAGTTCGCCGCGAGTACGAGCACGAAGCACCGCTTCATGCCGCTCCTCCAGTTCCTCGAGGGCTAGCCGACCGTCCGCCGCGGCCTCGTTGAGAATGCTGAGGGCGAGTTCGCGATTGGCTGTGGAAATGCGCAACCTCGCGCGGGTGGTGGGGAGGTCGTGCTCGTCGGTCATTCTCACCCTCCTGACCTCAGCGGCTGCGCGCCCCAAACGCCAGGAGCGCCCCGACAGCCAAGCCCATGGCGACGATGGCGGCGGCCGCCTCTCCCCCAGTGAACAATGAAAGACCGTACCAGGACAGGGCAATCAGAAGGACGCCCAAGGCCAGGGCGGCGATAATCGAGGCCACGCCATACGCGAAGTACAGCACGGCGACGGACCGTGGATATTCCGGCGTCCGCCCACCACGCCGCAAGCGAGCGGCGAGAAGTCGCAGGCTGTCTCCCCGCAGATCGTCCATGCCCAGCGCATGATTGAGCATGGAATAGCCGTCGAACTGGAAGAACGGCACCAGGTTGACGAGAGCGGCGGCGCTACCGAAAACCAACAGCGCCGCGGTCAACTGACGGGTGCCGCTGCCTGGCTCGGCCGTCAACCAGACCGGGGCCACCGGCAGGAGCAGCAGCAGGGAGACAGCGGCACCGGCCGCAGCGGTATATACGCGATATCGACGCTTGGGGAAGAGCATCATGTCGTGGACCCTGCAGTAAGGCGCTAGGAACGGGAGTCGCCACATGATGCCGATCTCGCTCGCCGTACCGCCGAAGCGGATGCAGGTGAGGCCGTGCGCCATCTCATGGACGCCAAGGCTCAGCCAGAGGAAGAGCGCGACGACCAGCATCATCCACGGATCACGCCACACCGTGACCGCCTCGTCCCAAAGCGTGCGGATCTGGACCGCGATTCCCGCCTCCAAGATCACAACCGCGAGCAGCGCGGGAACGACGAACCAGGCGGAGTAAGTCCAGCCCAGGAAACCGAGCATGGTCCGCATGAACCGGTCAGGGTTGATCAGCGGTAGCCGTCCCCTCAGCAGGCTGCGCGGCGGCCCGGGCACGTCCGGTGGCGCCGACGTCTCCTCAGGGCCACCGGTGAGCAGGCCGCGGCGGCCCAGCGTGGCCAGGATCTGCCCCCACCTTTCCTCGTTCAGCCTTCGCTGAAAGACGCCGGCATACTCATCGCCGATCTGGGCCAACGTCGCCTGGCCGGTCAGGCGGACCATGATGAAGCCCTCCCGGGCGCCCACCTGGAAATAGTGGCCGGAGCGCTGATCTTTCACATAATGAACCAGAGCAGCGCCTTTGCGAACCGTCGATCCGATCACCACCTCCGGCCTCAGCCGGGGCCTGCTCTCCAGGAGCGCTGCGGGGCTCACGCGGACTGCCCGACGACCGGCACGTAATCGCGCCCTGTCGCTCGGCAGAGCATATAGGAGAGATAAGACTCATCCACCAGGCTGGCACCGAGCCGGTTGTTGGTCATGTGCATGTACGGCGAGAGCAGGATCCGCAAGGCCACTTCCGGATCGGTGATGGGCTCGTAGCCGACCACACCCCGGCCGTGGAACTGGCGCCGTCCGGAGACATCCCGGACCGGGAAGAGCAGTTTGCCCGATTCGGCGTACTCCACGACCTTGGCTCGTAAATCCGCGCAGTGCTGAGCCCAAGCGCGCCCGAAGGTGGTGAGTCGGTTCAGCTCGGCGGAGGTCACCGCCTGATGGATCTCGCCGAAACGGCGCCGCAGGTCTGGGAGACTTTCGCGAAGGTTGCTCTCATATTGAGCGTCGCGTTGTTCATTGCCCAGTTTGAACCAGTCGTGCCAGAAGTGATGGTAATCGTCCATAAATGCGGCGATCTCGTCCTGCTCGCGGAGGAAGGTGGCCGACATAATCATCATGAGCTGGGTGGCCAGGCCGAGCATGACCGTTCTCAGGTGCACATTGGTGGTCTCCACCAGCTCAAGCACCAGATCGCTGGAATGCTCGAAATGCCACTCGGCCAGCGCCACCCCTTCCTCACCACCGTACTTTCGATACTCCGGCTCATAGGCGAAGTAGTGGTAGGAGTTGTTGAGCCGAAACGGCATCTTTCCGCTTTCGCCGTAGCGGGCGATCCGCTCCTCCTCGCTGTATTCCAAGCGGAACATCTCATCGTAGAACTCCCCCATGGACTCGGCGTCCATTTCGTACAGCGCGGGCCTGCGCTTCAGAAACGCCTCGATCGCCTCCTCCGTCGAGCGGCGGACCTCGTCGGTCAGCTCGGGCCGAGCCGGCTTCAGACGGAGCCGTACGTGCGGACCTTCCAGCCAGTAGTTGATGAAAAAGTACCGGGCCAGCAGTCCGCGATCGCGCAGGTCCCGGACGAGCGGGGCTACGCACTCGGTGAGCAGCGGCTTGGAGTCGCTGCTGTAGAAGATATGGACGGCCTGCCACTCGCCGGCCTTCTGGGAAATTGACTCCAAAATCATCGCGAATTCTACTCCTTCTAACCGCGCAGGGGGCGATTTGTCCGGGTGATCTCGATGGTCTGCTCGGTTACATACCTGCCGTCCACGCCCCGTAGCCAGAGCTGATCAATGTCGGGCAGCATCTCCTGCATGACGACCCGCCGCCCGGCCAGACGGACGAGCTGGTCGAGGAGGCAGAGAGAGAAGTAGCTGTCGAAGTCGACGTACTGCGGTTTGATCGACCGCATGCCGCCCTGGTCGGCGTCCGGCTCCTCGGAGGTACGCGGATTGTCGGTTTGCACAAAGACCCGGGCAGGGATTCCGTTCGCGTGCCGCCAACGCTGCCAGGCGAGAAACCACTCGGCATCACTTGACGCCGCCGCTCTGTTCGGCAGATGGTCCGGATGCGTCTTCCAGGTATCGCGGACGAGCACCAGGTTGCGGTAACGAACTCGAGGGTGGCCGCCTATGGTCTTGTCCTCCAGCGGGTGGTCCACGCCGCTCCACAGGTCCAGCGCGGCCATCGAGGTGTGCGAGAAGAGCAGCAGCGCTCGCTGCACTTCCGGTAGCGCCATCGGCATCAGGAACCCCAGGTAGACCGGGATGACCTCAACATCCAAGTCACGGTGGCGCAGCAGAACCCGGTCGGTCGCCTCATCATGAACGATGATCAGATCGCTCACCGGAATCTGCGCCGTCGCCGGCCTGGTGCTGTTCTCTCCAGGACAGACCAGCTCGTACGGTGTGACCGGAGGGTGCAGGTTGAGGTTGGTGGTGTCGTAGCCACCGGTCAGCTCCGCGAAGACGGCGCCCTCCGGCTGGAGACCTGCCAGCATGTCGCGAAGCTGGGCGGCGAGTCCAGCGGTCCTCGCCTCATCACCGGCGGCCTCTTCGAAGCAGTGAGTGAAACGGGAGAAGAGTAGGGTCAACGCGCTGTAGGAGCGGTTGAACACGCCCAGCGGCGCCCCGTCCACGTTGGCCACTTGGAGGAAGAAGCTACGCGGGTCGAAAACCAGCCCGGAGGCGGGAAGCCGTTCGGCCACCGCGTCGAAGAAATCGTCGTCCAGTACCAGTTCCCGCGCGTCCGGCGGCAGCTCGGCATAGGCGATGCGCATACGCCGCTGCAACTCGCTTCGGGCCTCGTCGAGTGCGGTGATCTCGGGGAGGCGGAGCCAGTTCTCCTGAGGGAGGTAGTCACCGTTCTCGTCGAACGCCTGGCGGCGCTGGGCAGCCTTCAAGAGTTGGCCGTAGAAGTCACGGTGGAACTCATGGATGAAACGG
This sequence comes from Sphaerimonospora sp. CA-214678, assembly GCF_050942215.1. Lineage (GTDB taxonomy): Bacteria > Actinomycetota > Actinomycetes > Streptosporangiales > Streptosporangiaceae > Sphaerimonospora. The sequence goes on from NZ_CP192056.1 coordinate 5,080,698, forward strand.
AGAACATCGGAGCAGCATCCTCCCCTGCCGTATCGGGCGAGGAAGAATCCCTTCAGCGAGAGCCGGTGCGGCAACATCATGTCGAAGAGCGGCAGAATGCGGCTGACCCCTCTGAGCGCAGGCACCAGTTCCCGATGCCACATTTCCTCATCTGCGACGACCCGCAGATCAGGCAGGCACACGTCTTCATAGACGAGAGTGCGGGAAGTGGTGACTTCGGTCTCGCCCAGGTCGTGCTGAGCCTCCGTCAGCTCGCTGCGGATGGCCTCCACCAGGCGACGGCGACCGGGTGGGTCGGCACTGCGGAACTCGTGGAGATGACCACGGATGAGATCGAGTCGATCCGCCAGCTCGTCGGACCACTCCCGTCCCAGCTGCGCGACCTGTTCACGGAAGCCGGTCAGCGGATCGGCGCTGTGAATGTCGACCTGGAGCGCCGGAATCGTCAGCAGGCTGAGGCGGAGCAGACGGCTCAGATACGCTTCGACCTCGGCTCGGTCCCGCCCCAGCGGGTCCTGCTGGTGGAGTCGCTCGGCCAACTCGCCGAGCCGGATGCGCGGTTCATTCTCCAAAATCTCCAGGACCTCTTTGAGCACCGTCCCACGGGACAGGAAGAACAGGCTCTCCTCCAGGGAGTCGAAGGTCATCGCGGCGTCCGCGTCACCGGTGTGGCGGGTACGGCGGACATAGCGGACCCGGTTGCTGTCCGCGCTCCACCCGGTCGTGACCTCCACCGGCAGATCTCGGCGGAGGTCGGCGTTGCCAGAGATGACGTCGGCGAGGCGGGCCAGGGCCGCGACGTTCAACCGGGGGTGGCTACGCCCCAGCCCCCCGATCCGGCCCTCCACCACGAGCGCCGAGCCATCGCCACCCGGTCCGAAACGGCCCAGCGCCACCGTGGTCATGCTGCTGAACGGGCTGGTCTTGCAGGCGGTGCGGTAGACGTACTCGAGCAGCGATCGCTCGATCCGACGAGCCCTCTTTCCCAGCGGGCCCGCCGGAGCCTCCAGGTAGGTCGGCAGGTAGCGATCCAACGAGGGGGAGGCCAGCATCAAACCGTGACGGAGTCTGGGGTCGAGGGCCAGCGCCCGCAGGTGCTCTTGTCCGGCCGAGATCTCCCCCTGCAGGAGATCCTCGCCTTCCCGCTCCAACAGGCTGTACTGCTCGCGCAGGTCCAGCCACTGAGCCACCTTTGCGCGACCGGACGGCCCCAGTCCGGCAGTCAGTCTCCGTGCTCTGGCCAGGTCCCGCGGGAGGCGCCGATTGAACACGTCACGTCGTAAGGCGACCAGATCGTGGCGCAGCCGATCCTCAGTCGCATCGCCCACCGCCGCCTCCAGCACATCGGTAGCGGGCGACTTAAGGTGGTCGAGACTGGTTTCCAGGGTCAGCATCCGATCGGCCCAGGCAATCGTGGCAGTAGCCCGCAATGCGTCCACAGCCCCCACCGGCAGGCCGGCCACTCTGAGCATGAACAGATCCGACAGGATCCACTTCTCAGCCACGTTCGGCGCCATGCTCTGTAGCATTGAGTGCTCCTTAAATCGTGAACGAATTCAGCCGATCCGACAGTCGAAATTCGCACCATCGCGCCGTTCATTGCCGATCATCAGGATCAGGAGCGGCCATTCGCCGGTTCCGGCGGTCCCGAGTTCCTCGGCGTAGGAGACGTTGTCGAAGCCGAGCGCGGCGCCGCAGCCCACACCGAGCGCGGCGCACGCGGTGTAAGCAACCTGAGCCACGGCACCCACCTCGGCGTTGACGTAGCGATAGCCGCGTGGGCCGACGGCCGACATGACCGCCTCCGGCCGGGCCATGACGACCAAGACGGCCGCAGCCTGTTCGAGGTTGTAGTTCTTGAGGAAGTAGTTGGTCTGGAGGAACCGCCCGTAGGCGCCGGAAGAAATCGCATGAAGCCGACGGGTCTCGGGGTCGTAGTCGTAACTGCCCTGCGGCAGGTTCTCGACGTGGTTGGCGAAGACGCAAAGCCTGGTCAGTGCAGGGGTGCCATCAGGAAGTTTGATGTTGGAAGGGAATTGGCCACCGACCGAAGCCGCGTTCAGCACGGCGGTGAGCGAGTCCAACGGAACTGGCCGGTGGCTGCTGAAACGGCCGAAGCTGCTGCGCCGAGCCCGCAGCGCGTCGGGAACGCTCATCGCGAGCGGCGCCGGCTCGGGCAGAGTAACTCCGGCAGTTCTGCCCCGGTCCGGGATGGAAGCCGCGCCGACGGCCAGCTCCTGAGGCTTGGGTCGTGGGGCAGAGCCGGCCTCCACCGTGGCCAGGTGAACGTTCTCAACCTGCTGAAAGCGAATGACCTTGCGCGAGCGTTCCTGCTCGACGAGCCGCACACTGGGCGTGGCGAACCCTGAGGCGGCCGACCGGGGTGCCTGATCGGACCAGGGCAAGGGGACAACGGCGAAGACGCTCTCGGCGTGGGTCTGCAGGCCGAGCAACTCGTTGAGGGCGGGCTCATCGAAGGCGAGGGCGGGACGCAGCGCCAGGCCGTGCGCCTTGGACCACATGTTCCAGGTGCCCAGAAGAGTGCCCACATCCATGGTGACCGCGTGGTAGGCGAAGCTGTTGTACTTGAACGCGTTCTTCCAGAATTTGATGCTGACCAGCAGAAACTGGTCGGTCTCAGCCGCCTGCGGGTCGTCGAGTGCGGCACGAACCTGCCCCACCGCGTCCCCAGCCAGCAGCCGCTGCATCTCATGATGGGAGGTCGAGTAGTAATAGACGCCGGGCAGCATCGGGCCGCTCCCGCCGGTTACCCAGTAGATCTCGGCCGGGTAGAGGCCGCCACCGGACGCGGTCCCCCGCCACAGCACGGAGGTGCGGTAGTGGGAGAGGGTGTCCAAGTCGTGATTCGACTGAACCCCGAGTCGCCGCCCCAGCAGTCCGTAAGAGTCCCGGAGCATGTCACCCAGCAGGCCCAGGGTGAACCGTTCGTCCCCAGCATCGGTCCGAAGCGCATCCTCCAGGCTTGCCGCCTCCCGGGCTGCCGAATCGCTGCGCAGCGGAAAACGAGGGGCCCCCGCATAGACCTTGTGCCGCCGGGGCTTGTCTCCCCAATCCGGTTCGAAGTCCAGCGGCTCCATGGGGATACGTCGACGGTGCACGATCGCGGTGAGGTACTCCTGGACGCTCATGGTCACACCTTCCTCAGCAGTCAGGGGAACGGGTGGGGGACGTAGTTGAGTTCGGCCGCCTCAAGCGGCCTGTCGCGCCGACCACCCCTGTGGAGAGCCGTGCGGGTGCGCGGCATGTGCAACGCCCGTTGCCGCTCCCATCCGAAGTCGATGGGGACCAGCCCGGGAGCGATCACGCATGCGGTGTGCACGCCCAGTTCAAGCTGCTCGGGCGAGGTCTGATCCACGACGATCACATCGATACCGGCGGAGGCGACCTGGTCCACGCAGAACCTCAGGTCCTCGGAAAGGTCCGGTCCGGACGGGCGCAGTCGGTGCCAGTCCTGGTAGACCTCCTGCAGCGGGCGGACCCGGCGGGGGCCGCCGAGGAGAAAGTCCGCGTGATCGGCCATCTCGTGCAGGCCGAACAGGCGGGGGTGGTCGGCCAATCTGGAAACCCGCCGGAAGTCGTCGGCCATCGCCTTCAGCTCGTCTGTCTCGGCAGCCGAGTATGCGGGGAAGCTGGGCACGGTGTGCGCGATCTCCCGAAGCGCCGATGCGACGGCGTCCTCCGGGTCGAAACCGGCACCGGCCGCGAAGCACAGACGTCCTGGGCCGCCTACTCGCCGCATCCCGACAACGGTGACGACGGGGATCGGGAAGTCCACCCGGGTGTCGAAAATGCGTACGTCATAGCCGCTCAGCGAGATCCGGTCCATCAGCATGCGGGTCTGGATCCGCTGGCAGCTATCCGGATCAATCTCAGGAAGGCGGCTGCCGCCGTACCAGGAGATGAGGAAGGCATCTCTTTCGATGAGTTCCAGCAAGCCGTGGAAGACCGCCTCTCCCAGACAGCTCCCCGCAGCGCAGCCGTTGGAGCACTCCTGAACGAATTTGGCCGGATCACTGGGAAGGTGGTAGTAAGCGAGCTGTTCGGGGACCAGGATGGGGCGCCGGTCGCGAAGGGAGTAGCCCCACACCCACGGAATCGTCAGGTCCTCATGGAATGAGGTGTAGTAGCGAGCGTTGCGCTCATAGAACGAGTCGGCGTACAGGCCGCATTCACGAGGGTCCATGGCCCGGTCACGCAGGTCGGCGTGGGTGCCGTGGACGACCGTCTGCTTGCGGCGCGGCCGCAGACCAGCATGCCGCTCCAGGGCCTCCATGATGCCGAGCACCTCGCTCTCGGCGAAGCTGTCGGCATGGCCGCCCCAGAAGGAGTCGTGCACGTAGCCGTCGCCGCGGACCGCGAAGTGGCCGATGGCGGCAGCGGTGGTGGTGCTGGCCAGACGGTGCGACAATCGTGCGCCGAGCGGGCCGCAGAGTGGGTTGACATAGGTGTCCACGGGCAGCCGATAGTCGGTGGCGGAGCGCAGCCGGAAGGCGTCGGGGCCGAGCTTGGTTATGGGAGCGAGCTCAATGACTGCGTTGTCCGGCCTGTCCGGCTCGGGCTCTGCGCATGCGGGGCACTCTGAGTCCGCGACGAGGGGGTAGCGGCGAACCGCATTGGCGCTCAGGCCGACCTGATAGACGTGCGGACGTCCAGCCGCGTCGCGGGGGCGTTCCTCGACCAGATACTCGGCGACGTCGCCGATGAGCGCCAGTGCGAAGGCGGTCAGGTACGGGTTCCCGTCCACGGTCTGGAAGCCGGGGCCGGTCTCCAGGATGTTCCGTTCGTCCTGAGCCTGGATGGCCTGCCAGCGACGGACCAGACACAGGTGACAGGGGCGGGATCGTCGTCCGTCCAGGCGAGCCGGCGTGTCGATCGGGCCGACGATGGCCGAGTCGTCCCGCAGGTGGATCGCGAGAACTTCGCCGCTCCCGCCAAGGCGCTCTCCGGGCAGATCTGCCAGGGCCGGTCCCAGCATGTCGGTGAGCCCCAGCCGGCCGAGATGGACGGTGATCCCAGGCCAGCCCGCGGTAGCCAGTCGGGTCTGCACATACTCGGCCAGGCCGGTTTCCAAAGACGTGTCGACGTTTTTCACGAGATCCAGCGCTGCCGGGCCAGAAGTACCCGGACGGTCACGATGCCGCCGTTGCGGCCCAGATCTGGTGGGGTAGTCTGAACCAGCAACGGATCGAGTTCGTCAGCGGCCAGATCCTTCAGCACCTCCGCCATGTCACCATTCGGCGGTTCGACCGCGCTCTCTTCGGTGCGAACGGCGAAAGCATCGAAGGTGGCCATCAGCGGGTCTCCGAAGTCCAACTCCTCATCGAGCCCCAGTTCGCGCCGTAACTGCGCTCTCGCGACCAGATCACGCAATGCGATCTTGGCCGCCGCCTCCTCGCGCACGCCGGTTCCGATGGCCCACCACTCCTCGCCTGTCGCAGAACTGGTGGCCCTGGCCAGGACGGTTCGAGCCGTATGTGCCGGGGCGAGGGACAACAGCTCTACCGACAGTTCCATGTTGCGCACAGTCCGCAGCAGGAACTCCATCTCCGACCCGTGCTCTGGCGGGTCCAGCACCGCCGTCCCCGCCGCCCGCCCCGCGACAACCTCGCGCATCGCCGCGTATCCCAGGGCGGACAGCAGACCCCGCGCGGCCGCCTGAGCGAGGGTGGCACCCGCCCCGTCCCCTGCGGCGGAAGGCTCGAAGACCAGGTCGGTGTTGTGCCGAGAGAAGGGGTGAACCGCGGCAGCCGGCACAAGGTGAGCCCGCCCGGTGAGCAGGGAGACGGCCTGGACCCACGGCTCAATCCCCTTCGGGTCCAGATGCATGCCGCTGGCGGTCAACAGCCGATGGTGACCCACGGGGGCGAGGCCTTCCGCAGCCAGTTCCAGCCCAGAGGAGGCCCGCGCGTCGGATACATGGCCGATCCGGCCCGCGTAGACGAGGGCCGCTTGATGAGCGGCACGGACGCGGGCGCGCGGCAGGTGGTAGAGATCTGCGGCTGCGATCACGCGCTGCCTGGCTACGGCATCCGGGACTCCCACCCGCAGGCGACTCAGCTTCAGCGGAGACTGGTCTATGGCAAGGTCCTCGAAGGACGAGAAGACACCCGCGTTCGGGCCGACCAGCGGGAGGACCCGGTCCAGTTCCTCGCGGAGCGCGTCGGTGTCTGCATCCAAGCCGGGCTCCACCGCTGCGTCCTCCTCCGGCTCGGTGAGTTCCAGCGGTCGGGGGATGTCCGGCGCGATGTCGTCATGGACGCAAACGGGGCAGCGAGGGTGCGGTAGGAGCGGCTCGGTGACGGTTTCCAGGGTGTTCAGGTCTTGGATGATGAGTGCGCCGTCGGTCTCGGGAGTGGCCGCGCCGGTAAGCAGACGGAACGTTTCATAACCCAGCATATTTCCGATCATGGAGGCGACGGGCGCGCTTACGTGGGCATTCGCCCCGTACCCTCCCGGCAGCCCGGCATCACGCCACATCGCCGCCACCAGCGCCGGATCCAAGTTGGCGTCCAGCCGAAGCATCGCGCATCCCCAGCAGGGTGAGCCGGCGCGGGCTAGCGGACCGAGCACCGCGTGCCGGCCGACAACGGCGGCGGACAGCAGCGCGGGTCCGTCCGGGCCGCGCAGCGCACTGAGCCGCAACAGCTCGGCGGGACCGCAGTCGCCTGCGGCGGCAATGATCACGTCGTAGCCGGTGAGTCCGTCCAGCTTCACCGAGTCCACCTGCACGGCGTTCACCTGCACGCCGCAGCCCGCCGACGTCAGCGCCTCAGCCTCCTCCAGCAGCGCCGGGTGGGCCGAACCGCCGACCACGTCGACCCGGGCCGAGCCATTGCGGACCAGGCTGAGCGCCGCAGCCAGTGCCACCGGGCCACCGCCGCACACGAGGATCCGGGCGGTGCGGAAAGCCGCAAAGCGTCTGGCCGCGTCGTCGGTGTAGTGGTCGACGTAGTTGATCTGTGAGGCGAACCGCTCCCGTACGGCCTCGCTTAACTCGTCGGAACCCGACGGCTGGGCATCGCGAGCGAAGCCGCGTTCCAAGAGCGCACGGACGAACCCGCTGACCATCTTCTGCTGCGGCTCGCTCAAGCCACCGCTGAGCTCGGCGACCGTATGCTCTCCGGTCAGATAGGGGATCAACATTGTGGCGAGACGGTAGGCTGAGCTCCCCTTGACGAAGAAACCTCCATCTCCATCCCGCAGCAGCACGCCGCCGCCCGTGTCGGCGAAAAGCACGTCGTGTCTGATCCTGGGGCGGACCTTGGAGAGGTCAGTGTCCAACGTCTCCGACTGTTCCGCCCTTTCCGTCATGATGTGCATAGCTCGTCCTTCTCATCATGCGTTGACGGCCTGCCGCGGCCCGTGGAACTCACCCTCACAAAGGCCGCCGACAGGTCGGTATCAATTGCCTGACTCTCCGCTAGGAGCACCTTGCAATCGAGTAGGAGGGTCGGGTGGTTCGACCCTCCTCTCACACCACCGGACATGCGGGCCCGCATCCGGCGGTTCGTCAAGCCGTGGTTCTGAGCCTGCAGCCAGGTGTTCTGTAGCCCAGCAGGCCAAGATCGTCCCAGTGGGCGCTGGGCAAAGCACGATGGAGGACGACCAACCCGGCGATCCGCCAGTACCCCTTGCTGCTGCCCGCCCACTCCCGCGCGGTGCGGTCAGGGACGCCCAGTAGACGCAGGTTCCGGCGTTTGGCCGAGTAGCGTTTCCATTCCTTCCAGCGAATCTGCCGCATCCTGCGACGTAGCCATTCATCCAGATCACGGAGCCTGCTTCCCAGGTCCGCGAGGCGGAAGTAGGCCATTCACCCCGTGATGAAAGTGTGGAGCGTGCCGATCCGGCAGGACATCGGCACGCTCCACCTCCGACTGGTCAACTCCCGGATCCGATCCTTCGGCTGGATGATCGACACAGGACTTCGCAGGGATCAGGGGAAGGGATGTGGCACATAGTGCAGGTCGGAATCGAGCAGGTCCCGCCCGATCCAGCCAGCCCGGCGAAAGGCCGTACGCATCCTCGGCAGGGTCAGAACCCGCTGCTTGCTCCAGCCGAAGTCGATTGGGATGAGCCCCGGCACGATCACCGAGACCGTCCGCAGGCCGAGAGTACGCTGCTCCGGGCAGGTCTGGTCCACGATGATCAAGTCATGACCGGCCTCCGTGATGAGGTCGCGGCAGTAGCGCAGGTCGTCCATGAAGTCATGGGTGCGAGGCCGCTCCTGCTCCCATTCCCGGTACAGGTCAGCCATCTCGATCTTCGGCCGGTCCAGCAGCAGGAAGTCGGCATGCCGCGCCATCTCCGGGAGCCCGAACAGCGTCGCGTGGTCATTGATGTCGCCAACTTTCGAAAAATCCTTCGCCATCGTTCGCAGCTCGGGCAGCCGATCGGCCACGCGCTTGGGCAGCGCGGGGACGTAGGAGGCGATCTCGCAGAGCGCAGCGCGTACAGCGGCCTCCGGATCCAGGCTCGATCCGGCGGCGAAGCACAGCCTGCCCAGGCCGCCGTCCCGCCGCACGGCCACTCCACTCACTACCGGTATCGGAGAATCCACGCGGTTATCGAAAAGGCGCGTATCGTAGCCCCACAGGCGGAGCCGGTCGATCATAAATCGGGTTTCGGAGTCAACGCAGCTGTCCAAATCAATCTCGGGCAGACATGCCTTGCCGTACCAAGCCAGCAGGAAGGCATCTCGCTCCAGCAGCTCGAGCAACCCGAAGAGGACTGCCTCCTCAAGACAACTCCCGCTTGCGCAGCCGTTCGAGCACTCGTAGACGAAGCTATCCTCGCCGCCGTGCTTGCCCATGTAGTAAGCGATTCGCTCGGGCACCAGAATCGGCCGTTCATCACGCAGCGAGTACCCCCACACCCATGGAATCGCCCGCTCCTCGTCAAACTCCCGAAGTCCCGGCTCGTTACGGTAGACCTCCTCTCTGTACATCCCGCACTCGCGTGGGTCGAGGGCATTGTCCCGCAGTTGGGCGTAACTGCCGAAGACAGGCTCCACATTCCCTCGCCGCTGCCCTCCGGCGTATCGTTCCAGCCCCTCCAGTACGCCCAGCCGACTGCTAGCTTCATAGGAGTCGGCGTGGCCACCCCAGGAGACGTCAAAGAGCGCGGCGGAGATGCGCAGCGTCATGTTGCCGTTGACCGGAGCGGTGGTCGGGCAGGACAGATCGGGGCGGGCCATGCTTCCCAGCGCACCGCATACCGGGTTGGCCAACGCCGCCATCGGCAGATCCAACTCTTCGACGGAGCGAATACGGTACCGCCCCGGCGATTTCTTGACGCGGGAGACGAACTCTATAACCGGGGCCGCCGAACCGTCGGCGGGCGCCGGTCCGCAGACCCGGCAAGAGGGATCGGCCAGCAGGGCGTAACGCTGCGCTTGCAGGCTATCCAGCGAGAGCTCATAGACTTCGCCGATTCCTGGGGGCGACGACCCGGCCTGCCTTCCGGCAGCCCTTCTGGCGAGCTGCGAGAACAGGGCCCATATTGCGTCCAGCGTGAACTGTGTCAGGAAAGGGGTCCGGGCGGCGGTCCGTACCTCCCTGTCGCCCTCCAGAATCTCCCGCTCGGCCTTCCCGCGAAGCTTCTGCCAGCGCAAGGCCACGCACCAGTGGCAGGGACTTCCGACCTCGCGGGGAGTGGGCCCCAGCATCACCGATCTGGGCGTGAGGTAGATCGGGGTTCCGGAAACCGACGGTGACGGCTGGATGTCGAGCAGATCACGGAAGCCGAGCAGCTCGACTCGGGGCGGCTCAATACGGGGCATGGCCGCCGAGGTATAGGCGGCCAGGCGGCTGGCCAGGTACTTCTCGATGTCCTCGCAGGCACGCTCGGCCGGCAGCACAACCGTCGATGATTTCATTACCCTCGTCTCTCACACTAAAGTCCGGATCATGGCCATGCTCAGGCCGAGACCTGGTCATCGGTTTACTGTTCTGCCGCAGCTACTGGTGCAGCCTTGAGCATGGCAATTCCCGCTAGCAGCATCGCCTCCGGTTGCTAGCAAACCGCTAGCAACGACCTGGGAGGGGCGCGGATCAAACCGGCGTTGCCGACCAGCGGAGCGTGACCGACAGCAGACGTTGAGGTAAGCCCCGGGCAACTAATCGGCATGCTCGTAGCGACAGGACGGAACCCCTCCCGCTGAGGACAGGGACGACCTCTCGAATTTATTCACCGGGGACGGCTTGGCGTATGGCTCTGGCACAGCCAGGGCGGAGGCCGGTTATTCCCCCGGCGTGGCCGCGAGGGGGCGGGCGGCGTCGGGGCCCTTCTCCAGAAGGACGTGGAACCCCTCCTCGTTGAGGATGGGGATGCCGAGTTTGACGGCCTTGTCGTATTTGGAGCCGGGATTGTCCCCGACCACCACGAAGCCGGTCTTCTTCGACACCGCCGAGGTGACCTTGCCGCCCCGGCCGGTGATGGCCTCACTCGCCTCGTCGCGGCTGAAGTCGGTCAGCGTGCCGGTGACGACGAACGTCAGGCCCTCCAGCGTCCGCACCTCCAACCCGGCCGGGGCCTCGTCGGCCATGCGCACCCCCGCGGCCCGCCACCTGTCGACGATCTCGCGGTGCCAGTCGACCTCGAACCATTCACGGATGGTGGCCGCGACCCGGGGCCCGATGCCCTCGACGGCCGCCAGTTCTTCCTCCGAGGCCGACGCGATCGCGTCGAGCGAGCGGAACTCCTCGGCCAGCGCCCGCGCGGTGGGCGGCCCGATGTGCCGGATGCTCAGCGCGACCAGCACCCGCCACAGTGGCTGTGTCTTGGCCTTCTCCAGCTCTTCCAGCATCATCTGGGCGTTCTTGCTCGGCTCGCCGGAGAGGTTGGCGAACAACGAGACGACCTTCGGCCCACCGGTCTTGGGGTCGGTCCTGGGCAAGCCGGTGTCCGGGTCGCGGACAACCGACCGGATCGGCAGCAGCCGATCCATCGTGAGGTCGAACAGATCGGCCTCGGTGCGCACCGGCGGTTCCTGCGGCGGCAGCGGCTGGGTCAGCGCGGTGGCCGCCACATAGCCCAATCCCTCGATGTCGAACGCGTTGCGCCCCGCCGCGAAGAAGATGCGCTCGCGGAGCTGGGCCGGGCAGGCACGGGCGTTCGGGCAGCGCAGATCGGCGTCGCCCTCCCGCTCGTAGGCCAGCTCGGTCCGGCACTCCGGGCAGTGGGTCGGCATCGTGAACGCCCGCTCGGTGCCGTCCCGCAGGTAGGCCACCGGCCCGACGATCTCGGGGATGACGTCGCCGGCCTTGCGCAGCACCACGGTGTCGCCGATGAGCACGCCCTTGCGCTCGACCTCGGAGGCATTGTGCAGCGTGGCCCGCTCCACGGTCGAGCCGGACACCACGACCGGCTTCATCACGGCGTACGGCGTGACGCGGCCGGTGCGGCCGACCCCGACCTGGATGTCGAGGAGCTCGGTGGTGACCTCCTGCGGCGGATATTTGAACGCGATCGCCCATCGCGGCGCCCTGCTGGTCGAACCGAGCTGCCGCTGCACGGCGATCCGGTTCGCCTTCACCACCACGCCGTCGATCTCGTACTCCGGATCGTGGCGGTGCTCGGCGTAGTGCGCGACGAACGCACGGACGTCGTCCAGCGTCGGGACGACCCGATAGCGGTCGCTGACCGGGAAACCGTAGGAGCCGAGCAGCTCGTACATCTCCGACTGGGTCTCGGGCCTCCGGGCGCCCTCCCACTTGCCCACACCGTGGACGATCATCCGGAGCGGCCGCTGCGCGGTGACCCGGGGATCCTTCTGCCGGAGCGAGCCGGCGGCCGAGTTGCGCGGATTGGCGAACGGCGCCTTGCCCGCGTCCATGAGCTGCTCGTTGAGCCGTTCGAAGCCCTCCACCGGCAGGAAGACCTCGCCGCGCACCTCCAGCAGGTCGGGGGTGTCGTCGCCGGTCAGCCGGTCCGGCACGTCACGCAGGGTGCGGACGTTCGGCGTGATGTCCTCCCCCGTGCGTCCGTCGCCCCGGGTGGCGGCGCGCACCAGGCGGCCTTTCTCGTAGACGAGCGCCACGGCCAGGCCGTCGATCTTCAGCTCGCACAGGTAGGGCCCCGGATCGGCCTCGATCAACCTCTGGGCCCGCGCCTCCCAGCCGACCAGGTCCTCGTCGTCGAAGGCGTTGTCGAGGCTCTCCATCCGCTGCAGGTGGGTGACGGCGGTGAACTCGGTGGAGATCGGCGCGCCCACCTTCTGCGTGGGCGAGTCGGGCGTTCGCAGGTCGGGATGCTCCTCCTCCAGCGCCCTGATCTCTCCCATCCACCTGTCGTATTCGGCGTCGCTCACCGAGGGTGAGTCGAGCACGTAGTAGCGCCAGTTGGCATCCTCGATCAGCTCAGCGAGCTCGGCGTGCCGCTCCCGCGCCGCGGACGGCGCGGCCTCAGCCGGCGTGACCTCGACCGCCGTGCCCTCGGCCTCGTTCACCTGCTCGGTCACGCCCGTCTCCCCTCGTCAGCTGCCCTGTGGACGACTCAGGGAAAACGGTATCTCCGCCGACCGACATTCGACGCCGCGACCGCCGACAAGCGCGTCGCGACCGCAGCGCGCGACCGCCGACAAGCGCGTGCGTAAGCCGGCGAACGACGCGTGCGTAAGCCGGCGAACGCGTGCGGGAGCCGCACCGAGGACAGGATGCGGCTCCCGCTGATCGGCTCAGCCGAGGTCGCGCCAGACCACGCGGTCCCTCTGCTCACGAGCGATCCAGAAATACGGTAGACCGCTCCTAGCCCACTTTCATTCCCTTTTGTCCGGCCCTCTCGGCCCCGTGGCCGACCGCGCGGAGGGTCACCTACCGCCCTGGGCCCAGACCTGCCGCCACCGCGAGCACTTTCCGGTGATCCTCTTCGCGGTGCCCCGGCAGACCTGGGCGTTGGCGAGCAGCATGTATCCCGCGTTCACCTGGAACGCGCGCGGCTTGGAATGCGAGCAGTTTCGGAACTTCGCGGTGCGGTACTTGCCGCGGTCCGTCAGCCACTTGAGCTTGATCCAGGTGCACGTACGGGTCCCGCTTCTGTCGTAGAGGTCCCCCGAGATGCGCATGCCCGACCTGCCGGACCTGACGTTGCCGATGACCCAGCCCCTCGCATCCGAGGACGCGAACGGCCCCCAGCGCCAGACGGAGGCGGCCGAGGCGGCGGAAGCACCGGAAGTGGCGGAGGCGGTGGAAGCGGCCGAAGCGGCGGACGGGTAGGTGGCGACGAGTCCTGCGCCGAGAACCGTGGACAGAGCAGCGGTGAGCAGAAGGCGCGGAGCGCTTCGCATGGATCTTCTCCTGAACTGTGGGCTACCAGCACATCAAGAGATAGGCGATCGCACTTGCAGAACGCTTACAGCCGGGATCGGAGCCCGGCGGGACCATCGCGTCGTCCACCGGCCCCGACCGTCATCTCACTCGTCCTCGGGGTCTTCGCGCAGCACCCGGGCGGCGTCCCGGCAGCGGGCGAGCGCGGCACGCGCATAGCGCGGCGAGGCCCCGGCGAGCCCGCACGCGGGCGTGAGCACCACCTGCCCGGCGAGCCGCGCGGGGGTGAACCCGAGCCGCCGCCACAGCTCCAGCGCGGGCTTGGCCACCACGCCGATGTCGGGAAGCCTGCTGTCGGTCCCCGGCACGACCCCCAGGAAGAACGCGGCGCCCGCTTCGATCGCCTCTCCGATCGCATCCTCGTCCCGCCGCCGCAGCAGCGAAGCGTCGAGCGAGATCCCTCGCGCCCCGGCCGTACGGAGCACCCCGAACGGCACGTCCTGCGCGCAGCAGTGCACGATCGGGAAGACGTCGTCGCCCAGCCCGGAGATCACCGTCCTGAGCCGCTCTCCCGCGGTCACGGCCTCGACGGCAGGCAGCCGCCCGAACCCGGAGGCGGTCGGCACCGTGCCCGTCAGCGCTCCCGGCAGACCGGGCTCGTCGAGCTGGACGACCACGCGGGCCCCCGGGACCCGCCGCCGCACCTGCGCCACATGCCCGGCGATCCCCTCGGCGAGCGACTCGGTCAGGTCCCGTACGGCTCCCGCGTCGGCGAGGGCCTTGTCGCCGTGCCGCAGTTCGACGGCCCCGGCCAGGGTCCACGGGCCGCACGCCTGGATCTTCAGCGGGCCCGCGTATCCCTGGGCGACCTCCTCCAGCCCGTCGAGGTCGCGGGCGAGGTGGTCGCGGGCACGCTTGAGGTCGCGGCCGACCCCGTCGGTGAACCGCCACCCCGACGGCTGCACCTCCACCGGCAGCTCGACCAGCAGCGAAGCGCTCCTGCCGATCATGTCGGCGCCGACGCCCCGACCGGGCAGCTCCGGCAGGTACGGCATCGGCAACTCGCCGAAGACCGTACGGAGCGCCTCCATATGGGCCTCGCGGTCGTCGCCCGGATGCGAGCCCACGCCGGTGGCCGTGGCCTCCACCCATGGATAATCCTGCACGGGACTAGCTTAGGCACTATGAGACTCACCAAACTCGGGCACGCGTGCTGGCGGCTGCAGAAGGACGGTTCGACCCTGGTGATCGACCCGGGATCGTTCAGCGGGGAGGGGCTGCTCGACGAGGCGAGCGCCGTACTGATCACACACGAGCATTTCGATCACGTGGACGCGGACCTGCTGCGAAAGGCGGCCCCGGACCTGGAGATCTTCACCTGTCAGTCGGTGGCCGACCTGCTCGGCGAGATCCCGGCGAAGGTGCAGGTGGTTCGGGACGGCGATGCCTTCACGACGGCGGGGTTCGGGGTGAAGGTGATCGGCGAATGGCACGCGCTCAACCATCCGGACATCCCGGTCGTGCAGAACGTCGGGTTTCTGGTGGAGGAGGAGGTCTTCTACCCCGGTGACGCGTTCACCCCGCCCGGTGTCGAGGTGCCCACGCTGCTGGTGCCGACGAACGCGCCGTGGATGAGGACGACCGACATGGTCGCCTACCTCCGCGAGGTCCGCCCGCAGCGGGCCTACAGCACGCACGACGGCCTGCTCAACGAGGTCGGGCTGAAGGTCGTCGACAACTGGATCCGCATGGAGGGCGACCACCAGAAGGCCGACTTCCGCCGCATCCCGGTCGGCGAGTCCGTCGAGGTGTCCTAGTACGGCAGTCGCTCTTCGGTGTTCGACCAGGGAGAACGCGAAGAGCCGGTATCCCGGGAGTCAGGCCCCGCCCAGCCGATTCCACCAGCATGTATATCTCAACCGACCTATTCCCTGGTCAGTTAGCGATTGGCTGCGCCGTACCAGGACGAGAATTTTACATCGAACGCCCTCTGAGCTGACACCCTGGCTGACACGAACGATTTTGATCTACTGTGATTCTCCGGCGACCGCTGCGAGAGGGGGTGTGCATGGCGTGGTGGCCATCGCCGCGTCGCACGATCCGGAATGTCCTGTTGGGCCTTCTGGTGGGGGCGGCGGTGGGCATAGCGGTCTGGATGATCCGGTCGGATGGTTCCGGCCGGGAGGAAATCGCTGCGATCGCTGGGCTATTTATCACGATCATGGCATTAGCCATCGATATTGTCAGCGGGTTTCTGGGGCAGCCGGAGCAGCCCCGTGATGTACCGGCGCTCGCTGACGACCTGGCGCGGATCGTCAGCGAAGAATGGTCGGCCGAGGCAAAAGCACGCATGCTGCGCAACCCCGGTGTGCTGCCCCTGGCATGGTCGGCGGCTCACGCGGGAGTAGCCGAGGGTAAGGCGACGGTGTCGCCCTCGGTCGCTGATGACACCGCCGTCCGGCTGAAGGATGGTCGGCTCACGGGTGGCTTCGATGCCGGCGCCCGCCAGTTGGCTACCGGGTACGAGACGGTGCGGTCGTTGAGCAGCGGCCGGCTGGTGGTGTTGGGCGAGCCCGGCGCCGGTAAGACGGTGCTGGCGATGATGCTGACAATCGGACTTTTGCAGGCACGCTCGGCAGGCGCGTCCACACCGGTGCTGCTCTCGGCCGCGTCCTGGGATCCGGTCATGCAGTCGCTGGACGACTGGATCGTGGGCGGGTTGGCCAACGCCTACTACAGCGGTCGCGAAGAGATACCCCGGCTGCTGCTGGAGCACAATCTGCTGCTGCCCGTCCTCGACGGTCTGGATGAGATCCCGGAGTCGGCGCGCCGCAGCGCGATCCGTGAGATCAACTATGCCATCGGCCGGGAACGTCCTGTGGTGGTCACCTGCCGGTCAGCCGAATACGAGGATGTGATCAAAGGTGGGGCGCCGGTGCTGCGCGGCGCACCAGTCGTGCAGGTGCTGCCGCTGGCGGCAAAGGATGTCATCGACTACCTCGACGATGTGGACTGGCCCGAGGGTATCGACTGGTCCTCGGTCCACACCGAACTGCGCACCTTCCCAGAGGGGCCCCTGGCTACCGCCCTGTCGACACCGCTGCTGGTTTCTGTGGCCCGTACGGTCTACCAGCGCGGCGGTGGCGACCCCGCTGAATTGCTGACTGAATCGTTCGACAGCCGCCACGCGGTGGAAGATCACCTCATAGATCAACTGATCGATGCGGCCTATGCCTCGCGTCGGACACCGGGAGGGCAGGCAGACGACGATGCCGAAGGAGACCGACGGGCCGCCCAGGCCCGCCGATGGTTGACCTTTCTGGCGCGGCACCTGCATCAGCACCGCGAGCGAGACCTGGCTTGGTGGCGGCTCAGCGAGCGCACACTCTCCGCGTGGGTGGCTTTGGGTATCAGCCTCGGTGGCGGCGCCATCCTGATGGTGATCGTAGCCGCCTCGTTCGCCGCTTTCAGCGGCCCCGACGCGTACGAGGACGGCGGGGACGGACCTGCGCTGGCAATCGGCGCAGCCTTTGGTGCTGGTTATTCGGTGCTGGCCGTCGTCATGTGGTACGCCATGGCGGGTCGACTGCCGGGGCGGCTGTCGTTCAGAATTCGCGGGTCTTTTGGTCGATTGCGACGAGGGTTCGCCACAGGAGTGGCCTTGGTCGCCGTCCCCGCCCTCCCGATGGTCGCGGGGTTCACCGCCGTGGAAATGTCTACCCACCTCGAAAGGTGGTCCTTCAGCGATATACAAGAATTCTTTCTCAACACTGCGGCGGCTGCGGGGATCGCTGCCCTGATCGGTGTCGGCCTGGCGGTGCACAACTGGTTTGAAGCTCCACCCGAACGCGCCGGTCATGCCGACCCGCTTACCTTCCTGCGGCAAGACCGTCGATCGGCGCTGGTAGGGGCCGCTGCTGCCGGTGCCATAGTCGCCGTAGGGCTCGCTCCGTCCTTGACTGTCGCCACGGTTGCCGGCATCGGCGTGGCTCAAACACTCACCGGCTGGCCCGGTCTGCCAGGAGAACCCGATTTCGGATACCTCATCCGGACGTACTGGCACGGGCTTGTCGATGATGTCGACGGCGTCCCTTACTATTTCTTCCTGACGGTGCTGCCGGGCTTGATATTCGGCCTGATCGTGCTGCTCACTCGGGCGTGGCCCAGGTTCTTGATCACGCGGGTGATTCTCGCCGCCCGCGGCCGCCTGCCCTTGAGGCTGATGGCCTTCCTGCGCGACGCCCGCGAACGTCAGTTGCTGCGTCAGTCCGGGGGGACGTATCAGTTCCGCCACGTCCGCCTCCAGGAACGCCTGGCCGGCCA
Source organism: Sphaerimonospora sp. CA-214678 (assembly GCF_050942215.1). Classification (GTDB taxonomy): domain Bacteria; phylum Actinomycetota; class Actinomycetes; order Streptosporangiales; family Streptosporangiaceae; genus Sphaerimonospora. Next base: position 5,098,304 of record NZ_CP192056.1, read on the forward strand.
GCCGCTGCGCGTGCGCTCAGCCGCGCTTCCCCGCGCGGACGCGAGAGTCTTTCCGACCACGAACTCCAGGTCAGCGGCACCGGGCACCGACGGGGGCCGTACGACTGCCCGGCGCCGGGCAATTCCGGTGGTCGCCGGTGTCGTGCTGCTACTGACGCTGAGCGGCCTGGTTCGCGCCATGCCGCGTGATTCCTCCCGGGCCGCTCTCAAGGGCCACGCTGACAGTGTCGAACTTGTTCTTTTCAGCCGGCCAGATGGTCGTCGTCTCATCAGCGCCGGCGACGACGGCACTGTACGGCTCTGGGATCCGGCTGACGGTCGGGCAGTGGCCACTTTCCGGCATGGGACCGGTTCCGTACCGGTTGTGGCGCTTTCACCCGACGGACACCTGGTCGCCACCACCGGGGATGACGGCGTGGTCAGAGTCTGGAACACGACCGACGGACGCGCCGTTACGACACTCATCGGCCATCACGGTTGGATTCCCAGCAACGCGTTCAGTCCGGACGGGACGATTCTGGCTGTCGCCGGCACTGGCGAGATCCGGCTGTGGGACTCGGCCACCTGGCGGGAGATTCAGCATTTCTCAGACCATGCCGACACGCTGTCCGCTCTCGTGTTCTCTCCGGACGGCAGCACCCTGGCGACAATCGTTGACAACGACCGCCGGGTGCGACTGCGTGACCCGCGCACGGGCACCACACTCCATTACCTCCCCGGCCACAACGGTGGCGTGTCGAGCGTGACCTTCGCTCCCGACAGTAAGACCGTCGTCACCACCAACGGTCGGCTCGCTCGACTCTGGGATCCGGCCACCGGGCACCTGATCGCCACCCTGGCAGGGCACACCGACGACATTGTCGAGGTCGCATACAGCCCGAACAGCCGCACGTTGGTTATTCGCAGTGCGGATCGAACTGCCCGGTTGTGGGATGCAACAACCGGGCAGTTGATCAAGCCTCTTACCGACCGTATCGTTCATGTGGCGTTCAGCCCGGATAGCCGTACCCTCGCCACCGCCTCGTTCGCGTGGGAAGACGCCCCCTCGAGGCTACGGGAAAATACCGCCCCGAGGCTGTGGGACACAGCCACAGGAAACCTGATCGCCACGCTAACCGGGAATGACCAGGGGGTGGAGGACCTTGTCTTCAGTCCCAAGGGTGATCTGATCGCCACGGCCGACGATGACGACACTGCCAGACTTTGGGACGCTACAACCGGGCGCCTGGTCGCGTCCCTTCTCGGCCATACCGGGCAGATTAACAGCGTGGCGTTCAGCCCGGACGGTGGGAGCCTTGCCACTGCCAGCGATGACCAAACAGTGCGACTATGGGACCTACCCGCGCCATACTGATCCGGAACGGCGATATGCAGGATCTCATTGTCGGCGCGGTTTATTCACGTGAAAGCCCCGTGAGGTACGGCGAAAACCGGTCACACCGGGGCATCGTTCATTCACGCGGGCCGGACCGGTCGACTCATGGTCGAGCCGCCAGTGCCCCTCCCGCCGGTCTCTGCCCGGACATCGCGGCGCCGGCCGATCAGGTGGCCGAGGAGATCGTGGCCGACCCGATGACCACGTCGCCGTCATAGAGAACGGCGCCCTGGCCCGGGGCGATGCCCGCGGCCGGGGTGTCGAGCTCGATGTGCAGCTCGCCGCCCGACAGCTGGGCGCGGCAGCCGTACACCTCGCCGTGGGCGCGCAGCTGCACGGCGCAGGCGATCGGCTCGTACGGCTCGGGCAGCGGGCCGTTCCAAACCGGCCGCTCGCCCACGATGATCCGCACCTGGAGGGAGTCGCGCGGCCCGACCGTGACCGTGTTGGACACCGGTTCTATCGACAGCACGTAGCGCGGCCGCCCGTCGGCGGCCGGACGATCGATGTGCAGGCCCTTGCGCTGGCCGATGGTGAAACCGTACGCGCCCTGGTGATTGCCGACGACCCGGCCGGTCAGCGCGTCGACGATCGGCCCGTCCGCGGCCCCGAGGCGCTCGGCGAGGAACGCCTGGGTGTCGCCGTCGGCGATGAAGCAGATGTCGTGACTGTCCGGCTTGTCCGCCACGGACAGCCCACGCCGGGCGGCCTCGGCCCGCACCTGCGCCTTGGTCGAGTCGCCGAGCGGGAAGATCGCGTGGGCGAGCTGCCCACGGGTGAGCACGCCCAGCACGTACGACTGGTCCTTGCCCTCGTCGACGCTGCGCCGCAGCACGCCGTCGACGAGCCGCGCGTGGTGGCCGGTGGCGACCGCGTCGAAGCCCAGTGCGAGGGCCCGGTCGAGCACGGCCTCGAACTTGATCTTCTCGTTGCAGCGCAGGCACGGGTTGGGCGTGCGGCCCGCCGCGTACTCGTTGACGAAGTCCTCGACCACGTCGCGGTGGAACCGTTCCGCCATGTCCCATATATAGAAGGGAATGCCGATCACGTCGGCGGCGCGCCGGGCGTCGCGGGCGTCCTCGAGGGTGCAGCAGCCGCGCGCGCCGGTCCGGTACGACTGGGGGTTGGACGAGAGCGCCAGGTGGACGCCGGTGACGTCGTGACCGGCCTCGGTGATCCTGGCGGCGGCCACGGCGGAGTCCACGCCGCCCGACATGGCCGCGAGCACGCGCAGCCGGCGACCGGGCCGGCCGGCGCCGTTGGAGTCCCCTGTGGTGTGAGCCATAGCGTCTCCGAGATTACCCCCGCGGCGGGCCCACGTTGGCATCGGCGGTGTGGAGCTGGGAGGATGCGGGGTCATGCGATTGTTCGGGAGCGAGAACACGCCGGCCGACGCGGCCAAGGTCATAGCGGATTTCTGGACCTGGTGGGCGAAGGCCCGCCCGGAGATCGACGCGCAGGTCGAGGCGGGGAACGCCGAGGCGATCGCCGAGGCGCTCGAATCGGCGGTCAACGCCATGCACCCGTCCCTGGTGTGGGAGATCGCGCCGGGCGGCACGGCACGGTACGCGCTGGTCGTCAGCGCGTGCAACGACCCCGAGCTGCGATCGTTCACCCACCGGTGGGCGCTGGCCGCGCCGCCGGACGGCGAGCTGTGGGAGTTCCATCCGTCCAGGCAGGCCAAGCCGCAGGCGGCGGAGCTGTCCGTCGAGGTCGAGGGCCGGGAGTTCGATCTGAACCGGCTGGTGGTCGCCGTACAGGCGCCGCCGAACGCCCCCCGCGCCGAGATTTCCGTCTTTCATCCGATATTTCCTGACCTGGAGGACGAGGCCCGGATGGACGCCTCCCTCATGGCGCTCGACTGGCTGCTGGGTGAGGACGAGGTGGCCCGCTGGGTGGGCGAGATCGTCCCGGCGGAGTTCGAGCCGATCGACGCGTTCCCCGCGATCCACCTGCCCGGCGTGATCGCCGACCTCGCGAAGGGCTTCGTGGAAGAGCAGTGGATGCTGATGGAGGGCACGACCCCCACCGGCAGCCGGGTGACCGCCCTCGCCCGTTATCCGCTCCGGCCCGTCGATCACCCGCTCAACGACCAGCACATCGCCATCGGCCTGCCGTACCGGAACTCCGACTCCGACGGACAGCCCTCGGGCGGGTCTCTCGACGCGCTGCGCGACTTCGAGGAGCGGCTCACCGGTCTGCTCGGCACGCTCGGCACCGCCGTACTCGCGGCGCACATGAGTGCGGACGGCAGGCGGACCCTGCACGTGTACGCCGATCCGGAGGGCGAGGCGGCGAGCGCGATCAACGAGCTCGCCGCGACCTGGAAGGAGGGCGAGGCCGAGGTCGAGGTGGCCGACGACCCCTCCTGGAGCGAGGTCGCACACTTCCTCACCTGACGGCGACGGCGTGTCCGCCTCCCTCCCCCCTCCCCCCGCCCCCGGCCCCCCGACCGTGATCTTGCAATTGCTCGCAGAAACCAGCGGCTACCTGCGGCGACACCTCTCGTGATCTTGCAGATATTCTGTGGATGGCCGTCTGACCTGGGACTTCAAAGTTCGTGATCTTGCAGTCCGCCACAAACTGCAAGATCACGAACTCTGTTTCCGCAGCTCAAGCACGATCCCTGCGAGTTTCTGCAAGATCACGAGAGATGTTCTCGCAGGCGAAGCGGGACGGGTGCGAGAAACTGCAAGATCACCACGGGAGGGTGGGGGTCAGATGAGGATGCCGGCCCGCCTGGCCCGTTCGACGACGTGGCCGATGACCTCGGCCACGCGGTCGACGTCCGCCTTCGTCGAGGTGTGACCGAGCGAGAAGCGCAGCGAGCCGCGGGCGCGGACGCCTTCGTGTCCCATCGCGAGCAGCACATGTGACGGCTGGGCCACGCCCGCCGAGCAGGCCGAGCCGGTGGAGCACTCCACTCCTTTGGCGTCGAGGAGCATGAGCAGCGCGTCACCCTCACAGCCGGGGAAGGAGAAGTGGGCGTTCCCCGGCAGCCGATCAACCGGATCGCCGTTCAGCACCACGTCGGGCACGGCCTGCCGGACGCGCTCGATCAGGTCGTCGCGCAGTGCCGACAGCCGTTCAGAGGTGGTGGCCAGGCTTTCGACGGCGACCTGTACGGCCGCGGCGAACCCGGCGATCGCCGGGGCGTCGAGCGTCCCGGAGCGTACGTCGCGCTCCTGGCCTCCGCCGTGCAGTACGGGCACCGGATCGGCGCCCCGGGCCAGCAGCAGCGCACCGACGCCCATCGGCCCGCCGACCTTGTGCCCGGAGACCGTCATCGCGTCGACGCCCGACTCGGCGAACCCGACCGGAAGCTGGCCGACGGCCTGCACCGCATCGGTGTGGAACGGGATGCCGTGCTCGTGGGCGATGGCGGCGAGGCCGCGGATCGGCTGTACGGTCCCGACCTCGTTGTTGGCCCACATGACGCTGACCAGGGCGACGTCGCCGGGGTCGCGCTCGATGGCCGCACGCAGCGTGTCGGGATGCACCCGCCCGTGCTCGTCGACCTCGAGCAGCTCGACGATCGCGCCGTGCCGGTCGGCGAGCCAGCGGGCGGGGTCGAGGGCGGCATGGTGTTCGACCGCGCTGATCAGGATACGCCGGCGTTCGCGTGCCCAGAACAGCCCTTTTATAGCCAGATTGTCGGCCTCTGTGCCGCCCGCGGTGAACACGACCTCACTCGGGCGGGCGCCCAGCGCGCTCGCGATGGTCTCGCGCGACTCCTCCACCACGCGGCGGGCGCGACGGCCGGCGGCATGCAGGGACGAGGGGTTGCCCACCCGCCCCAGCTGCGCTGTCATGGCCTCGATCGCCTCAGGAAGCATCGGCGTGGTCGAGGCATGGTCAAGATATGCGGTTCCCACGACCCCTCCAGACCCGGCCTCAGCTGAACAAGCCTATCCGGGACCGCCGTTCAGTCGATCGCCGGATTCGCTTACTGAACCGTCCAGACGGTATAGTAAAGCCCATGAGAAGGGATGAGCTACTCGACGCGGCCGAGTTCCTGCTCGACGATCAGGGGGTCCAGGGCCTGACCCTGGCCGCGGTCGCCGAGCGCGCCGGCGTCAGCAAGGGCGGCCTTCTCTACCACTTCGCGAACAAGGAAGCGCTGATCAAAGCCATGATCGAGCGTTTGATCGCGGATTTCGACGCGCTGGTCGAGGCGCAGCACGAGCCTACGTACACCCGGGCCTACCTGGCCGCCACGTTCGAGGCCGTCGAGAGCGGCAGGCTGCGACGCTGGGCCGTGGTCACCGGGGCGGCGGGAGACCCCGGGCTGCTCGCGCCGCTCCGCGAGGCGATGGCCCGCTGGCATACCCACGGGCTGGACGACGAGCCCGATCCGCTGACGTCCCAGGTCGTACGCCTCAGCTGTGAGGGTCTCTGGGACGTCGCAACCCACAGCCCGTCGACCCTCGATTACGCGGCGGTCCGCCGACGATTGCTCGAACTGCTGTAGCCGATCGTCATGACGTGAACGACTCGCCATGACGAGTCGCCATAAGTCCTGACCGCATCGCACCCGCATCGCACCGAATCCAATGCCGCCATGCCGCGCGGCCGCCCGCCGAGCCGGACAGGCGCTCCGGCGGCCGCGTCGCGCCGTACGGCACTCTCCGCGTGTGGCCACCCGGTGGCGGCCGTCCTGCGCGGATCTCAGCTGCGCCCTCCCCTCCCCCTCATCTCACAAGCGTGAAAACTCCCAGAAAAGGAGACCATGATGACCCGCGCCCTGGGGGCCGCCCGTTACGGGTCGGTCCTCACGTTCGCCCTGGCCGGTCTGATATGCGGGACGTTCACCGTACGTCTGCCCGCGCTGGCCAACCGGCTGCAGCTGACCGAGTCGTCGGTCGGCGTCGCGCTGCTCTGCTGGGGGCTCGGTGCGCTGCTCACCATGCAGCTCATGCGCGTCGTCATGGCCAGGGCCGGCAGTCGCGGCGTGCTCAGGGTGGCCGCTCCGCTGTGCGCCGCCTCGCTGGTGCTCGTCGCTGTGGCGCCCTCCTTCCCCACCGTGGTCGCTGCCGCGACCCTGTTCGGCATGGCGTTCGGCGTCGTGGACGTGGGCATGAACGCCCAGGGCTCGACCGTGGAGCAGGCGTACGGCAGGCCGCTGATGAGCGGGATGCACGCCGGCTGGTGCATGGGCGCGATCACGGCGGGACTGCTCGGCACCGCGGCGATCGCCGCCGGGCTGTCCTTCACCGCCCACCTCGTGATCATCGCCCTGGTGACGTTGCCCGCTTCGCTCGCGATCGGCCGCACGTACCTCCCGGAGCCGGCCACCCGGGCCGCCGGAGGCGTCCCGGGCGCGGCGGCCAGGTCGGACGCACGGGACACCTCGGGCGCACGGGGCAGGATGCCCGGCATCGTCTACCTGCTCGGCGCGATCACGTTCGGCGCTTTCATGATCGAGGGTGTCGTGGCCGACTGGAACGGCCTGTATCTCCTCGGCACGCTCGGCGCCCCCGAGTCCGTGGCCGCGCTCGGCTATCCCGTGTTCGAGGCCGGCATGCTGGCGGCCCGGCTGAGCGGGGACCGGCTCCGCGACCGGTACGGCGCACGCGGCCTGATCGTCACCTCGGGGGCAGCGGCGGCGGCGACCTTCCTCCTCGTCATCGCCGCACCGTCCGCTCCCCTCGCGGTGAGCGGGATGTTCTTCGTCGGCCTGTCCGTGGCGACGATCTCGCCGATGGCGCTGTCGCTCGCCGGAACCGCGACCGACCGGCCGGGGCCGGCGATCGCCCAGGCGGGCGCGATGGGCTACGCCGGGCTCCTGCTCGGCCCGGTCGTCGTCGGTTTCCTGTCGGCCGCGGCCTCCCTGCGCGCCGCGCTGGGCATCGCGGTCGCGCTCGGCCTCCTCGTCGCGGTCGCCGGTCGCTTCCTCCCGTCCTTCCGGGGAACCGCCGGCCCGCCCGCCGGGTACGCCCGGCCGCACGGGCTCGGCGGCCCGGCCGGGAACACGGCCGGTGACGCGGCCGGGAAGACAGCCGGCAGGACGGCGGCAGATGGCGGCGAGGCCCCCGAGCACCTGCCCGTCGCCGCGTGAATCCAGCAGCCGGATCGGCGGCCTCCCCGCCGGGACGGGACGAGACGGGACGAGACGGGACGGGACGGGACGAGACGGGACGAGAACGCGAGCGGCGCCGCACCACCGTGGTGCGGCGCCGCTCGGCGTTCCGGCACGGCGGACCGGCTCCGATCAAGCCGTCTCCGCCAGGCCCTGTCGCGCTGTTCCCGTCTCCCCTCGCGCCGTGCCCGGCAACCCGGCGGCCGGACGGCGTACGCGGGCGCTACTTGCGCTTCTCGATCTCCTCGGTGAGCTGGGGAACGACCTGGAACAGGTCGCCCACCACGCCGTAGTCAGCGATCTCGAAGATCGGCGCCTCGGCGTCCTTGTTGATCACAACGATCGTCTTGGACGTCTGCATGCCAGCCCGATGCTGGATGGCACCGGAGATGCCGGCCGCGATGTAAAGCTGCGGCGCCACGGTCTTGCCCGTCTGCCCGACCTGGAACTGGTGCGGATACCAGCCGGCGTCGGTCGCGGCACGCGAGGCGCCGACCGCCGCGTCGAGAGAGTCGGCGAGCTTCTCGATGAGGGCGAAACTCTCCGCCGACCCCACGCCCCGGCCGCCGGAGACCACGACAGCGGCCTCGGTCAGCTCCGGACGCGCACCCTTCTCCTGCTTGACCCGCTCCACGACCCGCGCGGCACGGGCGGCGTCCGACAGAGCGACCTCAACCTTCTCCTCCACGGCGGCACCGGCCGCCGCGACGGGAGCGGCGGAGTTGGGACGCACCGCCACGATCGGCGTACCCCTGGCGACCCGGCTGCGCACGTTCACGCCACCACCGAAGATCGACTGATCTGCGACGAATCCCTCGCCCAGACCCACCGCGTCGGTGATCACACCGGAGTCGGTCTTGACGGCCAGCCGACCGGCGATCTCCTTGCCCTCGGCCGTGGCAGCGACCAGGACACCGGCCGGCGCCGTGTCCGCCACGAGCTTGGCCAGCAGCTCGGCCTTGGGCGCCACGACATAGTCCGTGATCTCCTCGGCGTCCGCCACGTAGACCTTCTCCGCGCCGTACTCGGCGAGCCTGTCCTTCGCGGTCTCCGAGTAGCCCGGACCTGCCCACACCGCTGCCGGCGCGCCCAGCGACCGGGCCAGCGTCAGCAGTTCGAGGGTGACCTTCTTGACATCGCCGTCGACATGCTCGACGAGAACCAGAACCTCACTCATCTCGGGGCCCCTCACACGAACTTCTTCGACGCGAGGAACTCGGCGATCTTGGCGCCGCCGTCGCCCTCGTCCTTGACGATGGTCCCGGCCGCACGCGGCGGCGCGGCGGCGAAGTCGACGACCTCGCTCCACGCGTTCGCCAGCCCCACCTGGTCCGCGGAGATCTCCGCGTCGGCGATGCCGAGCGTCTCGACCGGCTTCTTCTTGGCCGCCATGATGCCCTTGAAGGACGGGTAACGCGGCTCGTTGATCTTCTCGACCACGGACACGACGGCCGGCAGCGAGGCCTCGACCTTGTCGTACCCGTAGTCGGTGAGGCGCTCGATGGCGATGGCCGATCCGTTCACCTCGACCTTCTTGGCGAGGCTGAGCTGGGGGACGCCGAGACGCTCGGCCAGCATCGCGGCGAGCACGCCGGTGCGGGCGTCGGTGGACTCGGAACCGAGGACGACCAGATCGAAGCCGATCTTCTTCAGCGCCTGGGACATGGCGTACGAGGTCGACAGCGCGTCCGAACCGTGCAGCGCGTCATCGCTGAGGTGGACGGCCTTGTCCGCGCCCATGGCGAGCGCCTTGCGGATGGTCTCGGTGGCCTTGCCCGGGCCCATGGTGAGCACCGTCACCTCGCCCCCGTGGGCCTCCTTGAGCTTCAACGCCTCCTCGACCGCATATTCATCGAGCTCGTTGACGACGCCGTCGGCGGCATCGCGGTCGAGTGTCTTGTCATCGGACCTCAGCTTGCGCTCGGTCGCCGTGTCGGGGACCTGCTTCACGCAGACGACGATGTTCATGGCCGGTGGCCGACCTCCCCTTTCCGTACGGCTGACGCCGCGAATTTCGTTCCGTGCCGTGGGGTACGCGCACGCTGTACGCACGACTTCCAAAAGGGAGCCAAGACTATGTTACCCACGAGTAGCCTAGCCACACCTCCCCATCGCCATCACGATACCGAAGCATGTTCCGGACCTGTCGCACCCCTCCTCCACACCGGAGCCGCCGGAGATCGGCAGGAGGGTCAACTCGCGACGACGAGGGTGATCAGCAGGAACAGCACGGTGGCGACGGCGAAGAGCAGTGTCATCGTGCTGAACAACGAGCTGAGCAGTGCGTAGACGGCGACGACGCCGACGCCGCCGGCGGCGTCGACGACCAGCCGGGCCCGTGCCCTGGCGGCCAGGCCGAAGGCGGCGTCGATCAGCACGCCGATGCCGTACAGCACGAGCAGGAGCAGTGAGATCTCGGGAAGGTCGTGTGCGGCCGCGGCGGCGAACAGGCCGACGACGAGGGCCGATCCGATGACCCACCGCCGGTGCAGCTTCCGCCGGTGTCTCGCCCGCGCGTCGAGGTGCCCCGCGTCGGAGCGCTCCTCCGGACGCCTCTCCCCGGGCCGCCACTCCCTGGTGGGCGCGGAGCCACGCGCCCCGGCGAGCCCGGCGGCGGGCCCGTCGATCGCGGGTGCGACCGGAGGCAGCGTCGCGCGGGCGGGAGAGGACACGTCCGGAGCGGCTGACGCGAGCCTGGCGACGAGGCCCGCCGCCGTCGGCCGCGCCCGGGGATCCCTGTCCAGGCACTCCGCCAGCAGCGGGGCGAGCCACGACGGCACACCGGAAAGGTCGGGTTCATGGTGGACCACCCGATAGGCGACGGCCGTCACGGGCCCCGTGCCGTACGGCTGCCGCCCGGTCGCGGCGAAGGCCACCGTCGCCGCCCAGGCGAACACGTCGGCCTCCGGCCCGGCGGCCCAGCCCTCCAGCACCTCGGGCGCCACATAGCCGGGGGTGCCGACCACCGCCCCGGACGCCGTGACCGACGCGGACTCCAGCGCGCATGCGATGCCGAAGTCGATCAGGTACGGCTCGCCGTCCGCGATGATGATGTTGGCGGGCTTGAGGTCCCGGTGCACGACCCCGGCGGCGTGTACGCACTCCAGCGCATCGGCCAGCCCGCATGCGAGCCGGACGAGGTCGTCCCCCTGGATCGGCCCGCCTGCGGCCAGGACGACGCTGAGCGCGCGGCCCTGGACATATCGGGTGACGATGTACGGCCGGGGGCCGGTCAGGGAGGCGCCGAGGACCTCGGCGACGTGCCGGCCGCGCACCCGGCGCATGGTCTCCACTTCACGGGCCAGGCGGGCGATCGCGTGTGCGTCGGAGGCGATGTGCGGGTGGAGCATCTTCACGGCGACGGTGCGGCCCTCCGGGTCGAGGGCCAGATGCACCTCGCCGAACCCGCCGGAGCCGAGCGTGGAGAGCAGGCGATAGGGGCCGAGAAACGCGGGTTCTGTGTCGAGACCGGGTTCCGCCGCGCCGTCCTGCCGCTCCGATCTCCCCCGGTCGCTTCCCTGACGGTCCCCGTGGTGGTGAGGGCTCAGGTGTTCCGGTGAACCCATTCCGCTCCTCCGCTCCTCCTCGGCCACCTCCCGGGTGCCGGGTCAGTTCCAGAAGGTGAGGAAACCCAGGCCGATCCTGTCCATGATGTCACCGAGGAGGCCGCCGACGAGGTTGACGACCGTGTCCTCGCCTCTGCGTCTGAGATCCGCCACGACATGGTCGATCGCCACCGAGGGCGGCCGCCACGGAGCCCATGACGCGTCGGCCGATATCGCGGTCATCACCGCGAACAGCGCGACGGTGCCCACCGTGATCGTGATCACCATGCCGGCGCCGGGGCTGCGTATCGCCGAGCTGAGCGCCCGCGAGACCGCCTTGCGCGGCGCCGATCCGCCCGGCAGGACGAACAGCCCCGCGACGAACGCACCCGCGGCGTAGGCCGCGGCCGGATCGGTGGCCATCTTTCCGATGTACACGAGCCCGCCCCACACGCACATCGCGAACATCGCGGCCAGCGGGACCTGGACGAGCGTGGCGAGCGTCGACTTGATCAGCGCCCAGGGCGTGCCCAGGATCGCCAGGAAGGGGTCGGCGCCGCTGCTCCCCCTGATCGATCGGCGTGCCGCGAGGTCGCTGAGCAGATGATGGCCCACGCGCAGGCACAGGGCCGCCACGACGGCGAACAGGCTGACGGTGACCGGCAGCAGGCAGGCCAGGGCCACGAGCACGACCAGGAGCAGCCCCGCCAGGATCGGGTGCGCGGCGCGGTAGCGCGGCCGCGACGGGTCCCGCCCGTACGGCGCGGCCTCCGCCGGCGGGGCGGTCGGGCGCGCGACCGCCTGCGGCGGCATGGGCGGCGCGGTCGGCGGTGCCGCCACCTGAGGGGATGGCGGGTAGCCGGCGACCCGCTGGTCGGGATACGGCGGATAGCCGGCCGGCGGCGGGCCGTACCCCGGCGCGTACCCGGGCGGCGCGTACCCGGGCGGCGCGTACCCGGGCTGGGTGTAGCCGGGCGCGCCGTAGGCGGGCTGAACGTACCCGGTCGCCGGGCCGTGCCCCGGCCGGCCGTAAGCGGGCTGAACCCGGTCGTGGCCGGGATCGGGAACGGGTCGCTGCCGCGTGTCCCGGCGGGGGCGCTCCGGCTCGACGTAGTTGACCGGGGGAAGCAGGTCGGCGTAGTCGTCGGAACGGCCGTCCCCGCCCGGCGGGGCGGCCGCTTCACCGATGATCGCGGTCTCGTCGTAGGCCGCCGGGCCGGATCCCGCCCTGTCGCCGTGTAGGGTCGCGGCGTCGAGCAGCCGGGTGCCGCCGTCGCGCGCGCCGTTCTCGTGGAACGTGGTCACCGAGGGGTCGAGCGCCCGTGACAGCTTGAGCAGCGAGGTGGCCGCCGGGCGGGCCTCGGCGTCCTTGGCCAGGGCCAGCCGGAGCCATTCCCGCAGCCAGGCGGGCGCGAGGTCGAGCTGCGCCTTGCCCTCGAGCACGTTGTAGCAGACCGACTCGAACGTGCCCGATCCGAACGGCGGCTGTCCGGTCGCCGCGTAGAACACGGTGGCGGCGAGCGCGTGCACGTCGGCCGCCTGGGTGATCTCGGTGTCCCGGATGATCTCGGGGGCGAGGTAGCCGGGGGTGCCGACGAACATCCCGGTCTGCGTCAGCCGGGTGGCGTTGACCAGGTGCGCGATGCCGAAGTCGATCACCAGTGGTTCGCCGTCGACGAGCATCACGTTGGCCGGCTTGAGGTCACGGTGGATGACGTCGGCCGCGTGGATGGAGACCAGGGCCTCGCACAGCCCGCGGGCGAGCCTGACGATGCCCGCGTCGCCCAGCGGCCCGTCCTCCAGCACGGCCTGCTCCAGCGTCCGCCCGGGGGCGTACCTGGTGACGATGTACGGCGAGGCGCCGGTCAGGTCGGCGTCGAGGACCTCGGCGACCCGCCTGCTGCGCACCCGGCGCATGGTCTCGACCTCACGGGTGAGCCGGTCACGCGCCTTGAGGTCGGTCGCGACGTGCGGGTGCAGGACCTTGACGGCGACCTCCCGGCCCTCGGCGTTCAGGCCGAGATGGACGACCCCCATGCCGCCCTCGCCCAGCCGGCGCAGCAGCCGGTAGGGTCCGATCCGCTCCGGAGCCTCCGGAGCCTCGATTGTCGACATGTCGTCCCCCGTCACCGGCTCCCCATACGGACCCGCAGCTCCGAAAGGCGTTCTACTAGGGACAGAACGTCCACTGGCCCCCAAAAGTGCCCAGCCGTCTGTTTACCCACCAAACTCGCCAGTGCGACGATCCCCACGAACACGGCGGCGGCCCCGATCCCCCAGACCATGCCCCGTGCCCCGCCGTCCTCCGGGGCGAGAGCGGTGAGCGTCCGCCGCAGCTGACGGCGCGGCCCCTCGACCCCGGGTCCGGCGCAGACGGTCCACAGCGCCACGGCGAGCCCCCAGCTCAGCGCGGCCAGGAGCGATGCCGACGGCACCAGCAGAGTCAGCAGCACCGTGACCGGCAGGCCGAGGACCAGTCCGTACGGCATGAGCGCGATCGTGACGCCGATCGACTTCACGATCGCGTCCGGGCGTCCGAGCACCCCGATGAGGCCGGTGGGCGAAGCGCCGGCCGGCCTTCGGGTGTCGAGCCGCGACCGGACGATGTCGGCGGCCCGCAGCAGCACGACGGCCGGCAGCGCGAACACCCACACCAGCAGCGGCGCGATGACCGCTGCGCACGCCATCAGCATGAACAGCAGCGCGGCGGCCACGCCGTACGCCCTGGATCGAGGCGGCGTCATACCACCCGCGAGCGGCTGCCCCGGAGGCTGGTACGGCTGCTGGTACGGCCCCCGGTGGTGCTGCTGGTAGGGCGGAATCTGGGCGGTGGGCAGGAAGGGCGCCTGCTGCGACTGCGGGATGTGCGGGGTCTGCTCGAAGACCTCGGCGGCCTCCCTGAAGATCTCGGGGGTCCGCTGCGCCTGCTCGGGGAACGACTGCGAGACCGCCTGGCGTAATTCCTCGGAGGTGACCCGCCTGGTCGGGATGTCGCCCTCCGAGGTGACCCGCCTGGTCGGAATGTCCCCCTCCGGGGAGGTGGGCGGCCGCGGGTGGGCCGGACCGCCGGGGCCGATGCCCGCCCGGCGCAGGTCCTCGCCGGTCACCCGTACCGTCGGGAAAGGATCGCCGCCCTGAGCGTCGGACCGGCCCGCTGGCTGTCCCTGCTGAGCCGGGCGAGTGTGCGGGGCGGCCTGGCCGGGGTGGGCGGGGGCGGCGCCGGAACCCGGTCTGCCGCGGAACACGGGGGTGTCCATGATCCCGGGCGCGTTCCCCTGGGCCCACGATCCGCCGGAAGCCGCGGCGCCACCGGGAGCCTGGACACCACCGGGAGCCTGGACACCACCGGGGGCCTGGATACCGCCGGGGGCCGCGGCACCCCCGGGCGCGGACGCGCCGTCGATGCCGGACGTCTCCCCGAGCAGCGAGACGAACTCGTCCCGTCTCGGGACGGAGGCCCCCGATCCGGGAGCCGGACCGGAGGCACCGGCACCGACACCGGCACCGGGGGCGGGCCCGCCGCCGGTGTCGTCGACGTTCGGCACGGTGGTGATCTCGTCGGGCACCCGGACCCGGCCGGCGGCCGGTCCGGTGAGCTTGGCGACCCAGCCGGCCAGCTCCACGGCGGACGGCCGTCTCGCCGGATCGCGCTGGAACGCCGCACGCAGCAGCGGCTGGATCGGCTCGGGGGCGGCCGCCACGTTGGACCGGCCGGAGGTGATGTTGTAGAAGATCATCTCCAGCGTGCCCTTGCCGAACGGCGCCTGGCCGGTCGCGGCGAACAGCAGCGTGCCCGCCCAGGCGTGCACGTCCACCTCCGGGCCCGCTTCGTGCCCCTCGATGATCTCCGGGGCGAGGTAGCCGGGGGTGCCGATGAACATGCCGGTCTGGGTCAGCCGGGTGGCGTCGACGGCCTGGGAGATGCCGAAGTCGATGAGCACGGGCCGGCCGTCGAGCATCAGCACGTTGCCGGGTTTGAGGTCGCGATGGACGACCCCGGCCGCGTGCACCGCCGAAAGCGCCTCGGCGATGCCGCCCGCCACCTTGAGCAGGGCGTCCAGGGTCAGCGGGCCGTCCCGCTTGACGATCTCGTCGAGCGGCCGGCCGGGCACGTAGCGCGTCACGATGTACGGCCGCACGCCGGTGACGTCGGCGTCCAGGACCTCCGCGATGTGCGGGCTGCGCACCCGCCGCATGGTCTCGACCTCGCGGGAGAGCCTCCTGCGCGCGACGTCGTCCCCCGCCACGTCGGAGCGCAGAACCTTTACGGCCACCTCTCTGCCGCGTGGGTCGAGGGCGAGGTGGACCACGCCCATACCGCCCTCACCGAGCCGCCTCAGCAGCCGGTACGGTCCCAGCCGGTCGTCCTGATTCATTGTCTAAGCACCATACCGACTAAAAGAACGCCCATGAGCGCACCAACGCGCCACATCCCTGGTCCGCTCAACGGTCGGCGTGGGGCAGGGGTTTCCAGGGGATCGGTCAGAGCGTGAGGGCGATGATCTCCGCGTTCGTCGCCTCGGCCAGCTCCCTCCCGGAAAGCGCCAGCTTGGACCGGCGCACCCCGCTGCCGATCACGACGAACGGCCGATCGATCACATTCCGGTCAACGAGCACGGGCCACTCCTCGGGCAGCCCGATGGGGGTGATGCCGCCGTACTCCATGCCGGTCAGCGCGACGGCCTCGGACTGCGGCGCGAACGACGCCTTCTTGGCCCCCAGGTGGCGCCGGACGACCCCGTTGATGTCCGCCCGGTGGGTGGCGAGGACCATGACCGCGGCGTATCGGGTCTCGCCGCCCCGCCTGGCCGCGACGATCACGCAGTTCGCCGAGTCCTCCGGGGCCACGCCGTACCGCTCGCAGAACGCGGCGGTGTCCGCGAGCTCGGCGTCGATCGGGGCGACCCGCGCCGCCACTCCAGTGATCGCCTTGGCCACCGGTTCCGCGAGCAGGTCGAGGCCGTCGGCGACGGGCATCCAGTCGAGAGTCATTCAACCTTCCTTGATCACGCGTTCGTGTAGTCGGGTGACCACGTTACGGGCCGACTCCAGCGCACCGGCCTGCCAGGCCACGAGATGGGTGAGCCAGTCGCCGGCGAAGTAGACCCGCCCGGCCGGCCTCTGGAGCAGGCCGAACCCGCCTTCGTAGGACGGCCAGGCCGTCCACCCGCCCTCGATGTGCGGCTGGCGGCGCCAGTCGATCGAGACGCTCGACACCAGCTCGGTCCGGTACTTCTCCCCGTGGATCTTCATGCCCTGCGTGACCGCTCGCCTCTGCCGCTCCGCGTGGGTCAGCCGGCCGTAGGCGTCGGCGTCGGCGCCGAGGTTGTAGTAGCCGACCAGCAGCCCCCGTCTGCCGTGGAAGTCGTGTGACGGGTACCAGATGTGCGAGATGTCCAGATCGGTCTCGGTGATGCCGCCGTAGATCCGGTCGTCGGTCTCCCACCAGCGGCTGCGGTACTCCAGCCCGATCTTGCCCGCCGACACCGGCTGCGGGCTCCGCAGGGCGGCGACGACCCGGGCGTCCAGGTTGCCGGGGATCCGGGCCAGCACATGCGGGGGGAGCGCGGCCACGCAGTAGTCCGCCCTGATCGCCGAGCCGCCCGAGTGCACGACCTCCACGCCGTCGGCCAGGTTCGTGATCCTGTCGACCTCGGCCGAGACGTGGATGCGGTCGCGGCCGACGGCGTCGGCCAGGGCGGTGACGATCGCGTCCATCCCGCCGACCGGCTGGAACATCGGCATCGCCTGGTCATAGGCGAGCGGGAAGCCGATCGTACGGCCGAGGCCGTACCCGAGCACCTCCGACAGCGGCGGCGGAGCGCCGAGCGGCACGCCCTCCTCGACGCCGGGGTTCACCCGCAGGCCGCGCCGCTCGGAACCGGCGTAGTCGTAGCTCCCGCCGATGTCTCCGAACGTGGACAGGAAGTCCAGCAGGGCGGCCTTGTCCGCGGAGGTCAGCCGCCTGTCGAGTACGCCGGCATTCGTGACCTTCGCCAGAAGTTCACTGACATATCCGTACATGTCGGCACGGGCCGTACGCGCCCGGACCGGCGCCTTCATGCGCTTGTTGAAGACGTACGCGCTGGGGTTGTCGTTGACGAACAGCTCGATGGGCACGCCGAGCTCGCGGCAGTAGTCGAGCGTGACCATCCACTGGGCGATCCGCGCCGGTCCGGCGTTGAAGTAGACGCCCTCGCCGAAGCGTGCCTCCTGAACCCCGGTCTCCCGGATCCCGGCCTCCCGCGCCCGGACCCGCCGCGCTCCCCCGCCCCCGGACGACGCGAGCGGATCGGGAAGCTCGGGCAGCCGGTCGCCGCCCCGGAGGGTGAGGTTGCGTCCGCCCACCCGGTCGCGGGCCTCGAGGACCGTGCAGTCGTACCCCGCCTTGCCCAGTTCGTAGGCGACGGCGAGCCCGGCGACCCCCGCCCCGAGGATCACCACCTTCGCCGCCGCCCGGCCGCGCAGCGCGAAGTCGGACCGCTGCGGCGGCGTGTAGTCGCGCTCCTGGCGGTCGGGGGCGAGCCCGAGCACCCCCATGGCCGCGTACATCGCCCCCGCTCCTCCCGCGACGCCGAGCCCCACGAGGAGGGAGCGACGCGTCAGTGATCCCCCGTCTCCCCTTTCACTCCTGCCCCCGTCCTCGCCCTCGACCATGCGGACCTTTCAACTCTCGGATCAGCCGTACCCGGATCAGCCGTAGACGCCGCTGCCGCACGCCACCTGGCCGCCGATCATCGAGAAGATCCCGAACAGCGCCATGATGTCGTGGTAGTCGTCCGTGGTGAACTCGATGTGCCGTGGGCCCGCCTGCTTCACGCCCGGGATGATCGCGCAGGCCGCGGCGATCGCGGTGGAGTTCCACTCGACCGCCAGCGTGTACGGCGCAGGCACGACATAGGGTCGGAAATCCGGCAGCCGGCCGAGCGCCCGGGCGGCCCCCTCCCGGATCCGGCGCTGCGCCACGCTCGGCGGCAGCAGCTCGGCGGAGAACTTGTCGACGCCCTTCTTCACGGCCACGGTCTCGACGTCGCCGAGCAGGTCCCCGGCCTCCTCGCAGACCGCCTCGTCACCGGTGACGAGCGCCACGGGCACCCCCATTGACCCGGCGAATCCGGCGACCAGCCTGGTCTCGCCGCAGATCTCGCCGTTGAGGTGGACGTTGTGGATCTCCTTGCCCATCCACGTGTGGTTGAGCACGCCGTGCCGTACGCCGGCCCTGGCGTGGTAACCGGCGAAACAGGCGGCGGCGAAGCCGGGCGTCAGTCCCTGCCCCATGCGGTGCGGCTTGCCCGGCCCCCTGATCAGCGTGGCCCGCTCGTCGAGCAGATCGATCCTGAGGTTCTTGGTGGAGCCGTGCGCGTCGTTGACGAGCACCGACCGCGCCCCCGCGTCGAACGCCCCCTCGATCACCGCGTTGGCGTCCCCGGTCATCAGCTCGCAGCCGCGTTCGTAGCCCCGGCCGCCCGCGTGCATCTCCTCCGGATCGGTGAGCCCGGTGACGCCCTCCATATCCACTGACAGATAGATCTTCATCCTGTTATGTCCCCCATGTCTCGACCCGGTGGGCCTCATCCCCGTCCATCAGTCCCACCGAGTCCACCATGTACGTGTCGACCCGTTTGCGCCACCGCTCGGGAATCTCCTCGATCGCCGGCGGGTAGCAGTGCTCCAGCCAGCGGGTCGACTCGACGGTCGCCTGAAGATACTCGGCCGCCTTGGCGAACGGCGTCGTCTCGATGCCGGGCACATGCGCGCAGCCGTACTCGATCATCTCCTGTCCACCGTACGGCGGCGGCTGCTGCCACTTGCGTGCGATGCCCCGGCCGGCGGTGATCGTCGTACGCAGCGGACGCCGCTCGACGGCGGCCTGGATCAGCTCCTTGTACAGGCATTTGTCGCACTCGCCGCACGGGCCGTCCCCCGACCCGCGCAGGCACCAGCGGACCTGCTCGCGCAGGTCGGAGGCGAGCGCGATCCGCATGGTGACGGCCTCGCTGACCCCGCCGACCGGCAGCACGATCGGCAGCCCGGCCGCGGCGAACAGCCGCCCCCACGCCCCGTCCGCCGCCCACATCGGGTTCTCCGGGCTGTAGCGATGAACGTAGCGGTCACCGCCGAGCCAGCGTGAACCCAGTTCGTAGCCCAGGGCGAGACCCCCCAGGTCCAGCTCGTCGGCGAGCAGCAGCGCGCCCGCCGCCACCGCGTGGTGCTCGGGGAAGCCGGGCCGGGGGAAGCTCAGCACGAACTCCAGATCGGACTGGACGATCGTGAGCTCCCGGCCGGTCCGCCGCGCCAGGCGGGCCAGCACGTCCGAACGGTAGTGGGTCCACCGGTTGGGCACCCGGGGATGGCTCACCCGCTGGAAGTGCACGAACGGCGCGTCCGGGAAGATGTCCGCCACCGCGGCCGAGTCGGCGCCGCCGCTGTAGGAGATCGCCAGACGCGCCCCCTCACGCCGGTCCTCGCCCACCGGGCCGGCGTCCACGCCCCAGCCGGTACGCAGCGCCTCCGCGAGGTCCGCCGAGATCGGCCGGTCGAAGGTCACCCTCCGCCTGGTCCACGGCGCCACGACCGTCCAGGCCGCCACCGCCAGCAGATCAGGGTGGACGTACGGCTTTCCCGCTTCCTTGGGCAGCTTGACCCGGCACGAGTTAGTGCGCAACTCGAGACGCTGGCCGTCGGCGCACAGCCCGACGGTCTCGTCCTCCGGATGGAGCAGGAAGGCAAGCCGCCAGACGCCGTCGTCGAAGGTCCACTCCACCCGCATGAGCCGTGCCCCTCGCTATCCGACATGTTCCGCGTGCTCGATGTGGCAGACCTGCTCGGCGACCGGAACGCGCGCGGACAGGTCGTCGATGGCCTGCCAGACCCGCACCTCGTTCTGGAGGACCTTGTCCAGTGCGTCGGCGGTCTCGGTCGCCAGCCGGTGGGCCTCGGCGACCCGGGGATCGCGGGTGGGGGCCGGCGCCGCCGACGCCTTGGCGGTCTTCCGCAACCGGTCGACCTCGTTACGCAGGGACACCACCTCGCGGCGGAGCATCTGGACCTCCCAGAGCGCGTCCTTGATGTCCCGCCGGTGATCGGCCTTGGTGACGTATCTCGCGTCGATCCGGGACCGCACGCGTCTGGAGATCGGGGCAGTGAGGGGGGCCAGCACTCGCCTGACGAACCGCATCATGAATCGCCACGATAGCCGCATTCCACGACTAGCAAGGTCAACAACCGCCAACAGACGAAATCACCGGATGAGCCCCGCACCGAGGACGAACCGGGTTACTACCGGAATCACCCCGTGGTCGGGTATGCCCCCATTCGATGTCCGGCCAGGTCATGGCCCGCATGAGACCGAGCCGCGGGGCTGTGACGCTCTGGCGGCCGCTGAACGCGACCCCGCGGAGTCGGCGCGGGAGCCGGGCCTGTACGCGCCCAAGGCCCGAAAGGCCCCGCGGAATCTCACAGCCGAGGGCCCGTCAGCGATCGGGAGGCCGCGGCCGGCCGACGGGCTACCGGAGCATTCCGGAGTAAGGCGTTTCGGGAATTCGGCGCGAGAACCGGGGAGCCACCCGGGCCCCGCCGGGATGTCCGGCCGAGCCCGGGTGGCAGGGTCGGGAGCCGATCAGCTCACGAAGTTCACGTCGCTGCACATGAAGAACGTCTGGTCCATGTGCGAGGCCTGCCAGATCGTGTAGATGACGGCACGGCCGCTACGGCCCGAGGTGCTCAGGTCGACCGTGTAGTACTGGCCGGGGCTGTACCTGCCGGTCTTGGTGAGCAGCTGCAGATCGTTCCAGGTGATCGCCTGGCTGGTGGGGTCGAAACCCTGGCGGGTGACGTAGACGAGCAGGTAGTCGGCGCCGTGGTTGGCCTGGTCCCACAGCTTGATCGTGAAGTTGCCGCCGATGTTCGTCGCCTTCCACGCTCCGGGGACGTCCATCGCGTTGTAGCGGCCGTTCTCGGCGTGGCCGCCGCTGCACAGCTGACCGTTGGGGATCGCGGCCCGGAAGTCACCGCCGAGATTCATGCGGTAGAGGCCGTTCCAGTTCCACATCGCTGTGGTGTCGGCCTGCCATGCCTGCCAGCACATGGGGTCCTGCTGCTGCATGGCCGGGTTCTGGAAGTCGCTTCCCCAGCGCTGCCAGCAGCCGTAGTGGCGGGAGGCCGGGTCGACGAGCGAGCCGTGCGCCGAGGCGGGGCCCGCCCAGGTGACCAGGCAGGCCGCCGCGGCGGTGAGCAGGGCCATGACGCGGACGGCCCAGGTACGAGTCCGGGCATGAGGATGTGGATGCACGTTGGGTCTCCATCTTCCACGGGGGGATCCGGACGACTGGAAGCGCTTCCAAAGGGTTGCCGCGAGCGTAACTGACCGCGGTTAGTTTGGATATAAGGCCAACGAAGTCAAGCCGCGGTCACCACGGGACCGCTCGTCTGAAACCTCACGACCTGGCCGTTCATCCACTTCTTACAGCAGGCAGGCGGCGAACTTGACTGTACCTTTCATGACCCGCCGCCCGCCTGGTGTGCCGTCGGGCCGCCCTCAGCGGCCGGTGAATTCGGGGCGGCGCTTCTCGGTGAAGGCGGTCATGCCCTCCCGGGCGTCCTCGGTCGCGAACAGGCCGGAGAACTGGAGCCGCTCGATCTCCAGACCGGTGTCGAGGTCGGTCTCCAGCCCCCGGTCGATCGCCTGCTTGGCGGCCCGCACGGCCGCCACCGGCCCCTGCACGAAGGTGGCGGCCAGTTCGAGGGCGGCCGTGTAGACCTCGGCATCGGGCACCACCCGGTCGACCAGGCCGATGGCGAGTGCCTCGCCCGCGTCCACGTGGCGCCCGGTGAAGATCAGGTCCTTCGCCCTGGCCGGGCCCACGAGCCGGGGCAGGCGCTGGGTCCCCCCGGCTCCCGGGATGATGCCCAGCCTGATCTCGGGCTGCCCCAGCATCGCGCTCTCGCCCGCGACCCGGAAGTCGGCGCAGAGGGCCAGCTCACAGCCGCCGCCCAGGGCGTACCCGGCGATCGCCGCGACGACCGGCTTGCCGATGCCGGCGACCGCGTTGAAGCAGTCCTGCAACGAGCGCGACTGGACCGCCATCTCCACGTACGGCATGGCGGACATCTCCTTGATGTCCACCCCGGCGGCGAACGACCGCTCGCCGCCGTAGAGGATCACGGCGTGCACCGCGGGGTCGGTGTCGACCAGGCGCGCGGCCTCGGCGATCTCCTCCTGCATCTGCCGGTTCAGCGCGTTCAGCTTCGGCCGGTCGAGCCGGATGGTGGCGATATGGTCGGCGATCTCCACGCTCACGAACTCACCCATGCGCCATCACCCTTCCACCGGTTCGACCGGCCGCTTCGACTTCTCCGCCAGGCACCACCCTAGAAGGACCGTGATCAGCCGAGCTCAGCGCAGGGTGCCGTTGGTCATACCGACGGGCTCCTCGGGGACGACGACGAGCCCGAGCTCGGCCGGGGACGCCATCAGCGGGTGGAACGGGACGGCCCTGACGGTGTACCCGAAAGCGCCGGTCCGGTCCAGCGGCACCACACCGGTGTAGTGCGCCCGCCCGTCGTCGCCGACCCCGTCCGGCTTCAGCGTCACGTAGTCGGGGTCGATCAGCTCGTCGTGGGTGCCGACCCGGCCGTAGGCCGCCTGGATCCGCAGGTCCTCCGGCGACAGCTCGCCCAGCGCGATCGTCGCCCGCACCTCCAGGCGCGCCCCCAGCTCCGGGGTGTCCCCGATGCCGGTGGCCTCGACATGCTCGACCCGCACCCCCGGCCAGGCCCGGGTGACCCGGAGCTTCCACGCCGCGAACAGCTTCGCGTTCTCGTACGCGTTGCCCGCGAGCGTACGCGCCGAGTGCGCGGCGGGCGCGTAGAGGTCCATGACGTACCCGCGCAGCATGCGCCCGGCGAGGACCTTCGGCCCGAGCGAGCCCAGCGTGTGCTTGACCATCTCCAGCCACCGGCGCGGCAGCCCGTCGGCGGCCCGGTCGTAGAAGCGGTCGGCCACCTCGCGCTCGATCAGGTCGTACAGCCCGGCGGCCTCGAGCTCGTCACGCCGGTCGGGGTCGTCGACACCGTCCGCGCTGGGGATGGCCCAGCCGTTGTTGCCGTCGAACCACTCGTCCCACCAGCCGTCCAGGACGGACAGGTTGAGGCCGCCGTTGAGCGCGGCCTTCATGCCGGAGGTGCCGCACGCCTCGAGCGGGCGCAGCGGGTTGTTCATCCACACGTCGGAGCCGGTGACCAGGAACTGCGCGAGGGCCATGTCGTAGTCGGGCAGGAAGACGATGCGATGCCGTACGCCCTCCTCGTCGGCGAACCGCACGATCTGCTGGATGAGCTTCTTGCCGCCCTCGTCGGCCGGGTGCGCCTTCCCCGCGATGACGATCTGAACCGGCTTGTCCGGGTCGAGCAGCAGCCGCCTGAGCCGCTCGGGATCGCTGAGCATGAGCGTGAGCCGCTTGTACGACGGCACCCGCCGGGCGAAGCCGATGGTCAGCACGCCGGGGTCGAGCGCCTCGTCGACCCAGCCCAGCTCGGCCTCCGCCGCACCCCGCTGCCGCCAGGAGCGCCGGAGCCGCCGGCGCGCCTCGGTCACCAGGCGGGCACGCAGATCGCCGCGGATCCGCCAGATCTCGGCGTCGGAGAGCCCGCGTACCCGGTCCCAGCCCTCCATGCCCTCCCGGACGGACTCGGCGCCCACCAGCTCGATGATCTCGCGGCCGACCCAGGTGGGCGCGTGCACGCCGTTCGTGATCGACCCGATCGGCACCTCGTCGACGTCGAAGCCCGGCCACAGGCCGCGGAACATCTCTCGGCTGACGTGGCCGTGCAGCTCGGACACGCCGTTGACCCGCTGGGCCAGCCGCATCCCCATGACGGCCATGTTGAAGACCGCCTTGTCGGAGTCGGGGCCCTCCGGCTCGGCGCCGAGCTCCAGGATCCGCTCCACGCTCACGGTCGGCCACGCGTTGTCGCCGCCGAACTGCCGGGCGATCATGTCCATCGGGAACCGGTCGATCCCCGCGGGCACGGGGGTGTGGGTGGTGAAGACGGTGCCGGCGCGTACCGCTTCCAGCGCCTCCTCGAAAGACAGCCGGGCCTCGGTGAGCTCGCGGATGCGCTCCAGGCCGAGGAAGCCGGCGTGACCCTCGTTGGTGTGGAACACCTCGGGCTCGGGATGGCCGGCGATCCGGCAGTAGGCGCGCAGCGCGCGTACGCCGCCGATGCCGAGCAGCAGCTCCTGCATCAGCCGGTGATCGCCGCCGCCGCCGTAGAGCCGGTCGGTCACGTCCCGGCCGGCGGCGTCGTTCTCGGCGACGTCGGAGTCGAGCAGCAGCAGCGGCACCCGGCCGACCTGCGCCACCCAGATCTGGGCGTGCAGCATGCGGGAGCCCGGCAGGCGGATCGCCACCTTGGCCGGGGCGCCGTCCTCCTCCCTGAGCAGGGTGAGCGGCAGCCCGCCCGGGTCGAGTGAGGGGTAGTGCTCGAGCTGCCAGCCCTCGGCCGACAGCGACTGGGAGAAGTAGCCGTGCCGGTAGAGCAGGCCGACGCCGAGGATGGGCACGCCGAGGTCGCTGGCGGCCTTCAAATGGTCTCCGGCCAGGATGCCGAGACCGCCGGAGTACTGCGGCAGGGCGGCGGCGATGCCGTACTCGGGCGAGAAGTAGCCGATGGCGGCCGGCGCGCCTTCGAGTGACTGGTACCACCGCGGGGCGCTCATGTACTCGCGCAGGTCGTCGGCCGCGTCCGCCAGTTTGCGAAGGAAGCGCCGGTCCTGGGCGAGCGCCTGCAGCCGATCGGCCTCGACGGCGCCGAGCAGTGCGACGGGATCGTGCTCGACCCGCTCCCAGATCTCGGGATCCACCTCGGCGAACAGGTCCATCGTCTCCGGGTGCCACGACCATCGGAGGTTGCGGACCAGCTCGCCGAGCGGGGCGAGCGGGGCGGGAAGAACTGTGCGAACGGTGAACCTGCGGATTGCTCTCACGGGGCCAGACCCTAGTTACTCAGCGCCACGACGCGCGACCGAAACACTCTTGTCCCTGGGTCGTCTCTGACAAATCATGTCCCGCCCGCGACGGACGGCGCTCGTCAGACACGCTCCAGCGGAGGCGCCGCCGATCCGACGCCCCCGACCTTCCTAAAACTCCCTTATGCTCACTAACCACCAACAACCGGAACAAACCACACCAAACTACACTCATCTACGTGACGCGCGTCCCGACCACACGGCGATCTCCGTAATGA
Source organism: Sphaerimonospora sp. CA-214678 (assembly GCF_050942215.1). Taxonomy (GTDB): domain Bacteria; phylum Actinomycetota; class Actinomycetes; order Streptosporangiales; family Streptosporangiaceae; genus Sphaerimonospora. Next base: position 5,123,550 of record NZ_CP192056.1, read on the forward strand.
TCGATCTCCCCAGAAGAGCGACCCAAACACGGACCGGCCGGTCGTTGATGTCTTTCGTCGGCAGGGGTAACAGTGCACTATTGGGGCACCTCCTGTATGACCGAAGAACGGGCCCGGCGACGGACCCCGACATCGTGCTGCCCGGCTCGTGCCGCTCGGCCCGCGCCACCCCCGACCGGGCCAGGACAGAGCGACTTGGACAAGTGAAGAGCAAATCTTTCCTCGGAGAGCACGACGGCGCCCGGTGTGCCGTCCCAGGAAATGTCTGACGAACGCCGTACGTCGCGAGCGCGGATCCAGACGGACGCATCGCAAGAAGGAGGAGGACCATAGCCGGAGTCCTTAGGGCGAACACCTCGGGCCCCGCGGACGCCCCGCGGAAGCGGGGCGCCGACGCGGCGAGGCGCCGTCTGGGCCGCACATCACAGTACATGCTCTGTCAGACACGACCGTAAGTTGAGTAACGATGATCGGAAGAATTCCCATCCAGGGCATCGAGCCCGTCGTGGACTGCGGGCGCCGGCCCGCCAAGGCGGCCGCCGGCGAGACGTTCGAGATCAGCGCGACCGTGTTCCGCGAGGGACACGACGCGGTGGCCGCCGGCGTCGTGCTCATCGACCCCGACGGGAAACCGGGACGTCTGCTCCCCATGCGCGAGACCGCCCCCGGCACCGACCGATGGAGCGTGGAGGTGTCGCTGCCCGCCGAGGGTCTGTGGCAGTTCCGCGTGGAGGCCTGGGGCGACCCCATCGCCACCTGGCTGCACGACGCGGGCATCAAGATTCCACGCGGCATCGACGCCGACCTCATGTGCGAGGAGGGCGCTCGGCTGTTCGAACGGGCGGCGAAGGCCGTACGGCCGGCCGACTGCCCCGCCGCACCGCACGGCTCGGCGCAGGACTCGGCGCAGGCGGACCGGCGCGGCCAGGCGTGCGGGCATCGCGCGGCGCTGCTGGCCGTCGCGGCACGGCTGCGCGACGAGGACGTCGACCCGCGTGCCCGGTTCGCCGCGGCGCAACTGCCGGAGACGGCCGCGCTGATCGCGGCGCATCCCCTGCGCGACCTGCTGACCCGGTCGGGCCGCCAGCGGGTGCGGGTGGACCGGCGACGCGCGCTGTTCGGCTCCTGGTACGAGTTCTTCCCGCGCTCGGAGGGCGCGGTCATCGAGAAGGACGCTCCCCCCGTATCCGGAAATTTCCGGACTGCGCAGCAGCGACTGCCCGCCATCGCCCAGATGGGGTTCGACGTCGTCTACCTTCCCCCGATCCACCCGATCGGCTACCAGTTCCGCAAGGGACGCAACAACACGCTCACGCCCGAGCCGTACGACCCGGGGTCGCCCTGGGCGATCGGCTCGGAAGACGGCGGGCACGACGCGATCCACCCCGACCTCGGCACGATCGAGGACTTCGACGTCTTCGTGGCGCGGGCGCGCGAGCTCGGCATGGAGATCGCGCTCGACCTCGCCCTGCAGTGCTCCCCCGACCACCCCTGGGTGAAGGATCACCCGGAGTGGTTCAACATCCGGGCCGACGGGAGCATCGCCTACGCGGAGAACCCGCCGAAGAAATATCAGGACATCTACCCGCTGAACTTCGACAAGGATCCCGAGGGGATCTACGCCGAGGTGCGCCGGGTGATCCGGCACTGGATGGAGCACGGCGTACGGATCTTCCGGGTCGACAACCCGCACACCAAGCCGGTCTCCTTCTGGGAGCGGCTGCTGGCCGACATCCAGGAGACCGACCCCGACGTGCTGTTCCTGGCCGAGGCGTTCACCCGGCCGCCGATGCTGCGGACGCTCGCGATGATCGGCTTCCACCAGTCGTACACGTACTTCACCTGGCGCAACACCAAGCCGGAGCTGGAGGACTATCTGTCGGAGCTGAGCCGGGAGACCTCGCACTACCTGCGGCCGAACCTCTTCGTGAACACGCCCGACATCCTGCACGAGTACCTGCAGCACGGGGGCATGCCGGCATTCAAGATCCGCGCCGTGCTGGCCGCGCTCATGTCGCCGACCTGGGGCGTCTACTCTGGGTACGAACTTGGCGAGAACGCCCCGGTAAGGCCAGGCAGCGAGGAATACCTAGATAGCGAGAAATATCAGTACAAGCCGCGTGACTGGGCCGTCGCGGAGCGGGAAGGACGGAGTCTTGCCCCATTCATTACCCGGCTCAATTTGTTGCGAAGAGCCCACCCGGCGCTCCAGGAATTGCGTAACCTACGGTTCCACAACGTCGACCAGCCGGATCTGATCTGCTTCTCAAAGCGGCTGTCCGGCGCCTATGACACGGCCACACGAAGGCACGGGCTAGGCGATGTCGTACTGGCCGTCGTCAATCTGGATCCGCACAACACTCGCGAGGCGACGGTCCACCTGGACATGCCCGCCCTCGGTCTCGACTGGCAAGCCGAGTTCGTCGTGGACGACCAACTGTCGGGCGAGTCGTACCGCTGGGGGCAGGCCAACTACGTGCGCCTCGACCCGCACATCAATCCCGCACACATCTTCACGCTTCGCCACGGGTCAGCGCACCGCTCGTGAGCGCGGCCCTGCACATCCCGGGGAGTCCACAGGTGAGCTCGACACCTCATCCAAGCCACAGCCAGCCCGTCCCGAACACGTTCACGCACGAGAAGCCGCGGGATCAGTACTGGTTCAAAAGAGCCGTCTTCTACGAAGTGCTGATCCGCGGTTTCGCCGACTCCAACGGGGACGGCACCGGGGACATCCGCGGGCTCATCGACAAGCTCGACTATCTCCAGTGGCTCGGCGTCGACTGCCTGTGGCTGCTGCCGCTGTACGAGTCGCCCCTCCGGGACGGCGGATACGACATTTCCGACTATATGAAGATCCTCCCGGAGTTCGGCGACCTGGGGGACTTCATCCGCCTGGTCGACGAGGCGCACAAGCGCGGCATCCGGGTGATCGCCGACCTCGTCATGAACCACACCAGCGACCAGCACCCGTGGTTCCAGGCCTCGCGTGCCGACCCCGACGGTCCGTACGGCGACTTCTACGTCTGGAGCGACAGCGACGAGGGGTATCCGGACGCCCGGATCATCTTCGTCGACACCGAGTCGTCCAACTGGACATACGATCCCGTACGCGGCCAGTACTACTGGCACCGCTTCTTCCATCACCAGCCGGACCTCAACTACGAGAACCCGGACGTGCAGGACGCGATGATGGAGGTCATCAGGTTCTGGCTCGACCTCGGCATCGACGGCTTCCGGCTCGACGCCATCCCCTACCTGTTCGAGCAGGAAGGCACCAACTGCGAGAACCTGCCGGAGACCCACGCCTACCTCAAGCGGGTCAGGGCCGAGGTGGACCGGCTCTACCCCGACCGGGTACTGCTCGCGGAGGCCAACCAGTGGCCGGCCGACGTGGTGGAGTACTTCGGCGACCCGGTCACCGGCGGCGACGAGTGCCACATGGCCTTCCACTTCCCGCTGATGCCGCGCATCTTCATGGCCGTACGACGCGAGTCCCGCTATCCGATCTCGGAGATCCTGGCCCAGACGCCCAAGATCCCGGAGAACTGCCAGTGGGGCATCTTCCTGCGCAACCACGACGAGCTCACGCTCGAGATGGTGACCGACGAAGAGCGCGACTACATGTACTCCGAGTACGCCAAGGACCCCAGGATGCGGGCGAACGTCGGCATCCGCCGTCGCCTCGCGCCGCTCCTCGACAACGACCGCAACCAGATCGAGCTGTTCACGGCGCTGCTGTTCAGCCTGCCGGGCTCGCCCGTGATGTACTACGGCGACGAGATCGGCATGGGCGACAACATCTGGCTGGGCGACCGCGACGGGGTCCGTACGCCGATGCAGTGGACCCCCGACCGCAACGCCGGCTTCTCCACCTGCGATCCCGGCCGCCTCTATCTTCCCGTGATCATGGACCCGATCTACGGCTACCAGGCCATCAACGTCGAGGCACAGCAGAAGCAGGCGGGCTCGCTGCTCCACTTCACCAAGCGGATGATCGAGATCCGCAAGCGCCATCCGGTGTTCGGCCTCGGCGAGTTCACCGAGCTGAACTCCTCCAACCCCAGCGTGCTCGCGTTCGTCCGTGAGCTGGGCGACGACCGGGTGATGTGCGTCAACAACCTCTCCCGCTTCCCCCAGCCGGTGGAGCTCGACCTGCGCAGGTTCGAGGGCGCCACGCCGGTGGAGTGCATGGGCGGAGTGCCCTTCCCGCCGATCGGCGAGCTCCCGTATCTTTTGACGCTCCCCGGGCATGGGTTCTACTGGTTCACTCTGCCCGCGATCAAGAGGGCGGCCGACCCGAAGGAGGAGTGACGACAGCACCGCAGGGGCTTCTCGCCGGTTGGCTCACCGAGCAGCGGTGGTTCGCCGGCAAGGGCCACGCCATCGACGACCTGTCCATCGACTCCCTGACCGAGATCCGGCCGGGCGACCCGGGACTGGTCCACCTGATCGTGTCCGTACGGCAGGCGGACCGGCGGACGCGCTACCAGCTGCTGGCCGGCCTGCGCGCCGAGCTGCCCGAGCGGCTGAAGCACGTCCTGATCGGAACCTGCCGGTGGCCGGGCGAGGACGAACGCTATCTGTACGACGCCGCTCACGACGCCGCGCTCACCTCCGACCTGCTGGCGGGCATGGCCGGCGGACTGCGGGTGGGAGACCTCGCCTTCCATCGCGTGCCCGGTACGGACATCGACACCGGCCAGCGGAGCCTGGTGCTGACCGCCGAGCAGTCCAACACCTCGCTGGTCTACGGCGACAGGTACATACTCAAGCTGTTCCGCCAGCTCACCCCGGGAACGAACCCGGAGCTGGAGATCGTCACCGGCCTGGCGGCCGCGGGGTCCGTCCACGTGGCCAGGCCGTACGGCTGGATCGAGGCACCGGTGGGCGACGACCCGCCGGGCAAGGAGCCCACGACGTTGGCGATCATGCAGGAGTTCCTGTCCAACGCGGGCGACGGCTGGACGATGGCGCTCACCAGCGTCCGCGACCTGTATGCCAGCCCGGAGGACGTGCCGGCGGAAGAGGCCGGCGGTGATTTCGCCGCCGAGTCCTTCCGTCTCGGCACCGCCACCGCCGAGGTGCATCGCCAGCTCGCGGAGGTGTTCCCCACCGGGACGATCGAACCGGCCGACATCAAACGGCTGACCGAGCTGTTCCGCCGCCGGCTGGACCAGGCGGTCGCCGAGGTGCCCGCGCTCGGCGAGCACGCCGACGTCGCGGGCCGGGCGTTCGACCGGCTGGCGGAGCTCGGGCACGGCGTGCCCGTCCAGCGGGTGCACGGCGACTACCACCTCGGCCAGGTGATGCGCACCCCGGTCGACTGGGTGGTGCTGGACTTCGAGGGCGAACCGGGCCAGCCGCTGGCCGAGCGGCGCGCGCTCGACTCGCCGCTGCGCGACGTCGCCGGGATGCTGCGGTCGTTCGACTACGCCGCCAGGCACCTGCTGGCCGACCATCCGGAGGCCGCGTCGCTGGAGGGCCGGGCCCTCGAGTGGTCGACCCGCAACCGGGCCGCCTTCCTCGCGGGTTACACCGAGGGCGGCGGGCACATCCGCGGCGACGACGCCGTACTGCTCCGGGCGCTCGAACTGAGCAAGGCGGTCTACGAGGTCGTCTACGAGTCGCGCAACCGCCCGGCCTGGCTTCCGATCCCGCTCGCCGCCTTCGCCGGGAGCCGCGACTCGTAAACCGGAGAAGAAAGGCCGCCGGACGATGCGTTCGGTCGACGGCGCCAGTGGTGATGAGGGCCTTGTGTGGGGCAGGGTTAGGGCATGGATCTCGATCGGCTGGCCGGTGGCGCTCATCACGACCCCCACTCGATTCTCGGCGCCCATCTAAGCGGATCCGACGGGGTGACGATCCGCGCGCTGCGTCCCCTCGCCGAGAAGGTCGAGGCCCTCGTCGACGGCACGGCGCACGAGCTGACCCACGTCGCCCACGGGGTGTTCGAGGTGACCGTTCCGGGGCTGGACAAGGTCCCCGCCTACCGGCTCCGGATCACCTATCCGCAGGCCCCGCCGTACGAAACGGACGATCCGTACCGGCACTGGCCGACGCTGGGCGAGCTGGACCTGCATCTGATCGGCGAGGGACGGCACGAGCGGCTGTGGGAGGCGCTCGGCGCCCGGGTCATGCGCCACGAGGACGTCGACGGCACGGCTTTCACTGTCTGGGCGCCGAGCGCGCGGGGCGTGCGCGTGATCGGCGACTTCAACCACTGGGACGGCGTCGCCCACCCGATGCGCTCGCTCGGCAGGTCGGGCATCTGGGAGCTGTTCCTCCCCGGGATCGGGCCGGGCGCCCGCTACAAGTTCCAGATCCTCGGCGTGGACGGGGTCTGGCGGGAGAAGGCCGACCCCATGGCCCGACGCACCGAGGTGCCGCCGGCCACCGCCTCCATCGTCGAGCGGTCCGAGTACGCCTGGGACGACGAGGCGTGGATGTCGGCCCGGCCGGACCGCGACGCGCGAGCCGAGCCGATGAGCGTCTACGAGGTGCACCTCGGCTCCTGGCGGCCCGGTCTGTCCTACCGGGATCTCGCGGTCCAGCTGGTCGAGTACGTCACGGACATGGGCTTCACGCACGTGGAGTTCCTGCCGGTGGCCGAGCATCCCTTCGGCGGGTCGTGGGGCTACCAGGTCACGTCGTACTACGCGCCGACCTCGCGGTTCGGCACCCCCGACGACTTCCGCCATCTCGTGGACGAGCTGCACCGGGCCGGCATCGGCGTGATCGTCGACTGGGTGCCCGCCCACTTCCCGACCGACGAGTGGGCGCTGGCCCGTTTCGACGGCACACCGCTGTACGAGCACGCGGATCCGCGGCGGGGCGAGCACCCGGACTGGGGCACCTACATCTTCGACTTCGGCCGCCACGAGGTGCGCAACTTCCTGGTGGCCAACGCCCTCTTCTGGCTGACCGAGTTCCACATCGACGGGCTGCGGGTGGACGCGGTGGCCTCGATGCTCTATCTGGACTACTCACGCCGGGACGGCGAGTGGACCCCCAATATCCACGGGGGCAGGGAGAACCTCGACGCGATCGAGTTCCTGAAGGAGACGAACGCGGTCTGCTATCGCGAGGTCCCCGGCATCGTCACGATCGCCGAGGAGTCGACGGCCTGGCCGGGGGTGTCGCGGCCGACGCATCTCGGCGGGCTCGGCTTCGGCTTCAAGTGGAACATGGGCTGGATGCACGACACGCTCGCCTACCTCGCCCATGAGCCGATCTTCCGGCAGTATCACCACCACCAGATGACGTTCTCCCTCATGTACGCCTTCTCTGAGAACTTCGTGCTGCCGCTCTCGCACGACGAGGTCGTCCATCTGAAGGGCTCCCTGCTCGGCAAGATGCCGGGCGACGAGTGGCAGCGCTTCGCCAACCTCCGGGCGCTGTACGCGTTCATGTGGGCGCACCCCGGCAAGCAGCTGCTGTTCATGGGCGGCGAGTTCGGCCAGGGCGCGGAGTGGTCGGAGGCCGCCGGCCTGGACTGGTGGGTGCTGGACTTCGACTTCCATCAGGGGGTGCGGCGTCTGGTCCGCGACCTCAACCGGATCTATCGGCGGACGCCCGCGCTGTACTCACAGGACTTCACACCCGACGGCTTCCGGTGGATCGACGCGGACGACGCCGCGGGCAACACGTTCTCCTTCCTGCGGTACGGCGTGGACGGCTCGGTGCTCGCCTGCGTGGCCAACTTCTCCGGTTCCCCGCACGAGGACTACCATCTCGGCCTTCCGCTCGGCGGCGTATGGGAGGAGATCCTCAACACGGACGCCTACGAATACGCCGGCAGCGGCGTCGGCAACCTCGGCGTGGTCCGGACGGACGAGGTCCCCCACCATGGTCAGCCCTACTCGGCGCGGCTCCGCGTGCCGCCGCTGGGTGCGGTATGGCTGCGCCCGTCGACCGGCACCGAGATCGCTCCGGAAGGGCCGGCCTGATCGACCGGCCGGTCTGACGGCCCGGTGGAGTCTGTGCTCAGAGGTCCTCGCCCAGCAGGGCGTCCACCGACTCGATCGTGGCGGCGACTCGGATCCAGGCGTCGAGCCGGTCGAGGTCGTCGCACTTTCTGATCTTGTCACGGAAGCTGTCGGGCACCTCGATGTCGCGGGCGGACAGGACCTCGAGGATCGCCTCCGCCTTGCCCTCGGCCCTTCCCTCCGCTTTGCCCTCCGCTTTGCCCCTGGCGATGTTGTCACGGGCCCAGTCGCTGAGGTACTCGTAGTTCTCGGCCTTCAACTGCTTCTCCAAATGATCCCAGACCTCTTGGGAGAGCGCCGCACGCACCATGTCAGCGTACATACTCGCCTGGTCGTTATCGAGATTGTGCAGCGCGGTGAACAGGGCGCCGAGGATCTCGGGCCCCTGAGGCGTGTCGGCGTGGTGGATGACCGACAGCACGGCCAGCTCGACGTCTTCGGCCGCCCGGACGGGGTCGGTGACGAGCGGGACTTCGGTGGGTCCGACGACGAGCGGCGTCAGCACCAGCCCGGGATGGCCCAGGTCGATGGGGCGTGAGCACCAGTGGGCCGCCGGGGCATTGGGACAGATCACCAGCAGGACCGCCGGGCATTCCAGGCGGGCGCGCAGGCTGGTGAGGTACATCGGCCAGGACCAGAGCTTGTCGGTGTCGCGGCCGCGCTGAACCTCCACGATCACGCCCAGGACGGGCTTCGGGTCGTCATCGGAGTGCTTACGGCGGAAGACCACGACCGAATCGGAACGGCGTTCGGTAGGGGTGACCTCGGTCAGGTCGGCCGATTCGATGCCGGCGTAGTCGTAGTCGGGCAGTTCGACGTCCAGCGAATGCACGAGGAGATCGGCGGCCAGATCGGGTCGCTCGCGGAACAGACGGACCACGGCTTCGTGTTCGGCGGTTGGCACATGGTGACGGTAGACCTGAAGGCACAGGTGAAGCGGAGTGAAGACACTTTCCGTAATCGCCTTGTTACTCAATGCGGCAGCTCGAGAGAGCGCGTAGCGGCCGGAGATCTCGACCGGAAAAGCCTTAGTGGTGCCTTAAATGGAGATTAACCGGCCACCAGGGTGTTGACCCGCGGCCAACGCGAACGTAAGCTCCAGGATTAACTGATAGGAAACTTTCCTATGAGTTTCCGGGACACCCCCTACCTGGAGCGAGACTTGCGAAGAATGCTGCTGGGGTCCCTGGTAGCGGGCGCCGTGTTGATCGCGCCGCTGGCCATCGGGACCGCCTCCTCCGCCGCCACCTCGGCGACCGCCACCTACTCGACCGACTACGACTGGGGCACGGGCTTCCAGGGCAAGTTCACGATCAAGGCGGGATCGTCCGCCCTGTCGACCTGGAAAGTGGAGTTCGACGTGCCGTCCGGCACCACGATCAGCTCCGCCTGGGACACCGGTATGACCAGGAACGGCAACCACTACTCCTTCTCCAACCCCTCGTGGAGCGGCGGGCTGCCGGCCGGCGGCTCGGCCAGCTTCGGCTTCATCGGCGCGCCCGGCGGCGGGTTCACGCCGCTGAACTGCACGCTCAACGGCGCACCGTGCGGGGGCGGCTCGATCCCCACGCCCACACCGACCCCCACTCCCACGCCGACACCGACACCGACCCCCACCCCGACGCCGACGCCGACTTCCGGGCCGGGCGGCAAGAAGGTCATCGGCTACTTCACCAACTGGGGCGTCTACGGCCGTCAGTACTTCGTCAAGAACATCGTGACCAGTGGCTCGGCCGCCAAGCTCACGCACATCAACTACGCGTTCGGCAACGTCACCAACGGTCAGTGCACGATCGGTGACTCCTACGCCGACTACGACATGGCCTACACCACCGCCAACAGCGTGGACGGCCAGGCGGACACCTGGGACAACCCCAACGCGCTGCGCGGCGCCTTCAACCAGTTGCGCAAGCTGAAGGCCCAGTATCCGCACATCAAGATCCTGTACTCCTTCGGTGGCTGGACCTGGTCCGGTGGCTTCGGCCAGGCGTCGAAGAACCCCGCGGCCTTCGCCGACTCCTGCTACAACCTCGTCGAGGACCCGCGCTGGGCGGATGTGTTCGACGGCATCGACATCGACTGGGAGTATCCGAACGCCTGCGGTCTGACCTGTGACAGCAGCGGTCCGAACGCGCTCACCGACCTGGTGCGGGCGCTGCGCAACAAGTTCGGCAAGAACTACCTCATCACCGCGGCGATCACCGCCGACGCCGGCTCGGGCGGCAAGCTGGACCTCGCAGACTACTCCGGCGCGGCGCAGTACCTCGACTGGTACAACGTGATGACGTACGACTTCTTCGGCGCCTGGGACACGACGGGCCCGACGGCTCCGCACTCGCCGCTCACCTCCTACAGCGGCATTCCGATCGCGCACTTCAACAGCGACGCGGCGATCCAGAAGCTGAAGAACAAGGGCGTGCCGGCGAGCAAGCTCCTGCTCGGCGTCGGCTTCTACGGCCGCGGCTGGACCGGCGTCACCCAGAGCGCACCGGGTGGCACCGCGACCGGTGCGGCGTCCGGCACCTACGAGGCGGGCATCGAGGACTACAAGGTCCTGAAGAACAGTTGTCCGGCCAGCGGAACCGTCGCCGGCACCGCCTACGCCCACTGCGGCAGCAACTGGTGGAGCTACGACACTCCGGCCACCCTGGCGGGGAAGATGACCTACGCCAAGAACCAGGGTCTCGGCGGGACGTTCTTCTGGGAGCTCAGCGGTGACACCGCCAACGGCGAGCTGGTCAACGCCCTGTCGAATGGACTGAAGTAGCACAGCCCAACGGACTGAAACAACGCAGCCGGCGGACTGGAGTGCAGGCCCGGAACCGGCCGGAGTGAAACGGCCGCCGGAAGTGAAGTGACCAGACCGGTCGACACGGGCCCCCACACCTCAGAGGTGTGGGGGCCCGCTTTCCGTTTCGGCTCGTACCCACATCGCATGCCAAACCGTCGCTTAAGGTGGCATTTATGGACGCGACGAAGACGATCTTGGAGACCGTCGACAGGCTGCGGCAGCGCCGTACCGCCCCGCTCGTACTGGAACTGGATCTGACCGAGGGCCTGGCCGAGGGACCACCCGCCGATCCGCTCGGCGCGCTGCTGTCCATGCGGAAGGCACGCCTCACCGACGTGCTGTCCGGCCTCAAGCGAGCCCGGCGTGACCCCCGCGTCCAGGCCCTGATCGTCAAGATCGGCGGCGTTCCGCTCGGCCTCGGCATGGTCCAGGAGCTGCGCACCGCCGTGGTGAAGCTGCGCGCCGCGGGCAAACTGACGGTCGCGTTCGCCGAGACGTTCGGCGAGTTCGGCGCCGGAACCGTCCCCTACTACCTGGCCAGCGCGTTCGAGCGGGTCTATCTGCAGCCCTCCGGCGACGTCGGGCTCACCGGCGTGGCCCTGCAGCAGCAGTTCGTACGGGACGCCCTGGCGAAGGCCGGCGTCGAGTACCAGCTCGGCCAGCGCCACGAGTACAAGACCGCGGCGAACATGTTCACCCAGAACCGCATGACGGAGGCGCACCGGGAGTCGGCCGCCCGCATCGCCGAGTCGGTGACCGAGCAGATCACGGCCGGCGTCGCCGAGGGCCGGTCCCTGGACCCGGAACGGGTCCGTCAGCTGATCGACCAGGGGCCGTTCATCGGCGCCGAGGCCGTCGAGGCGGGCCTCGTGGACGGGTTGAAGTACCGGGACGAGGTCTACGCCGAGACCGTGGGCGAGGACGCCCGTCTGCTGTACGTGTCGCGGTATGCCAAGTCGGCGCTGCCCGGGCGACTGCCCCGCCCCGCCGCCGACGTCGTCGCGCTGGTCCACGGCAGCGGCTCGATCCGGCTCGGACGCAGCGGGCGGTCCCCCCTGGGCGGCGGGGGCGCCATGGGCTCCGACACGATCTGCGCGGCGCTGCGCGCGGCCCGGCGGGACGAGAAGGTCAGGGCGATCGTGTTCCGCGTCGACAGCCCCGGCGGGTCGTACGTCGCCTCCGACGCGATCTGGCGCGAGGTCGTGCTGGCCCGCGAGGCGGGCAAGCCGGTCATCGTGTCGATGGGCGATCTGGCCGCCTCCGGCGGTTACTTCGTCTCGATGGCCGCCGATCTGATCGTGGCGCAGCCCGGCACGTTGACCGGGTCGATCGGGGTTTTCGGCGGCAAGCCCGTCATCGGGGAACTTCTCGGCAAGCTCGGCGTGGTGACCGAGACCGTGGCCGAGGGCGCGAACGCCGGCATGTTCTCGACGACGCGGGAGTTCTCCGACGGGCAGTGGGAGCGGGTCAACGCCTGGCTCGATCGGATCTACGCCGACTTCGTCGGCAAGGTGGCGGAGGGCCGGCGCCTGGACCGTGACCGTGCACACGAACTGGCCAGGGGCCGGGTCTGGACGGGCGCCGACGCCATGAGACACCGCCTGGTCGACGAGATCGGCGGGCTGGAGGACGCGCTCATCATGGCCCGCCGCCGGGCCGATCTGCCCAAGAACGCACCGGTACGGATGTATCCGCGCATGCATCCGCTGGAGCGGCTGCGTCCACCGGAGTCGAGCGAGGACCGGTCCGCCGCGCGTGCCCGCGTCCAGTTGGAGGCGTGGGGCCCGGTCGCCCGCATCGCCGCCGATCTCGGGCTGCCGGCGTACGGCCCGCTCGTGCTCCCCGGTTCGTGGACGATCCGCTGACCGGGCCTCGGCCGCCGCGCCGAACCTCCGGCACGGCGGCGGGCGTCCGCCGCCCCGTGCCCGTCACGTCGGGATGACCACCTCGATGGGATCGAGGTCTCCGGGTGCGTCGCCGGGATAGACCCCGGACAGCATCGCACCGACCGTGTAGAGGTTCCAGGCGAGGGCGGGCTGCCTCAGCACGGGCGCAGCGAACATGTCCTCGACGGCGTCCTTCCTGACGATCTCCCACAGCGCGCCGTCACCGGCCGCGACGCCACCGAGCACGCCGTCCCTGAGCACCGCGGTCAGGCGCTCTCCCGGGCTGGTCCGCCAGTTCCAGCTCCCGGCGCCCTTCTTTCCCTTCGGGGCGGCCGGCTTCTGCGTGCCCGATTTCTGCCGGCCCGATTGCTGCTGGGCGGATTTCTGCTGGGCGGACGACCGTCTCCGGGCGAGCAGCGACTCCCACCGTGAGGGAGTCCGCTCGGCCATGAACCGCCACTCGGAGCCTTCGAGCGGAATCCCGCGAAGCTTCGGCGCGAACATGCCGATCAGCTCGTGGACGACCTCCTCCGAGCGGCGCCACAGCGGATCGAGGGCGAGCGCCGCCCCCACGACGCGGTTGTCGAGGAACGGCTGCACGGCGTCTCCCCTGCGCAGCGACCCGGCGCGCGCCGCCGCGTGCCATCTGCCCACCCGATAGGTGACGTACATGTGGTCGAGCGCTCCTGCGGGGTCCGCCTCCGCCCGTTCCAGCCACGGTGCCGCGAGCTCGCGGGCGTGGGCATTGGCGCCCTCGGTGAAAAGGGCCTCGTCCTTCAGGAAGAACGCCTCCACCCGGCGCCGCATCGCCGCCGGCGCGGGATTTCCCTGGCTGTAGAGGAAGCCGCCGCGCAGGATCTCCCCGCTCTGCCCGGACATGGTGAGCCTCGGGCTGTAGGGCAGATACTCCACGATGCTCTCGTACGCGGAGGTCATGCCCTCGCAGGTGCGCAGCACCTCATGGGTACGGCGCAGCGGATGCTCCACCAGCACCGCGTCCCGCCGCTCGGTACGTTTGGGCGCGATCACGTTGTGCTCGACGCCCAGTCTGGCGGCGATCCGACGGGCGATCACGACGTCCGGGTGATCGTCCAGGCCGTTGGTGGTCACCCGGAACGGCACTTCGGCCGCGTGCAGCAGCGCCGCCATGAGCCGGCTGTCACGCCCTCCGGTGAGCGCCAGGTTGACCTGGTCGGTCAGCGGCCTGACCGTCTCCACCAGCGCCTCGGCCAGCCCCTCGATCGCGGCGCGCCTGCCCCGGCGCGACGTCGGGACGGATCCGGTCCCCGGACGGACGCCGGGCAGCGGCGCCGTCGTGATCCGCCTGGTCCCGTCGTCCACCACCAGCGTCGACGACGGCGGCAGCGTGGAGACGCCGTCGTACGGGGTCTCGTCGGACAGGAAGTAGCCCTGGCGCACCATCGACTGCAGGGCACGCACGTCCCAGGCCACCGGCCCGCCGCCGCGGGCGACCAGGTGGACCAGAAGCGCGCGGTTTCCGACGATGTGCAGCTCCGGGGTCTGCGCGTAGAAGATCCCGCAGGCCCGCGTCATGTCGGTGACGGCGGTCAGCCCGCCCGGCTCGATCCGGATCGCGGAGAAGCAGCCGCGCGTGCCGCGCGCGACCTCTCCCATCGAGGAAGAGCCGAGCAGCCTGCCCACGTCGGCCCAGTCGAGCAGCCGTCCGGTGACGCCGATGGCCCGGTCCCGCGTGGCGGTCACCAGCTCGGGCCGGGCGGGGGCACCGTCCTCGTTGCCCCAGCCGAGCAGTACGGCTCCGGCGAGCCGGTGCCGAGCCGAGGTCACGGTGCCGGCCGGCACCGGGAACACCTGCTCGATCAGGTCCTCCGTCAAACGGGCGACCTGATCGAGCAGCGGCTCGGCGGAGGGGCCGTCCTTGCTCGCCACGGCGAGGAACACACGCATGAAGACCTCACATCAGCGGGATCGGGGGTCAGCGCACCAGACGATACCGGCCGCGAAGCCGGACGAACGGTGTTCTCCCGGCATCCACATAGTCGACCGCGTGGACCTCGCCGATGAACAGGGTGTGGTCGCCCGCCGGGACGACCCGCACCGTCTCGACCTCGATCGCGGCGACGCCGCCGTCCACGACCAGGGCGTCGCTGTACGGGCCGCGATGGTGGGCGACCCCCGACAGCAGCAGGCGCGCACCGGGCCGGCCGGCGGCGGCGAACCGCGAGGCGATCGCCTGCTGGCCGTCGGCGAGCAGGCTCACCGCCCACCGGTCCCGGCGCAGCAGCACCTCGGTCAGGTAGCTCGCCGAGCCCAGTCCGATCAGTACGAGGGGAGGGTCGAGCGACACCGATGTCAGGGATGTCACGGTGACACCGAGGTCGTCGCGGCCGTCTCGTACGGTGACCACCGCCACCCCGGCCGCCGCCTGAGCCATCGCCTCCGTGAACGGGCCGCTCAACGATCCCACTCCTTCTCCCCCTCGCTCCGCCGGACGAGTCAGACGAGCCCATTCTGGGTGAGCCAGTCCGCGGCCACCGCCGGCGGATCCTCCTTGTCGACGGCGATCCGCTTCATCAGCGACACGAGCGTGGCGGTGTCGAGCTTGATCGAGATCGCGTCGAGGGTCGAGGTGACCGTGGCGTCGACGCCCGCCGTGTAGACCAGGGGAGCGATGTTCTCGGCGCCGAAGGCGTTCTTGGTGTCCTGCAACGGCACCAGATCATTCAGCACGATCTTGGGGTCGGTGGTGAACACGTTGCCGACCTGGATCGTGCCGCTCTTGATGGCGTCGGCGGTGGTCGCACCGGTCGGCTTCCACTCCTTGAACTCGATGCCGTAGACGCTCTTGAGGTTCTCCTGCTGGCGCTGCTTGAACTCGGGCGGGCCGCCGACGACGAAGTCCTCGGACACCTTGGCGAGGTCCTCCATCGTGGCCAGGCCGTGCTTGTCGGCGGTCTCCCTGGTCACGCTCAGCGAGTTGTTGTCCTCCGCCGCCGACGGCGCCAGGAGCTGGAGTCCCTCTGAGAGCTTGGCCTTCAGCTCGGCGACGATCTCTTCCTTGGTCCTGGCGGTGCTGTTCTTGTCGACGAACGCCAGCAGTGAGCCGACGTACTCGGGCAGGACGGTCAGCCCGCCGCTCTTGATCTGGTCGTAGACGACCTCGCGGCTGCCGATGTTGGGCTTCTCCTCGACCGTGACGCCCTTCGCGCGCAGGCCCTGCGCGTAGATCGAGGCGAGCAGGACGCTCTCGGGGAAGTCGAAGGAGCCGACCACGACCGGCCCCGCCGTCCCTTCTGAGGCGGCGGGCGCTGAGGTGGCCGGGGCGGACAGCGGGTCGCCCCCGCCGCAGCCGGATAAGGCGAGCGCGGTCGCCAGGACTGCGGCGGCCGCGCCGAAGATACGTCGCATCATCATGAATCCCTTCACGGATTGGGATAGCAGGAAAAATCAGCAGATCAGCGGAGGTTGCGCACCCCCGGCGAGACGGTCACCCGCTGGAGCAGCGTGAATCCGAACTGGACGGCCAGGGCGAGCCCGGCCGCGAGGACCGCTCCCCCGATCACGTCGGCGTACGTCCTGGTGGCGATGCCGTCGATGATGAACCGCCCGAGCCCGCCCAGCCCGACGAAGGCCGCGATCGTGGCCGTCGACACCACCTGGATCGCGGCGAGCCGCAGGCCGAGCAGGATCAGCGGCAGCGCGACCGGCGTCAACGCCTGGAAGAGGACCTGCCGGCCGCGCAGGCCCATGCCGTACGCCGCGTCGCGCAGGTCGGGGTCGACCCCGCGTACGCCCTCGTAGGTGTTCACGAGGATCGGCGGGACGGCCAGCACGATCAGCGGGATCAGGACCGGCAGCGCGGTGCCGACACCGGCCAGCAGCACGACGAGCACGAGCAGGCCGAGCGTGGGAAGTGCCCGGGCGGCGTTCGCCGAGACGACGACGAGCAGCGCTCCCCGGCCCGTGTGCCCGATCAGCATGCCGAGCGGCACGGCGATCGACGCCGCGATCAGGAACGCGATCCCGGAGAACGCCAGGTGCTCGAGCAGCCGGGCCGGGATGCCGTACGGGCCGGACCAGTGGTCCGCGTCGCCGAAGAAGTCGATCAGCCAGTTCATCGCGCGTCCCGTCGTGCCCGGGACCAGGGGGTCAGCAGCCGCTGGGCGAGCACGAGCAGACCGTCGGCGAGCACGGCGAGCACCACGATGAGCACGATCCCCACGATGATCGGCGTGTAGAACTGACGCTGCCAGCCGTCGATGAAGAGGTTGCCGAGGCCGCCCTGCCCGATCAGTGCGCCGACGCTGACCAGGCTGATGCTGGACACGGTCGCCACCCGCGTACCCGCGAGGACCACCGGCACGGCGACCGGCAGCTCGACCTGGAGCAGCCGGCGCAGCGGCCGGAAGCCCATCGCCGTCGCGGACTGGCGCACGTGGTCGGGCACCGAGGCCAGCCCGTCCACCACCGCGGGGATCAGCACGGCCAGCGTGAAGAACGTCAGCGGCACGATGACCGTCGCCGGGGTCAGCCCGGTGACGGACAGGAAGATCGAGAAGAGCACGAGCGACGGCAGCGCGTACGTCACGTTCACCAGACCGGCGGTGGGCTGGTAGAGGCGGGGCCAGCGTACGCAGGCCAGGCCGAGCGGCAGGGCGACGAGCAGCCCGAGCAGCACCGGGACGAAGGCCATCAGCATGTGGCTCTCCAGCAGCGTGCTTATCGCCGACGGGCTGCCGTTGTCCCAGTTCCGCGTGATCCAGTCCCAGCGGATCAGCGGCTCGCTCCTCATGTGGGCGTCCCATCTCCGGTCTGCCCGCCGGCGTACTTCCGCAGCACCGCGTCGAGCGCCTCCCGCGTCGCCACCCCGAGCACACGGCCGTCTCCGTCGACGGCCACCGCCGTCCCATCGGGCGAGAGCAGCGCCGCGTCCAGCGCCACACGCATCGAGTCGGTCTCCGGGTCGAAGGTTCCGTACGGCAGGGCCCGGTCGTCGGCGTGCGCGCCGAGCGGGCGGTTCTCGTCGTCGAGGACGAGATCGGCGGGGACGGGGGCGAGCCGGACGTCCTTCGCCGAGATGAAGGACAGCCGGCGGATGCCGCGGTCACGGCCGAGGAACCCCCGGACGAAGCCGTCGGCCGGCTCGCTGAGCAGCGTGGCCGGTCCCGCCATCTGGGCGAGCCTGCCTCCCGTGCGCAGGACCGCGACCGTGTCGCCCAGCTTGATCGCCTCGTCGATGTCGTGGGTGACGAACACGATCGTCTTGCGCAGTTCGGTCTGCAGGCGCAGCAGTTCGTCCTGCAGGCCGGTACGCACCACGGGGTCGACGGCGCTGAACGGCTCGTCCATCAGCAGCACGGGCGGATCGGCCGCGAGCGCCCTGGCCACCCCGACGCGCTGCTGCTGGCCGCCGGAGAGCTGGAACGGATAGCGCGTCGCCAGCTTCGGGTCGAGGCCCACGAGCTCGATCAGCTCCATCGCGCGCGCCCGGGCCTTCTTCCTGTTCCAGCCCAGCAGGTACGGCACGGTCGCCACGTTGTCCACGATCCTGCGGTGCGGGAACAGACCGGCGTGCTGGATCACGTATCCGATGCCCCGGCGCAACGTGGCCGGGTCGGCGTCCCTTATGTCCCTGCCGTCCAGCAGAATCCGGCCGGAGGAGGCGTCGACCATCCGGTTGATCATCCGCAGCGAGGTGGTCTTGCCGCATCCGGACGGTCCGACGAGCACGGTGATCGCCCCGCCGGGCACCTCGATGCTCAGGTCGTCCACGGCGACCGTGCCGTCCTGATAGCGCTTGGTGACGCCATCGAATATGATCAAGGGTTTCGTCCCGTCGTTCCCGTCCTGCCGGTGCCGCCGGGATCGTGCCCATCCCCCGCGCCGCCGGCCCCCCGAACCCGCCCTCGCCTCCCGGCTCTGTAGCCCGCCCGGCTCCCTGCTTTTACCTCCGGCCCCTTGCCGAATGCCCGTCGCGTTGATGACTCTTCTGTTGATGACTCTCGACCGTCAGCTTACGACCGTACCTGCCGACCCGTCCGGATGGCCATGATTCCGAACACATGAATGATGCGCGAAGGGGACCGAATGCCTATCAATAAGGCATCTGAGGTGCGCCGACCCGTGATGTGTTGGCATGATTGGCCTCGGGCTTACCATCTGCCCTACGAACCACCCAGGAGGCGGTCGTGACTACATCGCTCACCGCTCAGCCGCTCACCGGGAGGCGCTCCCGGGGTGAGCTGGTCGCCGAGCTCTACGAGCGTCACGCCGCCGGGCTGTTCGCGTACTGCCACGACCAGCTCGGCGAGACCACGTCGGCGGCCGACGCCGTCGTGGCGGTGTTCGCGGCGCTGCCGTTCGCCGAGCCGCCGCGTGCCGTCCTCTACGCGCTGGCCCGCCGGGAGATCTACCGCCGGGACGTCAGCTACGCCATGCCGGCCGTCGACTCTGCCGCCGACCCCGCCACCGCGCTCATCGAGCGGGTCTTCCGCGACATCCGGCCGCACCAGCGCGAGGTGCTGCTGCTGTCCGCCGTGTGCGGGCTGACGACGCCCGAGCTGTCGCTGGTGCTCGACGTCGCCCAGGACACGGCCGAGGACCTCACCGCCGGGGCCAGGCACCGCTTCACCCAGACGATGGCCACCGCGGTGTCGGCCGCCAGGTCGGCGCCTTTCCTCACGTCCGAGGTGGCCGAGGTCTACGACGCGATCGGCGTCGCCCCCATCGAGGACGTGCTGGCGCGGCTGCCCTGGCACCGACCGGCCGGTGCCGTACGCGGCCGGGTGCTGTCGTCGCTGCCCAGCCAGGATCCGGAAGCCGCCGCGGCCGCTCCCCCGCTGCCGATCAAGCGGCTGTGGCCGACCGCGCCGTCCTGGCCGCTGCCGCTCAGCGCGCCCGACCAGGTCAGCAACACCTGCGTGTTCCCGGCCGGCGCGGTCCCCGCCGACACGGTCCAGGGCGGTACGGCAGAGGCCGAGACGTTCTCGGCCGGTTCCCTCGATCCGACCAGGCCCAGGCGGAGGGCCAAGCACGAGGCCACCACCGAGCCCATGCCCAAGCTGCGCGGCTCGCTGCTGACCGCGCTCACCGAGGGCCGCATACGCAGGCGACGGGCCACTGCGGCCACGCCCCCCGCGGTGGACGCGCCGGCAGACGCCGCCGCACAGTCCACGCGGTCCGAAGCTCCGGTGCCGGCGGCGCCCGCCGCCTCAGACCCCATCACAGAACCGTTCGACGCGTTCCGCCCACTGGATCAGGAGAACGCGCCGAAGCGGAAGGAGACCGGCGACGGTCGGCGGGCCGCCGCCAAGGCGGTCTCCATTCCCGTGGAGGGCGAGGGCGCCGCGGAGACCAGAGCCTCCGTGGAGTCCGGGGCTTCGATGGAGACCCGGGCGTCCATGAAGACCCGGGCCTCCGTGAAATCCGGGGAGGGCGGGGCGCGAGCGCGGAGCAAGCGCGTCAGGAATCGCGACCGTCACTACGACTGGGCGTGGGAGCTGGTCGGCTTCCTGATCTGCCTGGCCATCACCCTGCTCGTGTTCTTCGCGCTGCCCAACCTGATCACGCCCTGATCGTTCGGGCGAGAATGACGCCTCGGCGGCACAAGGAGCCCCGGGCCGGACGTCACGATGATCTTCCGCAGCACAGATCGTCCCCCACAGCGCATCCGTGAGCGGTGGCCGACCGGCCGTGCCCGTCGCAATGATCAGCGCTGCGCCGCCGTGCCCGGCGAGGCCGGATGGCGCGGCAGGGGAACCTCTCCACCACGCATCCCTCGAACGGAAAACTAGAACGGCTTCTAAATATCGGCCCGAGTGCGATCCGGCCGAGGCGGCCATGGGCGCATGATCAACCAGAGAAGCGCCCAGGCGTGCGGGTATCCCCGACCAACCGGTGATCCTTACGGAGAACGGCGATCAGATAACGTGTTCTCATGCGTACCTCGCGCGCGGCCGCCGACGGCCCGGCGCCACCGCCGAAGGGCGCCACCGGTGTCCGCGGCAGAAGCCAGCACCAGCGACGCCGGCGCATCATCCAGGCGGCGGCGGCGCTCGCCTCCCGGGGAGGCGTCGAAGCCATGCAGATGCGCACGGTCGCCGAGCGGGCGGGCGTGGCCCTCGGCACGCTCTACCGCTACTTCCCCTCGAAAATGGATCTCGTCGTGGCGGTGGTGAGCGAGGAGATCGACCTGCTCGAGACGAGCATCGAGCGCCGTCCCCCCGCCTCGGCCACACCGGCGGGCCGGGCCGTCGACCTCCTGATGCGCGCCACCCGGGGCCTCATGCGCGAGCCCGAGCTCGCCGACGCCCTCATCCGCTCCCTGATCGTGGCCGAGGTTCAGACGCCGTTCGGAGACCGGCTGGCGCGGCTGCTGCTGCGGGCCGCCCTCGTCGAGAGCCGGGCGGACGAAGGCACCGCGGGCAGGACGGTCTCGGACGCGCCCGGCACCGAGGCGGGTACGGCCGACGCCGGCGGGGAGCGGCTCTCGCTCGCCGAGTCGCTGGCCGCCATCTGGGTCTACGAGCTCCTGGAGATGCTGCGCGGTCAGCGCACCTACGACGAGATCCAGTCACGCATCGAACTCGCCGCAGAACGCCTCCTGGCCGACTTCTAACCCCCCTCTCCCCCCCCGTGATCTTGCGAATACTCGCAGGCTTGCCTTCCCACCTGCGGATACAGCATTCGTGATCTTGCAGAAACTACACGAAGAGGCCGATGACCACGAGTAATACCCTCCGTGATCTTGCACTGCAAGATCACGGAGGAGAGACTCGCAGGTCAATGGGGGCACATGCGAGAAACTGCAAGATCACCAAGCCGATCCGTGCAGCTCAAGCCGGACGTGTGCGAGTAATTACAAGATCACGGGGGGGAGGGGGGTGGTCAGGGCCAGGGGGAATACTGCTCGGGGTCGCCGCCGCCGGCCAGCAGGCGGAGATCGGCCTCGACCATCATGGCGACGAGTTCCTCGAAGGACACGGTCGGCTCCCAGCCGAGCTGCGTCCTGGCCTTCTTCGGATCGGCGCAGAGCAGGTCCACCTCGGCCGGCCGGTGCAGCGACCGGTCGAGCACGACGTACCGCTCCCAGTCGAGCCCGGCGGCGCCGAACGCGGCCTCCACCAGCTCACGGACCGAATGCGTACGGCCGGTGCCGATCACGTAGTCCTCGGGCGTGTCGGCCGTCATCATCATGTGCATCGCGCGGACGAAGTCGCCGGCGTAGCCCCAGTCGCGGCGTGCCTCGAGGTTGCCCAGGCGCAGTTCGGCCGCCATGCCGAGCTTGATCCGCGCGACGCCCAGCGAGACCTTGCGGGTGACGAACTCCGCTCCCCGCCGGGGCGACTCGTGGTTGAACAGGATCCCCGACACCGCGAACATGCCGTAAGACTCACGGTAGTTCTGCGTGAGAAAGTGCCCGTACGTCTTGGCCACGCCGTACGGCGAACGGGGATGGAACGGCGTGCGCTCGGTCTGCGGCGTCTCCCTGACCTGGCCGAACATCTCCGAGGACGACGCCTGGTAGAACCGGATCCGCCCGGCGGCCGCCCCGCGCGAGGCGGTGATCCCCGAGCAGACGCGGATCGCCTCCAGCATGCGCAGCACGCCCATCCCGGTCACCTCGGCGGTGAGCTCGGCCTGCTCCCACGACATCGGCACGAACGAGATGGCGCCCAGGTTGTAGACCTCGTCGGGCTGCACCTTCTCCACCGCGGAGATCAGCGATCCCTGGTCGAGCAGATCGCCGCGGACGAGCCGTACGTCCTGGAGCAGTCTGCGCACGCGCGGCACCCGCGGGTTGGCCTGGCCGCGTACGAGACCCCAAACCTCGTAGCCCTCGCTCAGCAGGTGTTCCGCGAGATAGGAGCCGTCCTGACCGGTGATGCCGGTGAGCAGCGCACGCCTGGTCAACGGATCCTCCTCGCCTGAGTCCAACTCTGGTCTGTGATGACGCGAATGTACCGCCATGCCCGCTCACAGCCCCATCCGTCCGGCCATTCGATACTAGAACGCGTTGCACCGAATGACGTTCCAGTAAGCTAACCGCGCAGGTCCGGCGGCCTGTAGGTAAAGCGGGGAGCAATTCCACCTTGCCGTTTCCCCACAGGGGTCCAATGGTAAGGTGCACTGGCAGCCCCCACAGGGGCACGGCTGGGAAAACGGCTGGAAAGGGGTGCCGCTTGGCGGAGAGGCTGCGAGTCGCGCTGCTGTCCTACCGCAGCAAACCCACCTGTGGCGGTCAGGGGGTGTACCTGCGCCACATCAGCCGCGAACTCGTCGCACTCGGGCATCACGTCGAGGTCTTCTCCGGCCAGCCGTACCCGGAGCTCGACGAGGGCGTCATACTCAACGAGGTCCCCAGCCTGGACCTCTACCGGGACGAGGACCCGTTCCGCACCCCGAAGCTCGGGGAGTACCGCGACTGGATCGACGCGCTCGAGGTCGCCACGATGTGGACGGCGGGCTTCCCCGAGCCGCTGACGTTCAGCCTGCGCGCCTACCGCGAGCTCAAGAAGCGCGTCGGGGACTTCGACGTGGTCCAGGACAACCAGACGCTCGGCTACGGCGTGCTCGGCATCCAGCGGCATTTCCCGGTGGTCGGCACCATCCATCACCCCATCAGCGTCGACCGGCGGATCGAGCTGGAAGCCGCCAAGGGATGGAAGAGGCTGTCGATGCGCCGGTGGTACGGCTTCGTGCGCATGCAGAGCTTCGTCGCACCCCGGCTCAGCCCGATTCTCACCGTCAGCGAGTCGTCCCTCGCCGACATCCACCGCGACTTCGGGGTCCCGCAGTCCAACATGCGGCTGATCCCGCTCGGCGTCGACACCCGCTTCTTCCACCCTCGCCCGCGGTTGCCCAGGCGTCCGGGCTCGGTCGTGGCCGTGGCCAGCGCCGACTCGCCGATGAAGGGGGTCGCGACGCTGCTGCGCGCGATCGCCAAGCTCGCCACGGAGCGGGAGGTCGACCTGACCGTGGTCAGCAGGCCGACCCCCGGCGGGCCGACCGAGAAGCTGGTCGCCGAGCTGTCCCTGCACGACCGGGTCCGGTTCGTGCACGGTATCTCCGACGAGGAACTGGCCGAGCTGATCGCCACCTCCGAGGTGTCCGTCGTCCCCTCGCTGTACGAGGGCTTCTCGCTGCCGGCCGTCGAGCACATGGCGTGCGGGACACCGCTGGTGGCCAGCCGTACGGGCGCCCTGCCCGAGGTCGTCGGCGACGCCGCCGTCCAGGTCGCTCCGGGCGACGCCGAGGAGCTCGCGGCCGTGCTGCGGCGGCTGCTCGACTCCCCGCAGGAGCGGGCGGCGATCGGCCGCAAGGGCTACGACCGCGTGATGGAGCGGTACGCGTGGCCGGTCGTCGCGCGGCGCACCATCGAGGCGTACGGCGAGGCCATCGCGGCCCGTCGGGCCCGCACCGGCCGTACGGCCCGCTGACCGATCCGACCCGAACCCTCCCGCGATCACGAAAGGTGGGGCGAGTGCTGACCGTCGACTTCAACCGGCTGCCCGTCGGGCCGGGAGACCGCGTTCTCGACCTGGGCGCCGGCGGGGGCCGGCACGCCTTCGAGGTGCTGCGCCGGGGCGCCGACGTCGTCGCCTTCGACATGGACGCCGCCGAGCTCGAGGGCGTGGCCGCCATGTTCGCCGCGATGGACAAGGAGGGCGAGGTGCCCTCCGGCGCGTCCGGCGAGACCGTGGTCGGCGACGCGCTCGACATGCCGTTCCCGGACGCCTCGTTCGACCGCGTGATCGCGGCAGAGGTCCTGGAGCACATTCCCGATGACATGACCGCGATGCGGGAGATCGTCCGGGTGCTCAAGCCCGGCGGCCGGGCCGCCGTCACGGTGCCCAGTTTCCTGCCCGAGCGGATCTGCTGGGCGCTCTCGGAGGAATATCACACCGTCCCCGGCGGCCATATCCGGATTTATACCTTGGCGGAGCTCCAGGCGAAGCTGAAATCCTGCGGACTCGAGGTGGGCGGCCACCATTACGCCCACGGCCTGCACGCGCCGTACTGGTGGATCAAGTGCGCGGTCGGCGTCAAGAACGACGAGCATCCGCTGGCGAAGGCGTACCACGAGCTGCTGGTCTGGGACATCATGAAGCGTCCTCTGATCACCCGGGTCGCCGAGGCCGTGCTCGACCCACTGATCGGCAAGAGCGTCGTGGTCTACGTCCGGAAGCCGGCATGACGGAGGTCCCGGACACACTGCCGGCGGTCTCCGGGATCATCACGCCCGATCAGGTGCTGCTGACGGCCCGGAGCATCGCGGCGATCCAGGAGCCCGACGGGGGCGTGCCGTGGCCGGACGGGCACGTCGACGCGTGGAACCACATCGAGTGCCTGATGGCGCTGACCGTCGCCGGCCTGCGCGACGAGGCGCGCCGCGGCTACGAATGGCTCGTACGGCACCAGCGGCCGGACGGCTCCTGGCCCATGAAGGTGGTCGGCGGTACGCCGGCCGACGCCGCCGGGGAGTCGAACCACGCCGCGTACATCGCGGTGGGCGTCTGGCACGACCTGCTGGTGACCGGTGACGAGGCCTTCGCCCGCGCGATGTGGCCGGTGATCGTCAGGGCCCTCGACTTCGTGACCGGCCTGCGGACGAGCCGGGGCGAGATCCTGTGGCAGCGTGACGCCGAAGGGGTCCCCGCGGCGTACGCGCTGCTCACCGGATGCTCGTCGATCTACCAGGGACTGCGCTGCGGCGTGCTGCTCGCCGAGCGGCTGGACGACCCTCAGCCCGACTGGGAGCTCGCCGCCGACATGCTGGGACACGTGATCGCCGCCCACCCGGAGGCGTTCACCGACAAGAGCCGTTTCTCGATGGACTGGTACTACCCCGTGCTCGGCGGTGCCGTACGCGGGCCCGAGGCGGTGCGGCGGTTCGACCGGGACTGGGACACCTTCGTCGTGCCCGGCCTGGGCGTGCGCTGTGTCAGCGACGAGCCGTGGGTGACCGGAGCCGAGTCGTGTGAGCTGGCACTGGCCCTCGACGCGACGGGCCTGCGCGAGCGGGCCCTGGACGTGTTCGCCGACATGCAGCACCTGCGGCACGAGGACGGCTCCTACTGGACCGGCTGGCAGTTCGTGAACGGCAGGCACTTCCCGCACGAACGCTCGGGCTACACGGCGGCCGCGGTGATCCTCGCGGCCGACGCCCTGTCGGAGGCCACGCCCGGCTCGGGCGTGTTCCGCGACACCGGCGGCCATCTGGGCTCGGGAGGCGACCAGGTCGGCGGCACCGACGACTGCGGCTGCGAGCGCGCCCCGGCCTGACCATGAGGTCAATCGGAGACGCGCTCCAGGACGCGCAGGGATCCGACGGCGCGGACCTCGCTGAACCGCCCCGAGGCGAGAGCGCGCAGGTAGACCCGGTAGGGCACCTGCCCGCCGTCGGCCGGGTCGGGATAGATGTCGTGGAACACCAGCGCGCCCCCCGGCGTCACGTGCGGAGCCCAGCCCTCGTAGTCCTGCGTCACCGGCTCCTCCGCGTGGCCGCCGTCGATGAACAGCATCCCCAGCGGCGTGCGCCAGAACCTCGCGACGGTGGCGGAGGCGCCGACGACGGCGATGACCTCGTCCTCCAGGCCCGCGGCGGCGATGGTCTCACGGAAGAACGGCAGCGAGTCCATCCGGCCCGACCGCGGATCCACCAGCTCCGGATCGTGATGCGGCCAGCCCGGCTGGATCTCCTCCGAGCCGCGATGGTGGTCGACGGTGAACACGACCGTCCCCGCCGTCCGGGCGCCCGCGCCGAGATAGACGGCCGACTTCCCGCAATAGGTGCCGATCTCGCAGACGGGGCCGCGGGAGCCGTACACCGAGGCGATCTCGAACAGGGCCAGCCCCTCCTCCGGCGGCATGAACCCCCTGGCCTCCTCGGCCAGGCGGCGAAGCTCGGCGGGCATCGTCGTCGCGCTCATGCGGTCTCCCCCCGTACGGCTCGGCCGGACGCCTGCCGTACAAGATTGTTTCATGTCCCTTGTCCGCGCTGATGGAACATGTTCTACTTTGCATCGTGAAACAGCGCGATCAGATGACCTGGGATGAGATCGCCGAGTTCCGCCGGAACGACCATGCGCCGGTCGCCTCCGTGATCGAGCCGCTCCGCGGCGCGTCCCGGGATCACCGCGAGATCGGTTCCGGGCCGGGTGAGCGGGCGCCGGCGTGAGGCCGGAGCGATCCGGAGAATGAGATCGCGATGACAGCCGCACGACTTGAGGAGACGCCATGAAGATCCAGGTCGACTACGACGTGTGCGAGGCCAACGCCGTCTGCATGGGCCTCGCCCCGGAGGTCTTCGAGGTCGACGACCAGGACATGCTCCACGTGCTGATGCCGGAACCGCCCGCCGAGCTGCACGACCGGGTCCGGCACGCGGCACGGTCCTGCCCCAAGGCCGCCATCACCATCGTGGACGACTGACCGCCGGCCACTTCCCGCAGATCGGACGACCAGGAGACCCCATGCGCGGCGCGCTCTTGCACGCGGTAGGCGACGACAGACTCGACATCCGTGATGACTTCACGCTGACGCCGGTGGGACCGGCCGACGTACGCGTACGCATCAGGGCGACCGGGGTCTGTCATTCCGACCTGTCGGTGCTGTCGGGCGTGCTGCCCATGCCGCTGCCGGTGATCCCGGGTCACGAGGGCGCGGGCGAGGTCGTCGAGGTGGGCGACCGGGTGACCACCGTCAAGCCGGGCGACCACGTCATCATCAACTGGACACCCGCCTGCGGCGACTGCCAGAACTGCGTCGTCGGCCAGCCCAACCTCTGCATGACGTACATCATGAAGAGCTTCGCCGAGGCCAGGTTCCGCTACGACGGCGACAGGGCGGCGTTCGGCATGTCGGGCTGCGGCACCTGGGCCGAGGAGATCGTGGTCCCCTGGCAGGGCGCGGTCAAGGTCGACCCGGAGGTCCCCTTCGACGCCGCCGCGCTGATCGGGTGCGGGATCACCACCGGCGTCGGGGCCGTGCTCAACACGGCGAAGGTGCGGCCGGGGACGACCGTGGCCGTCGTCGGCTGCGGCGGCGTCGGCTTATCCGTCGTCCAGGGGGCCAGGCTGTCCGGCGCGACCACGATCCTGGCGATCGATCCGCTGGAGTCCAAGCACGAGCTCGCCAAGAAGGTGGGCGCGACCCACGCGTGCACGCCCGAGGGGCTCGAAGACGCGATCGGCACGCTGACCGGCGGCCACGGCTTCGACTACGGCTTCGAGGTGGTCGGGAGGTCCGCCGCGATCATGACGGCGTGGCAGGCGACCCGCCGCGGCGGCGACGTGATCGTCGTCGGGGCCGGCGCCATGGACGACCAGGTTCCGCTGTCGGCCTTCAGCCTGCTGTTCGAGGGCAAGAACCTGCTGAGCTCGATGTACGGCGGGGCCGACGTACGCAGGGATTTCCCGCGTTTCGCCGCCCTCTACAAGGCCGGCAGGCTCGACCTGGACAGCCTGATCAGCGCACGGATCAGGCTCGCCGACCTGAACGAGGCCGTCGCGGCACTCAGAAGCGGCGAGGTGCTCCGCCAGATCGTCGTCTTCGACTGACGACACCCCTCCCCACCCTCCCCCGCGTAATCCCCCCACCCCTCCCCCGTGATCTTGCACTTGCTCGCACGCACGCACCCTGAACTGCGCCGACCACTTCCGTGATCTTGCAGTTCCTCGCACACATACCCGCCGACCTGCGGCTTCGCCGTACGTGATCTTGCAGTTGGCGGCCGAAGAAACGGCATGCCCCGACGCCCCCGCCCGCTACGCCGCGTACCGACGATGCCGCGCCTCAGGGCTGCCGAGCAGCCGGAGCTGCCGTTGCAGCCGTACGGACTCCTCCGGGCTTGGCCGCCACCCGCCATCCCACAACCGTTCGGCGACCCGCTCGAGAAACGTCGCCGGGCTACCGAACAACTCGTCCTTTCGGACGATCACCAACGTCCATCCCAAGCGCCTGATCTGGGCCCTTCTCCACTCGTCGTGCGCCGTGTCCTCGGCGGAGGTGTGGTGCTCACCACCGTCGTACTCGATCCCGACCCGATACCGCTCCACCCCCATGTCCAGATACGCGACCCGTTCGTTCGGGAGGACGAGGCGGATCTGGGATCGCGGTCTGGGCAGGCCCGCGTCGGTGACGAGCACCCTGACCCAGCTCTCGGGCGGGCTCTGCGCGCCGCCGTCTCCGAGGTCGACGACCTCACGAAGCCGTCTGGCGTTTCGTCGGCCCCCGAGTTCCGCCGCGCACGCGACGAGACCCGCCCTGGACACCCCTCTGGCCAGAAACTGGTCGAGCGCCGCGACCGCCTCAAGTCGCGGTAACCAACGCGCGCAGTCCAGTGCCGTACGCTCCTGGGTGGTCAACGCCACGCCTCCCAGAGTGGTGACGTCGTACGGCGACAGCCGGTCGGTCTGGTAGGCGACGACACCGGGCCTGCGAGGAGGCGTACGAGCACGACTGAGCACGACGACCTCCACCGGCCACTGCGTCTGGCCCTTGCCGGGCGGCAGCACATCGAGCCCCCAGAGCCAGGCGGCGGTCCGGCGACACGCGATCACGTCGGGTGAGGTGGCCACGCCGACCGCCCGAGCGCGTACGGCCAGCGCCTGTGGGTCGGTGCCCGCGTAGAAGCCGCCGCGAGTGATCCGCTGAAGCCGTCCGGTCGCCACCATTCTGGACAGATCGGAATGCGTCAGTCCGTACGCGCCGGCGAGCGGTGAAGAAAGATAGTCCTCCATGGCTCAGATCTTGCGCCGTCAGGCCATCCGTCCAGGCCGTTCGCCGTCCTTCTGTGGATAACCAGCGCAAGATCACGAAAGGCATTCTCGCAGGTCGGCGAGGTCGACTGCGAGAAACTGCAAGATCACGACATGTGTTGTGGCTGGTCAGCCGCCATTGCTGCGAGCAAGTGCAAGATCACGGGGTGAGGGCGACGGGGAGGGTTTTGATGCCGTTGACGAAGTTGGATCTGAGGCGGGTCGCCGCGCCGATCTGGCGGATGTCGGGGAAACGCCGGGCCAGCGTCTCGAAGAGGACCTTGAGTTCGAGCCTGGCGAGATGATTGCCGAGGCAGAAGTGCGCCCCGCCGCCGCCGAAGCCGATGTGCGGGTTGGGGTCACGGCCGACGTCGAAAACGTCGGGCAGGTCGAAAACGTCCTCATCGCGGTTGGCCGACGAGTAGAAGACCACCACCTTGTCCCCTTCGGCGATCCTCTGACCCCGGATCTCGGTGTCGGCGGTCGCCGTACGCCTGAACAGGTTCACCGGAGAGACCCAGCGGACGATCTCGTCGGCGGCCCGCGCGGCCAGCGACGGGTCGGCGACCAGCCGGGCCCACTGGGCCGGATGCTCGAACATGGCCAGCATGCCGCCCGACGCGGCGTTCCTGGTGGTCTCGTTGCCCGCGACGATGAGCAGCAACACGAACAGGTTGAACTCGTCCTGCCCCAGTACCTCTCCGCTGTCGTCGGGACGCAGGAGCCGGGTGACGATGTCATCCCTCGGGTCCTCCCTGCGCGCCGCGGCCAGAGCGTCGGCGTACGCGTAGACCTCCATCGCGGCCGCCTGGCCCTCCTCCGGGGTGGCGGCGTAGTCGGGGTCCTCACTGCCGATCAGCCGGTTCGACCACTCGAAGATCTTGTCCCGGTCCTCCACCGGGGCGCCGAGCAGCTCGCAGATCACGTACAACGGGAGCGGCGCCGCGACGTCCCTGACGAAGTCCACCTCGGGCAGGCGCTCCACCTCGTCGATGAGCCGCCGGCAGATGTCCCTGATGTGCTCCTCCATCCGGCCGATCACCCGGGGGGTGAAGCCGCGGTTGACGAGCGAGCGCCGCCGGGTGTGCTCGGGCGGATCCTGGTTGAGGATCATCAGCCGCTGGAGCTCGATCTCGGCCTGCGGCAGCTCGTCGAACAGCGCCAACCGGCGAAAGGAGGAGAACAGGTCCGAGCGGCGGGAGACGTGCACGACGTCCTCGTGCCTGGTGATCGCCCAGAACCCGGGCCGGCCGCGCCCGGCGTCCCCCTCGTGCCAGAAGACCGGCGTGTTCGCCCGCAGCCGGCGGAACTGGTCGTACGGAGCCCCGCGCCGCGCGTAGAGGTCCTGATCGACGAGGTTGAATTCCATTGCCCCCACCCGTTCCGCCCGTCCCATTGAAGCGTGTTCTATTACGGTCCTCAACAGACCGTCAAGGGCGTACGGAGACACAGGCCGATATCCGAAAAGGGTAAGGGGCGTCGGCGCGCCGCCCGAGGACGGTCGGCGCGCCACCGGGAGGGGTCGTTACGCCGCCCGGGGAGGGCCGGTGCGACACCCGGGAGGGTCGGCACGCCGCCCGGGGGGAGGGCTGATGCAACATCCGGGGAGGGCCGATGCGCCGCCCGGGGAGGGAGTCCGGGCGGCGCACCGCGCGGGCCGATCAGGCCTTCATCGCCGGGTCACTCGGATGAGAACGCCGCGTCGAAGGCGCTGTCGGGCGGGGTGATCGAGTTGAGCGTGCTGATGTAGGCGAGCGCCTCGGGGGCTCCAGCGAGCCGGTCCATGCCGGCGTCCTCCCACTCGATGGAGATCGGGCCGTCGTAGCCGATCGCGTTCAGCGCGCGGAAGCAGTCCTCCCACGGCACGTCGCCGCGTCCGGTCGAGACGAAGTCCCATCCGCGCCGCATGTCCGCCCACGGCAGGTGCGACGAGAGCCGGCCGCGTCGGCCGTCCCCGATCCGGACCTTCGCGTCCTTGCAGTCGACGTGGTAGATCCGGTCGGCGAAGTCGAGGATGAAGCCCGCGGGATCGATCTGCTGCCACACCATGTGCGAGGGGTCCCAGTTGAGCCCGAAGGCCGGCCTGCGTCCGATCGCCTCGAGCGTCCGGACCGTGGTGTGGTAGTCGTAGGCGATCTCACTGGGGTGCACCTCGTGCGCGAACCGCACGCCGACCTCGTCGAACACGTCGAGGATCGGGTTCCACCGGTCGGCGAAGTCCTGGTAGCCCGCCTCGATCATCGACGGCGGCACCGGCGGGAACATCGCCACGGTGTGCCAGATCGAC
This sequence comes from Sphaerimonospora sp. CA-214678, assembly GCF_050942215.1. Classification (GTDB taxonomy): domain Bacteria; phylum Actinomycetota; class Actinomycetes; order Streptosporangiales; family Streptosporangiaceae; genus Sphaerimonospora. The sequence goes on from NZ_CP192056.1 coordinate 5,155,241, forward strand.
GACCCGGTGAACCCGACGACGGTGGAGACGCCCAGCTTGGCCGCCGCACGCGCGGTGTCCTTCATCTCCTCGGCCGCGCGCCGCCGTACGCCCTCGGGCTCCCCGTCGCCCCAGATGCGGGCGGGCAGGATGCCCCGGTGCCGCTCGTCGATGGGGTCGTCGCAGACCGCCTGCCCGACCAGGTGGTTGGAGATCGTCCAGACGCGGAGGTTGTGCTTGGCCAGGATCTCCCGTCTGCGCTCCACGTAGGAGTCGTCGGCCAGGGCCTTGTCGACCTCGAAGTGATCGCCCCAGCAGGCGATCTCCAGGCCGTCGTACCCCCACTCGGCCGCCAGCCGGCATACCTCCTCGAACGGCAGATCCGCCCACTGCCCGGTGAACAACGTGATCGGACGCGTCATCTCACACCTGCTCTCTGTCAGTCATATCGCCGTCATACCGCCGTCCAGCGGGAGTCGCTCGCCGCGCTCTCCTCGACGGCCGCCAGCACGCGCTGCACGCGCAGGCCGTCCTCGAACGACGGCGTCGGATCGGTCCCGGCGGCGACCGCCTCCAGGAAGTCCTTCACCTCGTGGACGAACGTGTGCTCGTAGCCGAGCCCGTGTCCGGGCGGCCACCACGCCCCCGCGTACGGATGCTCCGGCTCTGTGACGAGGATCCGCCGGAAGCCGGCGTCCGCGCCGTCGGCCGCGTCGCAGAACCACAGCTCGTTCATCGCCTCGAAGTCGAAGGCGAGGCTGCCGAGCGAGCCGTTGACCTCGATGCGCAGGGCGTTCTTCCGGCCCGTGGCGAAGCGGGTGGCCTCGAACGACCCGAGCGCCCCGCCGTCGAACCGGCCCATGAACAGCGCCGCGTCGTCGACCGTCACCTCGCCCGTCAGCTCGCCGGTACGGCTTCCGCCGGTGAGTCCGCTCGCACCCTCGGCGAGCGGCCGCTCCCTGATGAAGGTCTCGGTCAGGGCCGAGACCCCGACGAGCGCCTGACCGGTGATGAACTGGGCCGTGTCGATGATGTGCGCGCCGATGTCTCCGAGCGCACCCGACCCCGCCTTGTCCTTGCGTAACCGCCACACCAGGGGGAAGTCCGGGTCCACGATCCAGTCCTGCAGGTACTGCGCCCTGACGTGCCGGATCTCCCCCAGCCTGCCCTCCTCGACGAGGCGCCGGGCGAGCGCCACGGCGGGCACCCGCCGGTAGTTGAAGGCCACCATGCTGCGCACGCCCCTGGCCGCAGCCGCCCGCGCCGCAGCCGTCATGGCCTCGGCCTCGGCCACGGTGTTGGCCAGGGGTTTCTCGCAGATCACGTGCTTGCCCGCCGTCAGCGCGGCGATCGCGATCTCCGCGTGCGAGTCGCCCGGCGTGCAGACGTCGACGATGTCCACGTCGTCACGCTCGATCAGCCGCCTCCAGTCGGTCTCCGTCGCCGCCCAGCCGAGCGTGGCGGCGGCAGCGGCCGTACGCTCGGCCGATCGGCCGGCCAGCACCGCCATCACCGGCTTGACCGGTAGGTCGAAGACGGCGCCGACGCCACGCCACGCCTGCGAGTGCACACGTCCCATGAACGCGTACCCGACCATGCCGACGCCGAGCGCCGGCCTGCTCTCTGTCACGAGATCTCCCCCGGATCTAGGATTCGAAGCCGAGCGGCAGATATGTCTGCACGTTCTCCTTGGTGACGGTCTCCGACGCCAGCGTGATCGACTGCGGCACCTGGTTCTCGACCAGGTCGCTCATGCCCTTGCCCTGGGCGATCAGCCGGGCCAGCTTGACGGCCGAGGAGGCCATCGTGGGGCTGTAGGTGACGGTCGCCTCCAGTACGCTGCCGCCCGACTGGATGTCCCGCATCGCGTTGGCCGAGCCGGCCCCGCCCACCATGAAGAACTCGTCGCGGCCCGCCTCCTTGATCGCGGCCAGCACGCCGATGCCCTGGTCGTCGTCATGGTTCCAGATCGCGTCGATCTTCTTGTGGGCCTGCAGGAGGTTGCCCGCGACCTGCGTGCCCGACTCGACGGTGAACTTCGCGTCCTGCTGCGCCGTGACGCTGAAGCCGTACGACTTGAGCGCGTCGGCGAAGCCCTTGCTGCGGTCCTGGGTCAGCGGCAGCGTCGCGATGCCCTGGATCTCCAGGATCACCGGGTCGGTGACGCCCTTCTCCTTGAGCTTCTCGCCGATGTAGTGCCCGGCCGCCACGCCCATGCCGTAGTTGTCGCCGCCGACCCAGGTGCGGTAGGACAGCTTGTCCGGGAAGACCCGGTCGAGGTTGACCACCGGGATGCCGGCGTCCATCGCCTTGCGCGCGACCTGGTTGAGCTGCTCGCCGTCGTTAGGCAGGATCACCAGCACGTCCACCTTGGCCTGGATGAGCGTCTCGACCGCGGAGATCTGCTGGTTGATGTCGTTGGTCGGCTCGACCGCTTTGAACTCGACATCGGCGTACTGCTTGGCCTGGGCCTCGGCGTTCTTGGCGATCGCGGCGATCCAGCCGTGGTCGGCCGCGGGCGCGGAGAATCCCATCACCACCTGCGTGCCGGGCTTGTCGTTGTCTGTGCCGCCGACGGCCGTCGACTGCTGTGTCGGGGCCGCGGTGGCCTCGGGCGCGTTGCTCGTGCAGGCGGTCAGCAGGGTTCCGGCCCCGACGACGGCTCCACTCACCAGGAAACCGCGCCGGCCGACGCTTCTGTTCATGGCACTTGCTCCTCGTGTGGGTAATGGGGGGATCTATGTTCGGGACTCGAGACCGCGTCGCTGCATGAGGACGGCGATGACGATGATCAGGCCCTTCGCGATGAGCTGATCGCTCGTGTTGAGCCCGTTGAGAATGAAGAGGTTCGTGATCAGCGTGAAGATCAGCAGTCCGAGGATCGAGCCGATGATCGTGCCGCGACCGCCGGTGAGCAGGGTTCCGCCGATGATCACCGCGGCGATGGCGTCCAGCTCGTAGAGGTCGCCGTGGGTGCTGGACCCGGTGGTGGTGCGGGCCATGATGATGATCGCCGCGATTCCGCAGCACAGGCCCGACAGGGCGTACAGCATCATCGTGTGACGCCGCACGTCGATTCCGGCGAGCCGGGCCGCCTCCGGGTTGCCGCCGACCGCGTAGGTCCGGCGGCCGAAGGTCGTGCGGTTGAGCACGAACCAGCCCACGACCACGACGAGGGCGAAGATGTAGACCAGCAGCGGCAGGCCGAACACCCGTGTGGTCGACAGCTCCACGATGGCGTTGTTCTCCGGCTGGATGAGCTGGGTCTTGCGGTCGGACATCCGCTGGGCCAGCCCGCGTGCCGCCACCAGCATCGCCAGCGTGATGATGAACGGCACCATCCGGCCGTAGGCGATCAGGAAACCGCCGACCAGCCCGGCGCCCGTGCCGACGAGCATGGCGCAGATCGCCATCACCACCGGCCCGTACGACTGGGTGGCCAGGGTCGTCGCCCACACCGAGGCGAGCGCCATCACAGCGCCGACCGACAGGTCGATGCCGCCGCCGATGATGACGAACGTCGAGCCGACCGTGATCACACCGATCGTCGAGGCCAGCGCGAGAATGCTCACCAGGTTCGACGACGTGGCGAACGTGTCCGGACTGGTGATGACTCCCACGGCCGCGAGCAGGAGCAGCGCCGCGACCAGACCGAGGTGGTGGACCTCCCGTACGCGGGTGAGCATGGTCACAACGCGCTCCCTTCCATGATCATGTCCAGTACGCGTGCCTCGTCGAGATCACGGGCGTCCGACTCGTGGATGACCGCGCCGTCCCTCAGCACGAGGACTCGATCGGCGAGCCCGAGCACCTCGGGCACCTCGCTCGATACGAGCAGCACGCCGATGCCCTCGTCGGCGAGCCGCCGGATCAGCGCGTACAACTCCGCCCGGGCGCCGACGTCGACGCCGCGGGTGGGCTCGTCGAGCAGCAGCAGCCTGCGGCTCCGTTTCCCGTCGCCGCGGCGGGTGAGCCAGCGGCCGAGCACGGCCTTCTGCTGGTTGCCGCCGGACAGTGTCCGTACCGGGCGGTCGGGGTCGGGCGGGCGGAGCTCCAGCGCCTTGACCAGCCGGGTGGCCTCCGCCCGCTCGCTGCGGCGGTCGATCCAGCCCAGCCTGGCGAACGTGCTGAGGCCGGCGATCGTGATGTTCCGCCCGACCGTCTCGTTCATCAGCAGCGCCTGCGACTTGCGCTCTTCCGGCGCCAGCCCCATGCCGAGCCGTACGGCTCGCACCGTGCTGCCGGGCCGCAGCGGTTCGCCGTCCAGGAACACCCGGCCGGCGCCGGGACGGCGGGCGCCGTAGATCGTCTCGACGATCTCCGAGCGGCCGGAGCCGACCAGGCCGGCGAGGCCCACGATCTCGCCCTCGCGCACGGTGAGCGTGACGTCGGCGAAGCGGCCGGGAAGCGTGAGGCCCTCGGCCCTGAGCACCTCGGGACGGCCGTCATGAGACCCGGGCTCGGGGCGGGGCGGGAAGACGTACTCGACGTTGCGGCCGGTCATCAGCGACACGATGGTGGCGGTCGGCGTCTCACGCGCGGGCAGCCCGACGGCCGCCGTCCTGCCGTCCTTCAGCACGGTCACCCGGTCGCCGATCTCGCGGATCTCCTCCAGGCGGTGCGAGATGTAGACGACCGCCACCCCCTGGCCGGTGAGCTCGCGGACGACCCGGAACAGGTTGGCGACCTCGTCGTGTGCGAGCGCGGCCGAGGGCTCGTCCATGATGATCAGGCGGGCCCGGTGCGACAGCGCCCTGGCCATGCTGACGACCTGCTTGGCCGCAGCGGGCAGCCGGCCGACCTCGGTGGCCGGCCGCAGTTCGCCGTGCCCCAGCCGGCCGAGCAGCTCGGCGGCGGCCCTGTTCATCTCACCGCGCCTGGTGAAGCCCAGCCTGGCGTGCTCGTGGCCGAGAAAGATGTTCTCCGCGATCGTCAGCCCGTCGACCAGGTCGAGCTCCTGGTAGATGGTGGAGATGCCGGACCTGATGGCCCCCATGGTGCCGCCGAAGCGCACCTGCTCACCGCCCAGGGTGATGGTGCCCTCGTCCGGCTGGTGCACCCCGGCGAGGATCTTGATGAGGGTGGACTTGCCCGCTCCGTTCTGACCGAGCAGGCAGTGGACCTCCCCGGCCCGGACATCGAGGTCGACACCGTCCAGCGCGCGTACGCCGGGAAACTGCTTGACGATCCCCCGCATGACCAGCAGGTCGCTCATCGGCTTCTCCCGATCGAAGGTTGACCAGAAGCTACGCCTACTTTGGTCGCCCTGGGAAGGTCTTTGCATTCGAATTTTTATAACTTTCGTCGTTATCAACGAAAGCTATGGCCGAGGGATCCGTACCGATAGGAACGGCATCGGAAGGGTAGGGAGGTACGGACGACCGGGAAGGGGACGCCGGCCGATGGGAGGGGCGATGCTGGGGCTGCCCGACGGGGTGCGGGGATGCCTGTTCGACATGGACGGCGTGCTCACCCGCACCGCCAGGATCCACGCGGCGGCGTGGCGGACCGCGTTCGACGACTTCCTGCGCGAGCACTCGGAACGGACCGGCGTGCCCTTCGTGCCGTTCGACGAGGTGACCGACTACGAACGCTACGTCGACGGCAAGAAGCGGCTCGACGGGACGCGGACGTTCCTGGCGGCGCGCGGCGTCGACCTGCCGGAGGGATCTCCGGACGACCCGTCCGGCACGCCCACGTTGTACGGCCTGAGCAACCGGAAGAACGACCTCGTCCATACCTATCTCGACGAGCGCGGTGTGGAGGTCTTCGAGGGATCCGCGCGCTACGTGCGTGCCGTACGGGACGCCGGGCTGCACCGGGCCGTCGTCTCCTCGAGCGCCAACACGGAGCGGGTGCTCGCCGCCGCCGGGCTCGCCGACCTGTTCGAGGCGCGGATCGACGGCGTCGTCGCCCGGGAGCGGGGTCTGGCGGGCAAACCCGACCCCGACATGTACCTCGCGGGCGCCGAGGCCCTCGGGCTGAAGCCGGTCGAGGCGGCCGTGTTCGAGGACGCGCTGGCCGGGGTGGCGGCCGGGCGCGCCGGGGGCTTCGCCTTCGTCGTCGGCGTCGACCGACTCGGGCAGGCGGACGCGCTGCGCGAACACGGCGCCGACATAGTGATCGAAGACCTCGCCCAGCTTCTCCGGCCGTGACGGGCAGGGAGGCACAGTGATCAAGCATCCGGCCTTCGTCGTCGAACCCTGGTCGGTGCGGGAATGCCGGCTGCACATGGACGTGCTGGCGCAGACCGAGTCGGTGTTCGCGCTGTCCAACGGGCACATCGGGCTGCGGGGCAACCTCGACGAGGGCGAGCCGCACGGGCTGCCGGGCACCTACCTCAATTCCGTGTACGAACTGCGGCCGATGCCGTACGCCGAGGCGGGCTACGGATATCCGGAATCCGGACAGACCGTGGTAAACGTGACCAACGGCAAGCTGATCAGGCTGCTGGTCGACGACGAACCCTTCGACGTCCGGTACGGCACGCTGCACGAGCACGAGCGGATCCTCGATCTCCGCGCGGGCACCCTCACCCGGAGGGTCCACTGGACCTCGCCCACCAAGGGTGAGATCCGCATCACCTCGACGCGACTGGTGTCGTTCACCCACCGCGCGGTGGCGGCCGTCCGCTACGAGGTCGAGCCGGTCGACCGTACGCTGAAGGCGGTGGTGCAGTCGGAACTGGTGGCCAACGAGACCCTGCCGGAGTCAGGCCCCGACCCGCGCACGGCGGCCGTGCTGAAGCAGCCCCTGGCCGTGGAGGAGAACCTGCCGGTGACGGGCGGGGTCTCCGTCATGGTCCACAGCACCAGGACGAGCCGGCTGCGGGTGGCGGCCGGAATGTGGCACGACGTCGACGGCCCGGAGGACACGCGGGTCGAGGCCGACGGCCGCGAGGACGTCAGCCGGGTGACCGTCGCCACCTGCCTCGACCCGGGGCAGCGGCTGCGGCTGACCAAGCTCTTCGCCTACGGCTGGTCGGCCCAGCGTTCCCGGCCCGCCATGCACGACCAGGTCGTGGCCGCGCTCGCCGCCGCCCGGCTGGCCGGTTGGGACGGTCTGTGCGCCGAGCAGCGGCGGTTCCTCGACGAGTTCTGGGCCGGCGCCGACGTGGAGGTCGAGGGCGACCCGGAGGTGCAGCAGGCCGTACGCTTCGGGCTGTTCCATCTGCTGCAGGCCGGCGCGCGTGCCGAGGAGCGGCCCATCCCGGCCAAGGGGCTGACCGGCTCGGGCTACGACGGGCACACCTTCTGGGACACCGAGACCTTCGTGCTTCCCGTGCTGACCTACACCCATCCCCGACCGGTCGCCGACGTGCTGGCGTGGCAAAAATCGATCATGCCGATGGCGGAGGAGCGCGCGACACAGTTCGGGCTGGAGGGCGCCGCCTTCCCCTGGCGGACGATCAACGGCGAGGCGGGCTCCGGATACTGGCCGGCCGGCACCGCGGCGTTCCACGTGAACGCCGACATCGCGGAGGCGGCCACCCGGTACGTCGACGCGACCGAGGACGTGGAGTTCGAGCGTGAGACCGGACTGCCGCTGCTCGTCGCGACCGCCCGGCTGTGGTCCTCCCTCGGGCATCACGACGTCGAGGGGAACTTCCGGATCGACGGGGTGACCGGTCCCGACGAGTACAGCGCCGTCTCGGACAACAACGTATATACGAATCTGATGGCCCGGCGGAACCTGCGCGCCGCCGCCGAGGCGGCCATCCGCCACCCGGATCTGGCCGAGCGGCTGGGGGTGACGCTGGAGGAGACGGCGAGATGGCGGGACATCGCCGCCGCGATGTTCATCCCGTACGACGAGCGGCTGGGGGTGCACCCGCAGAGCGAGGGGTTCACCCGGCACGCGGTCTGGGACTTCGCCGCCACCAAGTCCGACCGGTACCCGCTGATGTTGCACTTCCCCTACTTCGATCTCTATCGGAAGCAGGTGGTCAAGCAGGCCGACCTCGTGCTGGCCATGCACCTGTGCGGCGACGCGTTCACGCCCGAGCAGAAGGCGCGTGACTTCGCCTATTACGAGGCGCTGACCGTCCGCGACTCGTCGCTGTCGGCCTGCACGCAGGCGGTGCTCGCCGCCGAGGTCGGGCACCTGGAGCTCGCGTACGACTATCTCGGCGAGGCGGCGCTGGTGGACCTGCGCGACCTGGCGCAGGACGCACGCGGCGGCGTCCACATGGCCTCACTTGCCGGAGCCTGGATCGCGCTGGTCGACGGGTTCGGCGGAATGCGTGCGGGCGGCGGCCGGATCCGCTTCGCCCCGAGACTGCCCTCGGGCATCACCCGGCTGGGCTTCCGCCTGCGTTACCGGGGGCGCCGCCTGCGGGTGAAGATCACCCGGGGCACGACGAGCTACCACCTGCTGGACGGCCCGCCGCTGCCGCTGGCCCACCACGGCGAGGAGTTCGTTCTCAACGAGCATCCGGCGACCCGGCAGAACCCGCCGCCGCCCGCCCCGCTCCCGCTGATCCGGCAGCCACAGGGCCGTGAACCCACCCCCCGCCGCACCCAGATCTGCTGACCCCCCCCCACCCCCTCCCCCGCCCCCGTGATCTTGCGAATACTCGCAGGCACCCCCGTTCACCTGGGCGAACCCCTTCCGTGATCTTGCAGAAACTCGCACCCATAGCCTCCTACCAGGGAAAACATCCTCCGTGATCTTGCAGTGCAAGATCACGGAGGACAAACCCCCAGGCAGGCGGCGCCACCTGCGAGTTTCTGCAAGATCACGGAAGGTGAACGAGCAGGTCAACAACCATCTCTGCGAGTATTCGCAAGATCACGGGGAAGGGGGGAACCACAGGTCGGGGTCACCCGGCTCGCCGGGCACGCGGGTGAGCAGCCCACGAGCCTCCAACCAGACGAGATGCGCGAGCGTCTCGTTGTTCGCGGTCCGCCGCATGTGGAGCGGGATCGTCTCCCACGGCCTCGACCAGGACAGCCGGGTGGCGATGTCCCAGCAGGTCAGACCGGGTGATTCCGCCACGGCGCGCTCGATCTCGGCCAGCCGCTCCTCATGGTGAGCGATCACATAGTCGATCCGCGCGGCCAGCTCGAGGAAGCGGAACTCATGGGCGGGCAGCACCTCGTCCACGTCGAGCCCGCCGACCTCGCGCAGGGAGCCGAGGTAGTCCGCGAGTGGGTCCGGCCCGGATTGGGGATGCGCGGCGACATGGGGCGTGATCTTCGCGAGCACGTGGTCGCCGGAGAAGAGGAGCTTCCGCTCGGCCTCCACGAAGCACAGGTGGCCCGGCGTGTGCCCGGGAGTCCACAGCGCCCGCAGATCCCAGCCGGGCAGATCGAGCCGTTCGCCGTCCTCGATGAGCCGGTCCGGCATGACCATCGCGACGAGATCGCGGACCGACTTCGACGCCTGGGCCAGTTCGTCAGCGGTGAGGCCGGGCACCCCGCACCTGACGAGCTGCTTTCGCTGCAGCTCGATCAGGGAGAGCATGGCGTTCTCGTCATAGCGGTCGTGCAGGAGGCGGGCGTCCGCCTCGTGCAGGCCGATCCACGCGCCGGATCCCTCGCGTACGCGTCCGGCCAGGCCGTAGTGGTCGGGATGCATGTGCGTGACCAGCACGCTCTTGACGTCGCCGATCTCATATCCGGCGGTCCGCAGCCCGGCCACGAGCGCGGCGTACGCCTCATCGGTGTTCCAGCCGGCGTCGACGATCGCCACGCCGCCGGGGATCTCGAGGGCGTAGACCAGGACGTATCGCAGCGGGTTGATCGGGATCGGCACCGGGATCGACCACAGGCCGGGCCGTACCCGCTCGACCTGCGGCAACGCTCCATCGAACCAGGCGGCACGCTGCTCCGCGCTCGCCGCCGTCACAAAGTTCCCCGCCATCCGCCCCTGCACCCCTCTCTCGGCCCCGATCACGCTCGATTGTGCCTCTCAACCGAATTTCGTTCTACAAGGGGTCCCCGAATGCCGGCCGCAGGGCGGGCAGTCGCAGGTAGAGAAGGGCAGAGCCGAGCATGACCACAGCGGCGGCCGCCCAGGCCACGCCGACGCCGGCGGCGTTCGCGAGCGGTGCCAGGGCCACCGACGAGAGCATGGCGCCGAACTGCAACTGGAGCGAGTCGACCGACATCACGGTCGCCCGTCGGCCGGAGGCGACCCTACGGTGGATCAACTCGCCGCGCAGCAGCTCGACGACCGAGGCCCCTGCGAAGATCAGGACGTACGCGACGCCCGCCGCGACGATCCCCGCCCGGCCGGTGAGCCCCGCCGAGGCGGCCAGCGCGGCGACCGCCCCGGCGACGACGATCGTCGCCAGCACGGCGGCCCGCACCGACCCTCCGGCGAGGCGGGCTACCGCCGGGGCGGCAAGACTTCCCACCGCGTTGGCGGCGAAGCCGAGGGCGGTGACCACGGCGTAGGTCGCGCTCGCCGTGTCCGCCCGGCCCGTGAGCGCGGCCAGCCGCCCGGGGGTCAGCAACTCGATCCCGTTGAGCATCACGCCGGAGGCGACGGACACCAGCAGGAGCCGCCCGAGCCCGCGGTCGGTCAGCCCGAGGCGGATCCCGTCCACGATCGTCGCCGGCACGTCGCGCATCACCTCCGCCACGCGCCCCCGTGCCCCGCTAACGGCCACGGCTGTCCGGGTCTCCGGCATCGCCCACAGCACGGTGACCAGAAGGACGACGGCCGCTCCCGCCGCCGCCCAGAAGGGCACGGCGAGGGCGTCGCCGCGTGTGACGAGCGGGAGGAGCCCACCGGTCAGCGCGCCGACGGCGAGGGCGACGGCCCCCGCTGTCGCGCCCACGGCCAGTCCCGGTTTGAGGTCGGCCTCCGGCCCCTCGGCCGCCTGCAGCGCGTCGACGTACCACGCCTGGGCCGGTCCGCTCGACAGCGCCCGGGCGACGCCCTTCAGCATCGAGGCCGCGAGGAACGGCCAGAACGAGCCGGCCAGCGCCATGGTGACCAGCCCGACCACGTTGACGGCCGCGGAGACCGCCAGCACCGCCCGCCGCCCGATGACGTCGGCGAGGCCACCGGTGGGAAGCTCCAGGACGACGACGACGGCCGAGTAGGCCGCGAAGACGAGGCCGATCTGGGCGATGTCCAGCCCCCGGACGGACATGAGCAGCACCATCGGCGCCATCGTCAGCCCCAGGGGCAGCCACGTCAGGAACTGGATCAGCGCGTACCGCCGCCGGGCCGCCTCCGACGACGTCACTCTCCCGCCTCGGCGTCGGCGGACCGGCCGGAAGGGCCGGGTACGTCTTCGGCCGGGCGGGGATAGGCGGCGAAGAAGACCGACAGAACGCGGGCGTCGGGATTGTCCCGATCCCGGTCGTCCGCCTCACGCAGCAGCGCCGAGACCGTCTCGTACAGCGAGGTCAGCGTCGCCGGCGACAGCCGTACGAGCATGTCCGACATCCCGACCGCCTCGGTCCACTCCTCCCTCCAGGACTCCCGCTCACGCTCGAAGGTCTCCACCTGCGTGATCAGCGTCTCGAGCTGACGTCGCCGGAGGAAGGCCGCGGCCTCCCGGCCCTGGAGGGTCGCGGACATCTCGGCGTCGCTCCACGAGGTGAGCATGTGGACCGCCCGCCATCGCCGCTCCCGCCGGTCACGCTGCTCCGGGTCCTGCTCGACGAACCCGTACCGGGCGAGCTGCCGCAGGTGATAGCTCGTCGATCCAGAGCTCTCCCCGAAGCGCGCGCCCAGCTCTGTAGCGGTCGCCGGGCCGTCCATCCGCAGCGCACCCAGCAGCCGCACCCGCAGCGGGTGCGCCACCGCCTTCAGCGTCCGGGGATCCCGCACCTGGAAGACCTCGTGATCCATGACACCCCTCCCGATACGGAAAGTACATTACAAAAGTTGCTTTGCAAAGCTTCCTTTGCAGAAATGAAAATTTCAGTCACCGAGCGGACAACATCACGGTCAGAGCGGTCCCACCCGGGCGAGTCGTTGACGCCGGATGAAGCACAGCGGAAACATCTAGGCGCTCACCGATTTGGGAGCGCTCCCACATCCCCGAGGAACACTGTGCTCAGAAAATTCAGCATCCTCGCCGTCGCCGCGCTGGCCGCCACCTGTCTGAACGGGTTGCCGGCCGCCGCTGACGCCGACGGGCCGGAACAGATCCCGAACGGCACCTTCGATACGACCACCGACCCCTGGTGGCACACCGGCAACCTCGAATTCGCGCTCACGGACGGGCGGCTCTGCACCGATGTGCCGGGCGGCACCGTCAACCCATGGGACGCGATCGTCGGCATCAACGACATCCCCCTGGTGAAGGACGAGACCTACGCCTTCGGCTTCTTCGCCACGGGCACCCCCGCCAAGGTCGCCCGCGCGTACGTCCAGCTCCCGGTCGATCCTTACACGCAGTACATCTCCGCCGCCCCCGAGGTCAGCGTCTCGGGCAACGCCTACACCTACACGTTCACCTCACCCGTCGACCTGCCGGACGCCCAGGTCGTCTTCCAGCTCGGCGGCAGCGCCGAGCCGTGGCGATTCTGCGTGGACGACGTCTCGCTCAGGGGCGGGGCCGAGCCCGAGGTCTACCAGCCGGACACCGGTCCCCGGGTCCGCGTCAACCAGGTCGCCTACCTGCCCAAGGGCCCCAAGAACGCGACCCTGGTCACCGACGCGACCGAGGCACTGCCCTGGCGGCTCGAGAACGCCGACGGCGAGACGGTCGCGCAGGGCACCACCGAACCGCGCGGGGTCGACGCCAGCTCCGGCCAGAACGTCCACTCCATCGACTTCGGCTCGTACGTCACGGCCGGCACGGACTTCACACTCACCGCCGACGGCGAGACCAGCCACCCGTTCGACATCAAGGCCGACGCCTACGCCGACCTCAAGCTCGACGCGCTGAAGTTCTACTACACCCAGCGCAGCGGCATCGAGATCGACGACGCCCTGCGTCCCGGGTACGGCAGGCCCGCCGGGCACATCGGGGTCGCCCCCAACCAGGGCGACACCGACGTCCCCTGCCAGCCGGGGTTGTGCGACTACCGGCTCGACGTCTCCGGCGGCTGGTACGACGCCGGCGACCACGGCAAGTACGTCGTCAACGGCGGCATCTCGGTGGCCCAGCTCATGAGCGAGTTCGAGCGGACCAAGAACGCCCCGACCGCCAAGGCCATCGGCAGCCTGAACATCCCCGAGAGCGGCGACGCGGTCCCCGACATCCTCGACGAGGCCCGCTGGGAGCAGGAGTTCCTGCTGAAGATGCAGCGGCAGGACGGCATGGTCCACCACAAGATCCATGACGAGAACTGGACCGGTCTGCCGCTGCTGCCCCACCTCGACCCGCAGAAGCGCGAGCTGCACCCGGTGTCGACGGCGGCCACCCTCAACCTCGCCGCCACCGCCGCCCAGGCCGCCCGGCTGTTCGCACCGTACGACTCGGACTTCGCGGCCCAGAACCTGACGGCGGCGAAGAAGGCCTGGGCCGCGGCCAAGGCCAACCCCGCCCTCTTCGCCGACCCGGCCGACGGCACCGGCGGCGGCGCCTACAACGACTCCAACGTCGAGGACGAGTTCTACTGGGCGGCCGCCGAGCTCTACATCACCACCGGCGAGAACGAGTTCAAGGACTTCGTGCTCGCCTCGCCGCGCCACACGGCCGACATCTGGGGCACGGGCGGCGCCATGGACTGGGGCAACGTCGCGGCGCTCGGCCGCATCGACCTGGCCACCGTGCCCAACAACCTGCCCGGCCGCGACGACGTGCGCGAGTCCGTGATCGCCGGCGCGGACAAGTACCTCGCGACGGTCGAGGCCCACCCGTACGGCCTGCCGTACAACCCGGCGACCTATGAGTGGGGATCCAACAACCTGGTCATCAACAACGCGATCGTCATGGCCGCGGCCTACGACATCACGGGAGAGATCAAGTATCGCGACGGCGTGCTGGAGAGCATCGACTACATCCTCGGCCGCAACGCGCTCAACCAGTCCTACGTGACCGGCTACGGCGAGGTGGCGTCGAAGAACCAGCACAGCAGGTGGTACGCCCACCAGCTGGACACCTCGCTGCCCAACCCGCCGCGCGGCACGCTCGCCGGCGGCCCCAACTCCGGAATCCAGGACCCGGTGGCCCAGGCGAAGCTGGACGGCTGCAAGCCGCAGTTCTGCTACATCGACGACATCGAGTCGTGGTCGACCAACGAGCTGACCATCAACTGGAACTCCCCGCTGTCGTGGATCTCGGCGTTCATCGCCGACCAGGGCGACGGCGCCGTGCCGGCCGCTTCGACCTGCAAGGTGACCTACACCGTGCACGGCTCCTGGCCGGACGGCTTCACCACCCAGGTGACGCTCGAGAACACCGGAGAGAAGGCGATCGACGGCTGGTCGCTGAAGTGGTCGTTCCTCAGCGGGCAGAAGGTCGTCCAGGACTGGAACGCCTCGCTCGCCCAGCAGGGCGCGACCGTCACAGCGACCGACGTCACGTACAACAAGAAGATCATGCCGGGCCAGTCGGTGACGTTCGGCTTCAACGGCGCCTCGGCGCCCGGGCCCAACCCCGTGCCCGACCTGTTCCTCCTGAACGGCGCCGCCTGTGCCTGAGCGCCTGCCGACAAAGGGGTTCGGTCGCTGAGGCCGGAACCGGGGATGGCCTAGGAGAAACTCTTTCCGGGTAATCCCCTGCGGACGGGAGCGGGCTCCTGGGTAGCTGAGGTGCTGTCTTACGCAACTCGGCGACCAGGAGCCCGTTGTCGTCTGTCCACACGCCCGCGCGCCGAGCGCCGGCGATCGTGCCCCACCGGGGAGATCGTCAAGCGCTCCGACGACGTTCGTGGCTTCGTCATGCTGCCCCGCAGGTGGATGGTGGAATGAACCTTCGCCTGGCTGACGCGTTGCCGGCGACTGGTGCGCATCTACGAACGCAAGCCCGAGCATCACGAGGCCCTGATCTGGTGGGCCACCGTGCAATGGTCTCACCGGGGCTACATCGACAAGATCGAATCAGCCCTCTACGGACCCGTACCCACGAGCACGTGAGCCTTCGTCAGCAGGCTCTCAGGGATTGGTCAGACCGCGTTCCGGCGAGCGCGGAATTCTCAGGTGCTTGCGATCTTAACGTTCTACGTGAGACGGTCAACGAAAAATTATCGCCCCGACGCTTTTGTCGACAGGAGCTGGAGATGACCGCTCACTTTCCGAGACTGGCCGCTTACGGTGTTGTCGCCGCGCTTGTGCTCACGACCGCGGCGTGCGGTTCTTCGGCCGATCGTGACGCCCCCTCGGAAGGGCAGGGCACCGGCCAGGTGGAGACCCTCAAGGTCATGATGTTCCCCGGTCAGACCTACAAGGTCCCGCTCACCATCGCAAAGGATCAGGGCTATCTCGCCGATGCCGGCATCGCCATTGAAGAAGTGACCGAACCGTCGAACATGACCGGCCCGCAGGGACTCAAGGCGACCAATTCCCAGATAGGCATCTGGGCCACGTCGGACATGGTGCGCGGGTGGCAGGCCGGGTTTGACGTCGCGTTCTTCTGCGGCAGCCTCCCCTACTTGGAGACGACCCTGATGACGGCTCCGGGAAGCGATCTCCCCTCGACGAAGAAGGGCGACTCCTGGAAGGACGTCTTGCAGGGGCTGTCCGGGAAGACCGTGGGCATCCAGACCCCGGTCGGCTCCGGGATGCACGTCATCTTCGAGTCGGTCATGGCCGCCTACGGCGTGGACGACATCACCTACGTCACCACCGGCGTCGATCCCGCGGTTCAGGCCGCATCGCTGGGCAAGGGCACTGTCGACGTCATCCAAGCCTCACCGTCGACCACTCAGCACCTCGAGGTGACGAAGGCGGCAGAGCCGATTCTCTATCTGCCGGACGGCCCTCCGGAGTATCGGGAGTTCTACGGCAGCGGATGGGCTGCGTCGCGCGAATGGCTCGACGCCAATCCGAAGCTGGCGTCCGGCTTCTGTTCGGCCGTCGAGCAGGGCCTCCGCTTCATCCAGGACGAAGCCAACGCCGACACGGTCAAGGCGATTTTGGCCGAGGAGCTCGGCATCAAGAACGAGGCCGTGGCGAGTGAGGTCCGGCAGACCTTCAGCGCCTACTCCGTCGACATCGACCGAGCAACGTTCACGAACACGCTCGACCGGTTCACCGACATGGGCTTACTCAAGGCCGAGCCGAAGCCGAGCTTCGACGACGTCGTGTGGACGTCATCATGATCCGCCCGTCCACGAAGGAGTGCTGAGTCGGTGTCCGACATCCCCGTTCCCCCGCCGGCGCCTCGCCAGTTCGGCGACCTGGCCGCCCTCACCGGGATGGCCCGGCTGCCCCTCGACGAGGAACGGCTCAAGGCCGTCGGCGGCATCCTGGCCGACGTCTACGGGATCCTCGACGTCCTGGACGACGTGGAGCTCGACAACGTCCTGCCCGCCACC
Source organism: Sphaerimonospora sp. CA-214678 (assembly GCF_050942215.1). Lineage (GTDB taxonomy): Bacteria > Actinomycetota > Actinomycetes > Streptosporangiales > Streptosporangiaceae > Sphaerimonospora. The sequence goes on from NZ_CP192056.1 coordinate 5,171,611, forward strand.
CATTTCGACGCACGCTGGGAGTGAACCATGCAGCCGTATGACCTCACTCTGACCGAAGCCTCCGCCGCGTTGAAGTCCCGCGACCTGTCACCCGTGGAGCTCGTCGACTCGTGCCTCGCGCGCGCCGACTCCGTCGAGGGTCGCGTCGGCGCGTTCGTCACCATCGTGCACGAGGAGGCCCGGACGGAGGCGAAGCGAGCCGAGCGGGAGATCCTCAACGGCCGGTACCGCGGCCCCCTCCACGGCATTCCCATCGCTGTCAAGGACAACTTCGACACGGCGGGCGTGCTCACCACGTGCTCGTCGGAGCAGCGCGCCACCTATGTGCCGGATGAGGACGCCGCCTTGGTGGCCGAGCTGCGGCGGGGCGGCGCCATCCTCGTCGGCAAGACGCGCTCCGACGAGTTCGCCTTCGGTGGCGTCACGCCGGGCACGAGCAACCCCTGGGACACCACCCGTATCGCCGGGGGATCCAGCGGCGGCTCGGCGGCCGCGATCGCCGCAGGTGAGAGTCTGCTCGCGGTCGGGACCGACACCGGCGGCTCGATTCGCCTTCCCTCGTCGATGTGCGGCACGGTGGGCCTCAAGCCGACCTACGGCCTGCTGAGCCGGCAGGGAATCGCCCCGCTCAGCTGGTCCCTGGATCACCCCGGGCCCATCGCCAAGACGGTCGCCGACGCGGCCCTCGGGATGGAGGCCCTCCTCGGGCATGACACCTCGGGCGACCCGGCAGCGGCGCACAGCCCGGCCTCCCGGCCGATGGCCGGCCTCGACCGCGGGGTGGCCGGGCTCGTCATCGGCGTGCCGACGAATTACTTCATCGAACGGATCGACCCGAGCGTGGAGGCCCGGTTCCGCGAGGCCGTCTCCCGGCTGGAGGCCGAAGGGGCACAGGTCCGGGACGTCGAGGTGCCCCTGCCGGACCTCTACCTGGCGGTCGAATGGGGCATCCTCATTCCCGAGGCGAGTAGCGCCGACCACCAGCGGCCCCTGCGGGAGTCGCCGGAGAAATACGGCGAAGAGCTGCGGTCGTTCCTGCAGGCCGGTGAGCTGGTTCTGGCCACGGACTACATCCGGGCGCTGCGTGCGCGCACGCTGATCAAGCAGGCATGGAAGGCGATGTTCGACGACCACCACCTCGACGTGTTCCTCTCCCCCACGCTGCCCATCACGGCACCGCTGATCGGCGAGGACATGGTGGCCTGGCCTGACGGGGTGGAGGAGCCGCTCACGCCGCTACTGGGCAGGTCCGCATGCCCGGCGAACGTCACGGGTCTTCCCGCCATGTCCGTGCCGTGCGGCCTGGACGCGAAGGGGCTGCCCGTGGGGCTGGAGATCGTGGGGCGGCCCTTCGCCGAGGAGACGGTCGTGCAGGTCGGTGCCGCCTACGAGCGGGTGTCGGGATGGGACGCTCCGGCGAGCACCGTCATCTCGTAGTCGCCGCGACCCACTCGTGACCTCGGATTCACCCGAGGCGGTCTTGTCGTCGATGCCCGATACGGTGGCCAGATGCAGCGGGTCGGGACCGTGAGCCGGGGCTGCGTCCGGCCTCGGACAGGCCGATCCCGCTACTGGCCGTAGGGTTGGGGCTGTGATCGACGACATCTGGGTGGACGAGGCGGTCACCGCTCTGCGTCCGGACTTCGCCGTGCTGGTCCTCTGCGCGTACGGGCTGCGCAACGGGCCGAGCGACGACAGGTCGCGCGAGTGGCTGAGCACGGCCGCGGCCGATGCCGTGCCACTCGACCACGAGAAGATCGAGGCGTGGCGCGCCGCCTACCGCGCGTTCGGCGCCAAGCCGCAGCGCACCCGGCCCTCGGTCGACGCGCTGATCCGGCGGATGCCGCTGCCGGAGATCAACCTCGTGGTCGACGCCTACAACGCGGTGTCCGTACGGCACGGCCTGCCGATCGGCGGCGAGGACCTGCGGCGCTATCAGGGGACGGCGCGCCTGGTCCGGGCGGCCGGGGACGAGCCGTCCGACGAGGTGCTCGGCGACCCGCACATCGGCGAGGTCGTGTGGCGCGACGACGCGAGCGTCACCTGCCGCCGGTGGAACTGGCGGCAGGGCGTGCGTACGAGGATCACCGAGGAGACGGCCGACGCGCTGTTCCTGCTCGAACGGCTGGAGCCGCTGTCGCTCCACGAGCTGAGCGCGGCCGGAGACGAGCTCGCCGCGCTGCTGGCCGAGATCGCCCCCGGGGTGCGCGTCGAATCCCGGCTCATCGAAGCCGGGCCGCCCGAACCCCGATGACCGGCCAGTGACCACTCTCACATCGCGCGGACGAGCCGAGGTGCCCCGGCCGCCGATGGTCGGCCCGGTGGAAAGCCCGGGCCTGCGAGGAGTCCTCAGCGGGTGAAGCAGAGGAGGCGTCACCTCGATCGATGCGACCGGGTTATGGTGGGCGGGAGGGGCACCTGGTGAGCGTGACCTCACCGATCGATCCTGGGAAGATAGGGCGGAGCCTGGAACAGGCTACGCGCTCCTGACTGTTTTAAGCCGGGTAGCCTTGGACAGGTTCACCAAACATCAACGCCGATCTGCGGAAGAGGGCGATTTCCGCCGTGTCGTCTGAATCGTCGCGGACAGACCCGCTGGCAAGCTTCGGACAGAACGAATGGCTTGTCGACGAGCTTTACCAGAAGTACCTCGAGGACCCCGAGTCCGTGGACAAGGCCTGGTGGCACTTCTTCGCTGACTACAGCGGGGCCGGGAAGACCGCACCCCCTGAGGCCGTCACGCCGCCGGGGGCTCCGGGCGAGACGCCGAACGGGGCGAAGGTCGCGGCCACCGGGGCTGCCCCGCAGACGATGCCCGCGGCACGGCCCGCTCCCGCGGCTCCCGCCGCTCCCAAGGCCAAGGCCGCCCCGGCGGCCAAGAAGGCGAAGCCGGCGGCCACCCCGGTTCCCGCCGGCGCCGAGGTGCGGCTGCGCGGCGCCGCCGCCCGTACGGCCCTCAACATGGAGGCGTCGCTGGCGGTGCCGACCGCGACCAGCGTGCGCGCGGTCCCGGCGAAGCTGCTCATCGACAACCGCATCGTCATAAACAACCACCTGCAGCGCGGGCGCGGCGGCAAGATCTCCTTCACCCACCTGATCGGCTACGCCATCGTCAAGGCACTCGAGACGATGCCAGAGATGAACCACTCCTACGCCGAGGTCGACGGCAAGCCGGTCCTGGTCAAGCCGGAGCACGTCGGCCTGGGCCTGGCGATCGACGTGCAGAAGGAGGACGGCAGCCGCCAGCTCCTCGTCCCGTCGATCAAGGAGGCGGAGACCCTCGACTTCCGCGGGTTCTGGGTGGCGTACGAGGAGATCGTGCGCAAGGCACGCGCCGGCAAGCTCGCCGTGGAGGACTTCCAGGGCACCACGATCTCGCTGACCAACCCGGGCACGATCGGCACGGTCCACTCGGTGCCGCGGCTGATGCCCGGCCAGGGCACGATCGTCGGCGTCGGCGCCATGGAGTACCCGGCGGAGTACCAGGGCGCTTCGGCGGACACGCTGTCCCGCCTCGCGATCAGCAAGGTGATGACGCTCACCTCCACGTACGACCACCGGATCATCCAGGGCGCCCAGTCGGGCGACTTCCTGCGCCGGATCCACCAGCTCCTGCTGGGCGCCGACGGCTTCTACGACGAGATCTTCCAGTCGCTGCGCATTCCGTACGAGCCGATCCGCTGGGTTCCCGACATCTCCGCCACGCACGACGACGACGTGGCCAAGTCCGCCCGCGTGCTCGAGCTGATCCACGCCTACCGGGTCCGCGGTCACCTGATGGCCGACACCGACCCGTTGGAGTACAAGCAGCGCAAGCACCCGGACCTGGACATCAAGTCACACGGCCTGACGCTGTGGGACCTGGAGCGCGAGTTCGCCACGGGCGGTTTCGGCGGCCGCCCGCTGATGAAGCTGCGCGACATCCTCGGCGTGCTGCGCGACTCGTACTGCCGCACGGTCGGCATCGAGTACATGCACATCCAGGAGCCCGAGGAGCGGGCCTGGATCCAGGCACGGGTGGAGAAGCCGCACGCCAAGCCCGACCGCGAGGAGCAGCTGAACATCCTGCGCCGGCTCAACACGGCCGAGGCGTTCGAGACCTTCCTGCAGACCAAGTACGTCGGGCAGAAGCGGTTCTCGCTGGAGGGCGGCGAGTCGCTCATCCCGCTGCTCGACTCGGTGATCAGCGCGGCGGCGGACGACGAGCTCGACGAGGTCGTGATCGGCATGGCCCACCGCGGCCGGCTGAACGTCCTGGCGAACATCGTCGGCAAGTCCTACGCCCAGGTGTTCGGGGAGTTCGAGGGCAACCTCGATCCGCGCAGCGCGCACGGCTCCGGCGACGTGAAGTACCACCTGGGCGCGAGCGGCGACTTCGTCGGCGTCAACGGCACCAAGATCAAGGCGTCGGTCGTGGCGAACCCCTCCCACCTGGAGGCCGTCGACCCCGTCCTCGAGGGTGTCGTCCGCGCCAAGCAGGACCTGCTGGAGCGGGGCGAGGAGGGCTTCACCGTCCTGCCCGTGCTCATCCACGGCGACGCGGCGTTCGCGGGTCAAGGTGTGGTGGCCGAGACCCTGCACCTGTCGCAGCTGCGCGGCTACCGCACCGGCGGCACCGTGCACATCGTGGTGAACAACCAGGTCGGCTTCACGACCAGCCCGGCGAGCTCCCGCTCCTCCGTCTACGCGACGGACGTGGCCCGGATGATCCAGGCGCCGATCTTCCACGTGAACGGCGACGACCCTGAGGCGGTCGTACGTGTCGGCCGGCTGGCCTTCGAGTACCGCCAGGCGTTCCGCAAGGACGTCGTGATCGACATGATCTGCTACCGGCGGCGCGGCCACAACGAGACCGACAACCCGGCGTTCACCCAGCCGCTCATGTACGACCTGATCGACGCCAAGCGGTCCACCAGGAAGCTCTACACCGAGGCCCTGATCGGCCGTGGCGACATAACGGTCGAGGAGGCCGAGCAGGCGCTGCGCGACTACCAGGAGCAGCTCGAACGGGCGTTCACCGAGACGCGGGAGGCCTCGAAGAAGCCGCTCGAGCCCGGTTCGGTCGTGGTGCCGGAGCCGGACGAGGTGATTCCGTGGTCGCACGAGGACACCAAGACCGCGATCTCGGACGAGACGGTCAAGCGGGTCATCGAGACCCAGCTCAACCTGCCCGAGGGCTTCACCGTGCATCCGCGCCTCGCCCCGGTGCTGCAGCGCCGCGGCACCATGATCACCGATGACACCATCGACTGGGCGACGGGCGAGACCCTGGCCTTCGGCTCGCTGCTCATCGACGGGCACCCGGTGCGGCTGGTCGGTCAGGACTCCCGGCGCGGCACGTTCGGTCAGCGGCACGCCGTGCTCGTCGACCGGATGACCGGCGAGGAGCACACGCCGCTCAAGGCCTTCAACCACGACACGACGAAGTTCTACGTGTACGACTCGCTGCTCAGCGAGTTCGCCGCCATGGGCTTCGAGTACGGCTACAGCCTGGTCAGACCGGACGCCCTGGTCTGCTGGGAGGCCCAGTTCGGCGACTTCGCCAACGGCGCCCAGTCGATAATCGATGAGTTCATCTCGTCCGGTGAGCAGAAGTGGGGTCAGCGCTCCTCGGTCGTGCTGCTGCTGCCGCACGGCTACGAGGGCCAGGGGCCGGACCACTCCTCCGGCCGCATCGAGCGTTTCCTGCAGCTGTGCGCCCTGGACAACATGACCGTCGCCCAGCCGAGCACCCCGGCGAGCTACTTCCACCTGCTCCGCTGGCAGGTGCTGTCCAACCGGCACCGGCCGCTGATCGTGTTCACGCCCAAGTCGCTGCTGCGGCTGAAGGCGGCGGCCTCCGCGACGGCGGACTTCACCTCGGGCTCGTTCCGGCCGGTCATCGGAGACTCGACCGTGGATCCGGCGGCGGTCACCCGGGTCGTCGTCTGCTCGGGCAGGATCTACTACGACCTGCTCGCGCGCCGGGAGAAGTCCGGCAGGCATGACGTCGCGCTGGTCCGGCTGGAGCGCATCTACCCGTTCCCGGAGAACCCGCTGAGCGCCGAGCTCGACCGCTACGGCGCCGACGTCGATCTGATCTGGGCACAGGACGAGCCGGTCAACATGGGGCCGTGGCCGTACCTGAGCCTGAAGATGATCGAAAAGCCGGAACTGCTGGGCGGGCGCAGGATGCGGCGGGTGTCGCGGACGCCGAACTCGTCGCCGGCGACCGGCTCGCACGCCAAGCACGACGCGGAGCTGGCCGCCATCCTGGAGGAGATCTTCGGATAGCGACCCCGATTCGCCACCCGGCGAGCCGTACGAGAAAGATGGAAGTCCCCCGCGATCTCGATCGTGGGGGACTTCCCCATGAAAAGGCACATTTCGAGCGAGCGCGAATTCCGCCGACTGGAGAAAAGAGGATATGTACTTCACCGACAGGGGCATCGAGGAGCTCGTCGACCGGCGCGGCGAGGAGGAGGTCAGCATGAGCTGGCTGGCCGAGCGGCTGCGGGAGTTCGTCGACCTCAACCCGGAGTTCGAGACCCCGATGGATCGGCTGGCCACCTGGCTGGCCCGGCTGGACGAGGAGGACTGACGCGGCCGGCCCGGCCCCTCCCCTTCCCCAACGCGATACATCTTGACTTCCCAAAGACGCGATATATCGTGTTAAGTGATGCTTCGATCGCATGGGAAGGGCCGAGCCGATGCCTCAATGGACCGTCCACGAGCCCGGACGGCTGACCTTCGACACCGTCACCGATCTGAGCGTGCGGATCGTGGCCGGACGTCTGGCCGTGCTGGCCAGCGACGGGCCCCCCACGCTGGAGGTGACCGATGTCCAGAAATCACCGCTTGTCGTGACCCACGATGACGGTCACCTCTCCGTGGCCTACCGAGACCTGACCTGGGACGGCATCCTCGACTGGCTGAGGCCGGGGACGCAGTCGACGACGCTGACGCTGACCGTGCCGAGCGACTGCCCGGTCCAGGTCGGGGTGATCTCCGCGTCCGCCGTCGTCACCGGTTTCGAGAAGCGCGCCAACGTCAAGAGCGCCTCCGGTGAGATCGTGCTCGACGGGGTGAGCGGCGAGGTGCACGCCGAGACGGTGTCCGGAGCGGTGGAGAGCCGGGGCCTGGCGGGTGACATGGACTTCACCAGCGTGTCGGGAGATCTGACGGTCGCCGGCGGAACCCCGCGCCGGCTCAACGCCAAGACCGTCTCCGGCCGGATAACGGCGGATCTGCTGCTCACGCCGACCGGCCATGTCACGCTGAACAGCGTCGGCGGCGCCATCGTCGTACGGCTCCCGCGATCGGTCGACGCCGACGTCACGCTGCGCTCCGCCTCGGGCCGGCTGAAGTCGGCCTTCCCCGGGCTCGTCGGCGCTCGCCCGGGGTCGAAATCGCTCACCGGACGGCTCGGTGGCGGAATGGCGTACGTCTCGGCCAACACGGTCTCCGGCGACGTCACGCTGCTCAGCAAGGAGACCACGCAAGCGGACGCGGAAGAGGAGATGGCATGAGCCCGGTGTTCGGGCACGGACGGCTCCGGCTGTACCTGCTGAAACTGCTGGAGGAGAGTCCCCGGCACGGCTACGAGGTGATCCGGCTGCTGCGGGATCGCTTCCTCGGCGTCTACTCCCCCTCCCCCGGCACCATCTATCCCCGGCTGGCGAGGCTGGAGGAGGAGGGCCTGGTCACCCACGAGGTCGTGGACGGCAAGAAGGTCTTCACGATAACGGACAAGGGGCGGGCCGAGCTGCTCGGGCGCATGGACGAGCTGGCCGAGCTGGAGCAGGAGATCACCGCCTCGGTGCAGGACATCGCACGGGAGGTCAAGGAGGACGTACGGCAGACCGTGCGTTCACTGCGGGAAGAGCTGACCCAGATGGCCCGCGACATCGGCGACAGCGCCGACCGCGACGCCTGGCGGCCCGGCCGGGAGGAGTGGAAGCGTCATCAGCGACAGGCGAAGGAGGGCCTGCGGCGGCAGAAGGACGAGTGGCGCCGCCACAGGGACCATCTGCGTGAGGAGGCCGAGCGCTGGCAGCGCGAGTGGCGCCGCATCTGGGAGGAGAGCTGGTCGTGGACGGACCGGCCGGAAGACCGCGGTCCCGATGCCGAGCTCGGGCGTCTGCTCGCCGGCTTCGTCGGCGACGTCCGCCGGGCCGCCGACGAGGGACGGCTGACCGAGTCGGCACTGGCGGAGTGCCGGGCCGCCCTCGACGAGGCCGCCCGGCGCATCCGCGACTCACTGGGAAACGGCTAGCCGAGGGTGAAGACGATCTTGCCGAACAGGTCGCCGCGGTCCATGGCGGCGAAGCCGTCCGCCGCCTCGGTGAGCGGCAGCACCCGATCGATGAGCGGGCGCACCCCGGTCTGATCGAGGAAGACCAGCAGCCTGGCGAGCTGCTCCCGGGTGCCCATGGTGGAACCGACGACGGACTTCTGCAGGAAGTACACCTGCGCGAGCTGCGTCGAAGCGATCATCCCGCTGGTCGCGCCGCTGATGACGACCCGGCCGCCGGGGCGAAGCGAGGCCAGCGAGTGCTGCCAGGTGGCGGCGCCGACCGTCTCCATCACGGCGTCGACCCGTTCCGGCAGCCGAGCACCGGACTCGAAGACCCGGTCGGCGCCCAGTTCGAGGGCGCGGGCCCGCTTCTCCTCCGACCGGCTGGTCGCCCACATGCGGAACCCGGCGGCGCGGCCGAGCGTGATCAAGGCGGTGGCCACGCCGCCGCCCGCGCCCTGGACGAGCACGGTGGATCCGGGCTCCAGCTCGGCCTTGTCGAACAGCATCCGGTATGCGGTCAGCCAGGCGGTGGGCAGGCAGGCGGCCTCCTCGAAGGAGATCGTCTGCGGCTTCGGCACCAGGTTGCGCCTCGGCACGGCGACCTTCTCGGCGAACGTGCCGTCGTACACCTCCGAGAGCAGGGAGCGCTTGGGGTCGAGGGTCTCGTCGCCGTTCACGGGGGTGCCGATCACCGAGTGGACGACGACCTCGTTGCCCTCCTCGTCCACGCCGGCGGCGTCGCAGCCGAGGACGATGGGCAGCCGGTCCTGGCTGATCCCCACTCCCCTGAGCGTCCAGAGGTCGTGGTGGTTCAGCGCGGCGGCCCTGACGGACACCGTCGTCCATCCCTCGGGCGCCGCCGGCTCGGGGTGCTCACCAAGGGTCAGCCCCTTCAGCGGGTCGTCGGCATCGATCTGTGTGGCGGTAACGGCGAACATAGCCGCACCCTACTCGGCGCTCCCCTGGACGACCCGGAGCCCCGCCGCCGGTCGGACAGAGGGGAGGACCCGGCGGACGAGCCGCCGAGCCCCCTCTCGATCCCCTTTACGCCCCTCATATGGGCGGCGCGGTCAAATGGCGAACACGCCCCCCTCGACCGACCGCATCTCGCACCTGTTCCCGAAGGTATGGCGGTACCAGAAGTACCTGCCGTCCCAGATTCCATTGGCGGTTACCGTGACCGGGCTGAACACCATCGGGCAGTTCGCCCCCTTGCGCGGCCGGAGTCCGGCGGGGTCGCCCTGGACCTTGGCCAGCGCCGCGCACGCCTCCTTAGCGGCCGGGTGGGACCCGCCCACCGGCCGGCAGTTCAGGAAGGTATACCGGTCGGGGAGATCGGACTCGGATTCGTCCCCCGACGTGACCGTCAAGATCAACGCGCGGACGCCGCCGAGATCCTGTCCCCCGTTGGTTCCCGGCCGGCCGACCAGGGTCATCGGCCCGGGGGCCAAGACGGTGCGTGACTCGGAAACGCCGACGGGCAGAGTCCCGGCATGAGGCGAGGACGCTGCCGCGGACGGCGGTGGCGACGGCGGCGGCGGCTCCTCGGCCGCACGCGCCGGAGTGGCGAGACCGGCGGCGAACGCCGTACCGGCCAGTAGAACAAGGAGTGGCTTCATTGGATCCCCCCGTTTCGGCTGATGGTCAGCCTCCCGGCAGGGGTCGCGCACGATCAAGCGTCCACCCCGGGGCATAGCGAAATCTGACGCATCGCAGATCCCTTTGGTTCCAGCGGTTTCATAACGAGGTGGACACGAAGCTGTGCCGCAACCGTATGGATCTGGAAAAATCACCCCTTAGTATCCATATCCCCACACTGGAAGGTCACAGTGGCCAGGCATCTCGCACTCGGCATCGGCGGCGCCCTCGCCGTCGTGAGTGCGATCGCCGTGCTCGCGAGCGGGGAAGAGCCGGTCCCCCCGGCCGCGCCACCGCTGTCGGTGAGCGCCGCGGCCTTCCTCCAGGGCGGGGTGAGCTCCTATCCCCTGGCCGCGACCAAGGCCGACATGGAACGGGTCGCGGCGTACTGGAGCCCGGAACGGCTGAAGCAGGCGAGCAGCTACGAGCCGAGGACCAAGCCGACCACGCGGGGCGCCACACAGAAGGCGACGACCTCCGCGGCGGAGCTGAGCCGGCTGCACACCCGGGGAGAAGCTGCGCAGCGCAGGGAGACGGCGACGATCGGGACGGCGCCCGGGAAAGGCTCGGCCGTCACCTCTCCCCCCATGGTCGGCAAGGTGTTCTTCAAGGTCGGGACCAAGGAGTACTGGTGCTCGGCCTCGGTCGTGCACTCCAGATACCGCAACGTGGTGGCGACGGCAGGGCACTGCGCCTACGCCCTGTCCCAGGACAGACCGGTCGAGAACTGGATCTTCATTCCGTCCTATCACGACGGCAGGACCGACGCCGGGATCTTCGTGGGCCACACGATCTACATGCACGAGGACTTCGCCGGCAAGGGCGACTTCGATCGCGACTACGCCTTCGTCACGGTCCATCGCGGCTTCACCTGGCAGCCCTACACCCAGGCGGGCAAGGCGAAATATCGGCTGGCCGACGCCGGCCGGGTCGAGGACAAGGTGGGCGCCTTCCGGTTCTCCTCCGGCAAGGCCGCCGCACAGCGGGTGCGGGTCTTCGGTTACCCGGCCGGCGCGCAGCCCGACGGCACTCGGCCGTACAACGGACAGGTCGTCAAGAACTGCGGCGGCACGACGGAGAAGAAGCTCGTCAGCGCGCCGACCTGGCAGCTCGACCACGGGGTGCGGCTGGCCGGCTGCGGCTTCACCTCGGGGGCGAGCGGCGGTCCCTGGGTGATCGGTTACGACAGCGTCAAGCGGACCGGCCATCTCGCGGGCGTCACCAGCCTGACCTGGAACCTGACCGGCGGCGGGCGGCTCGACGCGATCTCCGCCCCCTATTTCAACGCGCTCACCCAGCGGGTGTACGCACAGGCGACCCGCCAGTTCACGGGCTGATCTTCCGGCGCCCGCCCCGACCTGCCCGAGTCCATCTCACACAGGTTGCCTGCCGGAACACGCGCCAATCCGGGTCCACCCGGCGTTCCCGGTCCGCTCCCTCCCGCCCCGGCTCGGTGGTGGTGGTGGTACGGCAGGGCCATCTTTGACGCATCCCCGGCCTCTTCGGTGCCACCGGCGTGATGTGATTCGCATCACAGTTACCACTCTGTAACATCCGCCCCACCCTCCCCAGCGCGGCAGTTCCTGGATCGGGCCAAAAAAGCGTCACCTGCTCCGACACGAATCCGGGCCGGCGGCACACCATAAGTCACGGAAACATCACGATGACTACATGTCATACCGCCCGGAAAATTGGGCCATCCGTGGCGACGATCACGGCTGTATGGTGCTTGCCATCCCTTTACTGACGCATGGGACGCAAAAGGCGTTCCACGACAGACCAAGGAGCATCCATGAAGCGCATCCTCACCTTTGGTGGTGTCGTCGCCACCGCCGGGCTGCTGGCCGCGGGCCTGGGCGCCCCGGCACAGGCCGCCGACAGCGTCGCCGACGTGAACCTGGCCAACACCAATTACGCCGCTTGGCAGGTGGTCGACTTCTGGTTCAAGGAGAACGCCGCCAACCTGATCAACGCCAAGCCGTACGCCGTCGAGACGACGGTCCCGGCCAAGCACGTCTCGGGTGGCGGCCCCTCGGCCGACACCAAGCCGGGTGTGGTTCCGGCGATCGGCGACGAGAAGAAGACCGCGACGAAGTCGAAGAACGTCAACCTGCCCAAGAGCACGGGCAAGGTGTTCTTCCGGGGTTCCGACGGGCAGCCGCACTGGTGCACGGCGACCTCCGTGCAGTCCACCTACCGCAACGTCGTCGCCACTGCCGGCCACTGCGTGTACGACACGGCGTCGAACAAGCAGACCATGGACAGCTGGGTCTTCGTCCCGGGCTACTACCAGGGCAAGACCCCGTGGGGCATCTACGTCGGCAAGACCGCGTTCACGCACTACGACTTCGACGTCTACGAGGACGGCGACCGCGACTACGCGTTCGTCACCGTCTACAACGGTGTGAACCGCGGCGCCATCAAGAGGGCCTCGGACCTCACCGACGCCGAGAAGAAGATCGTCGCGGACTACCGGACGAAGACCAGCCAGGCGCACCCCTACATCTGGTTCAAGCACAAGGGCACCGAGTACTTCCAGTTCCTGACCGACACCGGTCGTCTCGGTGACAATGTGGGCGGCCAGGGCCTGGCCTACAACCAGAAGCTGGGCAAGAACGTCTTCGTGTTCGGCTACCCGAGCGGCTCGCACCCGGACGGCAACAACGCCTACTCCGGCAAGACCCTCAAGTGGTCGTACGGCAAGACCTTCGCCGCGCAGGCCCCGGCCATCAAGGCTCAGGAGCTGCAGGGCATCAAGTCCTCCTTCACCGGCGAGGGCTCGTCGGGTTCGGCCTGGCTGCTCAACTACAAGAGCGCCAAGCGGATCGGCTACCTGAACGGCGTGACCATCGGCGTCTCCGACACCGACGGCAACAAGCGCATCGACACCAGCGTCTCCCCGTACTTCGACGGCGAGACCTACGGCGTCTACAAGGCCGCCGCCGCCCTCTGGTCCGGCAAGATCGTCTGAGTCTCCCGCCACGGAGATCGAGCGATCACCCGCCAGGGGTCCGAACTCTGACGGAACCCAGCTCCAAGCGAAGGGCCCGGCTCTCCAGCCGGGCCCTTCCGGCGTTCTCCTGCCGTTTCACCCGATCCCGGCAGGCCGGTGCCCCACCAGTGCACAGCCCCGCGGGCGTACGGCCTCGCGGGCGCACAAGCTCTCAGGCGCCCAGGCGCTCAGGCGCTCAGGTCGCACGGGCTCTCCGTCTCGGAGCCTCGCGGCCTCGCAACCTCGCGGCCTTGTCGGCGCACGGCCCCGCGGCGGGGCTTAGACGAGACGGCGCATGCTCCGGTGCCGCCATTCCTGTGTGATTTGCGCCACAACAAACTACTTCGATCTTGGTGGATTTCGTCGACACCGCGCGGCAAGACGCCTGTTCCATGCCCGTTCAACTGCGAAGATCCCGGACGCGAAACCATTACTAGGACACTTTCGGCCTGTCATCCAGATAACAGGACGATATCGGCGGCCGGAGCCCTCGACGAGTGCCGAAAGCGGGCCTTCCAGGAAGCGATCTCCGCTGTATGGTGCGTGTCATCCCTTTACTGACGTATGGGACGCAAGGGGCGTTCCACGACAGACCAAGGAGTTTCCATGAAGCGCACTCTCGCCTTCGGTGGCATTGTCGCCACTGCTGGCCTCCTGGCCGCAGGCCTGGCCGCTCCGGCTCAGGCCGCCGGCGACGTCGCCAGCAAGCCGCTGGCCGCCACCGGCATCCAGGCTCACAACATCGCAGCGTTCTGGTTCGCCGAGCGTGCGGCCAACCTGATCCAGGCCACGCCGTACAGCGTCGAGACCCAGGTCGCCGCCAAGCACGTCTCCGGCGGTGGCCCGTCCGCTGACAGCAAGCCCGGTGTGGTTCCGGCGATCGGCGACGAGAAGAAGGCCGCGAGCAAGTCGAAGAACGTCAACCTGCCCAAGACCATGGGCAAGGTGTTCTTCATCGGCGCCGACAACAAGCCGCACTGGTGCACCGCGACCTCGGTGCAGGCGCAGTACCGCAACCTGGTCGCCACGGCCGGACACTGCGTCTACGACACGGCGAGCAACAAGGCCACCCTCGACTACTGGGTGTTCGTGCCGGGTTACTACCAGGGCAAGACCCCGTGGGGTGTCTACGTCGGCAAGCAGGCGTTCACGCACTACGACTTCGACGTGTACGAGGACGCCGACCGCAACTACGCGTTCGTCACCGTGTACAACGGGATCAAGATGCCGCACGCCGGCTTCGACGGCGTCCGGCAGCTGATCAAGGACCGTAAGTGGGACGAGCTGAAGTCCTACGCCTGGTTCAAGGAGGTCGACAAGGCCACCTACCTGGCGTACAAGGCTGAGAACGCTCTCCCCGCCTACGAGGCCGGCGGCAAGTACTACGCGTGGAAGTTCACCGACGCCGGTCGCCTGGGCGACAACGTCGGTGGGCAGGGCATCGCCTACAACCAGAAGCTGGGCAAGAACGTCTTCATGTTCGGCTACCCGAGCGGCTCGCACCCGGACGGCAACTACGCCTACTCCGGCAAGACCCTCAAGTGGTCGTACGGCAAGACCTTCGCCGCGCAGGCCCCGGCCGTCAAGGGCGAGGAGCTGCAGGGCATCAAGTCGTCCTTCACCGGCGAGGGCTCGCTCGGTTCGGCCTGGCTGCTCAACTACAAGAGCGCCAAGCGGATCGGCTACCTGAACGGTGTGACCATCGGCGTGGCCGACAGCGACGGCAACAAGCGCATCGACACCAGCGTCTCCCCGTACTTCGACGGCGAGACCATCGGTGTCTACAACGCGGCCAAGAGCCTGTGGTCCGGCTCGATCGCCTAGTCTTCGCCCCCGCGAAGACACGGTGATCGGCTGTCAGGGGTCCAAACCCTGACATTCCCCGGCTTCACCGGCACAGCTTCACCTGTTTCATCCCAGGGCCCGGCTCTCAGCCGGGCCCTGCGGCTTTTCCGAAACACGGCTCCGGCGACAGGGTGGTGTGATTCACCTCACATCAACACATTCCGGTCCCGGTCGAATTCCCTTACCAATCGAGGAAAGAGCGCATGCGCACGCCTCTCAGCTGCGCGGATATTCGCTGTCGACACTTGTCCAGCACTTTTGCCGCCTGTCATCCACATAACGGGACCGTCTCGGTCGGAAAACGGTCGAGTTCGCCGGAAACAGGGTCTACCAGGAGGAAATCTCCGCAGTAAAGTGCTGACCATCCCTTTACTGACGTGAGGAATGCAGTGGCGTTCCGCGACAGACCAAGGAGTTTCCCCGTGAAGCGCTCTTTCGCCTTCGGTGGCGTCGTCGCCGCCGCCGGCCTGCTGGCCGCAGGCCTGGCCACCCCCGCTCAGGCCGCCGACGAGGTCGCCAAGGACGTCCTGGCCGGCACCCCCTACGCCGCCAACCAGATCGCCCAGTACTGGCTGGGCGAGGCCCGGGCCAACCTGATTCAGGCGACGCCGTACGCCGTGGAGACGCAGATCCCGGCGAAGCACGTGTCCAAGGGCGGGCCCACCGCCGACACCAAGCCGGGTGTCGTTCCGGCGATCGGCGACGAGAAGAAGACCGCGAGCAAGTCGAAGAACGTCAACCTGCCCAAGACCACGGGCAAGGTGTTCTTCATCGGCGCGGACAGGAAGCCGCACTGGTGCACCGCCACCTCGGTGCAGTCGCAGTACCGCAACCTGGTCGCCACGGCCGGGCACTGCGTGTACGACACCGAGTCCAACAAGGCCACGATGGACAAGTGGGTCTTCGTCCCGGGCTACTACCAGGGCAAGACCCCGTGGGGCATCTACGTGGGTAAGCAGGCCTTCACCCACTACGACTTCGACGTCTACGAGGACGGCGACCGCGACTACGCGTTCGTCACCGTCTACAACGGTGTCGCGCTGAACGGCGCCTCCGAGGTCACCGCGGCCGAGTACGCCAAGTACGCCAGGGACGTGCGTGACCTCAAGAGCTACACGTTCAAGACCAAGGCCGGGCTGGACGCCTTCCTGAAGGCGAACCCGAAGGCCTCCGACAGGTCCACGAAGAAGACCGAGACCACCTACGAGGTCGACAAGACCAAGGTCGTCGCCAAGGGCACCGAGCACTCGACCCTCAACGACAGCGCGACGATCGAGGAGTTCCTGAAGTTCAACCTCGGCAAGAAGGCCGACGACCTGAAGGACCTCTTCACGCCGAAGGAGGGCACGGGCTTCACCAGCACCCAGCTCACCAAGGACGAATACACGGCCGCCGTCCCCAAGGTCGCCGGGTTCCCCCTCCCCTTCCACATCACCAAGGACCACAAGACCGTCTACTACACCACCGGCATCGGGAACAACGCCAAGTACTACAAGCGGACCTTCTGGGTGAACTACGGCTTCAAGGTCAACACCAAGGAGATCTGGACGTACAAGGCGGAGCGCTACTTCGCGCTCGCGCTGAAGGACGCCGGCCGCCTGGGTGACAACGTCGGTGGTCAGGGCCTGGCCTACAACCAGAAGGTCGGCAAGGCGGTCTTCGTGTTCGGCTACCCGAGCGGCTCGCACCCGGACGGCAACTACGCCTACTCCGGCAAGACCCTCAAGTGGAGCTACGGCAAGACCTTCGCCGCGCAGGCTCCCGCGATCAAGGCCGAGGAGCTCGTGGGGGTCAAGTCGTCCTTCACCGGTGAAGGCTCCTCGGGCTCGGCGTGGCTGCTCAACTATGTGAGCAACCGCCGCATCGGCTACCTGAACGGCGTGACCATCGGCGTCTCCGACACCGACGGCAACAAGCGCATCGACACCAGCGTCTCCCCGTACTTCGACGGCGAGACCTACGGCGTCTACAAGGCCGCGGCCGCCCTCTGGTCCGGCAAGATCGTCTGAGTCTCCGGCTCCTGAAGCGACGAGCACACGGGGTCTGGCTTCCGGCCGGACCCCGCCGTGTCTTCTCCGGGCGGCGGCCGGATCCCTCGTACGGCAGGTCCCGTTTTAGACGGACCCGACGCGGCGAAACGTGCCGCCCGGATAACGTGATTCGCCTCACATCGACGGAACGATGCGAGAAGGATCTCTCCGCGGCACCCTTCGCGTCCGCCCGTCACCCGAGCACTGATCTGCGCGTTCGCCGGCATCGATCCCGGGCCTCACGATCTCCCGAAGATAACGGAACGATCTCGATGCGGTCCGGCGCGAACGTCTCACCGTGAACCGCTTCCCGGTGGTCATGCGCCCGGTAGTGTTCTTTGACGTTCCCTTTACTGACGCTTGGAGCGGAGATGACCGTTCCACGCCAGAGCATGGAGAATTACGTATGAAGCGCACCCTCGTCTTCGGTGGCGGCGTCGCCGCCGCCGGCCTTCTGGCCGCAGGTCTGGTCGCCCCGGCCCAGGCGGCCAATGATGTGAAGTCCACGAACCTGGCCAATACCAACTTCGCGGCCTGGCAGGTCATCAACTACTGGTGGGGCGAGAAGCATTCCAACTTCGTGAACGCCACGCCGTACAACGTCGAGACCGACGTCAAGCGGGCGAAGCACATCTCCACCGGCGGTCCCTCTGCCGACAGCAAGGCGGGGATCGTCCCGGCGATCGGCGACGAGAAGAAGGCCGCGAGCAAGTCGAAGAACGTCAACCTGCCCCGGACCACGGGCAAGGTGTTCTTCCGCGGCGCCGACGGCAAGCCGCACTGGTGCTCGGCCACCTCGGTGCAGTCGCAGTACCGCAACCTGGTCGCCACGGCCGGGCACTGCGTCTACGACACCGTGAGCAACAAGGCCACGCTCGACAAGTGGGTCTTCGTCCCGGGCTACTACCAGGGCAAGACCCCGTGGGGCATCTACGTGGGTAAGACCGCGTACACGCACTACGACTTCGACGTGTACGAGGACGGCGACCGCAACTACGCGTTCGTCACCGTCTACAACGGCGTGCTTCCCGACGGCTGGGACCGCAAGAAGCGCCGGATGAAGATCAAGGACGTCGGCCGTCTCGGCGACAACGTCGGCGGTCAGGGCCTGGCCTACAACCAGAAGGTCGGCGTGAACGTCTTCGTGTTCGGTTACCCGAGCGGGTCGCACCCGGACGGCAACCACGCCTTCAACGGCAAGACCCTCAAGTGGACCTACGGCAAGACCTTCGCGGTCCAGGCCCCGGCCATCAAGGGCGAGGAGCTCATCGGCACCAAGTCCTCCTTCACCGGTCAGGGCGCCATCGGCTCCTCCTGGCTGCTCCAGTACAAGAGCGCCAAGCGGATCGGCTACCTGAACGGCGTGACCATCGGCGTCTCCGACACCGACGGCAACAAGCGCTACGACACCAGCGTCTCCCCGTACTTCGACGGCGAGACCTACGGCGTCTACAAGGCCGCCATCTCCAACTGGTCCGGCAAGATCGCCTGACGTCTTGGCCCAGGCCCGCAGGGCCCCGCTGTCGCGACACCGACGGCGGGGCCCGTCGGCGGGAACCCGGCTCGCACCTTCCAGACCCTGTCGTTCCCCGCCGCCGCGGGCGAACCTCCCGGGGACGGTGGGGCGAACCCGCGCATCAGTGTCATCGAGGCTCCGGCGGCTACGCCGGGGCCTCGATGCGTTCGCGGGCTACTTAGACGTTCGGGGAGCCTGAACGGTGCCGGTTCTTCGATGTGATTCAGGCCACACTGATCTCAACATGTGAGACGACGGCGGCCGTCCATCCAACGCGAACCGATCCGCGCGGCCGGTGGCCCGATCTGCGGATACATGGAACAAGCAGCGAGAATCCGGCCGACCAAATCAACATCACGGAAACATCTCACAGCTCATCAAGATCAAAAATTTGTGGGAGCGCTTCCCCTGCCCAAGATCATCGAAGTATGGTCCTTACCATCCCTTTACTGACGTATGGGGCGCATAACCGTCCCGCGACAGAGCAATGGAGAAGAACCCCGTGAAGCGCTCCCTCGCCTTCGGCGGCGTCGTCGCCACCGCAGGCCTCCTGGCCGCAGGCCTCGCCGCTCCCGCACAGGCCGCCGGTGACACCGTGGCGGACGCCCCCCTCGCCGCCACCGGTATCGCCGCGCAGAACATCGCGGCACTCTGGCTGGCCGAAGGCGCCGCCAACCTGGAATCGGCCAAGCCGTACAACATCGAGACTCCGCTCAAGTCCAAGCACACCTCCGTGAGCTCCCCCGCCGGGGATGACAAGCCGGGCATCGTGCCGGCGATCGGCGACGAGAAGAAGAGCACCGCCGGCAAGTCGAAGAACGTCAACCTGCCCCGCACCGTCGGCAAGGTCTTCTTCGCCGAAAAGATCCAGTGGGTTCGGGGCAAGCAGGGCCGCCTCTACCCCAAGGCCGTCAACGCCCACTGGTGCTCGGCCACCTCGGTCCAGTCGACCTACCGCAACCTGGTCGCCACGGCCGGTCACTGCGCGTACGACACCAAGAGCAACAAGAGCACCCTGAACTACTGGGTGTTCGTCCCGGGCTACTACAAGGGCAAGACGCCGTTCGGCATCTACGTCGGCAAGCAGGCCTTCACCCACTACGACTACGACGTCTACGAGGACGGCGACCGCGACTACGCCTTCGTCACCGTCTACAACGGCCTGAAGATGCCGATCGGCGGCATCAAGGACATCAGCGAGATGGTCAAGGCCGGAAAGTGGGACGAGCTCCAGCAGTACGCCGCCTACAAGGAGGTCGACAAGGCCACCTACGACGCCTACGTCAAGGCCGGCTTCTACAAGGAGCACGTCGGCTACTACACCGTGCCGGCGAGGTTCAGCAAGGACAGGAAGAACCACTACTTCGTCCTGAAGTTCGCCGACGCGGGTCGCCTGGGCGACAACGTGGGCGGCCAGGGCATCGCCTACAACCAGAAGCTCGGTGCCAACGTCTTCGTGTTCGGCTACCCGAGCGGCGCGCACCCGGACGGCACGCGCGCGTTCACCGGGCTGACCGCCAAGTGGTCGTACGGCAAGACCTTCGCCGCGCAGGCCCCGGCCATCAAGGCCGAGGAGCTCATGGGCGTCAAGTCCTCGTTCACCGGTGAGGGCTCGTCGGGTTCGGCCTGGCTGCTCCAGTACAAGAGCGCCAAGCGCGTCGGCTACCTCAACGGCGTGACCATCGGCATCTCCGACCGCGACGGCAACAAGCGGATCGACACCAGCCTCTCGCCGTACTTCGACGGCGAGACCTACGGCGTCTACAAGGCCGCCGCCGCCGTCTGGTCGGGCTCGATCGCCTGATCATCCGGCTCTCGCCGAATCGTCCGGCCAGCACAGGGCCCGGCTCCCCCCGCCGGGCCCTGTGCCTTTTCCGGTTCTTCTTCGGCCTCTCCCCCGCATTTCCCCTCACGGCCCACCCGGCCGTTTCCGCTATGAAGCCCGCGCGCTGTATGTTCCGATGCGTCCGATGAATGCGTCGGCGGTATTTCAGCGCGAGGAGTTTCGGTGAAGGGCATGCCCCTTTCTGCCCGGGGTGTGGTGGCGATGGCATTCGTGCTCGTTGCGGGCATGCCGGCCCCCGCCCAGGCCCAGGCGGTCCCCGGCCTGATCCCCAGGATGGGCGGCTACGACATCGCCGTGAGCGACATCCTCGCCACCTCGTCGGCGGTCGCCTCGACGGCGTCGTTCTGGCTGGAGCAGGGCGGCCGGGCACTGCTGTCCGCGACGCCGTACACCCCGGAGACCGAGATCGCCGCGCAACGCGCCTTCGACGACGGACCCGGCCCCGACGGCGCGCCGGGCCTGGTGACGGCGATCGCCGGGACGGCGGCGAAGCGGGCCGCAGCGGACCCGGCGCCGAGCGGCGGAACCGGGAACGGCGGGCTCACGAACCGCGGATCGAAGAACGTCAACCTGCCCAAAACCGTGGGCAAGGCGTTCTTCATCGGGGCCGACGGTCACCCGCACTGGTGCTCGGCGACATCCGTACGCTCCGATCACGGCAACCTGGTCGCGACGGCCGGACACTGCGTCTACGACGTCCGTCCCGGCACGGCCGCCACCACCATGCGCAACTGGGTCTTCATCCCGGGATATCGACGAGGCGGCGCGCCGTGGGGCGTCTACGTCGGCAGGCAGGCCTTCACCCACCGCGACTTCGCCACCTATGGAGACGCCGACCGCGACTACGCCTTCGTCAACGTCCACACCGGCCTCACACCACAGCGCGCCGGAGCCACGGACCGGTCCCCGAGCCAGTCCCCGGACCAGTCCCCGAAGCGGTCATCGGAGCAGTCCACGAACCGGTCCGCGACCCGGCAGGAGAACCCGCCGGACCTGACGGACACCGGGCGCCTCGGTGACCGAGTCGGCGGCCAGGGCATCGCCTACAACCTGAAGATCGGCAGGACCCTCGTCGTCATCGGCCATCCCACCCGCGGCGGCGATTCTCTCGTCAGCTCGTACGGCAGGCCGTACGGCGCGGCGGATCCCGCCATCAAGGCGACGGGGCTGATCGGCCTGCGGCCTGCCCGTGCCGACGCGACCGGCTCCCCCTGGCTGGCCGGCTACCGCGGCCCCCGCGGTCTCGGTTACCTCAACGGCCTCACCATCGGCTTCGCGGGATCGGGCCGTACGGCCACCGCCGTCTCCCCCTATTTCGACGGCGAGCTCCACATGGTCTACCAGGCCGCCCGCAAATCCCGACCTTGACGTAAAAAGAATACAGAGGCTAAAACCACCAGAAATCCGTCATCTTTCCTGCCGGCAACTATGTGATGCAGGTTTCTGAGATCCTTTACTGATACATGGGACAAATGAGCTCATGTCCAGCGAACATGTCCATCTCAGGAGCTGCCCCCCTCATGAAGCAGCGTGTGCTTCTCCCCGTCGTCGCGGCCGCCGGCCTGGTCGCCGCGACCGTCACCGTCACCGGGCCGGTCCAGGCCGCGCCCAAGAAGGCCGCCGGTACGAAACTCGCCTCCGCTTCCGAGGCGTCCAAGGCCGTCACGTTCTGGCTGACCGACAGCGGCGCCAATCTGAAGGCGGCCAAGCCGTACGGCCTGGAACACAAGGCCGCACCCAAGCACGTCTCCACGGGCGGCGGCCCGGCGGCGGACGGCAGGCCGGGCGTCGTACAGGCGATCGGCTACGCGAAGCCGACGTCGGGCAAGTCGAAGAACGTCAACCTGCCCAAGACCGTCGGCCGGGTCTTCTTCGCCATCGGCAACGGCCTCTACTCCTGCACCGCCACCTCCGTCCAGTCGCAGTACCGCAACCTGGTCGCCACCGCCGGGCACTGCGTCTACGACCTCGACGGCCACGCCGTGGCCGACTGGGTCTTCATTCCGGGCTACTACGACGGCAAGGCGCCCTGGGGCGCCTACATCGGCAAGCAGGCGTTCACCCACCACGACTTCGACGTCTACGAGGACGTCGACCGCGACTACGCCTTCGTCACCGTCTACAACGGCGTGCGGTACGACGCGCGGAAGGACGTGTTCGTCGACGTCGGCCCGCTGGGCAAGAACGTCGGCGGCCAGGGCCTCGCCTACAACCAGAAGGTCGGCGGATCGGTCTTCGTCTTCGGCTACCCCATGCTCGCGCACGCTGACGGCAACGCCGTCTGGACGGGCGAGAAGCTCAAGTGGTGCTACGGCAAGCCGTTCTTCCCGGTCAAGGAGGCCTCCGTCAAGGTCGAGGAGCATGTCGGCCTCAAGTGCTCGATGACCGGCGGCTCCTCCGGCGGCCCCTGGATCCTGAAGTACAACAGCGCCCGCCGGCTCGGCTACCTCAACGGCGTCACCAGCCTGGGCGGCGACACCGACGGCAACGGCCGTACCGACACGATCACCTCGGCGTACTTCGACGGCGAGACCTACAGCGTCTACAAGGCCGCCTACCCGCTCTGGTCCGGCTCGATCGTGCGCAAGGACGGCTCGCTCGGCATCACCGAGGTCCAAGGCCGCTGATCCACGCCCTGTGATCCACAGCGCCGTGATCGACTATGCCCTTGTCGCACGGCGCCTCGGTTCACTCGCCGATTCACACCGCGCCGGCCGGCACGCGGTTCTCCACGGGCCGGCCGCAGCGCTCGATCAGCGCCGCCACCCGCGGCTGCTTCGCGTACGGCTCAAGCCGTACGCGCAGGTCCGCGACGTACGACCGGGTCCTGACCGACTGGATGCCCTCGGCCAGGTCGAGTGCCGACGTGGCGGCCTCGCACGCCTCCTCCAGCTCACCCCGCTGGATGAGCGCGGACGCCAGCAACGAGAAGTTGAACATCTTGCCGCGGACATACCGCCCGTCCATCACCAGCGACCGCCTGGCATGCCGTACGGCTCCGTCCCCATCGCCCAGGTCGCGCAGGCAGTGGGCCGACTTGGCCGCGAGATACGCCTCGTCGAAGTAGCCGATCCAACTCGGCTCGTCCCGGGGCGAACGCCGGTCGAAGGCGACGTCGGCGGCGTGCAGGGACGCGGCGCACGCCGAGCCGTCGCCGAGCAGGGCGAACGCGTGCGCCTCCAGCACCCGGGCCTCGGCGAGCAGCGAGAACACTCCGGAGCGCTCGGCCGCCATCACCGCCGCCCCGGCCAGCTCGAGCCCGTGCCGGGGCTGCCCTATGTAGATCGCCTGGTGGCTCATCCCCGCGAGGATCTCACCGGCGAGGCCGTCATCGCCCGCGCTGCGGGCCAGCCCCAGCGCCTGGATCAGATAGCGCTGGGCGAGTCCATGTCGTTCCAGGTCGTAGGCCATCCAGCCGGCGAGACGGGTCAGCTCGGCCGCCGCCGTCGCCAGCGCACGCCCGGTGGCGTCGCCGTACGACCCTTCGCGCAGCAGCGGGGTCACCGCCGTGTGCAGATATCGCACCACCGGCCCCCGGATGCTGCCGCCGCCGAACCGGTTGTCCAGTTCGCCGAACGAACGGGTGACCTCCCGGATCGAGGCCACATCGGAGGCGCCGACGCGGCGCGGGCCGTCGGCGGAGAGCCGTTCCGGGGAGGAGGTCGTCAGCCAGCGTCCGACCCCCACCGAGCCCGCTCCCAGCGCGAAAGTGGAGTCGATGAGGAACCTGCGCCGCTCGACGTCGGCCCGCCACAGTGCTGTCACGCTCGCCACGCCCTCCTCCCATGAGTGGGGGAACTCCTGCCCGATGCCGAGAGGTACCGCTCCGGCGGACACGCCGACGGCATCGTCAGCGCGCCGGCGCACGGCCCTACGTGAGAACAACCCGGCCAGCAGGCCGGGCAGCCGGCCGGCGCGGAACGGCCGGGCATCGGCGGGACACCGTTGCGACGACAGGTCGGGGGCACTTCGCATCGCTCTCCTCACCAGGACAGGTATAGCCGGTAGGTAACGGAGAGCTTTCTTTATAGCACGGACCGTGAACCCTTAAAGGGATTACCAAGTGTTCATCGCCGTGAAACCGATCGGGGCCGGTGAGCGGGGTGTGCTCACCGGCCCCGGTTCGCCCGCCGTCCGTTTTCTCTGGTCGACGGGATCGATCGATGCCGATTCCGTGGCGATCCGGTCGTCCTGCCGTACGGAGACCGGGATCAGGCCACGCGGATCAAGACGGTCACTTGCGCGCGACGCCGTCCTCACGGGCCTGGCGGGCCACTGCGGCGGTCACCGCCGGAGCCACCCGCGCGTCGAACGGCGAGGGGATCACGTACGCCTCCGAGACATCGTCGCCGACCACCTCGGCCAGCGCGGTGGCTGCGGCCACCTTCATGTTCTCGGTGATCGCCGTGGCCCGGACGTCGAGCGCCCCGCGGAAGACCCCGGGGAAGGCCAGCACGTTGTTGATCTGGTTCGGGTGGTCGGAGCGCCCCGTCGCCACGACCCTGGCGTGCCGCGCCGCCACGGCGGGCTCCACCTCGGGCGTCGGGTTGGACAGCGCGAAGACGATCGCGTCCGGCGCCATGGAGGCGATGGCCTCCTCCGACACCGTCGACCCGGACAGGCCGACGAAGACGTCGGCCCCGGCGAGCGCCTGCTCGGTCGACCCGGTGAGGCCGAGCTTGTTACCGTCGCGGGCCAGCGCCGCCTTGACGGAGTTCAGTCCCTCCCGGCCGGCGTAGATGACGCCCTTGGAGTCGGAGACCGCGATGTCGCCGATGCCGGCTCCCATCAGGATGCGGGAGACGGCCACCCCGGAGGCGCCCGCGCCGGCCACGACCGCGCGGAGCTCCCCGAGCGAGCGCCCGGTCAGGCGCGCGGCGTTCTGCAGCGCGGCGAGGACGACGATGGCCGTGCCGTGCTGGTCGTCGTGGAAGACGGGAATTTCGAGCAGATCACGCAGCCGCTCCTCGATTTCGAAGCAGCGCGGCGCGCTGATGTCCTCGAGGTTGATGCCCCCGAACGAGGGCGCGAGCCGGACGATGGTCTCGATTATCGCGTCGGTGTCGGTGCAGTCGAGGCAGATCGGCACGGCGTCGACGTTGCCGAACTCCTTGAACAGCAGCGCCTTGCCCTCCATGACGGGCATGGCGCCGGCCGGTCCGATGTCGCCGAGACCCAGCACCGCTGTGCCGTCGGACACAACGGCGACCACGTTCGACACCCAGGTGTAGTCGTTGACCAGGTCAGGGGTGTCCGCGATCGCGGTGCAGACACGGGCGACCCCGGGCGTGTAGGCAAGGGACAGATCATCCGCGTTCCGGACCGCGATGGTGGAACGGACCTCCAGCTTGCCGCCGCGGTGCAGGGCGAAAGCGGGATCCAGGTCGAGAGATTCGAGAGAAACAGGTGAGACGGTCACAGCGACCCCAGTGTCATAAGGACGATTTCCTTCGGTAGACGCCTCAAGAAACGAGGGACCCAGGCTTCGGTAGCCGCCGGAGGCCGTCGTCGATTGACGGTCGTCTCTAAGGGGGTACGGGGGTCACCCGTTCCCCGATTGTGCCACACGACGGGCACCTCGTCTGAAGGCAGGTGTTCCCCTGAGGCCCGCCGCGTGTAATACTCAGTCTTATAAATGATCCCTTACGTACCTAGGCGTCCCAGTGGACTTGACGTCATACGCCGAGCTGGCCGTCCTGCTGGTGAACAGGGGCGACGAGCTCAGGGGTCTCACCGAGCTGCGGGAGCTGCTCGAGGAGGCCGGCCGCGGAGAGGCGGCCGCCCGGATCACCCGGAGGGATCTCGACGCCCTGCGGGAACTGCGCGAAGAGCTCACCGGGGTCTTCCATGCCGCGGCCGAGGGTGACGAGGACGACGTCGTAGAGCGGCTCAACGGCCTCCTGGTCCGGCATCCCGTGCATCCGCAGATCTCGGGCCACGAAGGCCAGCGCTGGCACATGCATCTGACCGAGGGCGGGCGGGTGGCCGACGCGCTCGCCGTGGGCTCCGTCATGGGCCTGGCGAGTGTGATCACCGGTCTCGGCGTCGACCGTCTCGGCATCTGCCAGGCCGCGCCCTGCCGCAACGTCTACCTCGACACCTCCTCGAACCGGTCCCGCCGCTACTGCTCGGAGCGCTGCGCCAGCCGCGCCAACGTGGCCGCCTACCGAGCACGCAAGCGCGGCGCCTGACCCCAACCTCCCCGCCCCCTCCATGCCCGTGATCTTGCGAATGCTCGCACATCGGGCCAGGACCAGCGGGTTTCACGTCCGTGATCTTGCAGTTTCTCGCAGACCTACCCTCTGAACAGCGAAAACACCAGTCGTGATCTTGCACCGACAAGTGCAAGATCACCAAACACATGCACGCAGCTCAGGCAGACCGTCTGCGAGTTTCTGCAAGATCACGGAGCCGATTCACGCAGCTCGGGGGCATGGCCTGCGAGAAACTACAAGATCACGGGGATGGGGGTGGGGGGAACCGCCGGGTCGGCCGAGGCCAGTAGCGCAGGACGACCCGGCCCAGGACGTCGGGTTCCGGAACGGCGCCGAAATCCCAGCTGTCCTGCCGCCCGGGGGCCGACTGGTTGTCGCTCTCCAGCCACCACCCCTCCGGGGTGAGCCGGAACGCCCGTTTGACGATCAGTCCGTGCGGGCGCCTGGCGATCACCAGGTCTCCTGGCCGGATCCGCGCGCCTGGCCGTACGAGCAGCAGGTCTCCCGGACGCAGGACGGGCAGCATGGAGTCCCCCGCGACACGCACCGCGGTCAGCATCATCCCCCTCTGCGTAAGCACTTCTCTACGAGTAAAGTCGGTCTTGGACAGTGCTGTCACCAGCATGCCTAAGGAAGGATTCCGATGCTCGCACGACTGCTGCGACCCAAGCGCGAAGTGTCCGCCCACTGCGACCTGCCGTGTGGGGTCTACGACCCGGCGCAGGCCCGCATCGAGGCCGAGTCGGTCAAGGCGATTATGAAGAAGTACGCCGACAACGACGACCCGGTCTTCCGGACGCGCGCTCTCATCATCAAGGAACAGCGGGCCGAGCTGGTCAAGCACCACCTGTGGGTGCTGTGGACCGACTACTTCAAGCCGCCGCACCTGGAGCAGTACCCTCAGCTCCACCAGCTCTTCTGGGACGCCACCAAGCTCGCCGGCGCGGCCGGTGCCAAGGGCGCCGTCGACCCCGCTCAGGCGGACGAGCTGCTTGCCAAGATCGATGAGATCGCCAAGATCTTCTGGGAGACCAAGGCCGCCTAGGTCGCGATCTTCCGGCCCCGCACGGTCTTCCGGCCCGCGCCGTTCCCTGGTCGAGCGCGGCCGTCCGGATCGGGCGGGGCCCTTTCATGGCGGTGATCGCCTTGCCGACTCAGGAAAGTCGATCTAGCAGGGAATTTACCAGGACCTACCGCCAAGGATCGCCCTAACCGCGGCCTGTGAGCGGAGCACCACGTGGCGAGTGGCGGTAGGTTGCACTCAGGGCACTGAGCCGACGCGAGGGGCCGTTTGGGAAGGGCCGACCGGAAGGGGCCGACGCCGGATCGATCATGGAGGCCGGCCACCGGGACGGCCGCGAAGGGGCGAGGAGGAACGTGACCGAGGAAACCGAGACGCCTGCGGTGGAGCTGACCGAGATTCGCGACGCCGTCACCGTCCGGCTGCCCGCAGCCAGCGCCTATCTCTCCGTGCTGCGTACGGCCACGGCCGGACTGGCGGCACGGCTCGACTTCACCCTCGACCAGATCGAGGATCTCCGCATCGCCGTCGACGAGGCGTGCGCCATGCTTCTCCGGCACGCGGTTCCCGGCACCGATCTCCTCGCCGAGTTCGAGCTCACGGGGCAGGAGATGACGGTCCGGGTCGAGGTGAACACGGTGGGGGTCAGCTCCCCCAACCGGGAGGACTTCGCCTGGATGGTGCTCACGGCCCTCGCCGACGACGTGGACGCCCTCTCCGAGCACGGCGACCACATGGCGATCGTCCTGCGCAAGCGCCGGGGCACAGCGAGGCCGGCGTGATGGAAAGGACTAGTGCCATGGCCTCCGGCGACTCGGCCGTGCCGGATCGTGTACGCGCGCGCACGCTCTTCGCCGAGCTCGCCGAGCTGTCACCGGACGACCCGAGGCGCCAGCGCATCCGCGACGAGCTGGTCGAGCTGCATCTGCCGTTGGTCGAGTACCTGGCGCGGCGCTTCCGCAACCGCGGCGAGTGGCTCGACGACCTCACGCAGGTGGCCACGATCGGACTGATCAAGTCGATCGATCGGTTCGACCTCGCCCGGGGCGTCGAGTTCTCCACGTACGCGACCCCGACCATCGTCGGGGAGATCAAGCGGCACTTCCGCGACAAAGGATGGGCGGTCCGCGTACCGCGCCGCCTGCAGGAGCTCAAGCTCTCGCTGACCAAGGCGATAAGCGAGCTGTCACAGCGGGAGAGCCGGGCCCCCACGGTGGCCGAGCTCGCCGCGCATCTGCAGATGACCGAGGAGGAGGTGCTGGAGGGCCTGGAGTCGGCCAACGCCTACTCGACGGTCTCCCTCGACGCCCCCGACTCCGGGGACGACGACGCGCCGGCCGTGTCCGACTCGCTGGGCATCGTGGACGAGTCGCTGGAAGGCGTCGAGTACCGCGAATCGCTCAAGCCTCTGCTGGAGCGGCTGCCGCCGCGTGAGAAGCGGATCCTGCTGCTGCGCTTCTTCGGGAACATGACCCAGTCGCAGATCGCCAACGAACTGGGGATCTCGCAGATGCACGTCTCCCGGCTGCTGGCCAGGACCCTCGCCCAGCTCCGCGAGGGCCTCACCGCGGAGGACTGAGCTCAGGTGTCGGAGCGGCCGTCACCGTCCATCAGGGCCCGCGTCGACGACGGCGCGAGCAAGGTGACGAGAGCGACGGCCGCCGCCGCCACGAGCGGGACGCCGTAGCCGTACTGCTCGGACTGGATCAGCGTGATCGCCAACGGCAGGGCGAAGATCTGTGTCACGACGGCCGGACCCCTGCTCCAGCGCAGCGTCTGCCACAGGCCCCAGGCGACCCACAGCAGCCCGGCGCCGGTGACCAGGCCGAACCCGGCGACGGCGAGGCTGGTGACGGTGTCTGTGGGTTTGCCGACCAGTGTCTCGACGGCGACGTACCCCCCGAGGACCAGCGCGAGCAGGCCCTCGGCGGTCAGGACTGCGGCGGCCACGATCACCGTGACGGGGCGGCCGGCGGAACTGCTGATCACATCGCCCAACCCTACCCGCAGGGAGCCGCGGTCGCCGCAGCGATGCCGGGGCCGCCCTCCACCCGGTCGCGCGTGGCGTCGCGGGTGTCAGCGGTAAAGCGTTCGTTAATCTTCAGGGCATGCGGACACTCCTCCTCGTCAATCCAAAGGCGACAACAACCAACGAACGCACCCGTGATGTGCTAATCCGGGCGCTCGGTGCGGCCGTGGATCTGTCCGTCGAGGAGACCGCCCGCCGGGGTCACGCCACCGAGCTCGCGGCCACGGCGCACGCCCGCGGATTCGAGGCGGTGGCCGTGCTGGGGGGCGACGGCACGATGAACGAGACCGTCAACGGGCTGCTCGGGGCGCAGCCCGAGCAGGTCGCGAGCGGACGGCCGGCATTGATGATCATTCCCGGAGGCAGCGCCAACGTGTTCGCCCGGGCGCTCGGCCTGCCCAACAATCCCGTCGAGGCCACCGGCGCCGTGCTCGACGCGCTTCGCGACGACCGGCGGCGGACGATAGGACTGGGCCAGGCCGTCTGGCATGACGAGGTTTCCGGCCCCGACCCGGGGGTGGATGGCGGACCAGACCATCGCCGCTCTCGATATTTCACGTTCTGCGCGGGGCTGGGGTACGACGCCGAGGTCATCAGGGCGGTCGAGGGGCTGCGGAGCACGGGCCGGCGCGCACTGCCGGCCCTCTACGTGAACACCGCGGTGCGCCACTTCTTCGTGACGGACCGCCGGCACGCCGCCCTGCGACTGAGGCGTCCGAACCGGCCGGACGAGGAGGACCTCTTCCTCGCCATCGTGTCGAACACCGCCCCGTGGACCTATGTGGGTCCACGTCCCGTCAACCCCACGCCGCTGGCCACGTTCGAGACGGGTCTCGACCTGCTGGGGCTACGGAAGCTCAACCTGCCGACCATGGCAACGCTCGTCCGGCAGATCGTCGGGGAACGGCAGGCGTCACCGACGGGCAGACACCTCGTCCAGATTCACGACGAGGCCGAGTTCACGCTGGTGGCGACCCGGCCGATGGCCTTCCAGCTGGACGGCGATTACCTGGGGGAGCACGAGTGGGTGATCTTCCGCTCTATCCCGAATGCATTACAAGTTCTCATCTAAAGCGTGACAGATCGTCACAATGTGACGCATCCGACAGCCATGGAGGGCAAAACCTTGCCCTGAACCTCTTGTGTGGGGTTGGTACGACTGAAAAGCTGACTACGACGTCGGAACGTAGGACCTTTACGGAGACCACCGCCTCCGCATCGGTCACCGGCGATCACGCGGACACTCCGGCCCAAACCCTGGTCCGGCAAACGTTCGCACCAGTTAGTGAAAGACTTCACAAAGTTGACGAACCAGCGGAGGCCGGTACGGCCCCGCTCGACGAAGGAGTGGAACGCATGGACTGGCGCCACCGAGCCGCCTGCCGTGACGTGGACCCCGAGCTGTTCTTCCCCATTGGGAACACCGGTCCGGCGCTCATGCAGATCGAAGAGGCCAAGCAGGTATGTCAAAGCTGCTCGGTCATCGACTCGTGCCTCAAGTGGGCTCTCGAATCCGGCCAGGACGCCGGGGTCTGGGGCGGACTGAGCGAGGACGAGCGTCGCGCGCTGAAGCGCCGTACGGCTCGCGCCCGCGCCCGCGCCGGCGTCTGACCCCCGGTCGGATGGCAACGGTCGCAGCACGCACCACGGCCTCACGGACCCTCGGGCCCGAGTAGTCCACTTCGGGCCCGACCAGGTCGTTCAGCGTGGCGACGCCGGCTTCCCCGCCGTCCGATCAATCGTCGTTCACCGGTCCCGGCTCCCTGTCCCGGCCACTGTACGGCCCCTGTCCCGGCACGACCCGGGTGCCGATACGACCGGTCCGGTACGGCGACCACGATGGCATTCAAAACGGCGTGGCCTTCTCGGCCGCTCCGCCTCTGACCCTGGCTCCGGCTCCGGAAGAGCCCGTACTCCCATAGGACCCGGCACTTCCCGAGGGCGTGCTCCCTGACGGCATGGGAATGCTGAGGTTGACCTCCGTGCCCCCCTCGTCCCTCCTGCCGATGCTCAGACGGCCCGACAACTCGGCCTCCACGAGCGTGCGGACGATCTGCAACCCCAGACTCACGGTGGAATCCAGATCGAAGTCGGGCGGCAGACCCTGCCCGTCGTCCGCGACCACGACCTCCAGCCGGTCCACCTCGCGATTCACGATCACCTCCACGTTCCCCGACCTGTGCGAGAAGCCGTGTTCCACGGCGTTCTGCAGCAGCTCGGTGAGGACCATGGCGATCGGCGTCGCCACCGCGGCCGGCAGCACTCCGAACCCGCCGATGCGCTTGGGCATGACGTGGGCCAGCGAGACCTCGGCCGTCATGGCGATCACCCGGTCGGCGATGTCGTCGAACTCGACCATCTCCTCGGGCATCTGCGCCAGGATCTCGTGCACGATCGCGATCGAGCCGACCCGCCGGACCGCCTCGTTCAGCGCCTCCTGCCCCTCGGGGTTGTTCAGCCTGCGCGCCTGCAGCCGGAGCAGCGCCGCGACGGTCTGCAGATTGTTCTTGACCCGGTGATGAATCTCACGTATCGTCGCGTCTTTGGTCAACAGTTCTCGCTCGCGGCGACGCAGCTCGGTCACATCGCGGATGAGCGCCAGCGCACCGATCCTGCCGCCGCCGACGATCAGCGGGATGGCCCTGAGCTGCACCACGGTGCCGCCGTTCTCCACCTCGATCTCCCGGGGCGCCCGGCCGCTCGCGACCAGCATCAGGTCTTCGTTGATCGGCTCGTCAGAGAAGCACAGCGCCGCCGTCGTCCTGCCGAGATCCGCGCCCACCAGGTCGGCGTAGAGGCCGAGCCGGCGGTAGGCCGACAGCGCGTTCGGGGAGGCGTAGGTCACCCGTCCGGCCTTGTCGAGCCGGAGCAGGCCGTCGCCGACCCGGGGGGACCTGACCAGGGTCGGCTGCTCTCCGGCGAACGGAAATCCGCCCTCGGCCACCATCTGGGCCAGATCTGACGCGCTCTGCAGGTACGTCAGCTCCAGCCGGGACGGCGTACGCGCCGACGACAGGTTGGTGGACCGCTGGATGACCCCGATGAGGGGCCCGGCGTAGCCTCGCCGTACCGGGATGGTCTCCTCCCGGACCGGTACGCCGCTGGACCAGTCGGGATCGCCCTCACGGCAGATCCGCTGCTCGTCCCACGCTATGTCGATGAGCGGCCGCTCCCCCTTCGCCACGATGGCCCCGACGACGTCGTCGTGGTAGACCGTCGGGCCGGTCGTGGGCCGCATCTGGGCCACCGCGACCCAACCCGTGCCGCCCCGATGGGCGACCCACAGGATGAGATCCGCGAAGGACAGGTCGGCCAGGAGTTGCCAGTCCGACACCAGGGAATAGATCCAGTCGACATCCGCGGCGTCGAGCGCGGTATGCCTGGACACCAGGTCGCTGATAGTTGGCACCCTCGCATCATGCGCCGGGGCTCGGCCCGGAGGCGAATCGGCATTCACCACCTGGCAAGATGCACTCCATGAAACGGCCACTCGACCGATTCCGTGAGGCCACCGCCCAGCGGGAGGCGGCCGGGCTGCGGCGTGTCCTGCGCCCTCGCACGCCCGACCATGACGGCCTGCTGGACCTGGCCTCCAACGACTATCTGGGGCTGGCGCGGGATGAGCGGCTCATCGAGGCCGCCGTCCGCGCCACCCGGGAGTGGGGCGCCGGCTCGACCGGTTCCCGCCTGGTGACCGGGACGACGCGGCTGCACGCCGAGTTGGAGGAGCGGCTGGCCGCCTTCACCGGCGCGGCCAGGGCGCTGGTCTTCTCCTCCGGATACCTCGCCAATCTGGCCGCCGTCGGTCTGGCCTCGGTCGCCGGCCGGGACGGGGGCGGCAGCCTGGTCGTCTCCGACTCGGGCAACCACGCGTCGATCGTCGACGCCTGCCGGCTGTCGCGCTCGCGGGTCGTCATCACTCCACATGGAGACGCCGAGGCGGTCGGCAAGATCCTGGCCGACCGCGCCGAGGAGCACGCCGTCGTCGTCACCGACGCCGTGTTCTCCGTCGACGGCGACCTCGCGCCGCTGCGCGACCTGCACGCCGCCGCCGTACGGCACGGCGCGCTGCTCGTGGTCGACGAGGCGCACGCGCTCGGCGTGGTCGGCGAGCAGGGGCGTGGCGCTGTGCACGAGGCGGGACTCGCCGGCAGCCCTCACGTGGTGCGTACGGTCACGCTGTCGAAGTCGCTGGGATCGCAGGGCGGTGCCGTGCTGGGCGCGCCCGAGGTGATCGAGACGCTGATCGACACGGGCCGCTCGTTCATCTTCGACACGGGGCTCGCGCCGGCCTGCGCGGGTGCGGCCCTGGCCGCGCTCGGCATCCTCGAAGACGCAGCGGCGGACCTTCCCGGACGGGCCAGGGCCAACGCGCGCGCCCTGGCCGCGACGATCCACGAGCTGGGCCTGTCGATGGACCCGGAGACGAACCCGGCGGCGGCCGTGGTACCGGTCGTGCTCGGGCCGCCGCGGCGGGCGGTGGCCGCGGCCGCCGTGTGCGCCGAGCACGGCGTGCGCGCCGGGTGCTTCCGCCCGCCGTCGGTTCCCCGGGGACGGTCGTGTTTGAGGTTGACCGCGAGGGCCGATCTGAGGTCGGATGATCTCGCGGTGGTCAGGGGTGCGCTCACCGCTGTGGCCGAATTGAAGGTGGATACGTGACGGAGCACAGCGAGGACTCTCCCCGGGTCCCGAAGTACTACGACGTCAAGCGGAGCCTGCTGGAGCTCACGAAGACCCTGCCCCCGGGCAGCGCGCTCCCTCCGGAGCGCGCGCTCGCCGTGAGCTTCGAGACCTCGCGGACCACCGTCCGCCAGGCGCTCACGGAGCTCGTGGTGGAGGGCAGGCTGCTGCGGATCCAGGGCAAGGGCACATTCGTCGCCCAGCCCAAGGTCGCCCAGGTGCTGCAGCTCACCTCGTACACGGGTGACCTGCGCATGGTCGGCCTGGAACCCGAC
This sequence comes from Sphaerimonospora sp. CA-214678, assembly GCF_050942215.1. Taxonomy (GTDB): domain Bacteria; phylum Actinomycetota; class Actinomycetes; order Streptosporangiales; family Streptosporangiaceae; genus Sphaerimonospora. Next base: position 5,205,976 of record NZ_CP192056.1, read on the forward strand.
ACCAAGATCCTGGACATCAGCTACATCACGGCGGACGAGGCGCTCGGCAGCCGGCTGGCGATCAATCCGGGCGGGCGCGTGCTGCGCATTCACCGTCTCCGCCTGGCCAACGGTGAGCCGATGTCGATCGACACCACCCACCTGTCCGCCCGGCGCTTCCCCCGGCTGCGGCGGGAGCTGGAGGCCCATCCATCGCTCTACGAGACCCTGCACAACGCCTACAACGTGCAGCTGACCGACGCGGAGGAGGTCATCGAGACCGTCCTGGCCACGCCGTACGACGCGCAGGTGCTCGGGGTCGACGTCGGGCTGCCCATGCTGCTGCTGACCCGGCACGCGTTCGACGCCGAGGGCAACCCGGTGGAGTACGCCCAGTCGCTCTACCGGGGGGACCGCTACAAGTTCGTCACCCGCCTGCGGCGGCCCTCGGGCGGGAGCGCCTGACGCCCGTCGCACCGGGTCGTACGGCTCCCGCCGGGGCGGCGCCGACCGCCGCCCCGGCGACACGGCCGCGCCCGGCGCGCACCGCATGTGCCACCCCGGCCGCCGTCACGCCGTACGCTGCGGTGAATGAGCATTCTCGTTGTCACAGGCACGGACACCGGCGTCGGAAAGACCGTGGTCACGGCGGCGCTCGCCGCGCTGGCCCTGGAACGCGGTTCGACGGTCGCCGTGGTGAAACCGGCGCAGACCGGAGTGGCGGCCGGCGAGCCGGGAGACCTCGACGACGTGATCCGGCTGTCGGGGGTCACCACGACGTTCGAACCGGCCAGGTTCCCCGACCCGCTGTCGCCCGCCGCAGCCGCCCGGGTTGCCGGCCTGCCGCCGGTGTCGCTCACCTCGGTGGCCACGCTCGTCGAGGAGCTGGCGGAGTCGAACCGGCTGGTGATCGTGGAAGGGGCGGGCGGGCTGCTCGTCCGGTTCGACGAGGAGGGAAGCACGCTCGCCGACCTGGCGTACGAGCTGCGTGCGCCGGTCCTGGTCGTGGCCAGGGCCGGGCTCGGCACGCTGAACCACACCGCGCTGACCCTGGAGGCCATGGCGGGCCGTGGCCTCGATCCGGCCGGGGTGGTGATCGGTTCCTGGCCGGCCGAGCCGGGGTTGGCCGAACGGTGCAACGTCGCCGATCTGGAGATGCTGGCGGCCCGGCCGCTCGCCGGGGCACTACCCGAGGGCGCGGGCGTCCTCGATCGTCCGGCCTTCGCCCGCGCCGCACGGGCGGGACTCGCCCCCGTCCTCGGCGGCGCTTTCGACCCCGCCGTCTTCCGCACCACCCTCAAGCTCCCCGGCTGAGGGGGCAGAGGCGAACAGCTCAGATGGAACCGGCGGGTTGACCACCCGCGATCGCGGGCAGGTTGGCGAGACCGACAAGTCTTCTCTCCCCGGCTAAGTGACCGACTGGTAGGTTTCCCGCATGGAGTCCCCAACGCACGCAGGCGACATCGCCGTCGCCGTCTCCCAGGCGTACGGCGTCGACACGATGTTCACGTTGTCGGGCGGGCACGTGTTCCCGCTCTATGACGGCGCGGTCCACCGGGACATGCGCATCCTGGACGTACGCCACGAGCAGAGCGCGGTCTTCGCCGCCGAGGCGACCGCCCGCCTGACCCGACGTCCCGGCCTCGCGGTGCTCACCGCCGGCCCCGGCGTCACCAACGGCGTCTCCGGGGTCGCCACGGCCCACTTCAACGGCTCACCGCTCGTCGTGCTCGGCGGCAGGGCGCCGCGCTCCCGGTGGGGCTCGGGCGCGCTGCAGGAGATGGATCACCCTCCGCTGTTCGAGCCGATCACCAAGCTCGCCTTCACCGGCTCGGGCGCCGACTCCATCGGGCAGGACGTCGAGATGGCGTTCCGCATGGCACTGGCCCCGCACCGCGGCCCGGTGTTCCTGGACGTCTATATGGACGACCTGTTCGCGCCCGCGGCCGACTACGACTCCCAGACGCTGACTCCGTCGCCGCTCGAACCCGACCCCGACGCGCTCGCCGAGATCGCCCGGCTGATCACCGAGGCCGAACGGCCGGTGCTGGTGTTCGGCTCGGACGTATGGATGGATCGCGCCGAGGAGGCGGCCAGGGACTTCGCCGAGGAGTGGCGCCTGCCGGTCATCCCCAACGGACAGGGCCGGGGCATCCTGCCCTCCGGCCACGACCTGCTGGTCACCCGGGCCCGGGGGCACGCGTTCAAACAGGCCGACCTGGTCATCGTGGTCGGCACACCCCTCGACTTCCGCCTGGGCTACGGCTGGTTCGGCGGCAAGGACGGCGCGCCGCTCGCCCGGGTCGTCCACATCGTGGACGCGCCGTCGCAGCTCGCCACGCACGTCGGTCTGGCCGGGTCGGCGACGGGCGATCTCTCCCTCATCCTGTGGGGGCTCGCCACCGCCTGCCGTACCGCCGGGGTGAACCCGAAGGCGTACGAGCCGTGGAAGGATCGGCTGGCCGAGGAGGCGGCGGCCTCGATCGCGTCCGACGCGCCGCTGCTGGAGTCGGACGCCGACCCGATCCACCCGATGCGGATCTACGGCGAGTTGAACAGGCTGCTGGACGACGACGCCGTGGTGATCGGCGACGGCGGCGACTTCGTGTCCTACGCCGGCAAGTACATCGAGCCGCGCAAACCCGGCAACTGGCTCGACCCGGGGCCGTACGGCTGTCTCGGCACCGGCCTCGGCTACTCGATCGCCGCCCGGCTCGCCCGGCCGTCCTCGCAGGTCGTGCTGCTGCTCGGCGACGGCGCCGCCGGGTTCTCGCTGATGGACGTGGACACGCTGGTACGGCACCGCCTGCCGGTCGTCATGATCTGCGGCAACAACGGCATGTGGGGGCTGGAGAAGCATCCCATGCAGTTGCTGTACGGCTACGACGTGGCGGCCGAGCTGCAGCCGCAGTGCCGGTACGACCAGGTCGTGACGGCCCTCGGTGGTGGCGGGGAACTGGTGACCTCACCCGACGAGATCGGCCCTGCGCTGCGGCGGGCGTTCGACTCCGGCGTGCCGTACCTGGTGAACATCGCCACCGACCCGCAGATCGCCTACCCCAGGAACACCACCGGCATCTGACCCACCCCCACGGGAGCGATGCCCACGGGAGTGATGCCCACGGGAGTGATGCCCCATAGGGGTGGTGGCACCCCCCGCGCGTGATCTTGTAGTTGCTCGCAGACATGCCATCCAACCTGGGCACTCACCTCTCGTGATCTTGCAGAAACTCGCAGCCATGACCGCTGACCAGCGGTTCAATCTTCCGTGATCTTGCACTTGGAAGTGCAAGATCACGAACGGCGTCGTCGCAGATAGACCGGGTGGCGTGCGAGTTTCTGCAAGATCACGACAAGGATATGACCATGTCAGAGGCCGCCCCTGCGAGCAACTACAAGATCACGCGCGGGGGGGTGGTGGGGACCCGATCTCAGGGGCTGGGGCTGGGCGACGGGCTGGGGGACAGATGGGGCGAGGGGGACGGACAGGCCTTCTTGTGGACCACGATGACGACGTTGGACCCCTCGGGCTTGAACTTCCCGGCCTCCGGCGACTGGCTGCTCACCGGGTCCTTGCATGCTCCCTCGCCCTTGTAGCGGACGACGGGCTGGAGCCCGATCTTGGTAAGCCTGACCTTGGCCACGTTCTCGGCCAGACCGGTCAGCTCCGGCACCTTGACGAGCTTGTCCGTCGGGCTGGGCGAGGGACTGGGTGACGGGCTCGGCGAAGGGCTGGGCGAAGGACTCGGTGAGGGGCTGGGCGATGGACTCGGTGACGGGCTCGGCGGCCGGTTCGTCTGAGGCGGAACCGCCCGCGTCGGGCTCGGCGAGGGGGTCTTGGACGGGCGCGGGCTGGGGCTGGTCGGCGTCGGCGACGGAAGCTCGGCGGTGACGGACGGCTGGATCGGCGTCTCCTCCCCGGAACGGGCCGAGGCGAGGTTCACCCCGGCCGCGACCAGGCCGACCACGACGACGCACCCGGCCATTCCCGCGACGATGGGCCCGGTGCGCGTCCTGCGCCCCTTCCTGAGCTGCGCACGGCGAGACGACCGCGACCCCGGTGGCTGCCCCTCCTGGCGTCCCACGGCGGACGCCGCCTGCGTGGTCAGGGCCGGGGGGACCAGGTGCGGCGGGGCGGTGCCGTCATGCCAGGTCTCCCTGGTGATCCGGTAGGTCTGCCCCTCCTCCAGGTAACCCGTCTCCTGGAACGCCGCCTCGATCATCGCCGCGTCCACCTGCTGCTCGGGCGCCGCCGCGCCGGGCTGCCCGTACGGCGCAGCCGCACCGGACTGTCCGTAGCCGTGGTCGGGCGCGGCCCCGGTGCGCTGGACCGACTGGCGGGCCGCCTGGCTCATCGCGGCGGCGGACGGCCACCGGCGCGCCGGGTCCTTCGACATCGCGCGCTCCACGACGGCGCGCACAGCGGGCGGCACGTCGGGCGGCAGAGGCGGTGGAAGCTCACGGATGTGCTTGAGCGCGATCGTCACCGGCGTGTCGCCGTCGAACGGCCGCTGACCGGCGAGGCACTCGTAGGCGACCACGCCCAGCGCGTAGATGTCCACCGCGGGGGTGACCGGGGCACCCTCGGCCTGCTCGGGAGCGCAGTAGGCGGCGGTGCCCAGGACCATGCCCGCATCGGTGAGACGGCTGCCCGAGTCGGCGCGTGCGATGCCGAAGTCGGTGAGCACGAGCGTGCCGTCGGAACGGACCAGAAGGTTGCCCGGCTTGATGTCACGATGCACGATGCCGCTGTCATGGACCGCCTGAAGCGCCGAGGCGGCCTGCGCGATCAGCTCCATCGCGGGCTCGGCGCCGATCCGGACGAGCCGCGTCAGCAGCCGGTCGAGGGGCTCGCCGTCGACGAACCGCATCACCAGGTAGGCCGTGGGGCCGTCACCGGGTACGTCGGCGACGCCGTAGTCGTACACGTCGACCACGCCCGGATGATTGATGGTCGCCATGGCCCTGGCCTCGCCCTGGAAGCGTACGGCGAAGCCGGGGTCGTTGAGCCGCCCGGGGAGCAGAACCTTCACGGCGACCGTGCGCGCGAGTACGGTGTCCTCTCCTCGCCACACCTCGCCCATGCCCCCGGCGCCCAGCCGGGAATCCAGCCGGTAGCGCCCAGCCAGGGTCGTGCCTTGGGCCACCATCTGCGCCCCGTACCCCCTAATTCACTCTGCCCCCGAAGTGTCCAACAAAGCAGCTTCGCGTCGCGAGAAGATAACGACAGGGTCGCAGAAGCCTGAATTTGACTGGGCTCCCACTCCAGGGTCAGACCCCGAGCCTAGCGGTTATCAGCCCGTATCGCCGTGCTTCGAATAACGGTCTGGTCAGCTTCTCGGGGTCACCTGGACGACCACGGCGGCGGCAGCGCGGACAGAAGCGGAAGAACACCTCGTTCCCACGGCCCGACGGGTCGTGGGAACGCCTTCAGCCGCCGGCCGACCACGGTGATCAAAGTGGAAATTCACGATATCACCCCGGCCGCCCACCGCCGATCCGCGCCAGCGGCGCAGCCTCGTCCCGCGTCCTAATAGGCTGACGTACATGAGAGTTGTCCCTGGTCTGCGCGCCGAAGTCCTCATCATGGTCGAGCGTGAGGACACCGCCATCAGGGTCGGCAGCGGCGACGTCCCGGTCCTCGGCACCCCGCGGCTGCTGTCGTTCGCCGAGGGTGCCATGGTCAAGGCCGTGCAGCCCTACCTGGAGCCGGGGCAGACCACCGTGGGCACGAAAATCGCACTCGATCACCGCGCGCCCAGCCCGGTCGGCATGCACGTCGAGGTCAGCGCGGAGCTGGTCGAGGTGGACGGCAGGCGTCTGATCTTCTCGGTCGAGGCCGTCGACAAGAACGGGACGCTGGTCGCCACTGGGCGGGTCGAGCGGGTCATCGTCGACCGCGAGAGGTTCCTCGCCCGCCTGTGACACTCGCCTCCGGACCACCCCGCCTGTGACACTCACCTCCGCACCCGTCCATGACGGCTACCCGTGTTTCCACCTGTGGGCCGTCTGTGCGCCGCGTGTGACGACCCGCGTGGACCGTCGGCCCGGGACGCCCGTCCTACTCGATGACGGCGATCAGGTCGCCCTCCTGGACGACGTCGCCCTCGGCCACCTTGAGCTGCGCCACGACACCGGAGTCCTCGGCGATGACCGGGATCTCCATCTTCATCGACTCGAGGATGACGAGTGTGTCGCCCTCCTCGATCGTGTCGCCCTCGCTCACGACGATCTTCCAGACGTTCGCCACCATCTCGGCGCGCACCTCGGCCACCCGGAACTCCCCTCAATCAGCGATCCAGCGGATCAAACTCGCCTCATCCGGGCGACCAGCCCGGTGTCATAGTCCCCGCTCACGAACTCGGGGTGGTCCAGCAGCTCGGCGCAGAACGGCAGGTTGTGCTTCGGCCCCGCCAGCTTGAAGGCCGAAACGGCGGTACGGCCGCGGGCCAGTGCCTCCTCCCTTGTGGCGCCGTGAACGCAGAGCTTGGCCATCAGCGGATCATAGAACGGCGTGACCATATTGCCCGCGACATATCCGGAATCGATGCGAATGCCTTCACCGACCGGCTCCTCCCACGTGTCGATCTTCCCTGGTCCGGGGAAGAACCGCTTGGGATCCTCGGCGTACACCCGAAATTCGATGGCGTGCCCGCTCGGGGGGCCCACCTCGACCGGGAACACCTCACCGGCCGCGATCCGGATCTGCAGCTCGACCAGGTCGAGTCCGGTGACCAACTCGGTCACCGGGTGCTCCACCTGGAGGCGGGTGTTCATCTCCAGGAACACGAAGTCCTGCGCGTCGGCGTCCACGAGGCACTCCACCGTTCCGGCGCCGCGATAGCCGACCGCCTCCCCCGCTCGTACGGCCGCGGCCAGCATCCGCTCGCGCAACTCTTGGGTGATGCCGGGCGACGGGCTCTCCTCGACGACCTTCTGGTGCCGCCGCTGGACCGAGCAGTCACGCTCCCCCAGGGCCACCACCGTGCCGTCGGCCAGACCAAGGATCTGCACCTCGACATGCCGGGCTCGCTCGATGTAGCGCTCTAGCAGGATCGCCGAGTTTCCCCCGAACCTGGCAGCGGCGCGGGCCGCCTGATCGAAGGCCTTGACCAGGGATGCGTCGTCACGTGCGACGCCCATGCCGATGCCGCCGCCACCACCGGCCGCCTTCACCATGACCGGGTAACCGATCCGAGCCGCCGCTTCGAGGGCCTCCGCCTGGTCGGCCACCGGCTCACGGGTGCCGGCCGCGACCGGCACACCGGCGCTCTCCATCAGGTTCCGGGCGTTGATCTTGTCGCCCATACGCTCTATCGCGTCGGGATCGGGACCGATCCAGGTGAGGCCCGCTTCGGTGACCGCACGGGCGAATGCCGCATTCTCGGCGAGGAATCCGTAGCCGGGGTGAATGGCCCGCGCTCTCGTGGCACGGGCGGCGTCGATGACCTTACCCGCGTCGAGATAGCTCTGGGCCGGGCCGGCCGGGCCGAGGAGCACGGCGTCGTCCGCCTCGCTCACGAACGGCAGGTCGGCATCCGCCTCCGAGTGGACCGCGACCGCGCGCAGCCCCATGTCTTTGACCGTACGGATGATCCTCCGGGCGATTTCGCCGCGATTGGCGACGAGAACTGAGTCGAACACGCAGTCAACCCTATGGTGATCTAGCGGTCCGCTCCCCCGCCTGATTCCGACTGAACCAGCGGGGCGAAACTGTAGGGTCGCCACAATAACCATGCCCTCGGCGCGGCGTACAACGGCTTCCAGTAAGACATCTGCTACAACCGTTGCTGCAACCGTGCCGGCCCGAGGTGTCCGACTGACGGTGTCCTGCGCGCGACGGGACACGGCCTGTCAGACACCCCTTGGGTCGAGATGGTCGATCGCCCGCGCCATCGCCTCCACGACGGCGGGGTCGTACTCGCCGCCCACGCCCAGGCGGAGCCGTTCGAGCGCGGCGCCGGCCCGGTCCCTGTCGGCCGAGCCGCCCACCAGATCGTCGTAGGCGTTGGCCGCCCTGATGATCCGGCTCGCCAGCGGGGGCGAGTCGGCGACGGGGTCGCACTGCCGCCGGACGATCTCCGCCACGCCGTGGAGGACTCCGGTCTTCCTGATCACCTCGGCGCCGAGCTCGGCGATCCGGGCGGCCTGCGCGGGGTCGGCCAGCACCGTCGCCCCGCCCGGGATCGGATCGCGCAGTGAGAGCTGCCCGATGTCGTGCATGAGCGCGGCGTACTCCAGCTCCAGCAGCTGCGGCTCGGACAGGCCGAGCTCACGTCCGATGGCCAGGGAGAGCCTGCTCACCCGGCGTGAGTGCCCTGGCTCGACATATCCGCCGACCTCGGTGACCCGGCTGAGCGCGCGCACGGTCTGGAGGTAGGTCGCCCGGATCCCCGCGTACTTGCGGAAGGCGACCTGCGTGACCAGCAGAGGCGCCGCGAAGGCCGGCAGCGCGGTCAGGTCCATGCTGTGCGAGGCGAGCGCGAGCAGCATTCCTGATGCGGCCACGGCGGCGCCGAGCGGCGCCGCCATCCTGATCTCGTCCCGTACGGTGACGCCGAACGCGGTCCGCACCTGCTCGGACCGCAGCATCGCCGCGATCATCACGTCGGCGGCGAGCATGACCGTGCCGAGCACGGCCATCACGCCCAGCGCGGGCCACCAGTTGTCGCGGAGCGCGATCTCCCGGAGGAAGCCGGTCATCGGCCGGTAGGCGAAGGCCAGCAGCGACCCGGCGAGCAGCCGCCGGGCCATCGCGTCGAGCCTGGGCGGGCGGCCGACCGCCAGATGCGGCAGTCCGCCCGAGATCATTCCCACCGCCATCACCGCGACGACCTGGAGGGCCGGGTGGTCGGCCGGGCGGCCGCCGACGTCGAGCAGCAGGGCGTAGCCGAGAGAGGCCGCCGTGGACACCGGGGCCACCTCACGGTTGCCCGGCATCGTCAGCCGGGCCAGCTCCCCGGCCGCGATGAGCGCACCGAAGCCGAGCGCCACCTGGGAGTCGACCAGGCCGACCGCCGCCGTGTGCGCGATTCCCGCGACGGTCAGCAGCACGGCCGCGAAGATCAGCAGGAGGTGCCCCGACTCCAGACCGTACGGCGACCTCGCCGCCACCATCCGCCGCTGTCTCATCGCTCCGACGCCACCTGGATGGGAGTGGTGGGATCGTCGTGATCCTTCACGGTGGTCTCGACGGCCACGCCGTCGGGCGGCTCCGGCATGGTCTGCGCGTGCCACCAGCCGTCCCGTTCCAGCGCCCTGACGAAGGTGTCCACCATGACGGGGTCGAACTGGGTCCCGGCGTTCTTGCGCAGCTCGGTCGTCGCCTCCCCGATCGACTTGGCCTTGCGGTAGGACCGGTCGGACGTCATCGAGTCGAACGCGTCGGCGACCGCGATGATCCGGGCGAACTCCGGGATCTCGGCTCCGGCCAGGCCCATCGGGTAGCCCTTCCCGTCGAACTTCTCGTGATGGTGCATGATCCCGGCGAACGCCTCGTCGAGGAAGTCGATGCCCCGCACGATCTCCAGCCCCCGCATCGGATGAAGCTGGATCGCGGCGAACTCCTCCTCGCTGAGCTTGCCCTCCTTCTGCAGCACCTTGGTCGGCACGCCCAGCTTGCCCACGTCGTGGAGCATCCCGGCGTACCGGATCGCCTGCAGCCGCTCGGTACCCATGCCGAGCTCCTCGGCGATCATGGAGGATGCGGCCGAGACGCGGGTGCAGTGCCCCCGGGTGTAGTAGTCCTTGGTCTCCACGGCCTGGCACAGCGCCGCGATGGTCGCGTCGTACGACCGCTGCTCGGCGTGGTAGTGCCCGAGCGCCCAGCGGGCGACGAACAGCGGGAGCAGCACGAGCACGGTCGAGATCGACTGCACCGTGGCCCACAGGGCAGCGATCAGCAGGCCGAACACGGCGTACCCGACGTACGACCCGAGGAACTGGACGGTCGCGCGCAGCGGCACCTGGTTCCTGCCGACCTCGGAGGCGAGTTGCAGGATGCCCGCGGTGAGCAGGAAGTTGATCAGTACGAATGCCCCGGTCGCCGCGCCGAACGGCACGAGGATGCCGGGGAAGTCCGCCGTCCTGGGCAGACCGGGCACGCCCCCCGCCCATTCGAAGGCCCGACCGGCGGCGTAGCCGCAGATGGCGTACTGCGCGCCGTTGAACAGTCGTTTCACCAGCGAGAGCCCGGGACGTACGTTGACCAGGGCCATCAGACCGACCAGGGCCGCACCCTCGGGGCCGACCAGCACGACGGCGGCCAGCGCGGCGGAGTAGCTCACCGACACCGCCACGTGGGGCACGTTGAGCAGGGTCGGCACGGACTCGCAGAGCAGGAAGAGCAGGGCCAGCACGAGGAGTGTGGCCCAGTCGAGGCCGGCGACGAGGCCGGGCGTGCTGATGCTGTGCGCGACCAGGAGACCGGCGACCCCGATGAGCGCGACGAAGTAGACCCTGGCAGGCCACGGAAGTTCCCGCAATGCGGCCACCTCGGCTTAGAGAGGAGCCCGCGACCCCGCGATCTGCTCACAGATGATCAGCCACAGGGGCCACGGGCGCGGGTTGGGCATGTCGACAGACACTCCCTAGATCCAGGAGATTCCCTGGGTGGTCCCGGTGACCGGACCGGCCAGAGCCAGGACCGGCGCGAGTAGCGTCAGCGCCACGATCAGCCTGACGACGATCTTCCCAAGCATGTGCCGCCTCCACATTCGTTCGCCAGATCAGGCTACAGAACGGGACACCCGACCTCAGGGATGTCGAAGCATCGCGGCCAAACCGTAATCAAGCCATCACACCCCGTTGAATTGCCCGAGTCTGTCGTGGTTGACGCAGGGTACTCCACGACTGCGCCGGATGCCGTGCGGTGGCTGCCAAGCGGGTCACCGGGCGTCGGGGTGGCGTGACGAGATGCCGGGCCGGAATCCGGGACAAACGGCTCAGCCCCTGCTGCAGGCCCCTGTTGGTCCGCCGGGGCTTCTTTGATTCACGGTGATTCCGACTCACTGCTACTGGCGACGAGACGGATTCGAGACGCCTACCACCGAGCGCCGAACAGCAGGCGTCCCCCAGCTTGTTCTGATCTTGGGCTGGACCGTCCCCGAGATCCGCGCTCCGCGCGCGGGTTCATCAGTCGTCGTCGGTGGTGCCCTCGCGGCTGGTCAGCAGGCGCCGCAGCGACTCCAGCCGGGTGGGCTCGGCGTGGCCCTCCGCGACGAAGCGGTCGAGTGCGCAGTCGTCGCCGAGATGGGTGCAGCCCTTGGGACAGTCGACCGTGGCGTCGATCAGATCGGGGAAGGACGCCAGCACGGTCTCCACCGACACGTGGGCCAGGCCGAACCCGCGCACGCCCGGCGTATCGATGATCCAGCCGCCCTCGGGGAGCTCCAACGCGACGGCCGACGTCGAGGTGTGCCTGCCCCGCCCGGTGACCGCGTTGACGTGCGAGACCGCCCGCCCGGCATGCGGCACCAGCACGTTGACCAGGGTGGACTTCCCGACGCCGGAATGCCCCACCAGCACGCTGATCCGGTCGGTCAGCCGATCGCGCAGCCCGTCGAGCGGACCGCCCTTCGCGACCACCACGTACGGCACGCCGAGCGGCTCATACAGCGCCACCAGCTCGTCGGCCGGAGCGAGATCGGCCTTGGTCAGGCACAGCAGCGGCTCGATGTCCGCGTCGAACGCCGCGACCAGCAGCCGGTCGATCATCCGGGGGCGCGGCGGCGGATCGGCGAGCGCGGTGACGATGACGAGCTGGTCGGCGTTGGCCACGACCGGCCGCTCCACGCCGTCCTCGGTGTCGTCGGCGCTGCGCAGCAGCACCGAGCGGCGCTCCTCCACCCGCACGACCCGGGCGAGCGTGTCGGGCTGTCCGCTCACGTCGCCGACGAGCGCCACCCGGTCTCCCACGACGATGCCCTTACGTCCCAGCTCACGGGCCTTCATCGCGACGACGAGGACCGGCTCGGCGTCCCGCTCCGGCCTGCCGGCCCGGCCGCCTCCGTCCGCGGAAGGCGTGCCGTCATGGCCGACCAGGCAGGTGTACCGCCCGCGGTCGACCGCGACGACGAAGCCCTCGACGGCTCCCTTGTGGGCAGGGCGGATCCGCGTCCGGGGGCGGGACCCTCTGCCCGGCCTGACCCTGACGTCGTCCTCGTCGTAGTGCCGCCGCCTGCTCAGCGCTCGCGCCTCCTCGCGCGTGCGGCGGCCGTACGGCTCGTGCCGCGTCTCACCAGGGGGCCCCGTCCAGCATCGCGGCCCACATGCGGGCGAACTCGGGGAGCGTCTTCGCCGTGGTGGCGATGTTCTCCACCTCGACGCCCGGCACGGCGAGGCCGATGACGGCCCCTGCCGTGGCCATCCGGTGATCGTCGTAGCTGTGGAAGACCCCGCCGGACAGCGGCCTCGGCCGGATCTCCAGCCCGTCGTCGGTCTCGCGGGCGTCGCCGCCCAGGCTGTTGATCTCGGCGGCGAGCGCGGCGATGCGGTCGGTCTCGTGTCCGCGGATGTGGGCCACGCCGCTGATCCGGGACGGCCCGTCGGCCAGCGCGGCGAGCGCCGCGATCGTCGGGGTCAGCTCGCTGACGTCGCGCAGGTCGACGTCGATGCCCCGCACCGTGCCGGCGCCGGTCACCCGCAGGCCCTCGGCCGTCGGAGTGACGCTCGCGCCCATCTCGGTGAGCAGGTCGCGCAGCCGGTCGCCGCCCTGGGTGGTCTCGGCCGGCCAGTCGGGGACGGTCACGGTGCCGCCGGTGACGAGGGCGGCCGCCAGGAAGGGGGCCGCGTTCGACAGGTCGGGCTCGACCGTGACGTGACCGGCGCGGATCGGGCCGGGCTGCACCCGCCACATGTCGGGCTCGGAGTCGTCCACCTCCACTCCGGCCTGGCGCAGCATGTGCACGGTCATCGCGATGTGCGGCATCGACGGGACCGGCGGGCCACTGTGCCGCACCGTCACGCCCTTCTCGAACCGGGCCGCGGCCAGGAGCAGGCCGGACACCATCTGGGAGGAGGCGGACGCGTCGAGCACCACCTCGCCGCCGGCGATCGGCCCGCGGACCGTGAACGGCAGCGCGTCGCCGTCGACGGTCGCGCCGAGTGCGCGCAGAGCCGTCAGGATCGCGCCCATCGGCCGCTTGCGCGCGTGCGGGTCGCCGTCGAAGGCCACCGGGCCGTCGGCGAGCGCGGCGACCGGCGGCACGAACCGCATGACCGTGCCGGCCAGACCCACGTCGATCGACGCGCCGCCCCTGATGGGGTGGGGGACGATCGACCAGTCCACGCTGGAGGGGCTCTCGTTCGACGGCGTCATCTCCGTGCCGAGCGCGCGCAGCGCGGCCGCCATCAGGTCCGCGTCGCGGCTGCGCAGCGCCAGCCGTACCGAACCCGGGGCCTCGGCCAGCGCGGCGAGCAGCAGCGCGCGGTTGGTCACCGATTTCGAACCGGGCAGCCGTACGGTCGCGTCGACCGGACCGGCGGCCGTCGGAGCCGGCCAGAGCGACCCGGTGTCGTTCGGTTCGTCGTCACGTGGTGCGGACTGTGCGGAGACCATGTCCGCAAGCTTATCGACCCGCCCGCCTCCGGAGGGGCCGCGCGTGATCCCGTTGTGGATGGCAGAGTTGTGACATGTGCGGTAGGTACGCGTCTGCGCGCAAGAAGCACGAACTGCTGGAGGAGTTCCAGGTCGAACTGGACGGCGTCCCCGACCAGGAGCTTCCCCCCGACTACAACGTCGCGCCCACCAAGCAGATCTACGCGGTGATGAGCCGGGTCCCCAAGGTCGACGGCGAGAGCCTGTCGGACCGCCCGGTCAGGCAGCTGCAGATCGTGCGGTGGGGGCTCGTCCCGGCCTGGGCGAAGGATCCCTCGATCGGGTCACGGCTCATCAACGCCCGGGTCGAGACGGTGGCGGACAAGCCCGCGTTCCGCCGGGCGTTCGCCGCGCGGCGATGCCTGCTCCCGGCCGACGGCTACTACGAATGGATGCCGGTCGAGGGCAAGAAGAAGCAGCCCTATTTCATCCACCCGGCCGACGGCGGCATGCTCGCGATGGCCGGGCTGTACGAGTTCTGGAAGGACCCGGAGCGGGCGGACGACGACCCGCTCAAGTGGCTGTGCACCTGCACTGTGATCACCACCACCGCCGAGGACGAGGTGGGGCACATCCACGACCGCATGCCGATGACGATCGAGCGCGACCGCTGGGCAGAATGGCTCGATCCGCGGACCGAGGACCCCGCCGGGCTGCTGGTCGCCGCCGGTCCCGACCGGCTGAGGGCCCACCCGGTCTCCACCGCGGTGAACAACGTACGCAACAACGGCCCGGAGCTGCTCGAGCCGCTCGACGGAGATCCGGAGAAGACGGAGGCGCTTTTCTGACCATCCCGACAGGAGAGGGGTGTAAAAGGGCGCTGAACTGGGCATCCGTGAGGAAAGTGATTTACCCGCGGTGACCGGCTCGACCCGTCAGGAGGCCGGGGCTCCAGGCGGTTCCCCCCACACTCTCCCGGAGGTGCGGACTCGTGGACGACGCGACCGTGCGCAGGCGCCTGGAAGGCATGCTCCAAGAGCTTGACAGGTCCATCAGCGTGCTCACGGGGGACGGCACCGACCTGCGGGACGGTTCGGCGGCGGACGGCGGCGCCCATCTCAGCGATTCCGATCGCACCCGGGCCATGCTCGACGTGGCCGCGCGGCAGCGCGCCGCAGTGCTCGCCGCGCTCAAGCGGCTCGAAGACGGCCGCTACGGGCGGTGCATCGACTGCGGCGGCACCGTACCCGAAGGCAGGCTGGAGGCGCGTCCCGAGGCCGCACGGTGCGTGCAGTGCCAGGCGCGGGCCGAGCGCCGTCGCCGCTGAACGACGCTCACAGCCCCGTCGTCCCAGGGACCTGTCACAGGGGCCTGTGACAGAGGCTCGTCACAGCGGCTTGCGCGCGCTGGCGACGAGGTGGATGCCGACCGTGTCGTCGCCGTCGGCCTCGGACTCCAGCTCCGTGCGCACCAGCCAGGCGAGCGAGCGGCTCTCCGTGCTCAGCACGTGATCGACCATCGAGGGAGACAGCACGGTGCGCGGGCGGATCCACTCCGTCTCCAGTCCGGCCATGGTGATCAGCTCGCGCATCTGAGCGCTGGTGAAGCACCGGGTGATGCTGCCGTCCGGCCACGGGACCAGCATGACCTCGCCGGTCTGGCGGAGATGCGCCCAGTAGTTCTGCTCGGCGAGTATCGCCATGCCGAGCACCAGCGAGTCGACGCACAGCAGTGCCCGTCCGCCGGGCTTCAGCACACGCGCCACGTCCTCCATGACCGACTCGGCCATGATCTCGACCGACAGGACGCGCTGCTCGGCGACTATCCCGTCGACGCTCCCGTCCGGCAGGAAGCTCAGATCGTCGGCGCGCACCTTGTGGATCCGGTCGCAGGCCGCCCTCAGCCGGGGTTCCGCCGGACGGCGGAAGTCCACCACCTCGATCACCCGATGGCCGGCGCGCGCCGCCTGGGCCGGCCATCGGCTGCGGCCGCCGGACAGATCCAGCAGAAGGGAGGGGCGAGTGGGGAGCCACTGTCTGAGCTGCTCGGCGACCACGGCATGATAAAAGGTCCAATAAGGCCCGAGGGTGCCCGAGCCGTTGAGTTCGGTGGCCGGGATAGGCAGCACGAGCGGCTCCTGGACGTCGGTTACCGGGCTCCAGCCGGTACTTGGTTTCTTTCCCCACCCGGGGGCGTTCATCACCTGAAACTGCACCGGGAACAGACTCTACGCCTGCCCTGTTGCAGTTGGGCATGAAGACGTTGGTGCTGCCAGAAGTCCCGCGGCCGGCCGCTCGCTCCGGCCCGGTATCCTCGGCTGGGTACGGCGTTCTGAAGGAGGTGGGTCCGGTCGCCAAGACGGCCGAGGAGACTCTGGAACAGCGCAGTGAACGGTTCGAGCGCGACGTCATGCCGTATCTCGACCAGCTTTACTCCGCAGCACTCCGGATGACCCGAAACACAGCGGATGCCGAAGACCTCCTACAGGAGACCTTCGCCAAGGCCTTCGCCTCCTTCCACCAGTTCCAGCAGGGGACGAACCTCAAGGCCTGGCTGTATCGCATCCTCACGAACACCTTCATCAACAGTTATCGCAAGAAGCAGCGGGAGCCCAAGCAGTCCGGCGCCGAGAACATCGAGGACTGGCAGCTCGCACGGGCCGAGTCGCACATGTCGACGGGGCTCAAGTCCGCCGAGATAGAGGCACTGGAGCACCTCCCCGACAGCGACGTGAAGGACGCGCTGGCCGCGATTCCCGAGGATTTCCGCATCGCCGTCTATCTGGCCGACGTCGAGGGCTTCCCGTACAAGGAGATCGCCGAGATCATGGGCACTCCGATCGGGACCGTGATGTCGCGTCTGCACCGGGGGCGGCGGCAGTTGCGGACCCTGCTCCATGACTACGCGCGCGAACGCGGACTCGTGCGGGCGGACTCCCCTGCCGGAGGTCCCGACGGGTCGCTTGGGGAGGAGAAGCGATGAGCTGCGGGCGGCATCACGACACGCCGTGTAGCGACGTACTGGACCGTGTGTACAGCTACCTCGACGGCGAGTTGGACAGCAGCCGCTGTGCCGAGATCCGGCAGCATCTCGACGAGTGCGGGCCCTGCCTGGAGGAGTACGGCCTGGAGCAGGCCATCAAACAGCTCGTGGCCAAGAAATGCGGCTGCGACCCCGTCCCCGAGGACCTCAGGGCCAAGGTCCTGTCCCGCATCGCCCAGCTCCGCGCCGAGCTGGCCGACTGAACCGACCGGCCCTCAACGGGCCGGGATGTCCTACCCGCCGGTTAAGATCTGCCGTCTAGGGAATGTCCTGCGGATCTTCGCCGCCTGCGAGGGCCGGCCGGACACGACCTGAACCTTCGAGGGAGGGCGGGACATGCGGGCACTGGTCACGGGCGGAGCGGGGTTCATCGGATCGAACCTCGTCGATCGGCTCCTGGCGGACGGCCACGACGTGGCGGTGGTGGACGACATGTCCTCCGGACACAACCGGAACTCCCATGCGCCACTGCACGTCATAGACGTACGGGACCCCGCGCTCGGAGACCTGGCCCAGAGGTGGCGGCCCGAGGTGGTCTGCCATCTGGCCGCCCAGATCAGCGTACGCAGGAGCGTCGCCGACCCACGCGCCGATGCCAGCATGAACGTCGAGGGCACGGTCAACGTGCTGGAGGCCGCCCGGCGGGGCGGCGCACGCAAGATCGTCTACGCGTCGTCGGTCGCGGTGTACGGCAAGCCGGCCGTGATCCCGGTGCCGGGCGACGCCCCCACCGATCCGCGTTCGCCGTACGCCGCCTCCAAGCTCGGCGGCGAGCTCTATCTGGCCACCTATCGGGCGCTGCACGGGCTGGAGTACACGACGCTCGTGCTGTCCAATGTGTACGGCCCGCGGCAGTCGCCGGAGGGTGAGGCCGGGGTCGTCGCGATCTTCACCGACGCGCTGCTGTCCGGCAGGCCCACGGTCGTGTACGGCGACGGCACGCAGACGCGGGACTACGTCTTCGTCGATGACGTCGTCGACGGGTTCATGCACGCCTGCGGGACCGGCGGTGACGGACGGCGCTTCAATCTCGGCACCGGTGTGCAGACCACGGACCGTGAGCTGCACACGCTGATCGCCGAGGCCGCCGGAGCCCCCGACGAGCCGAGGTTCGAGCCACCACGCCCGGGGGATCTGCCCGCCATGGCCGTCGACCCCGCTCCGGCCTTCGAAGGGCTCGGCTGGCGGCCCAGACACGACCTGCCGACCGGGCTCAAGGCCACGATCGAATGGGCCCGCGAGGCCAGGGACCGCGACTGAGCACCCGGCCCCGTTCACTTCACGGCCGGTTCGGCCGCAACGTCCAGACGACGGTCATCTCGGCCACCACGACGCCGTCCGCGTCCAGGATCTCGACCGCGACATCGAATTCGGGCCGTCTCCCCTCGTCGAGCCGCGCGACCACCTCGGCGCGGTCGGCCCGGAGGGTGGCGGAGGCCGTCACCTCGCCCATGGCCGGCCTCCGGTAGTCGACCCGCGCCGTCTTCGCCAACGGCACGGCCCTGGTGAGCTGGTCGGCGAAGGCCGACAGCATGGCCGCGCCGGAGGCCGTCTCGGCGAGCGTGAACATCGCTCCCGCATGCGGTCCGCCGACGTGGTTGTGCAGGTCGGCCCGGTCGGGCATGCGGGCCACGGCCGTACCGGAGCCGGCGGAGTCGAAGGAGATGCCGAGCATTCGCGCGAACGGCACACTGTCGAGGAGGAAAGCCGCGAGGTCCATGAGCGGATATTACCGACGAGTACGGCATGACGCGCGTCCGGCGCTGCTGCGACCAGGTGGCGGCACGGTACCTTGTCCATGTGACGGGACACAGCGACGATCTGCATCTCGCGCATCTGATGGCGGACGCCGCCGATGACATCACGATGCGCCGGTTCAAGGCCGTGGACCTGAAGGTCGACACCAAGCCCGACCTCACGCCGGTGAGCGACGCCGACCGGGCGGCGGAGGAGGCCATCCGCGGCACGCTGCGCCGCGCCCGTCCGCGCGACGCGATCGTGGGCGAGGAGTACGGCAGCACCGGGGACGGCACACGCTCGTGGATCGTCGATCCCATCGACGGCACGAAGAACTACGTGCGCGGCGTCCCTGTCTGGGCGACCCTCATCGCGCTCATGGAGCAGGGAGAGATCGTCGTGGGGGTCGTGTCCGCGCCGGCGCTGCACCGCCGCTGGTGGGCGGCGAAGGGCGGCGGCTCCTGGACCGGCCGGAACCTCACCGAGGCGTCCCGCTGCCGGGTGTCGTCGGTCGGCCGCGTCGACGACGCCTCCCTGTCCTTCTCCGATCTGGGGGAATGGGAGAAGAAGGGCAGGCTCGACGACTTCCTCGACCTCACCAGGGAGGTCTGGCGGACCCGCGCCTACGGGGATTTCTGGTCGCACGTGATGGTCGCGGAAGGCGCGGTGGACGTCTCGGCCGAGCCCGAGCTCTCCCTCTGGGACTTGGCCGCTCTGACGATCATCATCGAGGAGGCGGGCGGCACCTGCACCGCACTCGACGGCGCCTCGCCGCTCGACAGCGCCTCATCGCCCGAGGAGGGCAGCCTCGTCTGCACGAACGGCCTGCTCCACGGCGAGGTGCTCAAACGCCTCAGCCGAAGCGGCCGGTGATGTAGTCCTCGGTGGCCTTCTCCGCCGGGTTCGTGAAGATCTTCGAGGTGTCGTCCATCTCGATGAGCCTGCCCGCCCGCCCCTGGGCGGCCAGGTTGAAGAACGCCGTCCGGTCGCTGACCCGGGCGGCCTGCTGCATGTTGTGCGTGACGATGACGATCGTGTAGTCCTTCTTGAGCTGCGCGATCAGGTCTTCGATCGCCAGCGTGGAGATCGGGTCGAGGGCCGAGCACGGCTCGTCCATCAGCAGGACCTCCGGGCGTACGGCGATGGCCCGCGCGATGCACAGACGCTGCTGCTGACCACCGGACAGGCCCGCCCCCGGCTTGTTGAGCCGGTCCTTGACCTCGTTCCACAGGTTCGCGCCCTTGAGTGACGCCTCGACGACGCCTTCGAGCTCCGAACGGGAGACCCGCCCGTTCAGCCGCAGCCCCGCCGCGACGTTGTCGAAGATCGACATGGTCGGGAACGGGTTGGGGCGCTGGAACACCATGCCGATGGTCCTGCGTACCGAGACCGGGTCGACGTCCGGCCCGTAGAGGTCCTGGTCCTCGAGCCTGACCTTGCCCTCCACCCGGGCGCCGGGGATGACCTCGTGCATGCGGTTCAGCGTGCGCAGGAACGTCGACTTGCCACAGCCGGACGGGCCGATGAACGCCGTGACCGACCGCGGCTCGACCGTCATCGTGATGCCCTCGATCGCCTTGTGCGATCCGTAGTAGGCGTCGAGGTCCGACACCTCGATCTGCTTGGCCATGGTTCCTAGGACCCCTTCCTCGCGGGCGACCGCCACCACCCGATGAGGCGCGCGACCAGGTTGAGCAGCATGACGATCAGGATCAACGTGAGCGCCCCCGACCACGCGCGGTCGATCGCCGCGTCGGTCGGCCGGCCGGCCTGGTCGAAGACGTACAGCGGAAGACCCATCTGCGGCCCGTTGAACGGGTCGTTGTTGATGGAGTCGGTGAAGAAGACGGTGAGCAGCAGCGGCGCGGTCTCCCCGGCCACCCGGGCGACGGCCAGCATGACGCCGGTCGCGATGCCGGTGAACGCCGTGGGCAGCACCACCTTGACGACGGTCCGCCATTTCGGGACGCCCAGGGCGTACGACGCCTCGCGCAGCTCGCGCGGCACGAGCCGGAGCATCTCCTCGGCCGATCTGACCACGACCGGCATCATCAGGATCGACAG
The DNA here is from genome assembly GCF_050942215.1 of Sphaerimonospora sp. CA-214678. Classification (GTDB taxonomy): domain Bacteria; phylum Actinomycetota; class Actinomycetes; order Streptosporangiales; family Streptosporangiaceae; genus Sphaerimonospora. Next base: position 5,226,335 of record NZ_CP192056.1, read on the forward strand.
CGCGAGCGCGCCGGCGAAGCCGGAGAACGGCATGCCGAGGACGAGGATCCAGAAGGCCAGGACGAAGAGGCCGGAAACGACGGAAGGGACGCCCGTCATGACGTCAACGAAGAAGCCGATGGTTCTCGCCGGCCGTCCGCCCTCGCCGTACTCGACCAGGTAGATCGCGGTGAGCAGACCGATGGGGACCGCGATGAGCGATGCGAGCAGGACCTGCTGCAGTGTCCCGACGATCGCGTGGTAGGCGCCGCCGCCCACGTCCCTGGCCCCGATGTTACGCATCGAATGCGTGAGGAACTCCAGGTCGAAGCGCTGCATGCCGTTCTTGACGACCATCCAGAGCACGGAAGCCAGAGGGATCAGCGCCAGCACGAAGGCCAGGCAGATCAGCACCTGGACCGTCCGGTCCTTCAGCCGCCGTCCGACGGAGACGGGCCGGATTCCGGTCCGTACGGTCGCGCCGCTCGGTGTGGTCATGCCGCCGCCCTCGCGTACTCCTTGCGCCGCGCGATGACGAGCCGCGCGCCCATGTTCACCAGCAGCGTGATCAGGAAGAGGACCAGTCCCGAGGCGATGAGCGCCCCCCGGCCGGTCTCGGTCGCCTCGCCGAAGCCGTTGGCGATGTTGGCCGCGATGCTGTTCCCGCTGGGGCCGAGCACCTGGAACGTGACGGTGAACGTCGCAGGGAAGATCAGCGCGACGGCGATGGTCTCGCCCATGGCGCGGCCGAGGCCGAGCATCGCGGCGCTGATGACGCCGGGACGGCCGAACGGCAGCACCGACATCCTGATCATCTCCCAGCGGGTGGCCCCGAGCGCGAGCGCCGCCTCCTCCTGCGCTTTGGGCACCTGGAGGAACACCTCACGGGAGATCGCCGCGATGATCGGCAGGATCATGATGGCGAGCACGAGCGCCCCGGTGAGCATGCTCCGGCCGACCACCTGGTCGCCCCCGAACAGCGGGATCCACCCGAGGTAGCGGTTCAGGAACTCCGACGGCCCGAGCATGAACGGGACCAGGAAGGCGACACCCCACAGCCCGTAGACCACGCTCGGCACCGCGGCGAGGAGATCTACCACATAGCCGAGTGCCGAGGCGAGCCGCCGGGGCGCGTAATGGGAGATGAACAGCGCCACGCCGACGGCCACCGGGGTGGCGATGACGAGCGCCAGGAACGAGCTGAGCACGGTGCCGAACGCGAGCGCGCCGATGCCGAACGACGGCTCGGCGGCGTTCGGCCGCCAGGTCAGCTCGGTCAGGAAGTTCGAGGTGTTGGCGCGGAGCGCGGGGACGGCCTTGACGACGAGGAAGACCCCGATCGCCGCCATCACCGCCAGGAGCGCGATGCCCGCCCCCGTCGCCGCGAAGCGGAACGGCCCGTCGCCGCGGGCGCCCCCGGTGCCCGCGGCACGCCGACGGGCGGCCCGGCGCATGGCCGGGCCGCCCGTCTCCTCCACTCCGAGCTGCCCGGAGGTCCCCCGCGTCGGCCCGTTTCCGGGCGTACTCGCGGCTCCAGTCCGAGACGGCTCGGTCTGAGGCGCGGGCATGCTCGCGGCGTCGGTCACGGTCCCCCCTACCGGTTCCTCGCCGGAGCCGCCCTGCCGAGTGCGGAATGTCGTGGCCATCGTGATCAGGAGATCGCGTCGACGGCGGCACGGACCTTGCCGACGAGGCCGTCCGGCAGCGGGGCGTAGCCGAGACCGCTGAGCGCCTGCTGACCCGCGTCGCTGGCGGTGTAGGTCAGGAACGACCTGACCAGGTCCGCGTCGGCGGCCGGCAGGCCCTTCTCGCAGGTGATCTCGTACGTCACCAGCACGATCGGGTAGGCACCCGGAGCGTCGGTGGCATAGTCGATCTTCAACTTGAGGTCGTTGCCGGAGCCCACGATCTCGGCGGCCTCGACGGTCTTGCCCGCGCTCTCCGGCGTGAGCTCCACGAACTCGCCCGAGCCGTTGGCGACCTTGGCCTTCTGGAGCTGCGAGTTCTCCGCGAAGGACAGCTCGACGTAGCCGATCGCGCCCTCGGTGCCCCTGACCGCGGCGGCGATGCCGTCCGAGCCCTTCGCGCCCTGCCCCCTGGCCTCCGCCGGCCACGCCTTCGCCGCTTCGTACGGCCAGTCCGACGTCGCCTTCAGGAACTTGGTGAAGTTGTCGCTGGTCCCCGACTCGTCCGACCGGTGGAAGGCCTGGATGGCGGTGGAGGGCAGCTGAGCGTCGGGGTTGTCCGCCTTGACGGCCGGGTCGTCCCACTTGGTGATCTCACTATTGAAGACGCCGGCGAGCGTCTTCGGCGACAGTTGCAGACCGTCCACACCCGGCAGGTTGTAGACGACGGCCACCGGGCCGGTCACCATGGGGAGGTTGATCGCCTTACCGGTCGCGCAGCGCGCGTCCGCCTGGGCCGGCTCCCCCTTCTCGTCGTTCAGGGCCGAGTCCGAACCGGCGAACGCCACGGTACCCTGGATGAACGCCTGAATTCCGGCACCGGACCCGCTCGGCTGGTAGTTGACGCTCACCCCGGGATTCGACGACTGGAACGCCTTCTTCCACTCCGCCATCGCGTTCGCCTGGGCGGACGAGCCCGCGGCGTTGATCGTGCCGGACAGGCCGCCCGGCGTCGGACCCTGAGCCGCCGCGGCGGAGGCACCGGAGGTGATGTTGTCGTCGGTGCCGCACGCGACGAGCGAAAGCACGCCGGCGATGGCGACGGTGGCGGCGAGCCGGCCTGCAGATTTCACGCTTGTTCCTCTCAGTTGCACTGTCAACGAGAGAGACGCTAGGCGGCAAAGGTGAAGCAAAGCCCTGGCAAAGGTGAACGGGCGGTGAATGAGCCAGGTCGATCTCCGTCGCCTGCCCGACCGGCCCCTACCGGTCGCGACCACGGCCGTCATGGGAGAGCATTGAAGGCATGAAACGCGTGTGTGTCGTCTGCCTGGGTAACATCTGCCGCTCTCCGATGGCCGAGGCGGTGCTGCGCCGTACGTTCGCCGAGCACGGGCTCGACGTCGTGGTCGACAGCGCGGGCACCAGCGACTGGCATGTCGGCAATCCAATGGACGAGCGGGCGCTGGCGACGCTCGCCGAGCACGGCTACGACGGCTCGTCGCACCGGGTCCGTCAGTTCGATCCCGCCTGGTTCGCCGAGCGCGACCTGGTCCTCGTGATGGACCGGGAGAACCTACGCGACATCCGCCGCCTCGCGCCCCCGGAGGCCGACGTGCGGCTGCTGCGTTCGTTCGATCCCGCCGCGCCGGAGGGAGCCGAGGTGCCGGACCCCTACTACGGCGGCCCCGAAGGGTTCGTCGAGGCACTCCACATGATCGAGGCAGCGGCGGAGGGGCTGGCCAAGCACCTTGAAAATCATTAGAGACCTGGGCGGAAGCCACGCCTGGACGCTTCACGAAGCCGAGCTCGACGACGGCAGGAGAGCGTTCGTCAAGAAGGGGACCGGATCCGCCGGTTCCACCGGCTTCACCTCCGAGGCGGCGGGCCTGCGCTGGCTCGCCGACCCCGGCGTGGTCGCCGTACCCGACGTGATCGACGTCTCCGAGGACAGGCTCGTGCTCGAATGGATCGAGACCGCACCCGCGACGGCCGCTGCCGCGGAGCGATTCGGACACGAACTGGCCGCCCTGCACGCGACCGGGGCCCCCGCTTTCGGGGCGCCCTGGTCCGGGACCATCGCGCACCTGCCGATGGACAACACCGCCCTGTCCGACTGGCCGTCGTTCTACGTCACCCGCCGGGTCCTGCCGTTCGTACGGCTCGCGCGTGACGACGGCCGGCTCTCCGCCGCCGATGTCGAACTCATCGAGGACGCGTGCGCGTACGTCCCTGACGTGGCGGGGCCGGTCGAGCCGCCCAGCCGGATCCACGGCGATCTGTGGAACGGCAACCTACTGTGGACCGACGGGAAGGTCGTACTGATCGACCCTGCGGCCCATGGCGGCCACCGTGAGACCGACCTGGCCATGCTGGCACTGTTCGGAGCACCGCACCTCAGCGCGATCCTCGGGGCCTACCGCGAGACGGCACCCCTCTCTGACGGCTGGCGTGAACGCGTCCCGCTGCACCAGCTCCACCCGCTCGCCGTCCACGTCTGCCTGTTCGGCGAGGCATACCGGGGCAGCCTGACCACGGCGGCGGCCCAGGTGCTCGCTCTGTGACCCTCGTGGTGCTCCGCGTCGAGGGCAGCGGAGCACCCGGTTACGAGCGGCGTACGGCGGCGCGGGGAGACCACGTCCAGACCAGCACGGCCACGGTGAGGCCGAACAGCACGAGTCCACTCGGAACGTGCGTGCCGAGCATCTCCCAGCTGAAGTGCTGGCCTATGCCGACCAGGAACAGGACCAGGCTGGCCAGAGCCGGCCACCCGGCGCCACGCCCCGGACGCCACACCAGCACCGCCGCGACGATCTGAAGCAGTGCGATCAGGTGAACGACCATGCCGACCATGACATGCGTCTCGGCGAGATCCTCCCCGCCGTTGACGGCCTGACCGGCGTAGGACGCCGCGACCACGAGCCCGAGCGCCTGAGCGACGACCAGAATGCGCAGACCGTGAAGCAGACCTGCGGAGACCTGACGTCGGTCGGCGGGTGCCGCCTGATCGATGACGTTCTGCATGAGATGTGCCCTTCCTATGTGAACGGAGTCGGAGCACATCCTCATCAGCGGGTCGTCTTTCGTCATCATCCCCGAGAGCTACCACGCGTCCGCTCCGGGATGTAGCCGGAAGAGCGGACCCCCCGCACAAACAAAAAAGGGAGGCACCCACGGCCTCCCAACCCACACCCGGCACAAACAAAAAACGGGAGGCCACAACACCCCCCGAACACAGCCCCGCACACGCACAAAGCCCGGAAACGCGTGCAGGCCGCCCCACAAAAGGACGGCCCGCACACAACAATTGTCCGGCGGCGACCTACTCTCCCACACCCCCACGGATGCAGTACCATCGGCGCTGGAAGGCTTAACTACCGGGTTCGGAATGTAACCGGGTGTTTCCCAACCGCTAAAACCGCCGTAACCCCACCAAACAGCCAACCACGGTCCGGTTGCTGCTCGAAAATCACACAGTGGACGCAAACACCGAAAAAGTCTTGTGGTCAAGTCCTCGGCCTATTAGTACCGGTCAGCTCCACACGTTACCGCGCTTCCACTCCCAGCCTATCAACCCCATCATCTACAGGGGGCCTTACCCCAAACGGGTGGGAGACCTCATCTAAAGGCAAGCTTCCCGCTTAGATGCTTTCAGCGGTTATCCCTACCGAACGTAGCCAACCAGCCATGCTCCTGGCGGAACAACTGGCACACCAGAGGTTCGTCCGTCCCGGTCCTCTCGTACTAGGGACAGCCCCTCACAAGTCTCCTGCGCGCGCAGCGGATAGGGACCGAACTGTCTCGCGACGTTCTAAACCCAGCTCGCGTACCGCTTTAATGGGCGAACAGCCCAACCCTTGGGACCTACTCCAGCCCCAGGATGCGACGAGCCGACATCGAGGTGCCAAACCATCCCGTCGATATGGACTCTTGGGGAAGATCAGCCTGTTATCCCCGGGGTACCTTTTAGCCGTTGAGCGACACCGCTTCCACACGCCGATGCCGGATCACTAGTCCCAGCTTTCGCTCCTGCTCGACCCGTCAGTCTCACAGTCAAGCCCCCTTGTGCACTTACACTCACCACCTGATTACCAACCAGGCTGAGGGAACCTTTGGGCGCCTCCGTTACCCTTTAGGAGGCAACCGCCCCAGTTAAACTACCCACCAGACACTGTCCCCCACCCGGATCCACGGGCGCGGGTTAGACATCCAAAACGACCAGAGTGGTATTTCACCAATGACTCCACGACAACTAGCGTCACCGCTTCACCGTCTCCCACCTATCCTACACAAGCCGCCCCAAACACCAATGTCAAGCTGCAGTGAAGGTCCCGGGGTCTTTCCGTCCTGCTGCGCGAAACGAGCATCTTTACTCGTACTGCAATTTCACCGGGCCTGTGGTTGAGACAGCGGGGAAGTCGTTACGCCATTCGTGCAGGTCGGAACTTACCCGACAAGGAATTTCGCTACCTTAGGATGGTTATAGTTACCACCGCCGTTTACCGGCGCTTAAGTTCTCACCTTCGCACCCCGAAGAGTGCTAAGCAGTCCCCTTAACGTTCCGGCACCGGGCAGGCGTCAGTCCGTATACATCGTCTTACGACTTCGCACGGACCTGTGTTTTTAGTAAACAGTCGCTTCCCCCTGGCCACTGCGACCCCCACCAGCTCACAACGCACAGTCGATCACCAGCAGAGGCCCCCCTTCTCCCGAAGTTACGGGGGCAATTTGCCGAGTTCCTTAACCACAGTTCACCCGACCGCCTCGGTATTCTCTACCTGACCACCTGAGTCGGTTTAGGGTACGGGCCGCCACAGCACTCACTAGAGGCTTTTCTCGACAGCATAGGATCACCCACTTCACCACAATCGGCTCGGCATCACACCTCAGGCACATGAGGAGCGGATTTACCTACCCCTCGCCCTACATGCTTACCCCGGGACAACCACCGCCCGGGATGGGCTACCTTCCTGCGTCACCCCATCGCTTACCTACTACCAGCTCAGGCCGAGCGTTCACCCTCACCCGCCACCCGAAGGCAACAGGGGGCTAAGGACTCTTAGTATCACCAGGTTCAGTATGGGCGCACCACAGCGGGTACGGGAATATCAACCCGTCATCCATCGACTACGCCTGTCGGCCTCGCCTTAGGCCCCGACTAACCCTGGGCGGATCAACCTGCCCCAGGAACCCTTGGTCATCCGGCGCAGAAGTTTCTCACTTCTGACTCGCTACTCATGCCTGCATTCTCACTCGCACACCCTCCACCACCGATCACTCGACAGCTTCACCGGACGCACGACGCTCCCCTACCCACCCACACCACCACAACGATGATGCAAGTGCCGCGACTTCGGCGGTATGCTTGAGCCCCGCTACATTATCGGCGCAAAATCACTTGACCAGTGAGCTATTACGCACTCTTTCAAGGATGGCTGCTTCTAAGCCAACCTCCTGGTTGTCACTGCGACTCCACATCCTTTCCCACTCAGCACACGCTTAGGGGCCTTAGTCGACGATCTGGGCTGTTTCCCTCTCGACCACGGAGCTTATCCCCCGCAGTCTCACTGCCACGCTCAACTTACCGGCATTCGAAGTTTGGCTGACGTCAGTAACCTTGTCGGGCCCATCAGCCAACCAGAGCCCTACCTCCGGCAAGCACCACGCAACGCTGCACCTAAATGCATTTCGGGGAGAACCAGCTATCACGGAGTTTGATTGGCCTTTCACCCCTACACACAGATCATCCCCCAGGTTTTCAACCCTGGTGGGTTCGGGCCTCCACCCAGTCTTACCTGAGCTTCACCCTGCCCATGCGTAGATCACTCCGCTTCGGGTCCACAGCATGCGACTCAAACGCCCTATTCAGACTCGCTTTCGCTACGGCTCCCCCACCCGGGTTAACCTCGCCACACACCACGACTCGCAGGCTCATTCTTCAAAAGGCACGCAGTCACATCACACACAAGGCGAACCCTGTATACGCTCCCACGGCTTGTAGGCACACGGTTTCAGGTACTATTTCACAACCCCTCACCGGGGCGCTTTTCACCTTTCCCTCACGGTACTCGTGCACTATCGGTCATCAGGAAGTATTTAGGCTTACCAGGTGGTCCTGGCAGATTCACACAGGATTCCTCGAGCCCCGTGCTACTCGGGACAACCCCCAGCAGTCGGCATGATTTCACCTACCCGGCTTTCACGGTCTCCGGCCGCCCATCCCAGAACGTTCGACTACCACACCGATTTATCACTGCTTGAGAAGACAGCGGTCTCCTCCAGAAGCTCCCACAACCCCGCACACGCAACGCCCGCCGGCTATCACACGCGCACGGTTTAGCCTCCTCCGCTTTCGCTCACCACTACTCACGGAATCACAATTGTTTTCTTCTCCTACGGGTACTGAGATGTTTCACTTCCCCGCGTCACCACCAACCGCCCTATACATTCAGACGGCGGCAACACCACATGACTGGTGCTAGGTTTCCCCATTCGGACATCCCCGGATCAACGTCTGGTTGGCGACTCCCCGAGGCTTAACGCAGCCTCCCACGTCCTTCATCGGCTCCTGATGCCAAGGCATCCACCGTGTGCCCTAAACAACTTGGCCACAAAAGATGCTCGCGTCCACTATGCAATTCACAAACAACAACCAGAAAAACCAGCCCACCCCACCACCAAACACCCGAAACCCACCCACAAGCCGCAACCCCGCACCCCAACGAGCACAAGACCACGACCCATAAGCAAGCCCCAAGCCGGTATGGCAGGAGACCAGCCCCGCACGAAGGAAAAACCACCCACCCCAGACACCCCGCGAAACCCCCCACCCCACACGAAAGCGTGCAACACACACACGCACAACGCGAAAGGACAGAACATCCCACGACGCCCAGAGCAGAACACAGCCGTTCCCTCAGGACCCAACAGTGTGCCCGGACTCTCCCAGCCCGCCCCATGCCTTTCCCACTCCGCAACCCCCACCCCCACACGAATGAAGAGACAGAAACCACGGCGGTACTCACCAACAGACCGACCAGAACAACCCGAATAACCAGTGCTCCACTAAGCAGCACGCCACGCACCGAACACACGCCGGTGACCGCAGCGACACTAGACCAAACCCCCAACACCCCATCCACTCCCACCACGAAGGCAGAAAAGAACAGATGCCACGAGCCGGCCACATGCTCCTTAGAAAGGAGGTGATCCAGCCGCACCTTCCGGTACGGCTACCTTGTTACGACTTCGTCCCAATCGCCAGCCCCACCTTCGACCGCTCCCCCCAAACGGGTTGGGCCACGGGCTTCGGGTGTTGCCGACTTTCGTGACGTGACGGGCGGTGTGTACAAGGCCCGGGAACGTATTCACCGCAGCATTGCTGATCTGCGATTACTAGCGACTCCGACTTCATGGGGTCGAGTTGCAGACCCCAATCCGAACTGAGACCGGCTTTTAGGGATTCGCTCCCCCTCACGGGTTAGCAGCCCTCTGTACCGACCATTGTAGCATGTTTGCAGCCCAAGACATAAGGGGCATGATGACTTGACGTCATCCCCACCTTCCTCCGAGTTGACCCCGGCAGTCTCCCATGAGTCCCCGGCCGGCCGAAGCCGCCGCTGGCAACATGGAACAAGGGTTGCGCTCGTTGCGGGACTTAACCCAACATCTCACGACACGAGCTGACGACAGCCATGCACCACCTGTACACCGGCCCCGAAAGGAACACCCGTCTCCGAGCGCGTCCGATGTATGTCAAACCTTGGTAAGGTTCTTCGCGTTGCGTCGAATTAAGCAACATGCTCCGCCGCTTGTGCGGGCCCCCGTCAATTCCTTTGAGTTTTAGCCTTGCGGCCGTACTCCCCAGGCGGGGCGCTTAATGCGTTAGCTACGGCACAGGAACCATGGAAGACCCCCACACCTAGCGCCCAACGTTTACAGCGTGGACTACCAGGGTATCTAATCCTGTTCGCTCCCCACGCTTTCGCTCCTCAGCGTCAGAACTGGCCCAGCAAGCCGCCTTCGCCACCGGTGTTCCTCCTGATATCTGCGCATTTCACCGCTACACCAGGAATTCCACTTGCCCCTACCAGCCTCTAGCCTGCCCGTATCCACCGCAGACCCGTAGTTAAGCCACGGGCTTTCACGGCAGACGCGACAAGCCACCTACGAGCTCTTTACGCCCAATAATTCCGGACAACGCTTGCGCCCTACGTATTACCGCGGCTGCTGGCACGTAGTTAGCCGGCGCTTCTTCCACAGGTACACGTCAACTTCGTCCCTGCCGAAAGAGGTTTACAACCCGAAGGCCGTCATCCCCCACGCGGCGTCGCTGCGTCAGGCTTCCGCCCATTGCGCAATATTCCCCACTGCTGCCTCCCGTAGGAGTCTGGGCCGTGTCTCAGTCCCAGTGTGGCCGGTCGCCCTCTCAGGCCGGCTACCCGTCGTCGCCTTGGTAGGCCATCACCCCACCAACAAGCTGATAGGCCGCGAGCCCATCCCCAACCGAAAAACTTTCCACCACCACCAGATGCCCGGAGTGGTCATATCCAGTATTAGACCCGGTTTCCCAGGCTTATCCCAGAGTCAGGGGCAGGTTACTCACGTGTTACTCACCCGTTCGCCGCTCGAGTACCCCGAAGGGCCTTTCCGCTCGACTTGCATGTGTTAAGCACGCCGCCAGCGTTCGTCCTGAGCCAGGATCAAACTCTCCAAACAATGTCTGAAAAGAAACCCCAGCCAACACCCACCACCACCGAAACAGCAGTGGATGCCGATCAAAGGAATCCGTCCCCCACACACCCACAAAAAAAAGGGGCGCGCGAGAACGGGGTAATGCATCAAAATGCACTGGCTTTTAGCACACTGTTGAGTTCTCAAGAAACGGACGCGTACACCACCACCCAGACCAGCCGTCAGGCAGACCCAGGATCCGGGGCGTTACATCAGCTTCACTTTGTGTCATCTATTCTCGCCAGTCCCGGAGGATCCTGTCAAACCAGCCCCACCGGCAACCCGGCCAAACCCGCTTGACATCACCCCCGCCACCCGGCGGGAATTCCGACCACCCCTTCCGGGGCAACCCCTCTAACTTACCCGGCCCGACCCCACCACGCAAACCGCGGCGAACCCAAGATCCGAAAAGAAGAGGAGGCACCGAGACCATACCCGGACGAACCACACCCCGTCGAAACGACCGGGAGAGAGATCCGCCGGATCACCCGGCTCAACAAGATTACCAGTGCTGGACACCAACCGCGCACACAACACGGCCACGGTCCCGGACGAGCGAGGACGGGAGAGCCGCCGCGGCCCTCACTCGCCGGCCGGATCCCCACTCCGAAGACGTCTTCATCTGGACGTTCATCGAACCGTGCCCGGCATTTCGGAAAAATGTGCGATGTCCAGGGACAACCAGATCCGCCTCTCAAGCATCTACATAAGCGCCGCGGCGATCTCGCAGGCGAGGCTCGGAGGAACGAGGGGGTGACGGACATGCGAGTCGACGATCTCGCGACGAGGGGCTTCCCGGTCGCCGGCGGTCTCCTCCACGGATCCGTCTCCCCGCGCAACCCGATGTCAAGCCGACCGCAATCGCCCCGCGTTACGAACAGCATGCGAGGGTCTCCGCTCGGCGCCAACCCGGCCGCCCGGACTCTCGCCGGTGGAGGTGGCCATCATGACGCGGTCTGAGTTCGACGATATTCGTGAGCACATCGCGGCCGAGGGCAGGCGCCCGGGCGGTGACCTGCTTCAACTCGCCGGTGAGCTAATCGACGACCTTGAGCAGGTCCGCACGCGGGAGGCCATGCTGCGCTCCTACTACCTCCGGCTGCTGACCGCCGCCCGGGCCACCGTGGCCGCGGAGGTCGCCGGTGACCCCGCACCGCTGACGTTCCTGATGCACGAGCTCGCCAAGCACGGCCAGCTGCCTACGGAGGAGCAGGTCGAGCACGTCCTCGCCGACGCCGGCAGGACACAGGCCCTGATGCCGTCGCCGGACGAACCCGCCAGGCGTGGCCCCCGACAGGCGGCGCGCCGCTACTGCGCGGGCATGGGCCGCAGGCTCAGAGGCTGACCGATCTCCGTCACGACCGGACGCCGTCACGCGCTCGGAATGAGCTGATGCACGAAGACGACGTTGGGGTAGGCCGGATTGTCGGTGTAGCCGCTGACGTTGCCGAGGTAGGCCCGCTGGTAGTTCACCACCCAGGGCGCGGCGACGACGGCGTGCTTGTCGATCAGATCCTTCTGCAGCTTGGCGTACTCCTTCTGCGCGGCCTCGCGGTCGGTGGCCAGCAGTGACGGGAGCCTGTCGATCCGCTGGTCGATGTCCTTGTTCTTCAGATACGTCAGGTTGAAGGACACCGGTTCCGCGCTGTGGAACACGTTGAGGAACCACGAGTAGGCGTCGGCGTAGTCGGGCCACCAGTACATGACCAGAATGTCCTGACGCTTGGCCGGGTCGGCCGATTTGGCCTGGTTCCACTGCGCGTTCCACTGCATCGCTCTGGCCTCGACCCTGATGTTGAGCTCGCTCAGGGTCTCGGTGAGCAGCGTGACGAGCAGATGCTCGTCGTTGTCGCCCTGGGCGTACGTGAGCGTGAGCCGCAACTCCTGGCCGCCCGGGCCGTACCCGGCCTCCTGCAGAAGCGCCCTCGCGCCCTCCAGGTCCTGGCTCGGCCGCAGACCGGGAACGTGACCGAGCAGTCCTTCGGGGACCAGGCCGGCCGCCGGGGCGCCCGCTCCCTTCAGCGCCGCGATCACCCCGTCGTAGTCGATGGCCTTCTGCACGGCCTTGCGCAGCCGCACGTCAACGAGCGGGCCTGAGGCGGTGTTGAAGAGCACGAGCATGTTCTGGAACGACGGCACCTGCAGCGTGCGGACGCCCGCCGTGGTCTTGGCCCGCTGGAACAGCGAGGGGTTGAGCCGCTGCACGAAGCTGACCTCGCCGCGCAGCAGAAGCCGCCAGGCAGTGTTCTGGTCGGGGACGGCGCGGTACTCGATGTTCTTGTAGTGCGGGCCGTCCCACCCGCCCCAGTAGTCGTCGAAGGCGCGCAGGACGAGTTCCTTCTCCCTGCCCTTGTGCCAGCTCGCCACCGTGTACGGCCCTGAGCCGGCGTCCCGCCCCTGCTGGAACCACTTCTTGAGGTCGCCGGAACCGGCCGCCTCGGTGTCGTAGATGTACGCGGCGTAATCGGAGGAGGCGATGAGGTCGAGCGGCGCCGGATATTTGAGCTTGAACTCCACGGTGAGCGGGTCGATGACGGTGATCTTCTGGACGGGGTCCCAGATGTACGCCGCGCCTTCGGCCATGCCCTTCGTCCGCTCGATGGAGGCCTTCACCGCGTCCGCGTCCACGGGGCGGCCGGTGTGGAAGACGACCCCGCTCCGCAGCGTGAACGTCCACGTCTTGCCGTCCGGCGACCCTTCCCACTTCTCGGCCAGGCGCGCGCTCGCCCGCCTGGTCAGCGGGTTGTAGACGGTCAGTGAGTCGTAGATGTTCTGCATCGCGATGATCTCGTTCGAGTACGAACTCGCCGGATCCCAGTCGGTGACGATGTCGAGGTTGTGCAGGTAGACGAATGTCGCACCCTTCGTCGAAGGCATCCCGGTGGAAGATCCGCCGGACGACATGCTGGACGGACCGCCGCGGCCCTCGCCACCGCCGCAGCCGGCGAGGGCCAGCACGGCCATGACTCCCAGAACGAGGAAACGGCGCATTGATGCGACTTTCTCTGTGACATGAGTTACCATGATCGAAGCTACTGCAAGATCATGATTAGATTTGATATTTCGTGACATACGGCGCAGGTCTCTCATTTGCACCATCGCGCTGATATTGTCGCTGGCTGTCCCAAGAGCTTCCCCGGAGCTCACGTCACCGCATCGGGACGAGGTGCCATGCGTCCTCGTAGGCGAGATCGGCCTATCAGGGTCAGGCTCATCGGCCTGCTCCTCGTGCCGCTTTTCTCACTGGTCGCACTGTGGGTGGTCACGGCGGGTGTGACCATCGGCGACAGCCTTCGCCTGCGCACCTATGACACCCTTTGGACCACGCTGCGGCAGCCCGCCGACAAGTTGATCGTCGAGCTTCAGCACGAGCGCCTCGTGACCACCCACTACCTCGGCAGGCCCGCCGATTCCAGGCGCGCCGAGATGAACACCCAGCGGGTGCGTACCAACGAGGCCCGGGACGACGTCCGGCGGCTGGCCCTGTCCGAGTCGTCCCGGGAGGCGACCACCCCGGCCATGCGCGCCCAGGTGGACGAGATGCTGGCGGGGCTGGACCGCCTGGACGAGATCCGCGGGGAGATCGACGAGGGGCTGTCCAACCGTCTGCGCGCGATCGAGACCTACAACCTCGTCAGCGACGGCATCTATCAGATGCACTACGGCCTGGCGATCATCGACGACATCCCGATCTACCAGCAGTCGCGGGTGGTGATCTCACTCGGATACGCCAAGGAGCTGCTGACCAGGGAGCAGGCCATCCAGGCCGCCGCCGCATCCTCCGGCGAGATGACCGATGAGGAGCGCAAGCTCTTCACCCAGCTCGTCGGCAACCGCCGATTCCTCATCAACCAGGCTCTGCCCGAGCTCGACGCGGACCTGCGGCAGATGCACGTCAACCTGATCACCACGCCGCTCTATCAGCGGCTGCGGCTGCAGGAAGAAAAGATCATCGCCGGGGATCGGATCACCGCCCGGAGCCAGCAGCTCTGGCAGGCCACCTCCGACGACCTGGCCGAGTCGTTCCAGAAGGCGCAGACGGAGGCCGGCAAACGCCTGGCCGAGCGCGCCGAGCCCATCGCCGACTCGATCCTGATGCGCGTCGGGATCGTCGGCGGCTGCGGCCTCCTCGCGGTGCTCGCCTCGATCCTCATCTCACTGCGCTTCGGCTCCCGGCTCTCCCGGGAACTTGCGGGTCTGCGGCAGGCGGCCCTGGACCTGGCCAACTCACGGCTGCCGCGCGTGCTGACCAAGCTCAAGAAGGGGGAGGACGTCGATATCGACGTCGAGGCGCCCCCGATCACGACGGTCGGCCGCACCAGCGAGATCCAGGACGTGGGCCGGGCGTTCTCCACGGTGCAGCAGACCGCGGTCGAGGCCGCGATCGGGCAGGCCCGGCTCCAGCGAGGCGTGAGCCAGGTCTTCCTCAACCTCGCCCGCCGGAGCCAGACCCTGCTGCACCGGCAGCGGACCCAGCTGCACAGCATGCAGCGCCACACCACCGAGCCGGAGACGCTCGAGGAGCTGTTCCGGCTCGACCACCTGACCACCCGAATGCGCCGCCACGCGGAGGGTCTGATCATCCTGTCCGGCGCCACACCCGGCCGGGCCTGGCGCAAGCCGGTTCCGATGTACGACGTGGTGCGCGGCGCCGCCGCCGAGGTGGAGGACTACGCCCGGGTGAACGTGTTCCCGATGGAGGATCACGCGCTCGACGGCAGCGCGGTGGCCGACATCATCCACCTCATCGCCGAACTGATCGAGAACGCGACCGTCTACTCGCCGCCGCACACGTCCGTGACCGTACGCGGTGAGCTGGTCGGAACCGGCTTCGCCGTGGAGATCGAGGACCGGGGTCTCGGCATGACGCCGGACCGGCTGGCCGAGCTCAACGAACGTCTGGCCGACCCACCGGAGTTCGACCTCGCGGACACCGACCGAATGGGGCTGTTCGTCGTCGCCAGGCTCGCTGCCCGCAGGGAGGCCCGGGTGACGCTCCGGCCCTCGCCGTACGGAGGAACGACCGCAATCGTGCTCATTCCAGCCACACTCATCGTTGTCCCGAAGGACCCCGACCTCAAGCGCCTGGCTGAGGAGGAGGTCACGCCCGAGGACATCCTCCTCGCCTCCCACCGGCGGGGAGAACCGCAGACCGACAAGCCGGGCGAGGAGGGACCGTGACGGACCACATGCAGGACCAGTGGCTGGACGAGGAGGCGGGGCCGGTCGTCCCGGCCTATGCGCTGACCCGCGGCCGGGTCCAGCCGTCCAACAAGGCGATCGACCTCGTGGCCATCGTGACCGCGACCGGCGGGACGACCCCGGTCAGCCTCGACCCCGAGCAGTGGATGATCCTCAGCATGTGCGCCCGTCCCAAATCGGTGGTGGACATCGCGGCGGCGATAGATCTCCCGCTCGGCGTGGTCCGGGTGCTCGTGGGCGACCTCCACGAGCAGGGACTGGTGCAGGTGCGCCCGCCGGCGAACGTGTCCCGGCTGCCCAACGCCGGGATACTGAGCGAGGTCATCAGCGGCCTGCGCGCGCTGTGACCGCCGGCGCTCGCCCCGCCCTCACAGGGCGTGCGGATAGTGCCGGCGTGCGTGGTCTTCGGTGATGTAGCCCTCCCGCAGGTCGGCCAGCACGGCCTCCGGGTCGCGCTCGGCCGGCGGGCCGTACCCTCCGCCCGACCCGGTGCGCAGGTGCACGACCGAGCCCTTGGGCAGGAAGATCCGCGTCTTGAGCGAGAAGTCCTCGGACCGCCCGTCGGGATACTCCACGGTGAGCCGGTTCGGCCGGCCGGGCAGCCCACCGGCCAGCCCCCAGGGTTCGAGCGCCGTCCTGGCCAGGCCCGACGTCAGATACTGGTCCTCCAGAACCCGGAAGGAAAGATCCAGCCCGAGGCCGCCGCGGTGCCGTCCCGGGCCGCCCGAGTCCTCGGCCAGGGCCAGCCGCTCGATCCGCCACGGGTTTCTGGCCTCCCACACCTCCGCCGGGGTGAAGCGGGTCGCCGACTCGGAGATGTACATCAGCGCGCTCGCGCCGTCGCCGCTGGGCGAGGCGCCCTGCCCGACGGGATGCGGCGCGCCGTCCGCCCAGGGTTCGCCGGTCGCCTCCCGGTTTCCCCACCACACGAGCGCGTTGATGTCGCCGCCGCTCGCCGCGGGCACCGCGTCCGGCACGGCCTCCGCCAGCGCCCGGATGATCAGTTCGATCGCGTGGTCCGACGGGATGCCGTACATGAAGCACGGGGCCGGCCGCACCGGGTGGAAGAGCGAGCCGGTCCGGGTGATCAGCTCAAGGGGGCGGAAGTGGCCCTCGTTGGGCTGCTCGCCCGCGCCCGCGAGGAAGGCCACCGCGATCCGGACAGCGGCGACCGTGGACGGCAGCGGGCAGTTCACCGGACCGCCAACCTGGTCGGGGCAGTCGGTCAGGTCGACGGTCACCGACGAGCCGCTGACGGCGACCTCGACGCCGAACGGGATCGGCTCGCCGTTCACCCCGTCGGAGTCGATCACGCTGGAGGCCCGGTAGACGCCGTCGGGCAGCCGCTCGAACCAGCCGCGTACCAGCGCCTCACCGTGTGCGTACATCCGGGCGACGGACCGGCGGAACGTGTCGAGGCCGTGCCTGCGTACCAGTGCGGTCAGCGCCTCCGCACCCGTACGCGCCCCGGCCACCATCGCGTTGATGTCGCCGATGACCATCTCCGGCATCCGGCTGTTCGCCAGGATCATCCGGTAGATGTCGCTGACCAGGCGACCGGTGTCGTAGAGCTTGACCCCCGGGAAGATCGTCCCCTCCTGGTGGACGTCGACCGTGTCGGTGCAGTAGGGGTCCTTGCCGCCGATGTCGAGCCAGTGCGCCTTGATGGCGGAGTAGCCGACCAGCACGTCGTCGTGGAAGATCGGCACGATCATCGCCGCGTCCTGCGGGTGGGAGCCGGTGCCGTACGGATCGTTGTAGAGGATCACGTCGCCCGGGCCCAGCGCCCCGGGCCCGCCGACGCCGTCGACGGCCTCCCGTACGCAGAAGCCGAGTGTCCCCATGAACGCGGGCAGCGTCGGCGCCTGGGCGAGCATGCAGACGTCGGCGTCGTAGAAGGCGACGGCGAAGTCCAGCGCCTCGTAGATGATCGGGGAGAAGGCGGTGCGGATCAGCGACTGCTTCATCTGGTCGGCCGCGGCGTTCAGACCCTGCCGGATGATCTCCGTGGTGACCGGGTCGGCGCCCTCCGCCAGCCCCGGGTTCGCCTCGACGTAGCGGGTGCGTACGAGATCGCTCATCGACGGTCCTTCCGTTTGATCATCAGGCAGCCGCTCGGGTGCGCCTCGGCGGTGAAGCCCACGTCCACGTAGGTGGTCGCGGTGGGCTCCAGCACGAGTGCCGGCCCCTCCAGCGGGCCGTCCACCGCGGCTCGCCGCAGCACGGGGGCGTCGGTCCAGGCCCGCCGCCGGAAGGACCAGAGGCGGGTGGCGCCGCGCGCCGTGTCACCCGTCGCCTGGGCGGGCACCGGCGGCCGGTCGGCGTCGAGCACCACCCTGGTGGTGGCCCGCACGGTGACCACCTCGAGCGGGTCGGGCAGCCGGTGGCCGAACGTCCGGTGGTAGGCGTCGGAGAACCTGGCGGTGATGTCCGCGACGTCGTCACGCCCCGGACGCATCGGGATGGTCAGCGTGTGCTCCTGCCCCCGGTGGCGCAGGTCCAGGTCGACCTCGCGGACGGCGTCATCGGCGGCCATCCGTTCGAAGAGGGCGTCCGCCAGCCGTTCGATCATCGGCAGCGTCTCGCCGTCCAGGGGCCGCACCAGCGTGCGGGCCGCCGAGCGGACGATGTCCGCCTGGACCAGTCCGACCGCCGAGAAGTTGCCGGCGTTGGGCGGGACGATCACCGTGTCCGCGTCGAGCTCGTCTGCCAGCAGGCAGCCGAACAGCGGCCCGGCGCCGCCGAAGGCGACGATGGCGGCCCCGCGCGGGTCCACCCCCCGCTCGACCGTGACCCCGCGCACGGCCTGCGCCATGTGGGCGGAGGCGATCCTGATGACGCCTTCCGCCGCCGCGTCGACGCCCTCGATCCCGGCCGTCCCGGCGGCCCCGGCGGGCGGTGTGAGCGGCTCGGCCAGCGGCGCGAGCGCCCGCGCGGCCGTCTCGGCCGACAGCGATATCCCGCCGGAGATGTGACCCACGGGGATCATCCCGAGGTGCAGCGCGGCGTCCGTCACGGTCGGCTCGGTCCCGCCGCGCAGATAGCAGGCGGGCCCGGGGTCGGCGCCGGCGCTGCGCGGCCCGACCCTGAGCAGGCCGCCGGGGTCGACGTAGGCGATCGATCCGCCGCCCGCGCCCACCGACCGCACGTCCGCCCAGGGGCTCTGCAGCGGCAGGCCGACGACCTCGCCCTGGAACAGCAGCGGCAGCCGGCCGTCCTCGATCAGGGCGGTGTCGAAGCTCGTGCCGCCCACGTCGGCGGCGATGGCCGTACCGACCCCGAGGGAAGCGGCGAGCCTCGCCGTGGCCACGGCGCCGGCGACCGGGCCGGACAGGATCGTCTCGAACGGCCTGGCCACCGCCTCGTCCAGCGTCAGCGCGCCGCCCCCGGACCGGGTGACGAGCAGCCGCCCGGTGAAGCCGCGCGCCCGCAGCTCGCGGTCGAGGTTGTGCAGGTAGGGACCCATCCGATGGCGGACGAGGGCGTCCACGACCGTGGTGCAGGTCCGCTCGTACTCCCGGTACTCCCCCGAGATCTCGTGCGACAGCGAGATCGGCCCGGCGAACCCCGCGTCCCGGAGCGACCGCGCGACCAGCAGCTCGTGCCGGGCATTGGCGTAGGAGTTGACCAGCACGACGGCGACGGCGTCGACCCCCTCGGCCTGGAACAGTCGTGCGGCCCGCAGTACGTCCGCCGGATCGAGTTCGCGTACGACGCCGCCGTCGGCCGCCACCCGCTCGGCGACCTCGGCCCGCAGCCGCCGGGGCACGAGGGGCGGCGGCGGGGTCCAGAACAGGTCGTAGGGGTCGTCGCGGTCACCCCGCCGGATCTCCAGCACGTCGCGGAAGCCCGCTGTCGTGACCAGGCCGACGACCGCGCCGGTTCTCCTCGGTCCGGTGGATTCGAGCAGCGCGTTGAGCCCGACCGTGGTGCCGTGCACGAAATGGGCGCAGCGGGCGAGCAGCTCCGCCGGGACGGCGGCGTCCACGGCGGCGAGCACCCCCAGCTCCGGGGCCCGCGGCGTGGTCGGCCGCTTGGCGACCCTGATGTCGCCGGTCGCCGCGTCGTGCAGGACGAGATCGGTGAAGGTGCCGCCGACGTCCACTCCGATGACCGTTGTCATGCCTGCAAAGTAGAACCCGGCGCCGGCCGCGTCGATGTGCCCTCACGACGACGCCGACGGCCCCGTTGTCCCGGGAAGACACTCGTGCTCGAGCACGACATGGCAGGCGATCTGCAGGGCGAAGCGGGTCTGCGGGTCCGACAGGTCGGCCTTCAGCACCTCGGATATCCGGCGGATCCGGTGAGCCACCGCGTTGGGGTGCAAATTGAGCAGCTCGGCCGCCCGGACCCTGGACCCCCAGCTGTCCAGGTACGCCTTGAGCGTGGGGACCGCGTACGGGCTGAGCGAGCCGAGACCGCCGAGGGGTGCCAGCATGTCGCGTGCCGTCACCACCGCGCTCTCGCTGCCGCTGAGTTCGGCGAGGATCGCGTTGGCGCCCAGGCGGTCGAACCTGACCACTTCTCCGGCGCGTGCCCTGCCGGCCGCGGCGCGGGCCTGCGATGCCGTACGGCGCAGCCCCTCCGCGCCCGGACGGAAGGTCCCGATTCCGATGCCTCCCGCACCCGCCGCACCCGGCAGCGTGGCGTCGGACAGCGCGTCGGTGAACGGTCCGTCCCCGTCCCGGCTCGGCGGCTCGTCGGTCGTGAGGATCACGAGCAGACCGTCCTGCCAGCGGGTGACGATCGGCGGCGCGCTCAGCTCAGCCGCGCCGGACATCCCCGCGATCATGCGGCGGACCCGGCGTGCGGCGTCGTCCCCGCGCGTGCGCCGCGCGGTTTCGTCGATCTGCCGGTCGGGCCGCCGGGCCCAGGCGTCGGCCGGGGTCTCTCCGCCCGCCGCGCCGTCGCGGAGGAAGACGGCGACGTGCCGGCCGTCGACCGGCACGCCCTCGTGCCTGGCGCGGCGGGCGGCGGCCCGCACCTCCTTGGTCCCCACGCGCAGCAGGGCCAGCAGCGCCAGCTCGCGGGCCCGTTCCGCGGCGCGCGCCGCCGCGCGCACCCGGCCGAGCGTGGTGGCGACCACCCGGGCGACGATGGCAGCGGCCGGGTCCTCGCCGTCCCAGCACACGTAGCCGTCCGGCCGCCCGTCCACGCGGATCACCGCGGTGTTCGCGGCGGGCTCCGCGATGTCGGCCACGCCGTACTCGACGCCGATCGAAGCGGAGGCCGTACGCAGGATGTCCCGTTCCGCCGCGCCCTCCATCGCGCCGAGCCCATCGATCGCGTCGCGGGTGCGGCGCAGCAGTAGGTCGGGATCGGCCCGCAGGGTCGCACTGAGGCCGAGGACGGTGTCCGACAGCGGCCGGTCGGACGCGCCGGTCAGCAGGGCCACCCCCACCCGCCGCGCCAGCTCCACGATGTCCGGGGACGTGCCGGACGGGCCGGGCAGCACGATCGCGGCGAGGCGTCCCCGCCCGGCCACGCGCAGCGCGCCCAGCACGTCACAGCCTCGCATGGCGTTGCGCGACAGGATCGCGAGCGCCCCGGGCGGGGCCGACTCCAGATCGCGCGTCTCGTCCACCAGCACGACGCTTTCGACCGACCTGGCGTCCCAGGGTCCGGCCACCAGCGTCAGGCGGCGGCCCGCCGACGTCCTGAGCAGGTCACTGACGTGGCGCATGGCCCGCCCGTTCCAGCACGTCCTCGGCCCGGTGACAGGCGACCCGGCGGCCCGCCACCTCGCGGGACTCCGGAGGCTCCTCGCGGCACCGGTCCGCCGCCAGCGGGCAGCGCAGCCGGAACGGGCAGCCGGTCTCGGCCGGCGCTGCCTCGGTCCGTCCGCCGGCGCGCGGCGGCTCGCCGCCGAGCCGGGGAACGGCGTCGCGCAGCACCAGCGTGTACGGATGGGCCGGCCGGACCAGCAGGTCGCGGGTGGGCCCGGACTCGACCACCCGCCCGGCGAACAGCACGTGCGACGTACGGCACAGCCGGTCGACGACGCCGAGGTTGTGCGTGATCAGCAGGTGGCCGAGGCCCCGTTCCGCGGCCAGCCGCTCCAGCAGGTCGAGGATCCTGGCCTGCACGGTCACGTCGAGCGCGCTGGTCGGTTCGTCGAGGACCAGCAGCCGGGGTTCGACGGCGAGGGCCCTGGCGATGGCGACGCGCTGCCGCTGACCGCCGGACATCTGGTGGGGCCGGCGGTCGGCGATCGCCGGGTCGAGGCCGACGTCGTCGAGCAGCTCGGCCACCCGCTCCCGCCGGCGATCGCGGGTGATCCGGTGGTGGGTGGTCAGCGCCTCCCCGATCGAGGCGGCCGCCGTCATGCGGGGGTCGAGGGCCTCGCTGCCGTCCTGGAAGACCGGCTGCACGGCGCGGCGGAACTCGGCGCGTCCGCTCCGGTCGAGTGCGGCCAGGTCGCGCGAGCCGTACCTGATCGTGCCCGAGCGCGGCCGCAGCAGGCCGAGCAGGGCACGGGCGAGCGTGGTCTTGCCCGAGCCGCTCTCACCGATCAGCCCGACGCCGCCCTCGTCGACGGCCAGGCTCACCTCGTGGACCACCGCCGTCGCGCCGTACGCGAGCGTCACCCGGTCGGCCCCGAGCACAGCGGATCCGGGCACAGCGGATCCGAGCACGGCGGATCCGGTCTTCCCGCCGGTCATCGCTCCTCCTCACGCGCGGTCTCCCCGGTTCCGGGCGCGTGGAATTCCGGGAGCGCAGGCACGGCGGCGACCAGCTCGCGCGTGTAGGCGTCGCGCGGCCGGTCGAACACCTCAGCGGCGGGCCCGCTCTCCACCACGGCGCCGTCCCGCATCACCAGCACCCGGTCGGCGATCGTGGAGACCAGGGCGAGGTCATGGGAGACGAGCAGTACGGCCAGGCCACGCTCGTCGCGCAGCCGCCGCAGCACGGCGACCACCTCGGCCTGCACGGTGACGTCGAGCGCGCTGGTCGGCTCGTCGGCCAGCACGATCTCGGCACCGAGGGCGATCGCGATCGCGATCGCGAACCGCTGGGCCTGCCCGCCGGAAACCTGATGGGGGTAGCGCCGCATGATCTCGGCGTCGAGCAGCACGGCCTTGACGGCCTCGGCCGCCCGAGATCGCCCGGCCGCGCCCCTGACGCCGTGGTGGGCGAGCGCGCGGCGCATCAGCGTGCCCAGGCGCATGGTCGGGTTGAGTGCCGCCTGCGGGCTCTGCATGACGAGAGCGGCCCGCGAACCGCGGACGCGCCGCAGCTCACCGGGGCCGGCCGCCGTCACATCGACCCCGCAGACGGCGATTTCTCCGGAGACATCGACATCGCGTGCGCCGGTCTCCCGATCGTCGCCGACGAGGCCGAGCACGGAGAGCAGCGTCGTCGTCTTGCCCGAGCCGCTCTCTCCGACGATCGCCACGCACTCGCCGGCGCCGACGTCCAGCTCGGGCACGGAGGCGATCACCCGGTCGCCGATCCGGACCACGAGATCCCTGACCCTGATCAACTCGCCGTCCATCGCCGGACCGCTCCTCCACTCATCGCGCCAGCCTCGCTCTCAGCCCCTCGCCCAGCACGTTGAACGCGAACGCGGTGATCAGGATGGCGAGTCCGGGGTACGTCACCACCCACCAGTTCGTGGTGAACAGCGACTGTCCCTGCTGCACCATGAGACCCCACTCCGAGGTCGGCTCGTGCGCGCCCAGCCCAAGGTACGACAGGGCGGCCGCGGTGAGGATCACCCCGCCGCCGTCGAGGGAGAGCTGGACCAGCACCGGCGTCAGCGAGTTCGGCAGCACGTGCCGGAAGACGATCAGCGGGGCCGGCACGCCCAGGCAGCGGGCCGCGTCGACGAACCCCCGGGTCGTGACCGAGGCGGCGACCGACGCCGTGAGCCTGGCGTACCAGGGCCACCAGGTGACCGCGATGGCGACGATCACCGTCGTCACGCTCGGCTGGAGGACCACGGCCAGCGCGAGCGAGAGCAGCAGTGCGGGGAACGCGAGGAACACATCGGTCACCCGCATGATCACGTCGCGGATCCAGCCCCCCGCGTAACCCGCGACCACGCCGAGCGCCACGCCCACACCACCCGAGATCACCAGCACCGCGACGGCGATCAGCAGCGAGGTGCGCGCGCCGTACAGGACCCGGCTGAGCACGTCGCGCCCGACCTGGTCGGTGCCGAACCAGTGCTCGGCGCTCGGCGGCAGCAGCGCCTCCAGCGGATGGGTGGCCGAGCCGCCGTCCTCGGGATAGGGGGCGATCCACGGGGCGAGCAGCGCGGCGAGCACGATGAGCGCCAGGAGCACGGCGCCGGCCACCGCGAGCCGGTCCACCCCCGCCGGCAGTCTCAGCGGCGTACGGCGCAGCGCGGGCGGGGCCGCGCCGGTCCCCGGGGCGACCGGCGCGGTCACCGGGCCCTCGCTCTCGGGTCGATCACGCCCTGCAGCAGGTCGACGGCGAGGTTGGCGACGACGTAGAGGGCGGCCACGAGCAGCGTGACCCCGGCGATCGCCGGGGTGTCGAGGGTGCGGATCGAGTCGGCGGCGTACCGTCCGAGTCCCGGCCAGTTGAACACGGCCTCCACGAGGAATCCGTTCACGATCGAGTAGGCGAAGACGAGCGCGATCAGCGAGAGCACCGGGTTCAGCGCCGGGCGCAGCGCGAACCGGGTCAGCACGGCGGTCTCCCCGAAGCCGAGCGCGCGTTCCATCCGGGCGTGGTCGCGGGCCGACTCCTCGATGAGAGCGGCCCGGGTCATCTGAGCGATCACGCCCGCCGGGTAGGCGGCGAGAACCAGCGCGGGCAGCACGAGGTGGTGCAGGGTGCTGGTCAGGATCGGCCAGTTGCCGGTGAACAGGGCGTCCACGGCGGTGATGTTCGTGTAGACGCGCAGGGGACTGGTCTGGTCGAGGCTCGTGTCGTACTCCCCGGCGATGGGGAACCAGCCCAGACCACTGCCGAAGATCGTCTGCAGGGCCAGCGCCATCCAGAACACCGGCACCGAGACGGCCAGCATCGACGAGAGCCGGACCGACAGATCGGGCAGCCGTCCCCGGTAGCGAGCCGCCGCGATGCCCAGGGGGATCCCGGCCGCCACCGCGATGATCAGTGCGGCGGCCACCAGCTCGAACGAGGCGGGGAAGGCCAGGAACAGATCGTCGCGCACCGGCTGCTTGGTGTGCAGGCTGGTGCCCCAGTCACCGGCGATCAGGTCGCGGACGTAGTTCCACAGCTGCACCGGCAGCGGGTCGTCCAGCCCGAACCGCCGCCGCGCCGCGGCCAGCTCGTCCGGCGATGCCCTCGGTCCCGCGTAGGCGACGGCCGGGTCGCCCGGGACCAGGCGCATGATGACGAACGTGAGGGTGACCACGCCGGCCACGACCAGGGCGGCCTGGCCGAGCCGGCGGATCAGGTACCGCGACATGCCTCAGGCGCCTGGCTTGAGGTCGTGGACGAACACGACGTTCGGGTAGGCGGGGTTGTCCACATATCCCTGCACCGACGTGGCGAAGGCGCGCTGGTAGTTCTGCACGTACGGCACGGCCACCGCGGCCCGCTCATCGATGATCTTGTTCTGGACCTCGGCGTACGCCTTCTCAGCGGCGTCCCTGTCCGTCGCCGTCAGCTGGGGCAGCTCGTCGATCTGCTTGTCGATCGCGTCGTCCTTCAGGTAGGAGAGGTTGAAGGACACCGGGTCCTCGCTGCGGAAGACGTTGACGAACCACGAGAAGGCGTCGGCGTAGTCCGGGTACCAGTACATGATGAAGATGTCCTGCCGCTTGGCCGGGTCCTTCGCCTTGCCCTGATCCCACTGGGTGGTCCACTGCAGCGGCTTGGCGGACAGCTTCACGTTCAGCTTGTCGAGGGCGGAGGACAGCAGCGTGACCAGCACCTCCTGGTCGCTGTCGCCCTGGGCGTAGGTGAGGGTCAGGTCGAGCTTCTTGCCGCCCGGGCCGTACCCCGCCTCCTTGAGCAGCGCCTCGGCGCCGGCGAGGTCCTGCTTCGGCGTCCGGTCGGGGGCGAAGCCGAGCAGGCCCTCGGGCACCAGGCCGCCGCCCGGGACCGCCGCGCCCTTGAGCGCCGCCACCAGGCCGTCGTAGTCGATCGCCTTCTGCATGGCCCGGCGCAGCCGGACGTCCTTCAGCGGGCCGCTCTGCGTGTTGAACAG
This sequence comes from Sphaerimonospora sp. CA-214678, assembly GCF_050942215.1. Taxonomy (GTDB): domain Bacteria; phylum Actinomycetota; class Actinomycetes; order Streptosporangiales; family Streptosporangiaceae; genus Sphaerimonospora. Next base: position 5,252,021 of record NZ_CP192056.1, read on the forward strand.
CGTCAGCAGGTTCTGGAACGACGGCGTCTGGGCGGCCTGCACCGTGGGCGTGCTGTTCGCCTGGGCGAACAGCTGCGGGTTGAGCCGCTGCACGAACGACACCTCACCGCGCTTCAGGAGCTGCCAGGCGGTGGTGAGCTCGGGCGTGACCCGATAGGTGATCTTCTTGTAGTGCGGTCCGTCCCAGCCGCCCCAGTAGTCGTCGAACGCCTTCAGCGTGAGCTCGTTCTCCTTGCCCTTCTCCCAGGTGTCGATCGTGTACGGCCCCGAGCCGGCGTCGCGGCCCTCGCCGAACCACGTCTTGAGATCTCCCGAGCCGGACGCGGTCGTGTCGTAGACGTACGAGGCGTAGCCCGCCGAGGCCACCAGGTCGAGCGCGGTCGGGTAGTCGAGCGTGAACTCCAGCGTCGCCGGGTCCTTGGCCTCGATCTTCTTGACCGCGCCCCAGATGTAGGCCGCGCCCTCCCCGATCTCCATCGTGCGCTCGATGGCGGCCTTGGCGGCCGCCGCGTCCACGGGTCTGCCGGTGTGGAACTTGGCCCCCTGGCGCAGTGTGAACGTCCATTTCTTGCCGTCGGCCGAGGAGGTCCACGACGTCGCCAGCCGCGGCTCGGCCTGCTTCGTCCGCGGGTTGTAACGCGTCAGCGACTCGTAGATGTTCTGCATCGCGATGATCTCGTTCGAGTACGAGCTCGCCGGGTCCCAGTCGGTGACGACGTCGAGGTTGGGGACGTAGACGAACGTGGCGTCCGCCGCGCTCTGGGTGTTCTGCCCGTCCTGGGACGTACTCGGCTGTGCGTAGCCGTCGGAGCCGCGGACCTTGCCCCCGCCGCACGCCGAGGCGGTGAGGGTCAGGGCGGCCACGGCTCCCGCGGCGAGCAGACGCTTGTGCCAGCGCATGTGAGGGGGGTTCCTTTCTCTCGCCGGCCCTCCGGCCCTCATCGGGCCAGCGGCCCGGCGGCCTTTACTTGTAGGCGCACAGCGGGCTCAGACAGGTAGCTGAGCGGGATCTCGCTGAGCTCGACGATCTGAACCAGGGCGGGGTCTGCCCCGGCGGCGACGGCCCGGGCGGCCGCCTCCTCCTTGGCTTTTTCGATCAATCTAGCCCTGGTGTTTCCCTCTCCCCCGGTGGGGACGATCGTTTCGATGCGCCCGCTGGCGAGCGCGATCGCGGCGCCGACCGCGTTGGCCACCTCCGCGTGCTCCGGCCTGACCACCTCGCCGACGCCGGGGACCTCGGCAGCGAGCAGGAACGCGCCGCCGCCGACGGCGACGAGCGGACGGTCTCCCCTGCCGAGCGAGACCCGGTCCACCGCGTCCGCGACCAGTTCGTCCGCCGCACGTACGGCTCCGGCCAGATGGCCGAGCCACTCCTCGGGAACCGGGTGGGTCCCGACCTCGCCCCGGCCGGCCGCCACCGCCGCGTCGGTCATCGTCGGCGTCCGGCCGCCGAAGACCAGGGCCTCCCCGCCGATCCGGTAACCGACCGATCGGGGTTCCCGGCCGACGATCGTGCCGCCGCCCAGGGCGATCGACAGGATGTCGGGCATCCGGAAGTTGGTGGTGATCCCGCCGATCTCGACGGCCGCCGCCGACTCGCGCGGGAACCCGTTCGCGAGCACGCCGATGTCCGTCGAGGTGCCGCCCACGTCGGCGACGATCGCATCCCGCGCGCCGGAGAGGTACGCGGCGCCGCGCAGCGAGTTGGCCGGCCCGGAACCGATCGTGAGCACGGGATAGCGGGCCGCGTAGTCGACCGACATCAGCGTGCCGTCGTTCTGGGCGAAGAACGTCTCGACCACCAGGCCCCGCACGCTGAGCGCGTTCTGGAGCGCGATGGTGACGTCGCGGGCCACGCCGTACAACGCGGCGTTGAGGATGGTGGCGTTCTCCCGTTCCAGCAGTCCGAGCGAGCCGATCTCATGGCTGAGGCTCACCGGCACGTCGCCGAGCTCGCTCCTGACGACCTCGGCGACCCGGTTCTCGTGATCGGCGTCGGCGGGGCTGAACACCCCGGTGATCGCCACCGCGTCCGCCCGCGTCGCCTCGCTGAGGAACCGCTTGACCGCGTCCAGGTCGAGCGGGGCGATCTCGCGCCCGTCGACGAAATGCCCGCCCCGTACCATCGCCGTACCCGCCGCGACGGTCTCACGCAGATCATCCGGCCACTCGCTGAGCGGCGGCACCGACGTGGTCGCCGGGGCGCCCAGCCGCAGCACGGCGACCCGGCCGAGGGCGCGGCGCTCCAGGATGGCGTTGGTGGCGTGGGTCGTGCCGAGCATCACCCGTGTGACCAGGCGGGGATCGGGCAGTTCGGCGAGGACGGCGTCGAGCGCGGCGCGCAGACCCTCGGTCACGTCCGGGCTCGTGGGCCGTTTGGCCTTGGCCACGACCCGGTCGGCCTCGTCGATCGCCACGGCATCGGTGTTCGTGCCGCCGACGTCGACGCCGATCCGCAGACTCCGCTCGGTCATGAGTTGATCTTTTCCACGGGGAGATAGTCGAGATCGTAGCCGAACGCCCGCGGCCCGGCCGTTTCCAATCCTCTTGGCGTACGCCACAGCGGATCGCACGGCCAGGCCAGCACGGTCACCCGCTGGCCGTAACGCAGTCCCTCGGTCTGGATCGCCGTGGCCGACCGGGTGTCCACCACCGTGATCAGGTCGGGCACCATGGCGAGCACCCTGCCGTCCTCCACCGCGACGAGGTTCTCGTTCTGGATCTCCAGGATCAGGGTCCTGCCGCGGTCGTCACCGGTGCCCTCGATCACCGCGGTGCCCCGGGCGAACCCACCGGTCGTGCGCCGCTCCAGGTCGGTCAGCTTGCCGTCGATCAGCCGGGTCGCGCCGAGTTCCGCGCACAGCGCGGCGAGCGGGTCCTCCGCGCCGTCGGTGGCCCGGCCGATCGCGATCGCCCGGCTGACCGTGCCCTCGATCACCGCGCCCGCGCACTCGCCGGCGGTGAGGATGTAGTCCGCCATCAGCGCGCTCGATCCGGAGGCCACGCAGACGGCACGGGCGATCCGCTCCGACCACAGGCCGTCGATCGGGCGGATCGTCACGACGTTGCCGACGACGTCGGACATGATGACGAGGTCGGCCGGGATTCCCGCCACGTACATCGACACCATCTGAACCTCGGGGAACGCGCGGCCCATCGCGTCGGCGTCGAGCAGCGGCAGGCCGAGCCTGGCCGCCCAGGCCACCGGTGCGACCCCGTTGCCCCCGCCGATCTCCGAGGACATCACGGCGGCCGGCGACCTGCCGAAGATCCTCTCGATCTCCTCCCGGATCCGGACCGGCTCGTCCTCCGCGTGGATCATCTCGTGGCTCACGGTCGGGGCGCCGATCCCCGACAGCGGCAGCACGAGGGCGTCATCGGGCAGGTCTCGGAGTGCGATGAGCGGCACCTCTCCGTGCTCCCGGATCGCCCGGCGCGCGGCGATCGCTCCGGCGCGCACATCACCGCCGCCGCCCGTTCCGAGCACGGCGCAGCCCCGGGCCAGGGCCGTGACGTCGTCCAGTGAGATGCGGGCCTGCATGCGGGGAGCCTTCACCACTCCCCCGCACCGGCTCAATGTCGCCTTCCGACATAGATCGGCTTTTCGTTGTCGTACTACGACAATGTCCGGTCGCCGCGCCGGGAGGAGAGCACGATCCTCTTGAAGCCCGCTCCGCCGGCCCTTCGCTCCTCGGGTTCCGCTGACGCGGGTGCGGGCAGGGAAAAGGCCCGGAGGCGAGCCTCCGGGCCTTTCACTTGGTAGCGGGGACAGGATTTGAACCTGCGACCTCTGGGTTATGAGCCCAGCGAGCTACCGAACTGCTCCACCCCGCGTCGTTTTCTTGTAGTTCTACAATACCGCTCCAGCGCCCGGACATCAAATCGAATTCCCGGGAGATAGCGAAGGCCCCGGTTCCTCCAGGTCACCGGAGGTCGGGGCCTTCAAAAGTAGCGGGGACAGGATTTGAACCTGCGACCTCTGGGTTATGAGCCCAGCGAGCTACCGAGCTGCTCCACCCCGCGTCGGCTTCTTCAGCCTAACCGGGAAATGGACGAGAGGCAAACAGGCCCAGGAAGGCGGGAACCCCGCGCCGGAACGGCACGGGGTTCCCTCTCGGCGTCTCGCCCGTCATCCGCCGGGCGGGCTCGGACTGGGAGCCGCCCCGGGACTCTCACTCGGGCTCGCGCTCGGCGACGCGGTCGCGGCGGGCGTGGGAGCCGGTGAGGCCGCGGCCCGGCTGCTCTCCAGCCGGTTCAGCTCGTCCAGCGCCTCCTTGAGCGCCTGCTGGGCCTCGCCGTAATCTCCCCAGTTCGGCGTGTTGCCGGACAGGGCCTTCTGCGCGTCGGAGTAAGCCTGCTGCGCCTTCTGCAGCGCGCTCGTCAACGCCTTGTCGGTCTCGACGGGAGTCGTCTGCTTCTCGGGCTCGGCCGGCTGGTTCGGTTTCTCCGGCTGCTGCGGTTGCTCCGGCTGGGTGGCCTCTCCGCCGAACACCTGCCGCAGCGCTTCACCCAGCGTGTCGGCGAAGCCGACCTTCTCGCCGTACACGACGAGCACCTTGCGGAGTGTGGGGTACTTCCCGGAGGTCTCCGCCCGGGGCTGGACGTACACCGGCTCGATGTACAGCAGGCCTCCGCCGAAGGGCAGCGTGAGCAGGTTGCCGTAGAGCACCTCGGTCGCGCCCGAGTCGCCTCTCAGCAGGTTCAGCGCCTGGGAGACGGTCGTGTTGGAGTCGAACAGGTTCTGCGCCTGTGCCGGGCCCAGGATGGTCGTGGCACTCGGCAGCTGCAGGATCTCCAGGGGCGGTCTGGTCTCCTGCGCCGTGGCGTCGACGGCCATGAACGCGGCCATGTTCTGCCGCCCATTCGGGACGAAGGTGGTGGTGAGCGAGAACTTCTCGCTGCCCCCGGGCATCTTCATCGTCACGTAGTACGGCGGCTGCTTGCTCTTGCCGCTCGCGGGGTCCTCGGGCACCTTCCAGAAGTCCTGGGCGCCGAAGTAGGCGTCGGCGTCGGTGACGTGGTAGCTGGTGAGGATCTCCCGCTGCGCCTTGAACAGGTCGGCCGGGTAGCGCAGGTGGTTACGGAGATCAGGGGTGATCTCCGAGACCGGCTTGACGATCCCGGGGAAGACCTTCTCCCAGGTCTTGAGCACCGGGTCGGAGTCGTCCCAGGCGTAGAGGGTCACCGTGCCGTCGTAGGCGTCGACCGTCGCCTTCACGGCGTTGCGGATGTAGTTGATCTCGTCCCGCGGCACCTGGGGAATGCCCAGCCGGGTGGTCGAGATGTCGGTGGTCAGCGACTCCAGGCTCCGGCGCTGGGAGTAGGGGTAGGAGTTGGAGGTGGTGTAGGCGTCGACGATCCAGACGATCCTGCCGTCCACGATGGACGGATAGGGATCGCGGTCGAGGGTGAGGAACGGCGCGACCCGCTGGATGCGCTCGATCGGCTTGCGCAGGTAGAGGATCCGCGAATCCGGGTTGATGTTGGAGTTGAGCAGCAGGTTGGTGTCGCCGTACTTCATGGCGTAGAGCAGGCGCCGGAAGTAGTCGCCGACGGGGACGCCGCCCTTGCCGTCGTAGGTGTTGTTCTGCTGGCCGATGCCGCTCGAACTCTGCTGGGGGTAGTCGAGCTCGATCTTCGGTCCGTCCTTGGGCCCGCCGACGATGGAGTATTCCGGCGAGTTCTCTCCGAAGTAGATGCGCGGCTCATACTCGCCGAGGTCGCCCACCGGAGGGATGTCCTTCTCGTTGAACTCCGGCAGCCCGGTGCCGTCCACCCGGTTGCCCGGTGCGGCGACGAACCCGAACCCGTGGGTGTAGACCAGATGGCTGTTGATCCAGTTGCGCTCCCCCTCGGGCGGCAGCCCGATGTCGCGGACGGCCACGATCGTGTCCCTGATCTCGCCGTCGACCGGGTACCGATCGATGTCGAGCTGCTCGGGGAACTGGTAGTAACCGCGGATCTGCTGCTTCTGCTGGAAGGTGGACGACAGCAGGCTCGGGTCGAGCAGGCGCATCCCCGGAATGGACCGCGACTCGGCCTGCAGGACCGAGGGGTCCGCCTCCGTCTTGGCGCTGTACTGGGTGACCTTCGTATCGTCGACGCCGTACGCACTCCGGGTGGCGTCGATGTTGCGCTGGATGTAGGGGCGCTCCTTGGCCTGCTCGTTGGGCTTGACCTGGAACTGCTGGACGAGCGCCGGATAGACCCCGCCGATCAGCACCGCCGACAGGACCAGCATGCCGAGGGCCACGCCGGGGAACATCCCACCGGGCCGGACCACGCCGGCGAAGAAGATCACCGCACAGATCAGGGAGATGACCGCGAGGATGCCCTTGGCCGGCAGCACCGCGTTCACGTCGGTGAATGACGCACCGAACGCCTTGCCGCGTTCAGAGAAGACGAGGTCGTACCGGTCGAGCCAGTAGGCGACGGCCTTGAGCAGCACGAACACGCCGAGCAGCACCGACAGGTGGGTACGCGCCGCCCGGGTCGCGTGCACCCCGCCGGGGGACTGGATCCGGAAGCCGCCGTAGAGGTAGTGCACGATCGCCGCGGCGATGATCGACAGGATGACGGCCAGGAACAGGAAGTTCAGCACCATCCGCAGGAACGGAAGGACGAACATGAAGAACGACACGTCGAGGTGGAACTCGGGGTCCTTCTGGCCGAACTGCGTCCTGTTGACGAACTCCAGCCAGGTCTTCCACTGCCCGGCCACCGACGACCCGGTGAACAGCGCCAGGATCCCCATGCCTATCAGGAAGACCAGCCGTCGGTGAGGGTCGAGCGACATGCGGTAGCGGTCGGCCCCCTGCGCGGTGCCGAACATCCCCGGCCCGAACATCGGCCGGGTGCGGTGCGCCAGCACCACGTTGCCGCCGACGATGCCCACCATCAGCACGGCGCCCACGACGAAAAGCACGATCTGCGTCACGAGCAGCGTGGAGAACACCGACGAGAAGGCGACCGAGTCGTACCAGAGGTAGTCGGTGTAGATGGAAGCCAAGATCAGTAGTAAGACCACGATCGCCGCGACGGCGATCGTGACTGGAACGAGAAGTCGCGGCCGACGGGGCAAGCGCATCGCCCGTCCGGCTCCGGGGCTCCGGAAGCTCAACGCCCACCCCTTGTCTCAGAGCAAACGGTCCGTGTCTGGAAAACCTACACTGCGATACGGCCGATCGCGCTTCGCGCGTCCCCGGCCTGTGGAAAACTACCGTACGCCCACGACCGGTCACGCCGGGCAGGCGGGCAGATCCCGCCCGCCGGCACGCAGGGCGTCCATCGCGTCGATCGCCTCCTGCAGCGTCTCGACCTTGACCAGGCGAAGACCGGCGGGTACGGCCCGCACGGCGTCGGCGCAGTTCCCCGCCGGGGTGAGGAACACGGTGGCGCCCGCGTTCTTCGCACCCACCATCTTCTGCTCGACCCCGCCGATGGCCCCCACCTTGCCGTCGATGTCGATCGTTCCGGTGCCGGCCACCGCCTTCCCTCCGGTGAGCGCGCCGGGGGTCAGCTTGTCGTAGATGCCCAGCGAGAACATCAGCCCGGCGCTGGGCCCGCCGACCTGCCCCACGCTGATGTCGACCTTGAAGGGGACCTTGAAGTCGGCCTTCATGCGAACGCCGACCACGGCCCTTCCCTCCTTGTCCTCGACCGTGGGAACGGACACGTCGGTCGTGGTCTCCCCGCGCCTGATCGTGAACTCGACCTGCTCGCCGGGCTTGTGCCGCCGCACCGCCTCCGCCACCGACTCGAGACCGGCCGTCGCGACGCCGTCGACGGCGGTGATCTGGTCGCCGGCCTTCAGCCGGCCCTCGGCCGGCGCGCCCTTGTCGGTGGCGACCACCACGACCATCTTCTCCACCGGGATCTTGAGCGCGTTCAGCGCGGCGACCGTGGCCGTCTGCTGGGAGTCGGTCATCTCCTGGGTGTTCTGCTCCTCGACCTGCTTCGCGGTGGAGCTCCTCGGGAACAGCGTCTCCTCCGGCACCACGGCCACGGTCGGGTCGAGCCAGCCGCGCAGCGCGGTCACCAGGTCGAGCCGGTTACCCGGGCCTCCCTGATAGGCGACGGTGACCAGGCTCAGCTTGCCCTCGGTCGGGTACGTCTGACGACCCGAGATACTGATGACCGGCTTGCCCTTGACATCCCCGATGGTGTTCTCCGTGGGGCCCGGGCTCAGCGCGACGTACGGCACCGGCAGCATGGCGCCGATCACCGCTAGCAGAAGGGTGAGGAAGCCCGCAACCATCAGAGTCAGGGCGCGTCGGGACATGGACGAACTCTATGCGTTTCGAGACCCGTCAATCGCAGACGCCCACCCATTCGGCTTCCCCGTCGGCGAACACCTGGTGCTTCCAGATGGGAACCTCGTGCTTCAGGTCGTCGATCAACCGCCGGCACGCCTCGAAGGCCTCCGCCCGATGGGGACAGGCCGCGGCCACCACCACCGCGATATCGCCCAGCCGCAGGTCGCCCACACGGTGCACGGCCGCCAGGGCGGTCACCGGGAAGTCCGCGGCCACCTTCTCCGCGACCCGGCGGAGCTCCCGCTCGGCGGAGGGATGTGCGGAGTAGGACAGCAGCGTCACGGGCCTGCCCTGGTCCTGCTCCCGCACGGTGCCGACGAACACGCCCGTGCCGCCGGCCGCGTGGTCCCCCACCGCGCTCAGGACCTCGTCCACGGACAGCTCGGTGTCACGGATCCCCAGCAATCGGATAACGCCCATCCCACGAGACTAGTACGGCTTCGTCCGCGCGGCCCAGCCGATCAGGTCCGCCGCTTGCGGCGGGCGACGCGGACGATGGCGGCGGTGCCGATCACGGCGACCGTCGCGCCGGCCGCGGTGATCGTGGCCTCCTTGCCCGACAGGCGGCGGCCAACCACCGCGTGCCTGCCCTCGGACAGCTCCAGCAGCTCGCACAGGGCCGCCTCGTTGCTCCAGGCCGGCTTCCACCCGGCCGCGCGCAGCGCCGCGCAGTCCACCACCCAGGGGTAGACCACGTAATGCAGGTCGGCGGCGGGAGCCGGCGTGATGCCGAGCCGGTGCAGCCGCTGGGCGGTCCCGAAGGTCAGCCCGGCGGGCAGTTCGAACCGGCGCAGGCCGGAGATCTCCTCCACCTGGTCCATCTCCAGCCAGCCGTCCGAGCCGACAGCGACAGCGCCGGAGACCCGCCCCAGCGCGGCCGCTTCCAGCGCGGACACCAGATCGTCGATGTGGCAGAACTGCCAGCGCGGCAGGCAGCCCTTCACGACGAGCAGCCTCGGCGCCTCGAAATGGCGGGTGACGACCGTGTCGATGCCCGGCCCGACCAGGGCGGCGGGCCGCAGCACGGTCACCTCGAGGCCGGGGTGCGAGCGCAGCGACCGGCGCACCAGCGCCTCGATCTCGAGGTGATCGCCGATCACCCCGGTGTCCGACTCGGCCGTCACCGGGGCGTCCTCCTCCAGCGGCACCGGGTTGTCCGGGGCGGCGCCGTACACCATGGCGCTCGTGACCAGCACGACCCGCCGGACCCGCGCGGCCGCGCAGGCGGTGAGGACGGTCTGCGCTGCCCTGAGGTTGTAGCGGCGTCGCTCGGCGGGGTCGCCGTCCATCGACTCGTCGGTGCCCAGATGGACCAGGACGTCCACATCGGATATCCGGTTCGCCAAGAGCGGATCACGGATGTCGAGGACCCGCCAGGTGACGTCGGGAACGTCGCCGCGCTGGTCGTCGATGGCCACGACGCGGCGGAAATCCGCAGACGAGGCCACTCTCGCCAGGAACGCCCTGCCGATTCCGGACGCGGCGCCGGTGATGGCGACGACGGGCTGACGAAGGCGTTTTGAGGTAGGCACGAGGTCCTCACTTTGCACTGATCCGCCTCCCGGCGGATAACGTGGCGGTTGTGGACTCCTCCATCCTGCACGAGGTGGCGTGGTGACTGACCTGCCAGGTCGCGAAAACGACCCAAACGACAACCCGTTCGCCATGTTCGGCAGCCCGGAGCAGATGGCCGCGGCCATGCGGCAGTTCGCGGACATGCTGTCCGCGTCGGCATCGCCGGAAGCCGGACCCGTCAACTGGGAAATGGCGAAGAACATCGCACGGCACGCGGTGGTCGCCGAGGGCGATCCCAGTGTCATGGAGGGCGAGCGGCGCGAGGTCGTCGAGGCCCTCAATCTCGCGGACCTGTGGCTGAACGAGGTGACCGCACTGCCGAGCGGCGTGGCCGTCCCCCAGGCCTGGAGCCGTTCTGAGTGGATCGAGAAGACCGTCCCGGTCTGGAAGCAGCTGTGCGATCCGATCGCCGCGCAGATGGTGCAGACCATGGGCGGAACGCTCGGCGCGGCCGGGCTGCCGCCCGAGGCGGAGGCGATGGCCGGCCCGCTGATCGGCATGCTGCGGCAGATGGGCGGCATGATGGTCGGCCAGCAGATCGGCCAGGCACTGGGCACGCTCGCCCGCGAGGTGGTCGGATCGACCGACATCGGCCTGCCGCTGTCCGACTCGGCCGCGCTGCTGCCCGGCGGGATCGCCGCGTTCGGCCAGGGCCTGGAGACCCCCTCCGACGAGATCAGGCTCTACCTGGCCCTGCGCGAGGCGGCCCACCACCGGCTGTTCCAGCACGTGCCGTGGCTGCGTGCGCACCTGCTCGGCGCCGTCGAGGAGTACGCCAGGGGCATCACCGTAGACGTCTCCGCACTGGAGGAGAAGCTGCGGGGGCTGGACATCAGCGACCCGGCGCGCATCCAGGAGGTGCTGGGCGGCGGCGAACTGCTCAAGCCCGAGGAGACCGAACGGCAGAAGGCCGCGCTCGCCCGCCTCGAGACCGCGCTCGCGCTGGTGGAGGGCTGGGTTTCGACCGTGGTCGACTCGGCGGCCGCGGGCAAGCTGCCGTCGGCCGTCGCGCTCGGCGAGGCCGTACGGCGCCGCCGCGCGACCGGCGGGCCTGCGGAGCGGACCTTCGCGACGCTGGTCGGCCTGGAGCTGCGCCCGCGGCGGCTGCGCGAGGCGGCCGCGCTGTGGAAGGCCCTCGGCGACCATCGTGGGATCGACGGCAGGGACACGGTGTGGAACCACCCCGACCTGATGCCGACCACCGACGATCTCAACGATCCGGAGTCGTTCGTCAAGGGCGAGAACGCCTTCGATCTGTCCTCGCTCGACGAACCGGGCCGGGGTACGGACGACCAGACCGGCGAATAGCGGGCCGGCCGGTAGGCTGTCGCGGTGAGCACGCACCGTGACAGCCAGCGACGTGACGGCCTTCACCATGACGCGCGAGCCGTACTGACCGAATGGACGGCCCCGACTCCCGAGGAGGAGCTGCTCCGCCGGGAGTTCCTGGCCCATCTGGACGCACACGACGACGCGATGTGGCGGGAGTGCGTTCCTGGCCATCTGACCGCGACCACCGCCGTGCTGTCCCACGACGGCGGCGAGGTGCTGCTCACCCTGCATCCCAAGGCGGGCATGTGGCTGCCCATGGGCGGGCACTGCGAGGTCACCGACGCCTCGCTGGCGCTGGCCGCGCTCCGCGAGGCCACCGAGGAGTCCGGCATCGCCGGCCTCACCCTGCTGGACGGCCCGCTCGCGCTGGACAGGCACCGGGTCTGGTGCCATCCGCCGCACAGCTGGCACCTCGACGTCGAGTACGGCGCGGTCGCCCCGCCCGGCGCCGAGGCGATGATCAGTGACGAGTCGCTGGACCTGCGCTGGTTCCCGGTGGACGAGATACCCGAGCTGAGCGACGAGGCCACCCGGAGACTGGCCCGCCGGGCCCGTGATCTGCTGAACGCACGCGCGGGCCGGAGCACGAGCGCCGGTACGGCCTGAGCCGGGCCCGGGCGTGACGCTACAGCGGAGGGCCCCGCAGAGGATGCGGCGTGGTCGCTCCCGCACGAAATCCGCACGGCGGCCTCACACATTCCCGCACGCCCGATCGTTAGGGTCGGCGTCATGACCAAGGTGGACGTCGGCGGCGAGATCAGGTCGGTTCGGCGACGGCGGCCGAGGCTGCGGATGCCGGTGCCGCTCGCGTGGATCGCCGTCACGCCGTTCGCCTGCTGGGCCGTCGTCCGGCTGGGCGGCTTCGAGGGCGGCACGCCGATGATCCAGCTCATCACCGCGACGCCGTACGTGGCCGCGGGGTCGCTGATCGCGCTCCTGGTCGCGGCGGCCTCACGCAACCGGGCCGTGGTGAGCACGGCCGTGGTCACCACCGTCATCATGGCGATCCTGGTGCTGCCGCGCGCGATGCCCTCGACACCCACCGCCACGGGACCGACACTGCGGATCCTCACGGCCAACCTCCTGTACGGACGCGGCGACGCGAGCACGGTGGTCGATCTCGTACGGCGGCTGCGGCCCGATGTGCTGAGCACCCAGGAGCTCACCCCCGACGCGGTGCTGGCGCTCGACTCGGCCGGGCTGGGCGAGCTCCTGCCGTACCGTCATCTGGAGGAGGCGTTCGGCGCCTCCGGCAGCGGCATCTACTCGCGCCACCCGCTCAGGAAGCTGCCCGACTTCGGGCCGGCCGGCGGGCACAACATGCCGAGGGCCACGCTCACGCTGCCCGGTCGCAGGACCGTCGAGATCGTCGACGTCCACACGCTCGCCCCCCTGCGCCCCGACACTCCGGGCTGGCTGGCGGATCTCGCGGCGCTGCCGTCGGCCGCCTCCTCCTCGGCCACGATCCGGATCCTGGCCGGGGACTTCAACGCGAGCCTCGACCACGCCGCGCTGCGCGAGGTCATCGGCCGCGGCTACGCGGACGCGGCCGACGCGACCGGGAAGGGCCTGCACACGACCTGGCCGGCCAACCGGCGGTTCCCGCCACTGATCACGATCGACCACGTGCTGTTCGACGAGCGGGCGTCGGCTGTGAGCGCGAGTGTGCACGAGGTCCCGCGGAGCGATCACCGCGCCCTCTTCGCCGAACTGCGCCTGCCCTGAGCCCAACCGCGCCCGCCCTGAGTGAGCCGAACCGCTCCCCCCGAACCGAACCGCGCCCGCCCTGAGTGAGCCGAACCGCTCCCCCTGAACCGAACCGGGCCTGCCCCGAGCCGGGCTCGAGGCCTACCTCGAGCCGGGTCCCGGCGCCGAGAGCAGGGCTCGGGTGCTGTCCCAGCCTTCCAGCCCCGGGTCGAGTCTGGCGACGTCGGCCGGTCTCCTGAGCCGGTGCCAGCCGGGGCCGGTGGCGACCATGCGGGGTCCGGGCGCCCGGCGGCGCAGCCGTACGACGAGGTCGGGATCGTCGAAGTCCACATCGGCCCACGCCGGCAGCGGCAGCCGGGCGGCGACGGCCGCGGCTCCCCCGCCCTCGGCCGGGCATACGGCGAGCAGCGCACGGCCCAGCTCGCGGAACAGCTTGCCCACGAGCAGCGGCGGCAGATCCGGCGCGTCGCCGCTGATCACCACGGCTTCGGTGCCGTACGGCAGCGCGGCGAACGCCTCGGCGGGAGAGGCGATCGAGATGACCGGTGTGCCGGGCCAGGCGATCTCCTCCAGGCCCGGCACACCGGCGGAAAGGATCACTGGCCGGACGAGTTCGAGCCCGGCGACCATCTCGTAGGTGTCCTCGGCCATGGCCACGAGGAACTCGGCGGGGTCGACTCCGGGCGGGGCGGCGTCCGCCATTCCGGCCGCGACCAGCACGGCTGCGACCCTCGTCGATGACTGTGTCAACACTCCTCCGGAGAGCCGTTGGACGCCATGGAGAAGCCCTCCAGGAATCCCCTGGCGCGTTCCGCCCGAGGATAGCGTTCTACGAGTGCCCAGAACCGGGGGCCGTGGCTGGGCACGAGCAGATGGGCCAGCTCATGCATGATCACGTAGTCCACGACCCACGCGGGCATCCCGCGAAGCCGCACCGAGATCCGGATTGTGCCATGATCCGGAGTGCAGGAACCCCACCGGTGCTGCTGGTTCTCGACCCAGCGTACGCTCGCGGGCAGCGCCTTGCCGTCCAGGTAGCGCGCCGACAGTTCCAGCGCGCGGTCGAGCAGGTCGTCGTCGCTCGGCCGTCTCCGCTGTTCCTTGGCGGCGAGCCGGTCGAGCATGCGGCGCACCCACTGCTCTTCGTCATTCGTGCTCAGGCCAGCCGGAAGCAGCACGATGGTTTTGTCGCCATCGCGGTACGCGGAAACGGTTCGCCGCCGTCGCGTGCTCCGACGAACCTCGACAGTCTCGGGGGGCACATATGAAAGGTAGCCGACATGCGGGGATTTCCACAGGGGGTACGTCACGTTTTCCCTGGTCAATCGGGCGAACGTGACCTTGTAGGCGTGCCGTTCCCGTCTCGTCCTGCTCCCTCGCCCCGCTGATTATCCACAGCCCCGCCGGAACCGGCGCACTCCGTTCCCGCCATGTGACAAGGTCTTTCGGCTATGAGACCTCGTCTGAAGCCGGCGCTGCGCCGAGTCGAGCGGGACGACCGCACCCTGCAGTTCGGCGTCCATCCGTCCCACGCGATCATGCTGGCCGAGGTGGAGCCGGCCGTCCGGCGGCTGATCGACGGCCTCGACGGCAGCAGGACGCTGGAACAGGTGCTGGCGGAGAGCGATCTGGCCGAGGAGGCCACCCGCGAGCTGGTGGAGTCGTTGGCCGCCCACGGCCTGATCGAGGACGCGGCCGTCTCCCCCGGGCCGCTCGCCGGCCTGGACCGGACCGACCGGGATCGCCTCCGCCCCGACCTGGACCGGCTCGCCCTCACCTGCTCCGGCGGCGGCCTGGTCGCGCTCGCCCGCAGGCGTACGGCCGGGGTACGGATCTACGGCGCCGGCCGCGTCGGCGCACAGGTGACCACCCTTCTCGCCGCCGCGGGCGTCGGCCACATCTGCGTGGTCGATCCCGATACGGCACGGCCCCAGGACGTGGTCCCCGGGGGTCTCGGACGACAGGAGATCGGCATGCCGCGCGAGGAGGGCGCCGTCGCGGCGGCCAGGAGGATCGCGCCGGACGTCAACGCGTGGCCCGGCCGTTCCGCCTCCCGGCCTTCCGACGGGGCGCCCCACCCCGATCTGGTGATCCTCACCCCCGTCGGCCCCCTCGATCCGGTGCTGGTCCGCGAACTCCTGGCCGAGGGGATCCCGCACCTGCCGGCCACGGCGTTCGAAGGCCACGGATCGGTCGGTCCGCTCGTCGTCCCGGGACGTCCGCTCTGCCTCGGCTGTCTCGATCTCACCCGCAGGGACCTGGACCCCTCCTGGCCCATGGTCAGCGCCCGTCTCGGCGGCCATCCCCCGGGTGAGATCGCGTGCGACGCCGTGCTGTCCTCCCTGGTCGCGGCGCAGACCGCGGGATGTGCCCTCGCCCACCTGGACGGCACGGCCATGACGGCGGATGTGACCAATGGCACATTGCATGTTTTGCCCGACTGGCGCTGGCGTCACCGCTCCTGGAAGCCCCATCCCGAGTGCGGATGTAGTCGTAACCCCATGTCATCGCTGAGAATGGTCGCGTGAGTGACCTCCCCCATCGTGCCATGACCCGCTCGGCCAAGCTCGCCGCACTCCCCCTCGGGTTCGCCGGCCGTACCGCACTGGGACTGGGCAGGCGACTCGGCGGAGCGTCGGCGGAGCGCGTGGCCCAGGAAATCCAGCAGCGTACGGCCGACCAGGTCTTCAAGGTCCTGGGCGAGCTCAAGGGCGGAGCGATGAAGCTCGGCCAGGCGCTGTCCATCTTCGAAGCCGCGCTGCCGCCCGAGATCGCCGGACCGTATCGCGCGACGCTGACCCGGCTGCAGGACGCCGCGCCGCCCCTACCCGCGGCCACGGTTCACCGTGTCCTCACGGAACAGTTGGGCGACGACTGGCGGGAGAATTTCACGGAGTTCGCCGACAGCCCGTCGGCGGCCGCGTCCATCGGGCAGGTGCACCGGGCGGTCTGGCATGACGGCCGGCCGGTCGCCGTGAAGATCCAGTATCCGGGTGCGGGAAAGGCCCTGATCTCCGACTTCAACCAGCTCGCCCGCCTGGGGAAGCTCTTCTCCGCGCTGCTGCCCGGCCTGGACATCGAACCGGTTCTCACCGAGCTGAAGGACCGGGTCGCCGAAGAGCTCGACTACCTGCGGGAGGCCGAGGCCCAGCATGCGTTCGCCCAGGAGTTCAGGGACGACGCGGACTTCCACATCCCGGATGTGATCGCGGCCAACGAGCAGGTCCTGATCACCGAGTGGATGACCGGGACGCCACTATCCAAGATCATCGAAAGTGGGACCGAGGCCGAGCGCGACCTGGCCGGCCTGCGGCTGGTCCGCTTCCTCTTCTGCTCTCCGTCCCGGGTGGGCATGCTGCACGCGGACCCGCACCCCGGCAACTTCCGGGTGATGGAGGACGGCCGCCTGGGGGTGCTCGACTTCGGGGCGGTCAGCCGGCTGCCCGACGGCTACCCCCGTGCCTTCGGCATGCTCACCCGAATCTTCAACCAGGGTGATATGGACACCGTCATCCAGGGGCTTCGCGACGAAGGGTTCATCCGGCCGCACATCGAGGTGGACGCCGACGCCCTGCGCGCGTTCCTCGCCCCCTATGTCGAGCCCACCCGGGTGGAGGAGTTCACCTTCAGCCGGGAGTGGCTGCGGGAGCAGGCGGCGACCGTGGCCGACCTCCGGTCGAACAACGTCGTGCGCCAGCTCAACCTGCCCCCGTCTTACGTGCTGATCCATCGCGTGCACGCGGCGGGAGTGGGCGTCCTGTGCCAGCTCGGCGCCACCGCCAGGTTCCGTGACGAGGTCATCCGCTGGGTTCCCGGTTTCGCCGACGAGCCCGGCGTCTCCGACGGCGACATCGACCTCATGGCGGTCTGATGCCTCCGCGGAGAACTTCAGGATCCCGACCGCCGCTGAGTCCCGCCGGAGACGACGAGAAGGGCCCGGACGCCGATATGCGTCCGGGCCCTTCTTCAGGTTACAGACGGGCCAGTGCGCTGCTGAGCCGCTTCGAGGCGCGCTCAGCCCGCCGGCGAGCCCGCTTGGCGCTCATGATCCGGCTGGCAAGGCGCCCTTCCTCCGCCTCGCGGTGCAAGGTCCGTATTCGCTCGTCTACCAGTTCCTGGTAGAGATACATCGAGGCGTTCGGGGAGAGGTTCATCTGAATGTCCTTCCTTGTGTTTCCTGGGTCTTACGTGCGTCGGTCAGGCGGCGACGGGTGTCTTGCGCGGACGCCCCCGCGGGCGCTTCCGGGGAACGACGACCCCCCGCAGGATGAGCTCGCCGCCCCAGACGCCCCACGGCTCCTCGCGCTCCAGCGCGCGGGCCAGGCAGGCCTTCTGAATCGGGCAGCCGCCGCAGAGCGCCTTGGCGAACTCCACGTCCTCCGGAGACTCGGCGAACCACAGATCGGGGTCGGTACGACAGGGGATTTCGGCTTCGATCAGGTCCATGACCGGGGCCGCCATCTGCGTCACCTCTTTGAATGGATTGGTCTGGTTTGTCCTCGTGGGCCTGGTTGTCCTCGTGGACGGGGTGGAATCGTGGCCGACAAAACAAGAAGGCCGCGGATCCTGGTCGGATCCGCGGCCTGAAGAGGGAGACCGGTCAAGTTATGACTGGTTCTCTCCAGGCGTACAACGGACCCGGTGCCCCGCCGTCAACGGTGCGGTCGATCTGCTCATCGCTCATCGGACGGTCCACCAGGGAGACCTGGTAGGAATCGACGCCGCGGCGCGCCACACCGAAGACAGCCGAGCGAGGCTCGGTGGCCCAACCGGTCTGGGTAGCGCCGTTCTGAGCGCAGGTGGCCACGCCATGCCGCAGTTTCGTCTGCTTCGTCTGGGCGACAGCGGCGATGGCGACGCTCGGGCAGGCAGAGGCGAGCCACGGCGCGGCGAACATGATCGTGATCTCCACCTGACTCACCTCCACTCCACTGGTACGGCAGCCGGAACAGGATCGTCCGACTGGCTTGACCAAGACCCTAAATCCCAACCGGCAGGCCGAGCAACCTATTTTCTACCTGCGATTTTCACGACTTCGTGACATCATCGCGGACCCGAATAAGACACTCCTGCACCACGGACACCGCCAGCTCTCCGGAGGCGGTGAACATCTGTCCGCGAGCGAGCCCGCGGGCGCCTCCCGACCACGGCGACTCCTGGGCGTACAGCACCCACTCGTCGGCCCGGAGCGGGCGGTGGAACCACATCGCGTGATCGAGCGAGGCGCCGGAGAAGTCCGCCGTGCCCCAGGCCCGCCCGTGCGCGAGCAGCACGGTGTCCACCAGCGTGAAATCCGAGGCATAGGCGGCAAGCACGACGTGCAGCAGCGGGTCGTCGGGGAGATCGGTCTCATATCGGAACCACACATGGTTCTCGTCGGACGCGGCGGGGGCCCCGCCGGCGCCGGTGGGCGTCTCCCACGGCAGCCGGTGCACGTACCGCACGTCGACAGGGCGCGGCTTCGACAGCCATTCGCGCCATGTCGGGTCGCCCCCCACCACGTCGATCATCCGCTGCTGGAAGGTTCCCAGACTCTCCGGCTCGGGAACGGACGGCATGACGGCCGACTGGTGTTCCAGGCCCTCCTCGCCTATGTGGAACGACGCCGACATCGAGAAGATCGCCTTGCCGTGCTGGATCGCCGTGATCCGCCGCGTGGTGAACGAGCGGCCGTCGCGCACCCGGTCGACCTCGTAGACGATCGGGACCGTGGGATCACCCGGCCGGATGAAGTACGCGTGCAGCGAGTGGACCATGCGGTCCGCCGGGACCGTACGGCCGGCCGCCACGAGCGCCTGAGCCGCGACCTGGCCGCCGAAAACCCGCTGGATCCGCTCCTCCGGGCTGCGTCCACGGAAGATGTCGAGCTCGATCTGCTCCAGGTCGAGCAGGTCGAGCAGCTCCTTGAGAGCCGAGTGCACGGTGCCTCCAACGAAAACGCACCAGGGGGATATTACTCATCAGTAACACCGGCGAGACTACCGGCATCGGTCGCGCCGCCGCACAGATCCAGCACGGCTTCGCCGTACCGCTCGAGCTTGACCCTGCCGATGCCGGCGATGGCCAGCAGTTCCGCCTCCGTGGTCGGCACCCGCTCGGCGATCGCCTGAAGCGTCACATCGGTGAAGACGACATAGGCCGGGACCTTGGCCTCCTTGGCCACGGCGGTCCGCCACGACCTGAGGTTTTCGAGGAGCGCCTCGTCGTAGTCGGCCGGACAGGTCGTGCAGCGGCCGAGCTTCTGCTCCGGCGCCGCCGCGAGCGTCTTGCCGCACACGCGGCAGTGCAGCGGCGCAGCCGGTCTCCTCCCACCGGCCCGCTCCGACCGGCGTCCTGCCCTGGTCGTCCCGGCGGGGAGCTGATGCGACAGCCCCTCCAGGAAGCGGGAGTGCCGCCGGGACCGACGGCCGCCGGGCGAGCGGGCCAGCGCCCAGGACAGGTGCAGGTGCTCACGAGCGCGGGTGACGCCGACGTAGAGCAGCCGGCGCTCCTCCTCGATCTGCTCCGCCGTCTCCGCGTACACGATCGGGAGCATCCCCTCGGTGAGGCCGACGAGGAAGACGGCGTCCCACTCCAGGCCCTTGGCGGCGTGCAGGGAGGCCAGTGTCACGCCCTCGACGGGCGGCGCGTGCTGCTCCACGGCGCGCCGTTCCAGCTCGGCGACGAAACCGGCGAGGTCCGTGCCGTCGGCCGCCATGTCCTCGGCGAGGTCGGCCAGTGCCTTCAGCGACTCCCACTTCTCCCGTGCCTTGCCGCCACCGGGGGCCTCGGCGGTGAGACCGATCCCGGACAGGATCGCGTGGACGGCGGGGGCCAGCGGGTCGGCGCCGTCCGCCGACCGGGCCGCCCCCCGCAGCAGCACCACGGCCTGCCGTACCTCCGGCCGGTCGAAGAAGCGTTCCGCGCCGCGGAGCAGGTACGGCACGCCGGCCCCGCCGAACGCCTGCTCGTACGCCTCGGACTGAGCGTTGATCCGGAACAGCACGGCGATCTCCCTGGCCGGGACGCCGTCGGCCATGAGCTTCTTCACCGTGAGCGCGACCCCGAGCGCCTCGGCCTCCTCGTCGTCGTACTCCGTGAGCACCGGCTCGGGGCCGTCCGGACGCTGCGCGACCAGTTCGAGCCGGTGCGGCGAGCGCGCCATCACCCGGTTGGCCAGCGTGACCACCTGCGGGGTCGAGCGGTAGTCGCGCACCAGCCTGATCACGCTCGCCGCGGGATGCTCGACGGCGAAACCGGTCAGATACTGCGGGGTGGCGCCGGTGAAGGAGTAGATCGTCTGGTTGGGGTCGCCCACCACGCACAGGTCGTCGCGCCCGCCCAGCCAGGTGTCGAGCAGCAGCTTCTGCAGGGGGTTGACGTCCTGGAACTCGTCGACGACGAAGTAGCGGTACTGCTGCCGGATCTGGGCGCCCACCTCGCGATGCTCGGTCATCACCGCGGCGGTCAGCTCCAGGATGGTCTCGAAGTCGATGAGGTTGCGCCGGCGGCGGAGGTTCTCGTAACCCTCGTAGAGCCCGGCCACCTCCTCCGGCGCGATCGGCGGGGTACGCCGGGCCTTGGCCGCGGCCGCCGCGTAGTCCTCCGGCCCGATCTGGGTGACCTTGGCCCACTCGATCTCGGCGGCCACGTCCCTGAGCTCGCCCCGGTCGGCGTTCCGCCGCAGATTGCGGGACGCCTCGATGAGCAGCGGAAGCTTGGACTCGATCACCTGCGGCGGGTCGCCGCCGATCACGCGCGGCCAGAAGTAGCTGAGCTGACGCAGCGCCGCCGCGTGGAACGTGCGGGCCTGCACGCCCGGCGCGCCCAGACGGCGCAGCCGCTGTTTGAGCTCGCCCGCCGCGCGGGTGGTGAACGTCACGGCGAGCACGCTCTGCGGCTCGATCACCCCGGTGTGCACCGCGTAAGCGATGCGGTGGGTGATGGCGCGCGTCTTGCCGGTGCCGGCGCCCGCGAGCACGCACACGGGGCCGCGGACCGCCTCGGCCACCGCGCGCTGCTCGGGATCCAGCCCCTCGAGGACGTCCACGTGGCGCTCCCAACATGCGGTGCGGAGGATGTACTGGCATCATCCTTCCAGCAGCCTCCGACATCTGTCCCATCGATCCCATGACGGGGACCGGCCGGCGGCGGATGTCGACGCTGCGCCGAGTCGACACCGGGTGACAACGGGGAGGAACCAGGCCGTGCGGAAAGCGGCGAGAGCAGGGTTAGCTCGTGTCCTCACGGCGGGCGGCGCGTTCGCGCTCACCGCCGTGCTGCTCGCTCAGGGGCCGACGAAGGCGGATGCGGGCACCGCCCAGGCGGGCGATCCCACACATGGCGCCACACCGGGTCCGACGCCCACCGCCACCGCCACACACGTGCGCTCGGCCACGCCTGCCCCTTCCCCGGGCACGACCGCCTCCCCCCGGGCGACCCCCTCCGCAAGGGCCACCGCCCGTGCCCTTCCCGTCGGCACCAAGGTGCGGACGTTCTCGTACGGCCCGCACCCGCGGCAGCGCATGGACGTCTGGTGGAATTCCACCGGTCCCCGGCGGCCGGCCGTGTTCATCATCCACGGCGGCTGGTGGTCGGGCGGCGACAAGAAGTCCCTGACCTCGATCAGCAAGAGCTATGTGCGGCTCGGCTACACGGTGGTCAACCTGAACTACCGGCTGTCCGGCGACGCGCCCTGGCCGGCGCAGCGGACCGACGCCCTCGACGTGATCGAAACGGTGCGCCGGCACGCCGCGCTGTTCAACACCGACCCCGACCGCTACGTCGTGATCGGCTTCTCCGCCGGCGGTCACATCTCCACCGCGCTCGGCACGTACGGCGACGGCCTGCCCGGCCTGCGCGGAGTCGTCGGGATCTCCCCGGTCGTGTCGCCGATCGCGTCGTTCGAGGACGGCGCGGACCCGCTCGCGGACAGCGCCCGGCGCAAGCTGCACAGGGCCGCCCTCATACTCGCCGGCGGGTGCACACCCGACCGGTGCCCCCAGAAGTGGTCGAGCATGGAGGTGCCGTTCCACGCCTCGCCCGGTGACGCTCCGGTCCTCACGATCCACTCCGACGAGGAGTTCGTCCCGCCGTACCAGAGCGAGCTCCTCAGGGAGGAACTCACGGCCGCGGGGGTGCCGATGACGATCCAGACGATGCCCGGCACCCGGCACAGTTCGGCCCTTTACCGGGAACCGGGTGTGGCCGAGACCGTCAGAACCTGGATCGCCTCCCGCCTGAACCGCTAGGTTCGCCCGTGTCCGTGATCTCGCGAACGCCCGTACCCCGGATCTCGGACAGGAGGCCGCGCATCCGGGAAGGCGGGGTGCTTCCCCGGCTTCCTCACCTCCAGGACCGCGAGGCCGCCCCGGCGGCCGGGGCGGGAACAGCACGGGCCTCCACCGTGTTGCCAATGACTGCTGAGAACACCCCACGGTGGTGAGGTATCGCCAGAAAGGGACGGACATGGCGCTCACGGTCTACACGACAAGCTGGTGCGGCCCCTGTAAGCGGCTCAAGAGCCAGCTCACTCGGGAGGGCATCGCGTACGACGAGGTCGACATCGAACGTCATCCGGAGGCCGCCGAGTTCGTCATGAGCGTCAACAACGGCAATCAGGTCGTCCCCACCGTCGTGACCGACTGCCACACGATGACCAACCCCTCGGTGGCCGAGGTGAAGCGTCACCTCGCCGGCGCCTGCTGACCGAACCCCTATCGGCCGTTCCCCGAGATGGGCCCGCCGTACCACGCCTCGATGAGCCTGCGTGCGATCGAGACCTGGCCCGGCAGGCCCAGCTCGCCGGACTCGACCCGCGCGGTCAGTTCGGCTCTCGACAGCCAGTGGGCCTCGGCGATCTCATCGTTGTCCGGCCGCAACTCGGTGGTGACGGCGCGCGCGGAGAAGCCGAGCATGAGGCTGCGGGGGAACGGCCACGGCTGGCTGCCCAGGTAGCGCGGCGCCGCGACCACCACCCCGACCTCCTCCATGACTTCGCGGATCACCGCGTGCTCCAGCGACTCCCCCGGTTCCACAAAGCCGGCCAGCACGGACATGCGACCCTCCCCCCAGCCCTGGCCGCGCGCCAGCAGCACCCGGTCGTCGTCATCGTGGACCAGCATGATCACGGCCGGGTCCACTCTCGGGAAGTGCTGGCTGCCGTCCCGGGGGCAGACCCGCATATGCCCGGCGGCCACGACGTCCGTGCGGGTTCCGCAACGCGGGCAGAACTCATGCGTCGCGTGCCACCCCTCCAGGGCCACCGCGTTCACCAGCAGACCCGCGTCGCGGTCGTCGAGCAGCCCGGCCGCCTCGCGCAGGCCCGCCACGTCCCCCGGCGGAAGCGGGGAGCGCACCGCGAAGTACGCCACGCCGTCCTCGTCCACGCCGAGCAGATATCTGGCCCCCCGGTCGACCGGTGGCGCCTCGTGGGGAGAGGTCAGCACCAGGGCGGCGCCGTCGGTGAACCTGCGGATCGGCGTGCTGCCCTCGTGGACGACGACGACCCGTGTCTTCTCGGCGGCCCAGGCCCGCTCCAGCCAGTCCTCGTCGGTACGCAGAAGCGCGGAACGGTCGATCGTGCCACGAGCCAGCAGCAGCGGTCCGGGGAGTCCATCCGAGATTGCCACGGCGTCATCCTTCCACGAGTGCCGGCGAGAACAACCGAGCCCCTGCGGCGATTCCCGACGCGAAGCGATCAGGCACCGACTACGATGACGCAGATTAGGTTAGCCTCACCTACAGTTGTCTGCGGGGGTCGTGTGCGCCTGTACCTCATCACCCTCAACCCGACCGATTCCGTGATCGACGGCTTCCTCCCCGCCGCCGCGGCGTTGGGCTGGGACGTGACGGTCCTGACCGATCAGCCCGGCGGATATCCGGATCACGAGGTCATCGAGACCGACGTGCGCGATCCCCGGGCCCTGATCGACGTCATCGCCGCGCATCACCCCCCTGACGTGGTGTTCTCCAACTCCGACCACCTGCAGGCCGAGACCGCCCTGGCCGCCGGATACTTCGGCCTGCCGCACAAGGACTGGCGCGCCTGCGCGACGGCCAAGAACAAGGCGCTCATGCGCCGCCGTCTCCGCCTCGCCGCCGTGGAGCCCGTCCGGTCCGTACGGCTTCCGCCCGGCTCGGCCGCCCCGCCGGAGGCCCTGCCGTACCCGGTGGTGATCAAGCCGGCCATGGGCGTCGCCAGCGAGGACGTCGTGCTGGCCGCCGACGCGGCCGAGCTGACCGCCGCGGTGCGCTCGATCAGGAAGCGGCGGCCGGACGACGTGCTGGTCGCCGAGGAGTACCTCGAAGGGCCGCTGCACACGCTGGAGACGCTGGGCGACGGTGAGACCACCGCGGTCATCGGAGGGTTCCGCACCACGCTCGGGCCGCTCCCGCACTTCGTCGAGGAACGCCTGGACTGGCACCCCGACCCCCCGGCCGATCACCTGCGCCACGTGACCGCCGCGCTCGCCGCCCTCGGGGTCGGCCTCGGCGCCTGTCATACCGAGTACGTCGTCACCCGGGACGGCCCGCGCATCATCGAGGTCAACTACCGGCTGATCGGCGACAACTGCGACTTCCTGCTGGCCGACCTGATCGGTGTGCCGCTGCACCGGCAGATCCTGCGCGTACACGCCGGAGAGCCGCTGCCGGCGTCGCTGCCGGAGCCGCCGCCTGGCGCCGAGCCGTACGGCACGGGCCGCCACACCGTGGATCTGCACGGCGCCGTGGTCAGCATCGTCGCCGACCGGCCGGGCGTGATCAGCGCGGCTCCGCCCGTGCTGACCCCCTCACCCGCCGCGGACGGATCCACCCCGGCCGGGGACGGCATCCGGCTGTGGCACCGGCCGCTGCGCGCGGTCGGCGAGCGGATCGAACCGGTCAACACCAATCGCGACTACCTGGGTCTCGTCCGCGTGATCGGCCCCGACCCGACCCGCGTCGACTCGGCGATCGACGCCTTCCGCGCGGCCCACCCCTGGGTGATCGAATGACGCGTGTCTCCGGCCGGGAGCGCTACCTGGCCGCGCGGGTGCTCAACGCCCTGATCCGCGAGGACTACGGCACCATCGCGACCCGGCTCACCCGCGACGTGAACGGGGTCGCCCTGCGCCTCGCCTCCGGCAGAAGGGTGCGCCTGACCTCCGGCTCGCCGTTCCAGGACTTCGCCGTCCCCGTGCCGCCGCTCACGACGGACGGGAGGAACCACCGGGGCGGGCCGAGCCTCGCGGAGGTCCTGCGTACCCTCGGGTCCGTGGCCGACCCGGCCGACGCCGCCGGGGTGGCGGCCTTGGCGCGGGAGTGCCGCGAGACGCTGGCCGCGCTGGAACTGCACCACCGCCACCGTCGTCGGGTGCGCTCCCGGCTCCGTTCCGCGGCCTCCGGCCGCGGACTGATCTTCTACGAGACGCTGGCGGCAGAGGTGGATCACCCGATCTATCCCACCGCCCGCTGCCGTCTCGGCCTGTCCCCCGACGACCTGGTCGGCCATGCCCCGGAGTTCGCCCCCGAGTTCCGGCTGGCCTGGGCGGCCGTGCCACGTGATCGTGTCACGGCCACCGTCGACCCCGGTGGTCTGCCGTGGTGGCCGGCCCCCGAGGACGTCGGGCTCCCCGGGGCGATGTCCCGGACCCACGTGCTCTTCC
This sequence comes from Sphaerimonospora sp. CA-214678, assembly GCF_050942215.1. Lineage (GTDB taxonomy): Bacteria > Actinomycetota > Actinomycetes > Streptosporangiales > Streptosporangiaceae > Sphaerimonospora. Next base: position 5,277,576 of record NZ_CP192056.1, read on the forward strand.
CCGTTCATCCGCTCACCGCGCCCGCTCTCGCCGTGGACGGGCCCGGCCCGATCGTCGTGGCGCCCGAGCCGTACCTGACGGTCCGGCCGACGCTGTCGACACGCACGGTCGAGGTAGACGACCGGACCCACCTCAAGCTGCCGCTCCCGACGAGCACGCTCGGCCTGCGCAACCGCCGCTCGATCAGACCGGGCACGTTACGCGACGGCGCGCTCGCCGAGTCGCTGCTGCGTGAGGTGCTCGCGCGCGAACCGCGGATGCGGGTGTCGCTCGCCGACGAGCAGGCGTACGGCCATGCCGGGCACGAGCACCTCGGCTGGCTGGTCCGGGGCCTGCCCGAGGGGGAGATCGTGCCCGTGGCGGCCCTGCTCGCCGAGCTGCCCGGCCCCGCCGGACACCACCCCCGCCTGGTGCTGCACGACCTCGCCGTACGGTTCCACGGCGGTGACGCCACGGCGCTGCTGCGCGACTACCTGACGACGCTGTTCGATTGGAACGTCACGCTGTTCGTGCGGTACGGCATCGCGCTCGAGGCGCATCAGCAGAACCTGTCGCTGCTGCTGCGTGGCGGGCCGATGACGCTGCTGGTGAAGGACAACGACGGGTTGCTCGCCTCACCCGGTCTCCTGCGCGCCGCCGGGCTCGATGTGCCGGACTTCGGCGACGATCGCATGCTGACCGACGACCCGCACGCCCTGGCCGATGTGTTCGTGACCATCACCCTCCACCTGGCCGCGATGGCCGTGGTGCACGGAGCGCTCGCCGACGTCGCGGCCGCCGGCGGCCTGGTCCGGGAGGCGCTGTCGGCAGCCCTCGATCGGTTCGGGGACGCCCCGATGGCCGCGCTGCTGCGCGCCAGGACGATCGACGCGGCGCGGCTCGTCGGAAAGTCGATGCTCGTCGCCGGGACGCTCGTCGCCAAGGAGCGCACGGGCGCGCGTGACGTCAACAAGTTCTACGGCACGACCGGCCCCAACTATCTCCGCCCGAGACCGAATCCCGCCGGCGTCGGCCTCGGCGTCGGCGTCCCACCGTCACGCGAAGCCGACGGCCGGACACCGGAAAGGCTCACATGAACGGCCTTCTGCTCGACCCGCACTCCGCTCTGGCCGAGGAGATCACGCTCGGCGCCCTGCTGCGCTGCTGCATCCGTGAACTGTGCGGCCCCCGGGTGCGGACCGCGGGGCCGTACCTGCTGGCGAGCATCGCGGGAACCCGCGTGCGCGTACCCGCCCGGGGCGGAATGTCCCTGCGCTTCACCGGCCGGGCCGAACGGCTGGCCGGCGGCGTATGGGAGCCGCTGACCTCGGACACCCTGATCAAACTGGTCGAACGGCAGCTGGCGGGCGGCGGCGAAGGACCCGGCGGCGGCTTCAACGGGGAGTTCGCCGCCCAGGTGACCGCCAGCCGGGAGGCCGTCGCCGCCCTCCTGGCGGCCCGCGAGCGCGCGACACCGCCGGCGGACCCGTGGCTCGCCTCCGAGCAGGCCCTGGTGGGCGGACACCCGTTCCATCCCTCGCCCAAGATGGGGATCGGCCCGGGATCGGAACGGTACGCGCCGGAGGCGCACGCCCGCTTCCCGCTCCGCCTGCTCGGCGTCCGCGCCGACCTCGTAGCGGGCCAGGGCGACACGTCGGTGCTCGACTCGATGGGCGCCTTCCCGCCGGGATATCTTCCGCTGCCCGCACACCCGTGGCAGCTCGAACTACTCGCCCCCGACCTGCGCGAACCGCTCGCCGACGGGCGGCTCGTCGACCTCGGGTACGGCTCACGCCCGGTCTTCCCCACCTCGTCGGTGCGGACCGTGTACGAGCCGGTCGCGGGGGTCTGCCTCAAATTCAGCCTGGACGTACGGATCACGAACTGCGTGCGGAAGAACGCGTGGTACGAACTCGCCGGCGCGGTCGAGCTCACCCGGCGGCTCGGGCCGGTCTTCGATCGGCTGGCCGAACGGTTTCCCGGCACCCGGTGGCTGCCCGAGCCCGGATATCGGTCGGCGGCCCTCGGCACCCGGCTCCTCGAAGGGCTCGGAGTGATCGTCCGATCCGGTCCCTGGCCGGTCTGCGAGCCCGGGGTCACCCCGATCCTCGCGGCCGCCCTGGCCGCCTCGCCGTACGGCACGGCGGACGTGCGGGACACGGGGGTGCCCGAGGCGGCCGAGGCGCGCCGCCGGACCGACCCCGTCACCTGGTGGCGGGCCTACGTCGAACGGGTGGCCCTGCCGGCGCTCGACGCCTTCGTCCGCCACGGCGTCGTGCTCGAACCACACCTGCAGAACGTGCTCGTCGGCGTCGACGCCGACGGCCTGCCCGCCCAGGCGATATTCCGCGACCTGGAGGGGGCCAAGCTGATCGAAGGCCGCCACGACCTGTCGGGGCTGCCGGAGCGGGTCGCCGAGGCGCTGACGTACGCGTCCGATCGCGGCTGGAACCGGGTCGCGTACTGCCTCGTGGTCAACCACCTGGCCGAGATCGCCGCCACCGTAGCGGAGGCGGCCGATCCGGAGGAGGAGCGCCAGGTCCCGCGTGAGCTCTGGGCGGCGGCCGGAAAGGTGCTGTCCGGCCATGCCGAAGACCGGGGATGGCCGGCCCCGCTCAGAGCGCTGCTCTCCGATGCGACGCTGCCCGCCAAGGCCAATCTGGGCGTGCGGTGGCGACGGCATGCCGACCGCGCCGCCGGATACGTCCCCGTCGCCAACCCGCTGTCCTCGATGCGCCCCGATCTCTGATCAGCGGGATCATTCCGGCAGCCGTTCGCCGAGCCTGTGGAGACACGTCATGACCTCCTCCCAGGCGTTCACCAGTGTGACGGAGACGTCGAGCGCCATGATCGAGGCGACGTACTGGCTCAGCAGTTCAACGGATTCGACCGCGGCCGCGCGATCCGATCGACGCGGAAGGTACGCCAGTCCGCCCGGTCGGGGTCGTAGGCGATCAGGTACCACCGGCCCTTCACTGTGACCGGATTGTGCGGCTCGACGCGGCGCGCGCTGTCCGCACCGGCACGGTCGAGGTGTCGAAGGTCAGCACCTGGCGGTCACGGCGGCACGAGACCAGCACCGCCACCGCCGGGAGACTCAAGCCCCCGAGCGGGTGGGTCGTTTCCCTCCGGGGCGTGGTTCCATCCACCCCGGAGGCCGTTTTCCTCCACCCCGACCGGTCGTACGCCTTTCGGTCTCCGCACTTATCTCGTTCCAATGCCGTCACGTTCAGTGGCTTCAAAGACACGATGCGTACCATCGGGATTGTATTTCGGCTGACCGGTCAATCCACCGACCGGTCAGTCCTCGGGCACTCGCCGGATGAGGGCCGCCAGCCCGTCGGCGTCGAGCAGGTCCACGGGACGGATCGTCTCATTCGACCGGACGTAGTGGAACGCCGCACCGACCTTCTCCAGCGGCACCCCCGCCAGCGCGGCCCAGGCCATACGGTACGCGGCGAGCTGGACCGAGGCCGTCTCGGCCGCCCTGCCCAGCGGCCGTTCGCCGGTCTTCCAGTCGACCACTACGAAGCCGTCCCCCTCCCGGAAGACCGCGTCCATCCGGCCGCGCAGCAACCGGTCGGCGATCACCGTCTCGAACGGGACCTCCAGGTCGAGCGGCTCACGCCCGGCCCACTCGCTCTCCTCGAACCGCGTCTGCAACTCGGCGAGCTGGATGTCGGCATCGGAGGGCTCGTCGGCCGCGCCGGGCAGATCGAAGTCGTCGATGAGGCGCTGCTGACCCCAGCGCGACTCAAGCCAGCGATGGAACGCCGTGCCACGCCGAGCCAGCGGCGCCGGTTTGCGTGGCACCGGCCGACGCACCTGGCGGGCGAACGCCGCGGGATCGGCGGCCAGCGTCACCAGCGACGACACCGTCAGCCTGGCCGGCAGCTCGACGACCGTCCCGGTCCGCCGCCGGTTCGTCTCGCGCTCCCTCAGCAGCAGTTCGGTGTCCCGCGCCCAGGACCGCATCCGCTCCCGATCACGCTCCCTGAGGCTCCGGGCCCGCAGGGCCGCCGCCGCGTCCTTCGCCGGTCCCCGGGCCCGTGCCTCCTCCGCCAGCGCCTCCTCCGCCAGCGCCTCTTCGACCAGTGCCTCCTCCGCCAGCGCCTCTTCGACCAGTGCCTCCTCCGCCAGCGCCTCTTCGACCAGTGCCTCTTCGACCAGGCGGGCGCCGTCGTCGACGCCATCGGCCACGGAGATGACGGGCCACTCCTCGCGGGCCGGCTCGGCGAGCAGCGGGTTCTGCTCGTCTTCGCCCTCACCGCTGTCGTGCCAGAGATCGATCCTGGCGCCCGCTTCGCGGATCTCCATCAGGAAATCGGACGGCTCCAGCGGCCGGGACGAGGTCCCCCACCGATAACCGGACGCCACCAGCAGATAGTGCGCCCTCGTCACCGCCACGTAGGCGAGCCGCCGCTCCTCCATCAGGTCACGCTCACGGCACCGCTGGTCGAAGTCGGCCAGGACGTCCTTCTCCAGACCGGCCAGCGCCGGCAGATCCGCCCGGTCGCCACGCAGTGGATAGGGCAGCTTGCGCGGGTTCCTGGTCCATCTCGAATTGGTCACCGGTGTGGCCGGGAAGACGCTTCCTCTGGCGATCTCCCCCTTCTGGGTCCTGACCTGCGACAGCCCGGGCACGATGACCACCGGCCACTCCAGGCCCTTCGACGCGTGGACGGTCATCAGCTTGACGCTGTTGGTGTCGCCCACGCGCCCGGCTTCCAGCCCGAACTCCTCAGCCTCCGCCGCCTTCAGATAGGCCAGGAAGGCGCCGAGGGTCGGATCCTCCGCGTCGCCGGCGAACCGGGCCGCCGCGTCGAGGAACGCGTCCAGGTCGGCACGGGCGGCGAGCGGGCCGCCGACCGCTCCGCCCCGCGCCGCGACCTCCACGTCGAGACCCAGCCGCCTCTCCACCTCGGCGATCAGTTCGGGCAGCGGCTGCCCGGCGCGCGCGCGCAGCAGCCGGAGTTCGAGAGCGAGTCGCGGCAGCCGCTCCCGCGCCGCCGGTGAGAACCCCTCCAGCCACTCGGTCCGCCGGTCGAACATCTCGGGTAGCTCGTCGAGGGCGTCGATCAGGCTGCCGCGCTCCTCGGCCAGGTCGAGCACGACCTGCTCCAGCGGGTCTTCGGCCCGATTCCCGCTCCGCATCTCCCGGTTGAGCTCCCGGGCGAGGTCGCCCAGCACCTTGAGGTCGGCCGGGCCGATCCGCCAGCGCGGACCGGCGAGCAGCCGTACCAGCGCGTCACCGGCCGTGGGGTCGTACAGCGTCCGCAGGGTCGCCACGATGTCGGCGACCTCGGGCACCGTGAGCAGCCCGCCGAGGCCCACCACCTCGACCGGGATGCCCTGCGCCGCCAGAGCCCGGCGCAGCGCCGGGAACTGCGATCGCTTGCGGGCGAGGATCGCGACGTCTTTCGGCTGCACGGCCTCCCCGTGCGGATCACGCTCTCCGTGACCCCAGGGCAGGCCGTCCGGAGCGCCCTCCCAGCGGAGCAGCGTGGCCACCCGCTCGGCGATCCAGGCGGCCTCGTCCTCGGCGGTCTCGTGGAAGGCGCACACCACTCGGCCGCGGCCGACCCGGTTGCCACCCGGGACCAGCACCGGCACCTGGCGTGCCTCGGCGCGCAGCGGACGCTGGATCTCGGCGGCGACGCCGAGCACGTGCTCGCCGTTGCGAAAGCTCGTGGAGAGCTGCCGCACGGGCGCGGGATCCCCGGCGGCCGTCGGGAAGTCCCGGGGGAACCGCGACAGGTTGCCCGCCGAGGCGCCGCGCCAGCCGTAAATCGACTGGCAGGGGTCGCCGACGGCTGTCACCGGGTGGCCCCCTCGGTACAGCGCCCGGAGCAGTACGAGCTGGGCGTGGCTGGTGTCCTGGTACTCGTCGAGCAGCACGACCGCGAACCGCTCCCGCTCGGACATCCCCACCTCTGGATGACGGGTGGCGATCCGCGCCGCCAGCGCCATCTGGTCGCCGTAGTCGATGACCTCGCGGCTCCGCTTCAGCCGTTCGTACGCCTCGACCATGGGCAGCAGTTGCTCGCGGATCTCCTGAGTGTCCACGGGCACCCGCTGGTCCTTGACGATCCGCCCGGTCAGGCCCGCCAGCCGCTCCCGCAGCCACCCGCCGACCGCACGCACGTCGTCGGCGCCGCACAGGTGCTCGGCCATCTCACCGGCCAGGTCCAGCACGGCCTTGGTGACGCTCACCGGCCCGAGATCGACCTTGTCCATCGGGCCGTCGTACTGCCCGACGACCCGGGCCGCCATCTGCCAGGCCACGGCCGGGGTGACCAGGCGCATCGTCGGCTCCAACCCTTCGCGGAGCGCGTGATCGGCGACCAGCCGGGCGGCGTAGGCGTGGTAGGTCGAGACCGTCGGCTCCGAGTCGAGCAGCTCCGGTGCCACCAGTCCGGCCTCCACCAGCCCGGTCAGGCGTCTGCGCACCCGGTCGGCGAGCTCGGCCGCGGCCTTGCGAGTGAAGGTGAGTCCCAGGATCTGCTCTGGCCTCGCCAGACCGTTCGCGACCAGCCAGACGACCCGTCCGGCCATGGTCTCGCTCTTGCCCGACCCCGCCCCCGCCACGACCACGGCGGGCTCGAGCGGGGCCTCGATGACGGCCGCCTGCTCCGATGTGGGCGGCATGATGCCCAGGCGGCGGGCGAGCCCGCCGGGGTCGAGCGCCGGATTCCCCACTGCCTCGGTCAGCACACCTGGCCTCCGTTGTCGTTGACCGGACAGGAGATCTTCGCCGGGCACGTGCGGCAGCCGTCGTTGACCTGGGCGACGAAGCGTGTCCGCGTCATCCCGGTCGCGACGTTCTCGACCAGATCCCTGGCCCAGTTGTGCTCGGGATCACCGTCGAGCGGCGGCTGCACCTGCTCGACCGCGTCCCCCTTGCTCCCCGCGGCCTTGCCCACCTGCAGGAGCGAAGCGCCCCCCACTCCGCTGAGCCGCTCGAAAGCGCCGAGCATCGCGGCGAGCTGGTACACCCCGAGCTGCGGGTGCCGGTCGATCTCGTCGTTCCTGGGCTTGCTGCCGCCGGTCTTGATGTCCACGATCACGGCACGGCCCTCGCCGTCGCGCTCCAACCGGTCGACCCGGCCGGTGATCTGCACGCCGTCCGCCACCATGACGGAGAACGCCTTCTCCGTATCGACCAGCTCGCGCTCGTTGCCCTTGTGCCACCGGGCGAACCGGTCGATCATCTGCTCGGCGACCCTGCGCTGCTTGCGGTTGAACCACACCCCGCCGAAGTCGAGGTTGTCCCAGACGTCGTTCAGCCGTTCGAGCAGGTCCACGCCGTCCTTGGTGCCCAGTACGGCTATCGCGTGGATGACCGTGCCGAGGTGCTGGCTGGTGCCCGACTCGCTCGCGCCGACCGCTCGCTCCAGCACCCAGCGCAGCCCGCATTCCGTGAACGTCTCGACGGCCGAGGGCGAGATCTGGACGATGCCGTTCCGCCAGTCGAGCGGCCGGTCGTCGGAGAGCTCCGTCTTCGCATACCACTCGCTCGGCGCGGCGCCGGGCACCCCGGCACGGGCCAGCCTGGCGAGGTGTGCCGCCGCCTCGCGGCGCAGCGCCTCCGGCTGGCCGATGTCGCAGACCACCGAGCGCAGGTCCGCCACGAGGGCGGGCATGCTGAGCCAGCGCGCCCGGTCGTCCGTCGTGGCCTTCTCGACGCCCTCGGGCAGCAGCTCGGTGAGGAAGCGGGAAGGGCGTTCCTCGGTGTCCTCACCACCGACGGCCGTGACGACCAGCCGGCGGCGAGCCCGGGTCGCCGCCACGTAGAACAGCCGCCGCTCCTCGGCGAGCAGCTTCGACGTGAGCGTGGCCGCCTCCGCTTCGGGCCCGCTCGGCTCCGCTCCGGCGGTCAGCTCGACCAGCGCGTCGATGCCGAGCAGCGATCCCCTCAGACGCAGGTCGGGCCAGATCCCCTCCTGCACCCCGGCGACCACGACGACGTCCCATTCGAGCCCCTTCGAGCGGTGCGCGGTGAGGATCCGTACGGCTTCGCCCTCGGGCGCGGACTCGGCGAGCGTGTCACCGGCGATCTCCTGGGAGGCCAGGTCGTCGAGGAACACCGCCACCCCGGCCTTGGGCAGGCGGTCGGTGAACCTGGCGGCGTGGTCGAACAGTGCGACGACGGCATCCAGGTCGCGGTCGGCCTGGGCCCCCCGGTACCCGCCGGACAGCCCGGCCTCGGTCCACCGCTCGGCAAGGCCGCTGGCCTGCCATATCTCCCACAGAGTCTCCTCGGCGCCGCGGCCCTGCCGTACTGCTTCGCAGGCCGATTTGAGCAGACGGGCGACCCGCTCGACCGGGGCCGCGATGTGCGGCTCCACGTGGATCAGCTCGTTGGTGTCCCACAGGGCGGCGACCAGCAGTTCGTCGGACGATCGCGGCACCCCGGGCCTGATGTCAGACCCCGGGACCGGTACGGCTTCGACGCCTTCGTCAGCGGCTGCGGCATCCGGCTCCCTGGCGACTTCGCCAGAGCCCGCGGCGGCCGGCTCTCCGGCGGCGGCTTCGTTCTCGGTGATTCGCAGTGCGCGCCTCAGCCGGCGGACTCCGATCATGTCCGTGCCGCCCAGCGGCCCGGTCAGCAGTTCCTCGGCCGTCGCGACGTCGAGCGCCTCCCGGCGGACCTCGGCGTCGGGCGACTCCCCGCGCACCGCGACCCTGAGCAGCGTGATGAACGGCCGCACACCGGGCTCGGCGACGATCGGCAGTTCGTCGCCCGCGACCGCCACCGGCACGCCGGCGGTCATGAGCGCACGTCGCAGCAGCGGCAGCTGCCGGGTCGTGCTGCGTACGAGCACGGCCATCCGCGACCAGGGCACCCCGTCGATCAGATGGGACCGGCGCAGCGTGTCCGCGACCACCGCGGCCTCCTGGCTCTCACTGTCGGCCAGCAGCACCTTCACCTCGCCACGCGCGGTCTGCGAGGTCGGCAGCAGGTCGCGGTGGCCTCCGCCGGAGCCCGGCAGGGGGGCGGCGGGCAGCCGGCGGGCGACCCGGCGGGAGGCGTCGAGCAGCACCGGGCCGCTGCGCCGGCAGACGCGCAGGGCGATGACCGGCGCGTCCCGCCCGTCCCGGGTCCGGAACCGCTGCGGAAACTCCAGGATCCCCCGCACGTCGGCACCGCGGAAGCCGTAGATCGACTGGTCGGGGTCCCCCACCGCGATCAGGTCGCGGCCGTCGCCCGCCAGCTGCCTGAGCAGGAACTCCTGCGCGGGATCGGTGTCCTGATACTCGTCCACGAGCACCACGTCGTACGCGTCCCGTTCGCGCTGCCGTACCTCGCCGTCCGCCAGCAGATCACCGGCGGCCCGAATCGACTCCGCGTAGTCGAGCGCGGGCACCGGGTCGATGTCGAAGCGGCTCTGATAGCGCGTGAAGAACCCGCCGGCCGCCACCCAGTCGGCCCTGCCCTGTGCCCTGCCCAGGCCGATGAGCGCGTCACCGTCGAGCCCGCGCTCCGCCGCCCGCGACAGGAAGTCGCGCAGCTCCTCGGCGAAGCCCCGGGTCTTGAGCAGCTCGCGCATGTCGTCCGGCCAGTGTCGCGCGCCGTCCTCCAGCTCGCCCAGGAGCAGCCGCCGTACCTCGAGAAGCTGCTCCGGGCCGGTCAGCAGCCGCGGCGGCGGCTCGTCGGCCAGCACGGCCTCGCGGCGCAGCAGCGCGTAAGCATAGCTGTGGAAGGTGAGGGCGAGCGGTGTCCTCGTGGTGCGGCGCATCCGTCCCGTGATGCGTTCGCGCAGCTCACCGGCGGCCTTCCGGCTGAAGGTGAGGACCAGGACCCGTTCCGGGTCGACGCCGCGCCGCTCGATCCGATCGACGACGGTCTCCACTATGGTGGTGGTCTTCCCCGTGCCCGGCCCGGCCAGCACGAGAAGCGGGCCGCTTTCGTGCTCGACGACGGCGCGCTGATGCTCGTCCAGCACGGGAATGTCGCGCCGTCCCAGGCCTTCCCGGCGCACCAGGCGGTAGTTCTGACCACTCACAACTCAGCATTCCACCAGATGACGGGTACAGATCGTGCCCGATCGCCCAGCCCTGTGGAAAAGAGTGACCGGTGCTCACACGTGGGGAGCGATTGACGGGCCCGCCTGGCACCTCTCAGCCGAAGAGCCCTGTCAGAGCAGATCGAGATCGGTGTCGCCGAGGCTTCCAGGTCGTCCAGGAGGGTCTGGGCCTGGGCCTGCCGAGTCTCGGGGCCGTCGACGCCCAAGACCGCGACCATCTCGGGGAGCGACGCGCGCAGAAGAGTCACGGCCCGCCGCTCGCCCAAGTTGATCGACAAGCGTCGCTGCCATCTGCATTCGACGGTGCGTAAGTTGGGCAGACACCCGTGTGTTCATACACAGATGCCTGCGTCCCAGTCAGAGGTGACCGGTGAGGAACTCCACTCCTGCCTTCGAGGTGCCGATGAGCCCGAGCGTGCAGCCGTACGGATCTCACTCGTCATGGCGCGGGGTGCGCCGTTATCTCAACGAGCACCGCCACCAACTCGCACAGGCCGCCGACCGGCTCTATCCGCACCTGCCCAAGGTCGGCTCGACGCACCTGCTCACCAGGGAAGCGTGGACGCTTGCCCACCCCATGGAGCTCCACCGGATCGCCCTGCGGTGGGCCGACCGGCCGCCTGTTCCCGTGGTGACCGGTCGGGAGGCGGAAGCCAAGGCCGCGCTCCCGCCGGGCATCCCGACGTACGCGCAGGCGATGGAGGCCCTCGACAGACCGCGGCTTTTCGAGAACCGGAAGTGCTACCGCCTGCTCGACGTGGCATGGCCGGAGCTGAGCTTCACCCGTGGCCACTACTTCGACGGGCTCGATGTCGGCGAAACCGCCGCCCACGAGTTCGCGGCCGCCACGCTCCTCGAAGTGACGGTACGGCCCTTCCGCCGGCTCGTCGGCGACCCTACCGACCTGCGTCGTCGGCCCGCGCTCCCGGCGATCTCCATGCTCACGCTGCGGCGCGACGACCACACCGGCACGATGACGTTCGTGCTCCACTGGCGGGATTCCGCTCGCGTCGCGCACGGCGGCGGTCTCTACCAGGTCATGCCCGTAGGGGTGTTCCAGCCCGCCGAGGAGACGCCCCACGCCGAGACGTGCGACTTCGACCTGTGGAAGTGCGTGGTCCGCGAGTACGCTGAGGAGTTCCTCGGGCGATCGGAGGCGTACGGCGACGCCTTCGACTATGGGACCTGGCCGCTCTATCGAGAGCTGACGGCCGCTCGTGAAAGCGGCCGGTTACGTTCCTCGGTGCTCGGGATGGGCGTGGATCCCCTCACCTTCGCGACGGACATCCTCGCGGTGACCGTGATCGACGCGAGCGTCTTCGACACGATTTTCAGCGAGGTCACCGCGTCGAACGAGGAGGGACATGTCGTCGGCGCGACGGGCATCCCGTTCGATGAGGCGTCGGTGAGCCGGTATGTGCACGACGAGCCGATGCAGGCGGCCGGCGCAGCCGTCCTCGAACTCGCCTGGAAGCACCGCCAGGCCCTCGTCTCATAGCCGTGACGTCGCGAGGCCTGCCCAGGACGTGAACCATGCCGCTTAAATCGGGATGCGATCGCTGCGGTACACCCCAGTGCGCGACCGCGTAGATCGGTCAGCGGCTATGAGTGCTTCCGCGATATGGCAATGACGGCCGGGCAGATTTGACGTGACTTCAACGCATGAGTCTCCGCTATTGCTATGGGTGGACTTGCGGAATTCGGCACCGGACAGATCGGGAGTGGGGAACGACGACATGGCTTACTCCCCTCGCCATGACGCGACGATGTACCCCCTCGGGATCGCTATCCCTGAGCCCGGCTCTGGTTATCTCAACGTCACAATGAACTGAATAACGGGGAAATGCTCTTTGAGCCATTCCCCGATCTTCTTCTGTCAGCTCACGTGAAGATGCGCGTCGACCTCGTCATGAGAACGACTCCGGGCAGGTAGAACGCGGCCGGTCCGGCTTGGCGTACTCGGGACGGTAGACGTGGCGTCCGATTCTGCTGCCCGTCTTCTCGGTGTAGATCCGATCCATCCGCCGGACAGGTCCAGTCACGAGCGCGATGACCGTACGGTTCTCCACCGGGCAACACCGGGCAACACCGGGCAACCAAGTGGCCGTGACGGCCTGTACGCACACGTCAGACGATCAACAGACCGCCACGAACCACCCTACCGCCTGGCGCTCTCGAAAAGATCTTGCCTTGCGACCGGCTCAACCTGAACCGCGTGCCGGCCGTTCCGGTCAAGCCCCCCGTTGCGCAGTTAAGGATGTCACAAATTACGGATACAAAAGGTCGAAAATGGCCTGACATCGAATGTTGACGCTTAGTTAGTCAAATGGTTATCACGTCTGCGTACCGTCCAGGGCGGCCACGAACAGCGCTTTTGCGCACAATCAGGACGGAAGCATGTCGCTATCATCACCGCCCGAAACCCCCGAACCCCCCGAACCCCCGTCCCCCGGCGCGCGATCGCTCAGGGGAGGATGGAGCCGCCGGGTGGCCGGCCTGCTGGCCCTGGTGCTGCTCACCGGGCTCCTCCAGATCGTCGTGCCGCTCGCACGGCCCGCCGCGGCGGCCGTACAGCAGCCCGCGATGACGTGGAACCTGCATGGGGCCAAGAAGACCGCGGAACTGGTTCCCGATCTGATGCGTAACCATAACGTCACCGTCGCGGCCCTCCAGGAAGTGGCCAACGGCAACTTCCTGGGCCTCACTCCCACAGAGCACGACGTGCCCTACCTCAAGCCGGACGGCACGACCTCGACTCCGCCGGATCCGCAGAAATGGCGGGTCGAGAAGTACAACCTCGCCAAGGACGATGCAACCGCTTTCGTAATCCGGACCGGCTCCAACAACCGCGGGCTCGCGATCGTCACCACCCAGGACGTCGGCGATGTCTCGCAGAATGTACACGTCGTCAATGTGACCGAGGATTGGGAAGGCAAGATGTTCCCCGCCCTGGGGGTGAAGATCGACGGCGCCTGGTACTACTCCATCCACGCCTCCACCACGCCGAAGCGCGCGAACAACAACGCCGGCACTCTGGTCGAGGACCTCTCCAAGCTGCACGAGACGGCCGCTTTCGAAGGCGACTGGGCCGCGATGGGCGACTGGAACCGGTACCCCTCCGAGGACTCGAACGCCTACGAGAACCAACGGAAGCATCTCAAAGGCGCCATGCGGACAAACTTTCCGGATAATCAGGCGGCGTTGCGCGAAGTCCTGGAGTTCGAGTCCGACGAACGCGTCATCTGGCAGGGTGCGAGGACCCACGACCACGGCGCCGAGCTCGACTACATGGTGGCCAAGGGAGCCGGTAACGACTACAAGGCCAGCCGATCGACGTCGAAGCACGGCTCCGATCACTACCCGGTGTTCTTCGGTATTGGGGACGATTCGGACACCTGCATGGGCGGCACGGCGCCGGTGGCGGCGAACGCGCCGCGTGCGGCCGCCACCGAGTCCTGTCCCCTGGACGACGATCTGCCGGCCGTCATCGTCTCGATGGGGGACAGCTATATCTCCGGCGAGGGAGGGCGCTGGCAGGGCAACGCCAACACCTCCTCCGGGGGCGACTCCTGGGGCACCGACCGGGCCGCCGACGGCACGGAGGTCTACGAGAAGAACTCCGAAGGCGGCGATGCCTGCCATCGCTCCGACGTCGCGGAGATCAAGCGCGCCGACATCGCCGACATCCCGGCGGAACGCAGGATCAACATCGCCTGCTCGGGCGCCGAGACCAAGCACCTGCTCACCGAGACCTTCAAGGGTGAAAAGCCCCAGATCGAGCAGCTCGCCGACGTCGCCGAAACCCACCGGGTGGACACGATCGTGGTCTCCATCGGCGGCAACGACCTCGAGTTCGCCGACATCGTGAGCCAGTGCGCCACGGCCTTCATGCTCGGGGAAGGCGCGTGTCACACGGACGTCGACGATACCCTTGATAGCCGGTTAGGCGATGTGAGCAGATCCGTCTCCGAGGTTCTGGCCGCCATCCGCGACACCATGATCGAGGCCGGGCAGGACGATACCAGCTACAAGCTCGTTCTCCAGTCCTACCCTGCCCCGTTGCCCGCGTCGGATGAGATGCGGTACACGGGCGATCACTACGACCGGTACACCGAGGGCGGCTGCCCCTTCTATGACGTCGACCTGGACTGGACGCGCGACGTCCTCATCAAAAAGATCGAAGCCACGCTGCGCGGGGTGGCCAAGAGTGCGGATGCGGCCTTCCTCAACCTGACGGACACGTTCACGGGGCACGAGCTGTGCTCGAAGCACACCCGGCAGGCGGAGTCCGGCGAATCGCTGGCGAATCCAATACTGGAACACGAGGCCGAGTGGGTGCGCTTCGTACCAGGTCTCACCACGCCGGGTGACACGGCCGAAGCCATCCATCCGAATGCGTTCGGCCAGCACGCCCTCAGTAGCTGCCTCAGCCAGGCCGTCCGGACGATGGACGATTCGGACCAGAGGTACTTCGAGTGCGACGGGCGGGACACCGGAAATCCCCGCCTCGTGTGGCCACGCAGTTCGCCCATCGACGCCGTCGTGGAGACCGCGGACGGTTGGCAGGGCGACGACTTCCGGCTCGCCGACCACTACATGTTCCAGCGCGGCGTCTACGCCCGCTTCAACCCGGACGCGGACCGGAGCGGCGCGATCGATCCGGGCCGAATCACCTTCGGCCAAACCGACGGATGGCTCGGTGAGGTGAAGGACACTTCGAACTGGCCGAGCCTGAGTGGAACCGACTTCGTCGACGGCATCGACGCCGCCGCCGAGGCACGCACCAGCACCGGTCACCAGCTGCTGCTGTTCCACAGCGGCGTTGAGGACAACCAGTACGTGCGGGTCGAGATGGCGCCGGGCACCACTGACGACCAGCTCGTCAGGGGCCCCGTGCCCATCACGAGGTACTGGCCCCTCTTCCAGGACACCCCTTTCGAATGGGGCGTGGATGCCGCCGCGGGGGACCAGCTGAACCGGGCGATGGTCTTCAGGCACGGCTATGTGGGGCTGGTGCAGGTCTCCCTCGACGCTCTCAGCGACGAATGGCTCGTGGAACCGACGTTGATCGGCTCGGCGATTCCGGCGCTGGAGGGCACCCCGTTCGAGACAGGGGTGGACGCGGCGATCGTGCGGCACCAGCAACCGACGGCCATGTGGGTCGACCTGATCAGCGGTACGCAGGTGGTGACGCTGCTGGTGGACTTGGACGATCTGTCGAAGAGCACGTACATGACGAGCATCATGGAGATCACGACGATGTGGCCGAGCCTGCGCGGCAGCATCTTCGACTGGACCGGCGGAGAGGCGTGGAAGCCGGAGAAGATGCAGATCAAGACCGGCGCGGGCGATCCCTACGACATGGACGCCGACGACCGGCAGGCCAAGCCTGCGGTGTCGGGCTCGCACGAGCAGTGCCGTCCGGAGGGACTCGCGCAGACCCCCGGCGTGGACACGCCGTACTGCGAGGTGTACGACACCGACGGCCGCGAATGGCTGGGCGGGAACGGGCACGACAGGCGGGTCATCGGCTACTTCACCGGCTGGCGCACCGGTGAGAACGACCAGCCGCGCTACCTGGTGCCGAACATCCCGTGGTCGAAGGTGACCCACATCAACTACGCGTTCGCGAAGGTCGACGACGACAACAAGATCTCCATCGGCGACCCCGAAGATCCGGAGAACCCGGCCACCGGCCTCACCTGGCCCGACGCCGGCGGCACCCAGATGGACCCGGACCTGCCCTACAGAGGGCACCTCAACCTGCTGGCGACGTACAAGAGGAGGCACCCGCAGGTCAAAACGCTGATCTCGGTGGGCGGCTGGGCCGACACGCGCAACTTCTACGCGATGGCCACCAACGCCGACGGCACCGTGAACCAGGACGGCATCGACACCTTCGCCGATTCGGTCGTCGACTTCCTCGACCGGTACAAGGACGCGTTCGACGGGGTGGACATCGACTACGAGTACCCGAGCGCACTGCCCAAGGCCGGCAACCCCGCCGACTGGGAGCTGTCGGATCCGCGCCGCAAGGGCCTGCAGAAGGGCTACAACGCGCTGATGAAAACGCTGCGCGAGAAGCTCGACCAGGCAGGCGCGGACAGGGGCCGCTACTACCTGCTCACCTCCGCTGCCTCCGCCTCGGGCTACCTGGTACGCGGCTACGACGCCGGGCAGGCCCTGAAATATCTGGACTTCGTCAACCTCATGTCGTACGACATGCACGGCTCGTGGAACAACTTCGTGGGCCCGCAGGCCCCGCTGTACGACGACGGGAAGGACAACGAACTGGAGGCCGCCGGGTTCTACTCGACCCAGGAGTATGACGAGACCGGCTACTTCAACGTCGACTGGGCCTACCACTACTACCGGGGCACGCTGCCGCCGGGCCGGATCAACATCGGCGTCCCCTACTACACTCGCGGCTGGCAGAACGTCTCCGGCGGTGACGACGGTCTGTGGGGCATCTCGGCCCTGCCGGACCAGGGGCAGTGCCAGCCCGGCACCGGCCCGGGCTCCGGTTCGGCCACCCCCCAGTCATGCGGCAACGGCGCGGCCGGCATCGACAACATCTGGCACGACCTGGGCGGAGCCGGGCAGGAGGTGGCGTCCGGCTCCAATCCGCTCTGGCATGCCAAGAACCTCCAGAACGGCATCACCCCCGGCTATCTGCGCGCCTACACCGACACCGGCACGGAGGCCGGCCGGCTCACAGGCACATACGAGGAGAAATACGACGACACGCTCGAAGCCTCCTGGCTGTGGAACCCGGACAAGAACGTGTTCCTGTCCACCGAGAACAACACGTCGCTCGACGCCAAGATCGAATATGTCAAGGACAACGGGCTCGGCGGCGTCATGATCTGGGAGCTCGCAGGCGACTACACCCGGTCCGGCAGCGGTGAGTACGGCATGGGCCACGACCTGACCACCCGCCTCGACGACGGGCTGCGCGACTCCGGCGGCTACCGGACCAGCCGGGCCGGCGAGACGGAGCCGCCCGATGATGTGGTCGACGTCAAGGTCGAACTCGTGGACTATCCCACCGAGAAGGATCCGGCAAGCACGGACGACCCGTTCTATCCCATGCGCCCCACGCTGCGCATCACCAACGACACCGACACCACCCTGCCGGCGGGGACCGAGATCTCCTTCGACATCCCCACCTCCACACCGCCGATCCTGAAGGACGAGAACTACCAGGAATTCGGCAAGAACCTCGTCATCGATGAGGGGCGCAGCGGCGCCAACGTAGGAGGGCTGAAGGCCGACTTCCACCGTGTTACCGTCACGCTCGGCTACTGCGAGGACCTGGCGCCGGGTGCCGAGCGCGACATCATCCTGCGTCACTACCTGCCTCTCACCGGTCCGGCCAACACCACCGTCAAGACCGGCGGCCACACCTACGGTTCCACCCAGGACGGCCAGGGCGGCACCACCACCGTCACCCCGGACACCTCCGGCGCCGGGCTCGCCTGCCAGGCCGAGCAGTGGCAGCCGCACCCCTACAACCCGCACGGCACCTTCGCCTTCGAAAAGGACGGCGACAGCTGGCGGATCGTGGACTGGGTCGGCGGCAACGTCCTGGACCACCCCGCCAGCTGGGAC
Organism: Sphaerimonospora sp. CA-214678; assembly: GCF_050942215.1. Classification (GTDB taxonomy): domain Bacteria; phylum Actinomycetota; class Actinomycetes; order Streptosporangiales; family Streptosporangiaceae; genus Sphaerimonospora. Next base: position 5,295,194 of record NZ_CP192056.1, read on the forward strand.
ACCGCCTATCTGGTCGAGAACCAGCCGGGCAACGAGAACCAACTGTGGAGTGTGGACGAGGACGGCGGCTCGGGCTGGTACCGCATCAAGAGCCGTGGCAAGTGCCTGCAGGCCGACGGCATCCTCGAGTCGCTCAGCGTGCACGAATGCGACGGCGAGCCGCACCAGTGGTGGCAGTTGCGCATCATGACGGCGGGCGAGACCGACATCATCGCCACCGGCGCCCCCGCCCCCGGCACCGGCTACCAACTGGTGTCCTACGAGGACGACTACGACGAACCCGCGTACGTCGCCGAGGGCAAGAACAGCGGCAACGAACCCGGCACCGCCCTCGTCGCCGGCGATCCCGACGGCACCACCGCGAGCACCGTCATCTGGAACGGCTTCTACTGGCGCGCCAACTACTGGACCACCGCCAGTGACGAACCGGGCCAGAGCACGGCCTGGAAGAAACTCGGACCCGCCCCTGGGGCGGCCCTGCTTCAGCGGGACCTCGCTACAAGCGGCGACGGCCCGCAGAGTACACCACGACCCACCACTGGCACCGGCCGCCAAGCGGCCGACGCACCGACCGGTCCCCGCGAAGGGAACCCGCCCAACCCGCACATGAAGCCCGCCCTGCCCGCCCCCAAGGCCCGATAGGGCACAGACGAACGATCCCCGTACGGCACCCCCGTCCCCCGGCCTCGCCAGGCCGAGGACGGGGGCGTGCCGCTGCCGGTCATGAGAACACCGTTGCCGGAGATCGCAGGGTGCCGCACGCCGAGCACAGCTTGCTGCTGGGGAACCACCGGTCCACGGTCACCAGCGTGCGTCCGTACCAGGCGCACTTGTACTCCAGCATCGAGCGGAGTTCCCGCCAGGACGCATCGGAGATGGCGCGGGCCAGGCTGTGGTTGCGGACCATGGTGCGGACGGTCAGGTCTTCCACGGCGATCACTTGGTTCTCGCGAACAAGCCGTGTGGTGACCTTGTGCAGGAAGTCGCGCCGTCGGTCGGTGATCCGCGCGTACACGCGGGCGACCTTCAATCGGGCCTTCTCGCGGTTTTTCGAGCCCTTCTGCTTGCGGGCCAGGGCACGCTGCGCCTTGGCGAGCTTGCGCCGGTCACGCCGCTCATGCCGGGGGTTGGTGACCTTCTCCCCGGTGGAGAGCGTGACCAGGGCGGCGACCCCGGCGTCCACCCCAACCCGGTTCCCACTCGGGTCGAGTGGGCGGATCTTCTCCTCGACCAGAATCGACACGAACCACCGCCCGGCCGCGTCCCTGCTCACGGTGACCGTGGACGGCTCCGCCCCCTCCGGAAGCCGGCACGACCACACGATGTTCAGCGGGCCGTCCATCTTCGCCAGGAACAGCCGCCCGTCCTTCCAGCGGAACGCGGAGCGGGTGTACTCCGCCGACGCACGCGAGCGCTTACGGGACTTGAACGCCGGGTACTCGGCTCGCTTGGCGAAGAAGTTCGCGAACGCCGCTTGCAGGTGCCGAAGCGCCTGCTGGAGCGGCACGCTGGACACCTCGTTGAGGAACGCCGGTTCCTCGGTGCGCTTCCAGGCGGTGAGCATCGCCGAGGTCTCCACGTAGGAGACCCGGCGGCCCTCTTGGGTGTAGGCGCGGGTCCGCTCCTCAAGAGCCTTGTTGTAGACCAGGCGCACGCACCCGAACATCCGGGCAAGCTCCTCGGCCTGCTCGGGGGTCGGGTAGAAGCGGTACTTGTACGCCCGCTTCACAAGCTGCGCCATGCCTCACATTTTACCGTACGATCAGCTAAGCATCACGCAGGTGTTCGAGACGGCGGTTCGCCTGGCAGCGAACCGCCTATCCCTGCCCTGCTCCGCAGGGGTCCGATTCCTCCCCCGCCTGAAGGCGGGGGTCTCCTCGGAGGTCCTGATGAATTATCGTGTGGGAATTGCGCCCTTCCGTCAGATTCGGATGATCCTGGACACCAGCCGATCGCGCAGCGGGCGGGGCCATTCGTCTTCCCCGTGGAAACGCCCTTATCCGACGGATCGTCCGAGCTCGTCGTCGAATAGGTCGGCGGTGGAGGTGACGGTGACGGCACGCCGCAACCAGCCATCGAGCCGATTCAGATCAGTGCACGTGACGATGCGGTCGCGCTCGGCATCGGAGACAGGAACACCCCGCACCTGCAGGACGGTCAGCACATCCTCGGCTCGGCCCTCGGCTCGGCCTTCTGTCCGGCCGACTTGGACGCCTTTGCCGTAGTGCTCGCGGGCGAAGGGGCTGTAAACCGGCCAGGTAGCTGATTCCATGAGCTTCTCCATGACGTGTCGGGCAGCCAGCGAGGCCAAGCGATATGCGTATTCATAATATTGCGGAGCGTGTTCGTCGGGGAGGCGTTGCAGCCCGGACATGAACGCCTCCACCACCGGAGCGTCTTCCCCGTGGGTCATCACTGACAACGCGGCCAGCTCCGGATGCGCCGCCGCCTCCGCCGGGTCGGTGACCGGCGGAATCTGCTCGGGGCCGATCACCTCGCACTTCAGCGCGCAGCCCGGCACCCCGAAGGGGATCGGCTCGGCCGCCCATGCGGCGACCCGCACGTCCGGGCAGATGACCAGCACGATGATCGGACAGGACAGCTGCAGCCACAGCGCTACGGCGTACCGCGGCAACTGCTTGCGCTTCGTCTCGTCCTTCTTCTGCTGGATCTCGACGATGATGGCGTGCCTGGGGTCGTGCCGAGGGCCGATCGTGATCACGGTGTCGGGATACAGGTCTTTGGACGGGCGGTCGTTGAGCTCGTTGTTCACCAGCTGAACCGGAAGCCCGTCGGGCATCTCGACGCCGAGCTGATCGCGCAACATCTCCACGGCGAGCTCTGGCCGGTTGCGGAACATCAGGTTGAGTGTGTCGTGTTGGGGGGACGGCATCACACACAACGTTATAGCACGATCACATTCTGTGACACCAGATCGACGAACGCCTGTCGTACGACTCCAGTGACGGCGGGCTTCGAGCGTGACCATCTGTTCACGGCGCTGCGGAAGCGATCGCAGCGAGAATTTTCGGGGTGGTGTCCATATCGTCGGGTCCGGAGTGCGACCTACCCGACGAACGGCTCCTGCTGTTCTTCACCTGCGGTCACCCTGCCCTGCCCGCCGAGGACCACGGCCGCTGGGACCGGGCGACGATCGAGGAGGGCCTCGTCTTCGTGCACGAGGCGCTCGCGGGCGGGCCGACCGGTCCTTACGTCGTGCAGGCCACGATCGCCGCCCTGCACGACGAGGCCGCCGACCTCGCCACCACAGATTGGCCGCAGATCGTAGCGCTCTACGACGTACGGTCTTTCGGCGAGCCCCGAAGCTCGCCGACACCGAACCCGAACGCGCCCACCTGCGCCAGAGACCGGCCTTCGTGGAGAGCCGACCAGGAATCTGAAGCAGACAATCAGGAGACGGGCGATCAGGACCTGAAGATGTGGTCGACCACGCGGGCGGTCGCCTTGCCGTTGTCGTGGGGTGCGTAGGTGCGGACGAAGGATGCGTAGCGGTCGGCCAGCTTGGCCGTGGCGGTGTCGATGTTGCGCAGCACCTCCACCACCTCGGCCGAGGTCTCCAGGCGCGGGCCGGGTCGCTGCGACTCCAGATCGAGGTAGATCCCGCGGGTCGACCGATACTTGGCCAGGTCGGGGGTGAACAGCACGACCGGCCGCCCGGTGGTCACGAAGTCGAACATGACCGACGAGTAGTCGGTGACGAGCACGTCCGCGATCACCAGCAGATCCGCGATATCCGGATATGTCGTGACGTCGATGGCGAACCCATCGTGGCTGTGCACATGCGGGTACGCCTGCATCATGTGCCCGCGTACGAGCACGATGTGATCGTCCCCGAGGGCCCGCTTCGCGTCGGCCAGATCCAGCTTGACCGCGGCGTTTCTGCGGTCGTGGTCGCGGAACGTCGGCGCGTAGAGGACCACACGCCTGCCCTCCGGCACGCCGACCCGCCGCCTGATCTCAGCGGCCAGGGCGTCCCGGTCCGCCGAGACCAGCACGTCGTTGCGCGGGTAGCCCGCCTCCAGGATCTCGCCCTCGTAGCCGAACGCCTTCCGCAGCACCGACGAGGCCCACTCGCTCTGTGACAGCAACAGGTCCCAGCCGCGCACCTCGATGGCCTGGCGGTGCCAGACCGGCGGCCTCGGCTCGCGCTTCATGTGCGCCTGGTCGCGGCCGATGTGCTTCACCGGAGTGCCGTGCCAGGTCTGCACGCACACCTGGTCCTCACGGGTGCGGAACCACTGCGGCAGGAAACCGTTGGACACCACGTACCGGGCCCGGGCCAGCGCCTCGTAGTGCTCACGGCTGCCCTCACGGACCACCGTGGGAACGATGCCGTCGCCCAGGCCGAGCTCACGCGAGCCGGGCGGGACGAAAGCGCCGTCCCGGACGACCCAGATGTGCTCGCCCCCGTCACCGCGCCGCACGCGCTCCTCGTAGATGGCACGCGGGTTGTCGGAGTAGGACCGGCCGTCGAAGGAGGTGTAGACGGTCGCCTCCCGCAGCGGACGGGCCCGCTCGGCCGGATAGAAGGTGCGGCTGAGCGCCCACACCCCCGCCGCGCTGCGCTCGTCGCCGGGCCGTTCCTCGGCCGCGACCAGCAGGGGCACGTCGTAGCGTGTCGCCACGAACCGGTAGACCCGGCCGCCGATCGTACGCGCCTCCTCGTCCAGCGTCGCGAGCCCGGCGTGATCGAAGCGGGCCGGCACCATGGCCTTGCCGTACTGGGCGGGAGGGGCGACGGAGATGCTCCAGTTGCCCTCGGCGAGCGGCACGGTCGTCCCGAAACGGGGCATGGCGCCGGGCGAGAACTTCGCCGAGAACGAGTCGCCCTCGCGCAGCAGCGGCACACGGATCGTCAGCCCGCCGCGATGCCGGAGCACCAGGTCGCGGGGTCCCGCGTCCGGGTCGGGGTACTGGCCGGTGAGCGTGAGCGTCTCCTCGCGCCACTCGGCCGAGGTGATCACTGGGCGGATCTTGTGGCCGGAGATGACGACGCGGTCGCGCCGGTCGCCCTGGACGGTGATCTCCCGGTCCCCGACGAGGAGCCGGGTCTCCTCGGCGCCCTCCAGCATCACGGTGGCCGCCGGGTCGCCCTTGGGCTCGACCCACAGCCGCCGCGCCTCCGCGTTCAGCACGGTCTGTACGGCGAGGGCCAGCGAGAACCGGGTGCCGTCCGCCACGGGGGTGAAGTCCGCGGAAATCCGGTGCCCGCCCACCCTGGCCTTGCCCTTGGTGATGGGACGGCCCGGCAGGAATCCGGTGAGGTGCACCATCTCGCCGCCCAGGCGGACCTCGGTGAGCTCGGCCCGCGTCGGCTGGAGTACCACCTGCAGCGCCTTGTCGGAGGTCCACACCGGGCGGACCCACCAGCGCGGGCGCACCCGCAGCCCGGCCGGACGCTCGGTACGGCCGATGGCGGGGCCGCGCAGGGGGCCGGCCGACCGCGCGGCGCGGCTCCAGATCACGATCTCGGCCCGCCAGGTGGTGGTGTCCTGGACCAGGTGACGGCGGCGCAGCAGCCGCTTCGTGCCGCGTACCATGGCGCGCAGCCCGGCACGCCAGCGCAGCGAGAACGGGCTCAGCTCGGCGGTGAAGCCGGACCAGTCATAGTTGCAGCCCGGTTCCTTGGCGGCGTAGGTGGCCTCAGGGCGGTGGGTGCGCCGTGTCTTCAGCGTCACGGGCGGCAGCCACGCGGGACCGCGCAGCACCACGGTGGCGCGGTTGAACCGGCGGCTGCGCACCGACAGGCCGGCGAGGTAGGCGTAGCCGCTGATCCGCAGCCGGCCGCCCTCCCACCTGATGTCGTCGATCTGGGTGACCGGCACGAGGTCGGTCGCGCGCAGCCGCAGCAGCGACTGCTGATCGACCTCCACCGGGAGGTCCGCGTACCACCGCAGGCCCTTGCGCACCCGGCGGGACGGCTCGGCCGCAGCGGCGGCCAGCTTGGCCAGCGCATCGCTTTCCGCGAGCTCTCCGGGGTCCCATGTCTCGACGAGGTGGCAGGCCACCCGCCGGCCGACCGGGAGATCTCGCTTCACCTTCGGGTCGACCTCGGCGAGGTACGGCCGCAGGGCGTCGATCGCCTGCCTGCGCCGTCCGGCGCCGCGTTTGGCGGCGGCGTCGAGCCGGAGCCCCAGCGGCCCGATGATCGCCTCTCGGTCGACCTGGGCCCGCTCCGCCCGGGTCAGCCCTTCCTCCCGGACCAGCGCGACCAGGGCCTCGACGGGCTCTCCCCGGTCGTACAGATCCTGGACAGCCCGCAATCGATCGGCGACCGCGTCGCTCATGCGTGCGGGTGTCATAGGGGGGCACCACCCTTCGAAGACCGGCGTTCTAGAAATGGTAATCCGGTCAGGAGGTCCGTCCGTCCCATCGGGCCGAACGCATGTCCACCCGCGTTCCTCGCGCGGGAGTCCCTTCCTCCCGCCACCTGGCCAGGCACCGGTCCTCCAAACCCTGCGCCGGAGTGCCGTCCGCGTGGACGACCCGCCACCACGGCACCCCACCGCCCCAATCGGACATCACGCGGCCGACCTGCCTGGGACCACCCTCACCGAGATACTCGGCGATGTCGCCGTACGACATGACCTTGCCCGGAGGGATCAGCTCGACCACGTCGAGCACCCGCTCCGCGTACGGCGACGGTTCGCCACGCCCGGTGCTCAAGCGCTCCACTCGGCCGGTCCAGCGGCGATTATCTCCTCAAGCTTACCGAACTCGTATGCGGATGATCCGTTCACCTGCTCGACGACGCCGTCCCTGATGCCGTACGACTCTCCGTCCTCCCCCACCAGCCTCGCGCCGACCAGGTCGGTGATCCGGGCGAGTTGGGCCACCTGCCAGTCCGACCCGGGCGTGCCGAACAGGCGCCCGGACCAGGCCGCGACATGGTACGCCGAGTCGCCATGAAACGCGACGACCTCGCCGGCCTCCTGCGACCCCCGCAGCTCGAATCCGGCCTCCGCCGAAAGCACGCTCGCGAGTTCGGCGTAGGCAAGCGGTGCTTCACGCTCTACGCGCAGCTCGTAACCCATGAGGCGCGACATTAGCGAAACTTGACCCGGCGCTGTAACACAAAACGCGGACACGCCGATGACCGCATCCGAAACGCGGCCAAATGGCAGCCAACATGTGATCGCTCAGAAGGTGTCAACGCCGGGCGAGCGCACCTACCGCGATACCGAAACCGACGGCCCCGAGGGCCGCGGCGATGCCGTAGACCCAGAGCCTAACGGGGTCGGGTCCCGGTCGCACGGGTGCCCCGGAAAGCGGGCCGCCGCCGAAATGCGCGCCGTCTCGCACGGGCACCGTACGGGTATAACCGCTCAGCTCCCCGGCCTTCGCCAGGGCGGCGGCCGCGTCCACTACACCGAATCCCACTTTGTCGTCGTAACCGGGACGCGGATGGGGACGAGAAGTCGAGGTCAGAGCCCTGACCACCAACTCGGGCGCCATATCGGGATATTTCGCTTTTATCAATGCGGCGGCTCCCGCGACGATCGCGCCGGCCACGCCGGTCCCCGACGCGGTGCCGTGCCCGCCCCCGGGCACCGCCACAGGCACGTCGGCCCCGGGCGCCGCGACCAGCACCGACAGGTTGTCGCTGCTGTCCGGGGCCTTGCGCCCCTGCCGGTCGACGGCGGCCACTCCCACGACCCCCGGATAGCCCGCCGGGAAGCGCCAGTACGACGTGCCGTTCCGCCGGGCGTACTCCGATCGGCCGCCGTCTCCCACGGAGGCGACCAGCACGACTCCGCGAGACAGCGCGTAGGAGACGGCTTCACGTTCCGCCCGCGACACGCCGTGATGGGAGGCCGGGAGGCAGATGACCGAGGCGCCCTGGTTGGTGGCGTATCGGATCCCGCGTGCGAACGGCGTGTCGGCGAGCGGGCCAGGCCCCGGGTCGGGCTCCACGACGCCTCCGCCGGACGGCTGCCCGGTCCCCCGATGGACGACCGGGATGACCAGGACGCTCGCCTCCGGGGCGACGCCGGAGATCTCGCCGCCGCGTCCGCCGCCGGCGATCAGGGACGCGATCGCGGTGCCGGTGCGGCCGGTCGGCCCGTCGCCGAAGGCCCCGTCCGCCCGGTCGAGGCCCGTCATGTCCGGCCCCTGGGTGACCCGGCCCCGCAGTTCCGGCACGTTCTCATCCGGACGGTCGGCGCCCAGCACCGCCACGGTCACGCCCGAGCCCCTGGTGACCCGCCACGCGGCGGGGGCGTTGACCGCGTCCACGGCCCAGCGCCGCGCGTCGCCGCCCGGGGCCGTACGGAACGGGGTCACGCGGACGGAGTCCACGCGCGCGGAGTCGACGCCGACGGAGCCCGCACGAACGGAGTTCACATGAACGGAGCCGGCGGGTGCCGGATCGGCCGCGGCGGGTCCGGCGGCGAGCGGTCCCGTCGCGGAAGCGGAGGCCGCCAGCGCCCCCCACAGCGCGACCCACCGCGGCACGCCGCCCCTTCTCGGCACCCGGCCCGCCCCGCCTCTCCCCCGCCGGGGGAGCAGCCCCGTCTCCGGCCGTCTCAGCACGCGTCCCCCCGGGTGCAGCGCGGCACGTCGGGGGGCTCGACGAGGGCGCGCGCGATGCGCCCGGCGATCGACTGGGCCGTCGGCGGCATCTCACTGTTCAGCGCTTCCTCCGGCGGGACGGATTCCCTGGTCCTGCCATCGGCGTACCCCGCGGTCGACAGGACGATGTACGGCCCGGCCATGGTCCAGCCGGTCCACTGCCGCTGCGCCGGGCCGAAGGTGTCGGTGACGGTGCCGGGGAACGCCACCGGCCGCACGCCGACCCGGTCGTCCACCGGAAGTTCGGCGGCGGCCCGCCTCCCGGCCTCCTCATCGCGCAGTACGGCCACGCCCACGGTCACGGCGAAGGCGGCCGTCTGGTCGATGTAGGTGGCGCGCAGCACGGTGCGGCAGCCGTACCGTCCGAGGACCGACGAGACCTGCGGGTCGAGCGCCGCTGTGCAGGCCGCCTCGGGTGCCACCCCCACCCGGTGGGCGTACTGCCGCGCCCGGCCGAGCGCCATGTACTGCAGTTCCTCGGGGAAGACCATGCCGACCGGCCAGGCGTGCCAGCGGCGCGCCACGTCCTCGGCGACGTACCTCGCCCGTTCCGCCTCTGTGAGCGGGCGCGAGCGCCTCTCGTTGATCACTCCGATCGAGCCGAGCAGCACGTTCAGCGCGGCGACGGCCAGGATGACCCCCATGATCGCGAGGTAGGCCGAACGGAACCGGACACCCTGTGCCAGCCTCGCCCTTTCCCTGGCCTCCCGCTCCGCCGCCGCCCGTCGCCTGGTTCCCGGCCAGGGGCGCGCACGCACCCGACCGGCGGATGGTCCGGGCGCTCGCCGACCACCGGGCCGCGCGCGCCGGTCGTGCTCAGGCGGCATACTCCGATGCTACGTCGGCCGACCCGGGAGCCACGGAGGTGACGTCGCCGATCTCGCCGTTTCGGGTGGCTCACCCGGTGGGATCGGTCGGTCTCGCCGGCCGAACAGGTCCGTCATGTCCCCCCGTTCCGCCGATTCCGGCGGGTCTTCTCCGTACGGCACGGCCGCGACGCCGCCGGCGTACGACGGGTTGCGGTCCGGCCCGCCGACTCGCCGTACGAGCACGATGATCGCGGCCAGGCCCACGCCGACGCCGCCGAGGCCCGCCAGGGCGATGCCGCCGTGGAGCATGATGCCGTCCCGGTCACGTCGCACGACGACGATGGGGTCGGCCCCCGCCGTGGCGGCGACGAGGGGACGGTCCGGATCACGCACCCCGTGTCCCCGGGCGGTGACCCGGTGCCGTGAGAGGGTCTCGGCGGAGTTCAGCGCGCGGTGGGCGTTGACGACGCCGAAGCCGGTACCGGTGTTGTAGCCGCCCTTGCCGGCCGGGGACGAGGCCAGCGCCTGGGCGACCAGCGCGGGCGCCATCCGGGGGTGGCGTGCCTTGATGAGCGCCGCGACGCCGGACACGAGGGCGGTGGCCTGGGAGGTGCCGCGCCCCACCCAGTACTCGTCTCCCGGACCGGCGCCGAGGATGTCCACCCCGGGCGCCGCCACCATGACCGAGGAGTTCCGGTTCGAGAACGACGCGCGGTGCAGGGCCGGGGTGACGGCGGCCACCGAGATCACCCCGGGGATCGACGCCGGATAGGAGTACGGCGCGGTGCGTTTGCCCGCGCCGTCGTTTCCCGCGGCTGCCACGAGGACCACGCCCTTGGAGATGGCGTAGCGGATGGCCGCGCGTTCCGCCCGGGTGGGCAGATCCTTGGAGAGCGACAGGTTTATGACGTCGGCGCCGTGGTCGACGGCGTACCTGATGCCCTTGGCCACCACGCCCTCGAAGCGGGGGTCGGAGTTGAACTTGCGGAAGCCGGGCTCCTCGTCCTCCAGGATCACCCGGACGGACAGCACCTTCGCCTCCGGCGCCACACCGATGATGCCGTCGCCGCCGCCCGGCCCGTGCCCGTGGCCCGCGATCAGCGACGCCATGTAGGTGCCGTGCAGGCGCAGCGGCTCGATGCCGCGAGGGTTCGCGCCCACGGTGAAGTCCCTGCCGGTGACCACCGAGCCGGCGAGGTCCCGGTGGCTGGGGTCGACGCCGGAGTCGAGCACGGCCACGATCACGCCCCGGCCCCTCGTGAGGGTCCAGGCGTCGGCCACGTCCAGCGTCCGCAGCACGTCGCGCTGGCTCAGCCGTACGTCGTCGGCGCGGGCGGGGGCGGTGCCCGGCGCCGGCAGGGCCGGTGCGAGCACGGCCGCCGCCGCGGCCAGGAGCGTGGCGACCACGCGCGCGATCCCCCGCCCTTTCAGCATCTCAGCACCGCCACTCCTCGGCGGCGCAGTCGGGGGCGGCCGGTGCGGTGAGCGTCGACGCGATCTGGCCGGCCAGAGCGTCGGTGAACGAGAACACGCCCGGCCGCTGCCTGCCCACCGCTCGGGCCGGCCGCCCGTCCACCTGCCCGGCCGTGGTCATCACGAGGTACGGCCCGGCCTGCCGTACCGTGGCCGCCTGCCGGCCCGCCTGGCTGAAACGGTCGGTCACGGTCCCGGGGAAGGCGAGGGCACGCAGCCCGGGGACGGGACCGCCGCCGCGTGGAAAGGCGTGCTCAGCGGCCGCCGCCGAGCGGGCGTCGGGAAAGGCGGCGACGCCCACGGTGACCACGACGCCCTGCAGGGCGTCCAGATAGGTGGCGCGCAGGACCGCCCGGCAGCCGGCGGCTCGCAGGGCCTTGTGCAGCCGCGTGTCGGTCGCCGTCCGGCAGCCGTACCGGGAGGAGACGCCGACCCGCCGCGCCCGCTCCACGCCGCCCTGCTCGCTGTTGTACGTCAGGGTCGCCGGGAAGATCCGGCCCACGGGCCAGCGCTCCCAGCGCCGTGCTACCTCGGCCGCCGTGGCCTGCCGCACCTCTTCGGGGCTGGGTCCGCGGGTGAGCTCGGCCAGGGCGGCGTTCGCCGCGACCGCCGCGACGATCGCGCAGATGAGCGTCAGTGCGGAGGCGATGGCCAGGGCAGGCCAGGTCCGCCGTTCGCCCACCACGCCTCCGTTCGCCCGCCCGGCACGATTCCCCCGACAGTGACCTTAACCTCCCCAAGGTTCGAGATCCCCGCAAATCCTCACGGAAAGTACTTGACGCTATGGAAAGTGGAAAGTACTTTCCATGATGGAAAGCGTACGGGGAGGAGATCGCTGTGAACCCGGAAGAAGCGGCACAGAACCTCGCGACCATCCGCGAGACCCAGGCGAAGGCGGTGCGCTTCCAGCCGTGGTTACCCGTGTGGTTCATGGCAGGGATCGGGCTGTTCGTGACCGGAGTCCAGTTCATGACGGAACCGGGCATACCGAAACCGGTCGGCGCCGGCCTCGGCATAGTGCTCGCCGCGGGAATGGGAGCCCTGATCGCCGTGTTCGCCAAGACCCGGCGGATGACACTCAGCGGCCGCATGGCGACGTCCGCCATGCTCCCCGTGTATCTCCCCTGGCTCTTCGTGGGCATCGGCCTCAACCTGGGGGTGGCCCTCCTCCTCGGCGGCATGGACGTGCCGTTCGGCCGGACCTATGCCGGCCTCTCGCTCACCGCCTACTACGCTCTGGGCAGTCCGCTGATCTCCCGGTGGATTGCCCGACGGATGGCCAGGAAGCTCGAAGCGAGTCTTTGATGGATCTCGATCCGGTGATTCACGCGCCGGTCCGGCTGCGGATCGTCTCGCTGCTCGCCGCGGCGGAGGAGGCCGAGTTCGGTTTCGTACGGGACGCCCTCGGCGTCAGCGACTCGGTCCTGTCCAAACACGGCAGCGCGCTCGAGGCCGCCGGATACGTGCGTGTACGCAAGGGCCACGTCGGCAAGCGGCCGAGAACCTGGTATCGCCTCACGGACGCGGGCCGGTCGGCGTTCAGGACCTATGTGAGCGACCTTCAGAAGATCGTCTCCCCCAGCGGCCTGACGGTCCTGCCGCCCGCGGGCACGCCACGCGCCCCGGACGCCCCCTGATCATACGAAAAGGTACGGCCTTCGCCGCGGCGAAGGCCGTACCCATCGGCCGTACGGTGTGGGATCAGTAGGTGGGGAGGCTGGGGTCGACGGTCTTGATCCAGCTCAGCACGCCGCCGCCGACGTGGACGGCGTCGGAGAAGCCGGCGTTCTTGAGCACCGCGAGCACCTCGGCCGAGCGTCCGCCCGACTTGCAGTGCAGGACGATCTTCTTGTCCTGCGGCAGGCCTTCCAGCGCTGAGCCGTTCAGGAACTCGCCCTTGGGGATCAGCACGGCGCCCGGGATGTTGACGATCTCGTACTCGTTCGGCTCGCGGACGTCGATCAGGTGGATGTCGTCACCCCGATCGAGCATCGCCTTGAGCTCGGCCGCGGTGATCGTCGACTCGGCGGCGGCCTGCTGCGCCTCCTCCGAGAGCGTGCCGCAGAACGCCTCGTAGTCGATGAGCTCGGTGATGGACGGGTCCTTGCCGCACAGCGGGCACTCGGGGTCCTTGCGTACCTTGACGTCCCGGTACTTCATCTCCAGCGCGTCGTAGATCAGGAGACGGCCGACCAGCGGATCGCCGAGGCCAGTGATGATCTTGATAGCCTCGTTGACCTGGACGGACCCGATGGAGGAGCACAGCACGCCGAGGACGCCGCCCTCGGCGCAGCTCGGCACCATGCCGGGTGGCGGCGGCTCGGGGTAGAGGCACCGGTAGCAGGGGCCGTGCTCGGCCCAGAACACGCTGGCCTGGCCGTCGAAGCGGTAAATCGATCCCCAGACGTACGGCTTGCCCAGCAGCACCGCCGCGTCGTTGACCATGTAACGGGTGGCGAAGTTGTCGGTCCCGTCCAGGATCAGGTCGTATCCGGAGAAGATGTCCATCACGTTGTCGGTCGTGAGCGCCACGTTGTGGATCACGACGTTGACCAGTGGGTTGATCTCACGGACGGTGGCGGCGGCGGACTCGGCCTTGAGCCGGCCGATGTCCGACTGACCGTGGATGACCTGCCGCTGCAGGTTGGACTCGTCCACGACGTCGAAATCGACGACGCCGAGAGTCCCGATCCCGGCGGCCGCGAGGTACAGCAGCGCGGGAGAGCCGAGGCCGCCCGCGCCCACACACAGCACCTTGGCGTTCTTGAGCCGCTTCTGCCCCGCCATGCCCACATCGGGGATGATCAGGTGGCGCGAGTAGCGGCGCACCTCGTCGACGGTCAGCTCGGCTGCCGGTTCTACCAGCGGTGGCAACGACACAGTTCCACTCCCGTTTTCGTGCCGAGGGTCGTGCTCGGATCCATTTGGCCCTCACAAGCTCTACTCACAACTTAACCGGGACACCCCCGCATTCCCCAATCACGCTGTTCGTCGGATCGAGCCATGGGTCTGGCCCAGAAGGCGGCGCGCCTCCCTCGCCACGACCCCGGGGAACTCCATCTGCGCCACGTGGCCTGCCCGCGGCAGCAGGACGAGCCTGGCGTCGGGGAAGGTCCTGGCCGCCCGATGCGCCATGCGGGCGTGCACGAGCCGGTCGCGCAAACCGTAGACGAGCAGGGTGGGCGCGGCGATCCGGGCGGCCTGCGTCCACAGGTTGTCCGGCCCGAAGCGGAAGTACTCCCTGACGATCGCCCGGGCGCATCCGACGACCGCCGCGCCCGAATACGGCAGGCCGTCGCGCCGGCGCAGCTCCTCCACCGCTTCGCGGAATCGCTCCGGATGCACCATCGACAGATCGGCGTAGCACATGGTCAGCGAGGCCAGGACGCGCCGTTCCGGCGGAAGCGCGCCGAACCAGCGGATCGCCAGTTCCCCGATCCTGGGCGCGGCCGACATCGCGATGCGGGCCGGGCCGTACCGCGGTAGCAGGTCGGGCAGGGCCGGAGAGATCAGTGTGAGAGAGCCGACCAGGTCCGGCCGGGTCGCGGCGACGCGGACGGAGACCGCCCCGCCCATCGAGTTGCCGAACAGGTGGACCGGACCGCCGAGATGCTCCACGAGCCGTACGACCGCGCGGGCGTGGCCGTCGACCGAGTAGTCGCCGTCGAGCGGCGCGGGTGAGTAGCCGGCCCCGGGCAGGTCGACCGCCACGCCTCTGACCTCGCCGGCCAGTTCCCCCATGAGGTCGGTCCAGTTGGTGGCCGAACCGGCCAGACCGTGCACGAAGACCGCCGTCTCTCGCGGCCCCTCCGGTGTCACCCTCACATTGATCCGCAGATCACCGGTGTCGATCAGCTCGCCGGGCCAGTGCGGAATCGGCTCGACGCCCACGCCTCCTCCTTCGGTCCACTGGTTCGACTTCGACCCTAAGGGGTGCCCGACGGGACGCCTGAACCACGGTCCCCCGGTTCGACAGAAGAGCTATAACGCCCATATTGGGACATTTCAAATCCGACATAAATGACATTTACGAGCGAAATGAGCGGTAGCGGCCCAACGTCGTCAATAAAGCGATAAGCGGAAGGCAAAAGCGGCCGATCGCCGTTTGTCCCCTGCGCGGCGCGGAAATCAAGACAATGCAGGGATGATCCACAAGGATCGTCAGAAGGAGCATTTTCCAGTCCATCTGGGAAATGCCAGAGTGTCGGGGCAATAATCCTTCAAGGGGGAAATGAAATGCCCAAGCTGAGCAACCTCGTCGGGATCCTCGCGATCAGCGCCGCGCTGACCAGCGGTGCCGTCGCCCTGGGTGCCGCCGTGACCACCGCGTCCGCTGACGCGGCCACCGTTATGGGCGGCTGGGTCGGCGGTCCCGGCCCGAGCGGCAACTGGAACAGCAACTGGAACCGCAACCGCAACAAGCAGGGGCAGCGCGCCAAGGCGAAGAACAACAACAAGAACAAGAGCAAGAACAAGAACAAGACTAAGCAGTGGCAGCACGAGCGCCAGTTGCAGAACCAGCACCAGTTCCTGCTGCGTGACTTCACCCTCGTTCTGACGCCGTTCCAGAAGACCGAAAGCGACTCGCGTGCCCTGCCGTACAACTGGCAGTACGGCCAGTCGCAGGCGCTGCCGTGGAACCACCAGCTGGGCACCACCAACCAGCAGAACTTCCCGCGTGACAGGCAGACCTCCGCGGTCCTGCCCTCGCAGCGGCAGAACTCCGACGTGGCGCCGCTTCAGGGCCAGCGGACCGAGGCCGACCCGCGCGTGCGGACGGACAACGTGGCTCCCCAGCGCCTGCGTCAGCGGGTGGACGGGGACCTTGACGCGCCGAACAACGCTGTGGCCGCGGCTCCGGCCGCCGCCGGCTGACATAGCGCCCTGACGGCCACGCCGATCTCGGTCTCCGGCCGGCGCTGACCGGCCGAGCGCCCGCTCTCCCCCAAAACGGTGTCCTTCCGGGCACGCGATCACGAGGTGAGGACGGGCGCTCACCGGGGCCGTCCGGCCAATGCCGACCGAGGCTCGGCGGGCAGGCCGCCCAACTGCTCGGCGACGAGCAACGAACTCAGCCAATTCCCGTCGTGGTAGCACGGCGCGGAAATCCCGGCGGTTCCGGCCGCTCTCCGATTCGAGCGGGTCGGAAAGGGCCGGCCGCCGGGCCGGATATTTTTCAGGAGGAGAAAACCCATGTCCACGATCAGGAGCGTCGGCGGCGTTCTCGCCCTCAGCACCGCGCTGACAGGTGCGGTCGTCGCGATCAGCGCGGCGACGAGCACGGCTGCGAACGCCTCGGTGACCGTCGCGACCAACGCAGGGGTCGTCATGGGGGGTTACATTCCCCCCAAGCCGCAGGCGCGCTACTACCCGGTGAACGTGAACCGGAACTCCAACGCGAACCGTAACAGGCAGGGCCAGGCCCAGAAGGGCAAGAGCAAGAACAAGAACAAGAGCAAGAACAAGAACAAGAACAAGCAGTGGCAGCACACGCGCCAGCTCGAGACGCAGGACCAGTTCCTGATGCGTGACTTCACGCTCGTTCTCACACCGTTCCAGAAGTCGGCGAACCACTCCGGGGCCATGCCGTGGAACACGCAGTGGTCCAACGCTTACGCGCTGCCGTACAACAACCAGTACGAGCAGATGCATTCGTGGAACAACCCGAACCGCAACCAGAACACGGCCGTGCTGCCGGCGCAGCGGCAGCGCTCGGACGTCGAGCCGCTGCAGGGCCAGCGGACCGAGGCCGACCCGACCGTGCGGGAGACCAACCTCCTGAACCGTCGCCCCCAGGTCCAGCGGGTGGACGGGGACGCCGCGGCGCCTCTCGTCGACTGACATAGCGCGCCCGGTCCGGGTCTACCGGGACGTACGACCGTGAGACGTCCGCCGTCCCGTCAGCCGGACGAGATGCCGGACGTGCCCGTGTCCGCCGGATCCGTGGCCATCAGGCGTGACACGGGCACTCTCATCGAATCCCGGCCCGGTGGAAATCGGGTCCAGGGAGCCGGCACGCCCACGTGTGCCGGCTCCCGTCGCCGGACGTGCCGGTAGGGGAAGTGAAGGCGGAAGGACCGGTACGGAAAGGACCGGTGCAGGACCGCACCCGGACCGGCGCCGCCGTACCGAGCCTCACCGCCGCGGCCGGGGACACACACTCCATACGCCTCGCCGTGATGACGGCGAGCTTCGCCTATATAGATCACTCACGCCATGTGTGTCCGTCCCGGGGATGGACACACATGGCGTCGGCGTTTTCGCCGCCTTCATGTCCCTCACTCCCCGGCCGGTCTCCCCGCTTTCCCACGGCTTCCACATTTTCCCCGGCCCTCCGCGCGTCCCTCTAGTTCTCCCGCCCCTTCTCCCCGCTTTCCCACGGCCTCCGCATTTTCCCCGGCCCTCCGCGCGTCCCTCTTGTTCTCCCCGCTCCCCGCGCGCTCTCCGCTCCACCGCCCGGCCGGGGGGCTGCCCCCACCGCGTCGCTCTCTGTCCGCGAACGTCCCCGAGGAAATTCTGAGCGCCCCGGGGAGGCATGTGCTCCCCTCGGGGCCCGGCGATCTCGGGCGGCCCATTCCCGGACGGCACAGGTGGTCGCCGGAGGCCGCGAAGGACCGCCGGAAGCCGTCCCCCCGGGGATCGACGACGGAGGGGCCGCTGACATTCCGTCCGCCGGGGCCGCCGTCAGGCTCGTCCACGGCCGTCCGCCGGCCCCGTTCGATGCCCGCGTGACACCGGGACAGTTTGCGGACCACCCACCCTTGAATCGGACATTTCACCACATATGTAGCATTAACGGTCTAACATAGTTCATAAACTGATAACACCAGACCAAAAGCATCAGATCCCCGTTTGTGTCGCGACCGGCCAGGAAATCAACGAAGCGCAGGAAGATGGTCCGATCGGGGGCCATAAGGACATTTCTCCGCAATATTGAGAAATGCCATGCAGATTATGGGGCAATCGAATCCTGTCAAGGAGGACACGCAATGCCCGTTCTCAAGAAGATCCTCGCTGGGCTGGCCATGAGCACCGCGATCACGGGCGGCGCCCTCGCCCTGGGTGTCGCCGCCGCCAGCGCTACCACGATTCCGGCGGGCGGCGGCCTCGGCGGCGGCCTCGGCACCGGCCTCGGCACCGGTCTCGGTGTGGGTGGTGCCGCGCTCATCACGCCGTTGAACAATAACAACACCAACAACAACACCCCGTTCTGGAACAACAACCAGAACAACTTCTGGAACAACAACAACTGGTGGAACAACCAGAACATGTGGAACCAGAACATGTGGAACGACCGATACAACGACAACTCCGCCTTCGGCATCGCGGCCAAGGGCGTCGCCATCGGCTTCCAGGACCGGACGAACCGCAACAACAACTGGAACAACAACATGTGGTGGAACAACAACAACATGCTCCACAACAACAACTGGTGGAACAAAAACAACAACTTCCACCAGTTCCCCGGGTTCAACGGCTGATAGGACCGCTCGATCCGAAGCCGACGGTCTTCGCCGTAATCGACCTCGGGGCTGCGGCCCGGGAAAGATGACGGGACGACCGTCTGCGATTCGGAACGAGGCTCCGGCCGACTGGATCGCGCCGGCGAGAGCGCAGGAAAATCCCGAAAATCGGCGCATGGTGTCCTGTTAGACGCCTTCGATATCGACGCGGTCGTTCGTTCATCTCCGTACCGCGCAGCGCAAAGGGCTCCAGCGGATCACTCCGCTGGAGCCCTCGCTCATGGTTTCCAGAACATACCGCCTTTCTCAGGCTCTCGCCCCCCGACTCCCGTGCGCCCGATCGGGCGCCGCCGAGGCCATGACCACAAAGAGGACACTTCAGACATTTTGCGCAATTATCCTCTAAGTTATCTAGAGTGGAGCAATAAGTTGCTAAATACCGTAGATGTCTGTTTATTACCCGCAATGGGAGGCAATCACCATAGAGCAGAAAACAGTCCGATCAGGGCTACTGGCACATTTCTCCTCTTCACCGAGTGAAGAGACGACGTGCGAATCATGGGCAATCGAATCCTGTCAAGGAGGACACGCAATGCCCGAACTCAAGAAGATCCTCGCCGGACTGGCGATGAGCACCGCGATCACCGGCAGCGCCCTCGCCCTGGGCGCCACTGCGGCCAGCGCCGGCGTGATCCCGGCCCAGGGTGGCGGCATCGGCAACTTCGGCGGCTGTGGCGGCGGCGTTATGACCGGTGGCTTCGGCGGCAGCATGGGCGGTGGCGGCAACGGCGGCGGCAACGGCGGCGGCGGCATGGGCGGTCCCGGCATGGGCGGCGGCACCTTCATCATGCCGACGACCTGCTGGGGCGGCAATAACTTCGGCGGCGGCAACGGCGGCGGCAACGGTGGCTTCGGCGGCGGCGGCGGCAACAACTGCGCAATCGGCGGCGGCTTCACCACCGCCTGCAACAACAACATGTTCGCCAACAACAACAACTGGTGGAACAACCAGAACTTCTGGAACCAGAACATGTGGAACGACCGATACGACGACAACTCCGCATTCGGCATCGCGGCCAAGGGCGTCGCCATCGGCTTCCAGGACCGGACGAACCGCAACAACAACTGGTGGAACAACAACTGGTGGAACAACAACAACATGATGAACAACAACAACTGGTGGAACAACAATAACAACAACTTCTTCAACAACCGCGGCTTCTGAGTTCGACCAACCGATGTCTTGTGGGCTTCCGGGCTCGACCGCGGTTGGACCCGACGCGGAAGGCTTCGGAAGGCATGGTCAGCGCGAGGCGCCGGCAGGATCGACTACGCCGGCGAAAGTCCAGGAGAATCCCGATCAGCGGCGCACGGTGACCTGACAGAAGCCTCCGATATCGGCTCGGCTTCCGTTACCGTGCCGCAAAAAGGGCTTCGGCGGAATCTCCCGCCGGAGCCCTTTGCCTTGGTCCTGATCGGCCGGTCAGGACCACCATTGACCAGGTCCGGGGAGCACGAGGGCTCATAGCCGAATGATGATTCGGACAATACGGTCACTTCGGGCGTACGTCCTCTAAATTGTCCATACCGGAGCAATAAGTCATCAAATGGCGTAGATGCCCGTTTATCCCCTCACAAGACAGGCAATCAATATGTCGCACGATAAGGCACCCAAAAGGCCACCGTTCGATATGTCCAATATTAGCGGAAATATCAAACGATGGGCAATTAATCCTTCAAGGAGGGAACGCCATGCCCACATTCCGTGACGTCATTACAGGTCTGACGATCGGCACCACGCTTGCCGGCGGGATCGTCGCCCTGAGCGCCATCACAAGCACCACCGCGGCGAACGCCACCGTCGTCCAGCAGCAGTTCGACGGCGGCGACGGCTTCCTCGGCCTCGCCAGGCGGGACGGCGTCCGCCGCGATCTCCGTACCCTCGAGGACCTCATCTTCTTGCGGAACCTCAACGTGGGCACGTCGGCCGGCCTGGTACCCGTCAGGCGCACCAACGAGAACGCCGTCAGCATCATCAACAGCTTCAACCGGCAGTTCGTGCCGCAGCGGCTCAACCAGCGCGACGGCGAGGACGACTGACCTACGCCGACCCAGCCCAGATCAGGAGAAACCAATCCTTCAGGGGGAGAACATGACCGTACTCCGTAAGATCGCCGCCGGCCTGACGATCAGCACCGCGCTCGCCGGCGGGATCGTCGCCCTGGGTGCCATCACGAGCGCCACCGCGGCCGGCGCCGCCGTCGTCCAGGGGCAATTCGACGACGGCCTCTTCGGCCTCGACGGAGCTTTCACCACCGGCTTCTTCAATCTCGCACCCACGGGCCGGACGGCATCGCGCAACAACGACGACAGCATCAACGTCATCGGCAGCTTCAACCGCCAGACGGCCCTGCAGCGTCTAAGGCAGCGGAACGAGGACCGGCGTCTCCTCGGATAGGGGCACCCGTCCGTACGGCGCTTTCAGCAGCGGAAATCGCGGAGCGAATTCTCCACTTTCTCGGATAAAGCGGACATTCAACGCATATATCCTCTAAACGATCTATAGTGGAGCAATAAGTCGCTAAACGGCTTGGATGCTCGTTTATCGCTCGGCGTGTCAGGAAATCAAAATAATGCAGGAGATGACAGCACATCTGGTCATCACTTCACATTTCCTAATGTTCTAGGAAATGTCAACGATTCGGGGCAATTGATCCTTCAAGGAGGAAAAACGATGCCCACATACCGTGACATCATCGCTGGTCTGACGATCGGGGCAGCGCTGGCCGGCGGGGCTGTCGGCCTGGGCGTGGCCACGAGCGCCACCGCCGCCAACGCCGCCGTCGTCGTCCAAGGCAATTTCGGCGGTGACGGTTTCATCGACGGTGTCGACGGGACGTTCGTCGATGGCCGCTTCGCCAGGGACAGGCTGCGCAGGGAGTTCGTGCGGGCGCTGTTCGCCGACGGCGGCAACCGCAACAACGACAACAGCATCAATGTGTTCGACAGCTTCAACCGCCAGACCGCCCTGCAGCGTCTCAGGCAGCGGAACGAGGACCGGCGTCCCCGCTGACCCCGCCGGCTCTGACGGAGTCGCCCGTCCTTGATCGATCTGGCATTGGCGGGACTCGGCGAAACGTTTCGAGCGGTTCGTCATCCGCCATCCAGGGTCTCTTCGAGACCTCGTCCGCATCGCGGGCCTAGCGTCCGCGCTTCAGGAGAAACAGGGCTCCGGCGAACACGTTCGCCGGAGCCCTGCCGGTTCTCCGCCCCGGCTCTCCCCCCCCATCCCTCCACCCCGGCTCTCCCCCCATCCCTTCCTCCCGGTTCTCCTCCCACACCCCTCCACCCCCATCTCTCCGCCGCGGCTCTCGTTCCCCACGGTCACGGTCCGGGGTCGCCCCCTCACCGCTCGGACACTCCTCTCCGGCCCCGGCCTTCCTCCCACACCCCGCCATCGCCCGGCCACGCCTGACCCGTGCTCCCGCCCTCGTTCCCGAGGTTCCGGACCCCCTCCGATGCGGGATTCGCCGTACGACGGTGTCCCAGCGGGCGTGCGCGTTGCCGCTCCAGCGGGATTCGAAACGTACGGGCGCCCAAGAAGAAAGCATCGAAAATCCTGCGAGCCGCCCATGGGGAAAGCCCGAAGATCGGACGGAAGATGACGAACGGGCAATGGCCCTTTCACGGGCGGTCATGAGGATGTAACAACCCACCAAAGATGGCCTGTTCGGGTTTGCTGCTCGACCGCTTCGGCAATTTAGACATCGCGGGACGATAGGGACAAAAAGCCCATCGTCATACATTTCCCCTAAACGGCGGAAGTGCCGCTAACAGGGCGATCCATCCTTGCAAGGAGGAACGCAATGCCCAAATTCCGAAACGTCATCACCGGCCTGGCGATCAGTACCGCACTGGCCGGCGGGTCCCTCGCCCTCGCCGCCACGACCGCGACCACCGCCGCCGCGGCCACGACCACCGTCGCCAGCGCGACCAACGGCTGTGGATGGGGCTGGGGCCACGGTTGCCGCGGTCGTAACTGCAACCGCAACAAGCTCCGCAACCACAACACCAACCTCAACTACTGGCGGCCCACGCACGTGCACAAGCGCCGCGTCCACAAGAGCAACCGGGCCGCCACCATCTTCGCCGGGCCGGACGCGGTCGTGGACATCGACAGCGACGACGACGGCTGATCCACGGCTCTGAGAGATGGACCTGGGCCGAGGTGACGGCTACCGTCCCTCGGCCCGGGATCGGCCGACGGATCCGTCTGACCGGAAACTCGCTGGGACGTCATCGTCACAACCGAAATCGCCATAACCACTGAGAACCGTGCTCCGGCGAGCCATCGGCCGCCGGAGCCGCTCCATGCGCGGAGCCGCCAACTGCAAGATCGGTTAACGCATCGGCGCATGTCGGGCGGCATCCCTGCGAAAAACTGCAAGATCACGACATTGATTCGGGCAGGCCAGAGGGCGGCCCTGCGAGAAACTACAAGATCACGGGGGGAGGGGGTGGCGCGTGCGTGCGGCTCCTCAGGCCGTGCGGCGGGTCCTCCGCTTCGCCGGCGTCTTCTTCTCCTCGTCCTCCGCCCGCACGGCGGCGGCCGCCTTCTCTGCGACCTCCTCC
This sequence comes from Sphaerimonospora sp. CA-214678, assembly GCF_050942215.1. Taxonomy (GTDB): domain Bacteria; phylum Actinomycetota; class Actinomycetes; order Streptosporangiales; family Streptosporangiaceae; genus Sphaerimonospora. The sequence continues at coordinate 5,318,163 of NZ_CP192056.1, forward strand.
GTGGTCTTCCCCGAGGTCTTCCCTGAGGTCTTCCCGCGGGTCTTCGCCGCGGCCTTCCCGCCCGGCGCCTTGCGCTTTCCGGCCGCCGCCGTACCCTCACGTTCCTTCTTGGCGGCCTCGACGCTCGCCCGCAGCGCGGCCATGAGGTCCACCGCCGGGCGCCCCTCGGCCGGCGCCTCCGGAGCGACGATCTCCCTGCCCGCCACCTTCGCCTCGATGACCTCCTGCAGCGCCTCGCGGTAGGCGTCCCGATGCTCGGCGGGGTCGAAGTCGGCCACCATCGTCTCGATCAGGGACTCGGCCATTTTCAGCTCCTGGGGGCGGACCTCCACGTCCTCCTCGAGAAACCCGAACTCCGCCGTGCGCACCTCATCCGGCCAGAGCATCGTCTCCAGCACGAAGACACCGTCGCGTACGCGCAGGGTCGCCAGCGACTCGCGCTGCCGCAGCGCGACCTTCACCACCGCGACCTGCCCCGAGCGTTCCAGCGCGTCACGCAGCAGGACGTACGGCTTGGTCCCCTGAGCCTCTGGCTCCAGGTAGTACGACTTGGCGAAGTAGATCGGGTCGATCTGCTCGGCCGGGGTGAACTGCAGCACGTCGATCCGGCGGGACGTGGTCAGCGGCAAATCGGCGAAGTCGTCCTCGGTCAGCACGACGATCTCGCCCGTGGCGAGCTCGTACCCCTTGGCGATCTCCGAGTACGGAACCTCTGCACCGTCGAGGGAGCAGACCCGCTTGTACTTGATGCGTCCACCGTCCGCCTGGTGCACCTGGTGGAACGTGACGTCCTTCTGCTCGGTCGCCGAATACAGCTTCACGGGGATGGTGACCAGCCCGAACGAGATGGCGCCCTTCCAGATGCTGCGCATAGCCACAGTCTCGTCTCTGAGTTCGAATATCGCCAGACGTGATTGAACAGACTCACCTCATGGGCAGGTACCCGCAATGGGGGGCGCCGTACCCGGGGCGGGAGCACGCCTATGGCCTACGCCACAGGGGCGGCGGACCGGCGGAGGTGCTGTGCGGGGATGACGCGGAAGGTGCTGGTGCGGGTCGAGGACCGCGAGTTGGTGCTGACCAATCTGGACAAGGTCCTCTATCCCGGCACGGGCTTCACCAAGGCCGAGGTCGTCGACTATTACACCAAGATCGCCGATGTCATGATCCCGCACATCGGACACCGTCCTTTGACGGTCAAGCGCTTCCCCGACGGCGTCGACGGCCAGTCCTTCTTCGAGAAGAACGCGCCCGCGCACACGCCGGACTGGATCCCCACCGTGACCCTGCCGGCGCCGGGCAGCACCAAGAACCGGGAAAAGATCGAGTTCGCCGTCGTCTGCGATCTGCCGACGCTGGTCTACTACGCCAACCTGGCCGCGCTGGAAGTACACGTCCCGATGTGGCGGGTGTCGCCGGACGGCGATCCGCTGCCGCCCGACACGCTCGTCTTCGACCTCGACCCCGGCGCGCCGGCCACCATAGTGGAGTGCTGCCGGGTCGCCATGCTGCTCAAAGAGGCGCTGGCCTCCGACGGCCTGGACTGCTTCCCCAAGACCAGCGGGAAGAAGGGCATGCAGCTCTATGCGCCGTGGGACCGCGGGTTCGGCACCTCCGACTACGCGAAGGCGCTGGCCCGGAAGTTGGAGTCCCATGATCCGGGGATCACCAGCGTGATGGCCAGGAAGGCCAGACCGGGCAAGGTCTTCATCGACTGGAGCCAGAACAACCCGGCGAAGACCACCGTCGCGCCCTACTCCCTGCGCGCCGACCGCCTCCCCACCGTCTCCACCCCGCTGATGTGGAAGGAGGTCGAGGAATGCGAAAACCCGGAGGATCTCGTGTTCACCGCCTCCGACGTACTCGGCCGGGTGGCGGAACACGGCGACCTGTTCGCGGACGCGCACGCTTAGGACGCGCCTGCGTGGGCAACCGGGCCGTAGTGTGGACCTGACGTGCCGAGAGCGTCTCAGAACGGCCCCTTTCACAACAGGCCCTTTCGCAGCGGATCTTTCATAACGGGAGGATGGCCAGATGTCTGAAGTAGACCCCGATGAGGTGGTCGGGGAGATCTCGATCGAGGCTCCGGAGGCGGACGCGGTCGACCAGCGCCGACTCGTGAAGGTGCCGGAGCACACCGGCTGGCCCAAGCGGGTCCCGCTCGAAGCCGACCCCGCCGATGTGGCCGAGCAGGAGCGTACGGTTGACCTCGGCGAGGACGAGGATTATCGCTGAGCCGTTTTACCGGCGCGTAGGATGTGGCCCCGGGGCGGCGAGCCCCCGATGCTCATCCTCATTAGGAGACTGCCGTGACCGCTACCCCGGACGCCAAGCCCCGGGGCACCCGGCTGCCCCGGATGGCCCGCCGTCGCCAGTTGCTGAGCGCGGCACAGGAAGTGTTCGTGGAGAACGGCTATCACGCGGCCGCCATGGACGAGATCGCCGAGCGGGCCGGGGTCAGCAAGCCGGTGCTCTACCAGCACTTCCCGGGCAAGCTGGAACTCTATCTGGCCCTGCTGGACGTCCATGTCGACGACATGGTGACCCGCTGCCGTCAGGCGCTCGCCTCCACGACGGACAACAAGCAGCGGGTGCAGGCGGCGATCGGCGCGTTCTTCGACTTCGTGTCGAGCCAGGGCGAGGCGTTCCGGCTGGTCTTCGAATCCGACCTGCGCAACGTCGCACCGGTGCGGCAGCGGATGGAACGCTCGCTGCGGGAGAGCGCCGAGGCGATCAGCCAGGTCATCCAGGAGGACACGGACTGCTCCAGCGACGAGGCACACCTGCTGGGCGTCGGTCTCGTCGGCATGGCCGAGGTCAGCGCGCGCTACTGGCTGAGCAGCCAGGGTTCGATCCCCAAGGAGGCGGCCACGCAGCTCATGGCGCGGCTCGCCTGGCGCGGCATCAGCGGCTTCCCGCGCACCGGCTGACCCGGCCTCCCCAGACCCGGAGCGGCCTTCCCGAACCGAACCCGACCGAACCGACCGAACCGAGCGAACCGGGCGAACCCGACCACCCGATCCGGACCGGCCCGCCAGAACGGTCGCCCGGACCGGCCGCAAAGGTTTCTGTTCGCTTGACGCGATCTCAGAACGCGCCACCGCCCCCGGCGACGACTATGGGGAGGAACCGGCCCGCGCGAAAGGGGAGCCCCATGGAAATCAAGATCGGCGTTCAGTCGGTGCATCGTGAGCTCGTGGTGGAGACCGACCTGTCGGCCGAGCAGATCGAGGAGGAGCTCCGCAGGGCACTCGCCTCCGACAAAGGCGTCTTCTCGCTCACCGACACCAAGGGCCGCCGCGTCGTCGTCCCCGTGACCTCACTCGGGTTCGTCGAGATCGGCGAGGACGAGCAGCGCACGGTGGGATTCGGCGGCACGCTCTGACAGCTCCGCGCCGTCATCCGATCACGGATCCGGGGAGTGGAGCGTGGGAGGGCACGAGGACCGCAGGCGAAGGGCCCGGCGAGACGGGCTCCGCCGGCGCCTCGGCTCCTCCCGGCACGACTCCCCGGGACGGCCGTCTCTCAGCGGTGTCGGTAGCGGCAGCCGCGCGGGCGGCGGACCTGGATCCCCAGATGGGGGTCGTCCCGGCCACGACTGATGGTCGGACACCCCGCGCTTCCTCTCCGCAGCACGGCGCGCGAAGTCCAGCGATTCGGCCCACATCTTGTCAAGGAACTGCCGTAGCGGCGCGAGGCCCTCATGTCTCGCACGGTACAACCGTTCGGCGCCGTTATGCCGCTCGATGAGGAGATGGATCGCCCCGGAAACGGAAAAACCCGAAATTTAGGACGCGGATCCAGGGGCCGGGCCGGGCTCGGAGACCGGGGCTCACCGACCGGGACGCAGGTACCGGGCAACGGGGTCGATCTTCGTGATCTTCGCGGCCGTCCGCGCGGGGGCGAGACCCGGTGGTCAGGGACCCGGGGTCAGGCCGATCGCCGCCATCCGCTTGCCGTGCTCCTCGGTCAGCCGCGCGAACAGCCGGCCGATCTCCGCCAGGTCCTCGCCCTCCTCATCGCCGGCCAGCAGTGTGGCGAGTTCGGGCCGAGCGGCCGCGAGCCGCTGTCCCTGGCTGAGCGCCTCCCCCACCATCCGGCGCGCCCACAACGCAAGCCGCCCGCTCAACCGGCGATCCGCGTCGATCGCGGCGCGCACCCGCTCCACCGCGAACTCCGAGCGGTCCTTGTCCGCCAGCACCTCGTCGACCAGCCCCCTGATCGCGGGTTCGGCCCGCCGCGCCGTCTCCCGGTAGAAGTCCCAGGCGACGCCGGTGCCCACGTACACCTTGACCAGAGCCTCGTGCCAGTCCTTCGGCTTCGTCTGGGCGTGCCAGCCGTCGATGGCCTCGACGAAAGGGGCCATCGCCTCCTCCGGATCCGCCCCGAGCGACGTCAGCCTGTCGCGCAGCCTCCGGAAATGGCCGTACTCCATGGCCGCCAGGTCGCCGAGCGCCGCCCTGTCGGTGAGGCTGGGCGCCAGTAGCGCGGCATCCTCCGCCATGCGCAGGAACGCGGTGAGCTCGGCGTACGCCAGCATGCCCAGGAGGTCGACGACACCGGGAGCGGGAGCGGAATCAGTCATAGGTGTCAGGGTACGGCCGGGCCGCGCCGGCCCGGGGAACCGGACAGCCCGGCGGCTACGCCGTACGGAGGGAACTTCTGTCGAGAAGACCCGGAAATCGGTTCGGGGTTGTGGTATCGAGTAGACTGGTCTCTTGAAGGTGCGACCGCATTGTGTCCGTCCCTGGGCACGTGTCGACCTGGAGCACGTGTCGATCTGAGGCCCGTGTTCCAGAGTCCCCAGAAATCGGATGTCGCGGTCGCTTATGACGACGAGGGCGCGACTGTCCGCGAGGGCCCGGACCGGGATCGATCTGCCGGTCGGATGTCCCGGAGGGCCGCCCTTCGCAACTGATTTAGGCAGGCGACCCTGACAACGACGTTCCGAGACCTGGGAGTCATCCCGGAGATCGCCGATGCGCTCGAAACCGAGGGCATAACTTCACCATTCCCGATTCAGGAGATGGCGCTCCCGCTGGCCCTCGCGGGCCAGGACGTCATCGGACAGGCGCGGACCGGCACCGGCAAGACCTATGCCTTCGGCGTCCCCATGCTCCAGTTGGTCGGCAAGCCCAGGAAGAACCGCAAGAAGCCGCGCGGTCTGGTCCTCGTGCCGACCCGGGAGCTCGCCCTCCAGGTGACCGAGGACCTCGTCCTCGCCTCGGGCAAGCTCGGCTCGCGGATCCTCACCGTGTACGGCGGGCGCGCGTACGAGCCGCAGATCGAGGCGCTCAAGAGCGGTGTCGACGTCATCGTCGGCACGCCCGGGCGGCTGCTCGACCTGGTCAAGCAGAAGCACCTCGATCTCGGTCAGGTGACCATGCTCGTCCTGGACGAGGCCGACCGCATGCTCGACCTCGGTTTCCTCCCCGACATCGAGCGCATCATCAAGCTCGTCCCCGAGAAGCGGCAGACGATGCTGTTCTCGGCCACCATGCCCGGTGAGATCGTCGCGCTGTCGCGCCGCTATCTCACCCGTCCCACCAACGTGCGGGCGGGGAACCTCACGGCGGAGGCCGAGCCCACCACGCTGACGACGCAGTTCGTCTACCGCACCCACCGCATGGACAAGATCGAGATCGTTGCCCGGCTGCTCCAGAGCACCGGCAACGGGCTGACGATGGTGTTCTGCGAGACGAAGCGTGCCTGCGACATGGTCTCCGAGCAGTTGCACGGCAAAGGTTTCGCGGTGGCGGCCGTTCACGGCGATCTCGGGCAGGGACAGCGTGAGCAGGCGCTGCGCGCGTTCCGCAACGGCAAGATCAACGTGCTGGTCGCGACCGATGTGGCCGCGCGCGGCATCGACATCGACGACGTCACCCACGTGGTCAACTACGACTGTCCCCAGGACGAGAAGACCTACGTCCATCGCATCGGCCGTACCGGCAGGGCCGGACGCACCGGCGTGGCCGTCACCTTCGTCGAGTGGACCGAGCTGACCCGCTGGAAGGTCATCAACAACGCGCTCGGGCTGGACTTCCCCGAGCCGGTCGAGACCTACTCCAGCTCGCCCCACCTCTACACCGATCTCGACATCCCCGAGGGGACCAGGGGCGTCCTGCCCCGGGCCAGCCGCTCCCGGGCCGGGCTCGAAGCGGAGGATCTCGAGGATCTCGGCGAGACCGGTCGTACGCGCTCGCGGGACAGGACGGACCGGCGTGGCCGGGCGGAGCGGGAGGAGCGCCGTGAGCGTCCCGCCCGCACTCGTGAGCGCCGCCGCACCCGCGGCGGACGCCATCAGGAGGCGGACGCGACGGCGGAGCGGCAGACCACGCTCACGCCGGAGGCGCCCGATCTCGACGAGGCGACGGTGGAGACCGCCGCCGACCGGCGCGGCCGCAGGGGCGCCAACGCGGCCGCGCTCAGCGACGCGCTGGCCGAGGCGTGTCCCGCCGTGCCCGAGGCGGACGCTCCCGCCGCCGTCGGCGGCATGACCGGCGACGCCCGCCCCTCCGACCACGCGGCGCGTGACAACGCCGCATATGACCATGACGCACATGACGGTGACGCGCGGGACGGCATCGGGGCGGACGAGGGCACGACCGGCGAACCGCCGGCGGCGCTCCGGCCCGAGCCGGAGCGGATCATCCCGCCCAGCCCGTTCGTCGTGGTGTTCAAGTCCCCCGACCTGGCGACCGACGACGACGATCTCGCCCCCTCCGCGGCGACCGAGCGAATCAACCAGCAGCAACAGCGGCGGCGTTCGAACCGACCCCAGGCCCGCCGCACCAGGTGACGGACATCACGAGGGGCCGGCCGCCGAGGTGACCGGCCCACCGGCTGACAGGGAATGGACGGGTGCCGGATCGTAACCTCCGAAAAGGTTTCGCCGGTGCCCGTACGGCCTTCTCTCGGTATCGTGATGCCACGTGAGTGCACGAGTCCGCAGCAGACGGTCCAGGAGACGGGTCGCCGGCCCGTCGGCCGAAGGGCTCCCTGACGGGAAGGAGGTCTCGTGAGCACGCCACGATTCCTGGCTCTCCCCCCGGGCGTCAGCACACGGCAGATCGAGACTCCGGGCGGCTCGTTCGCCGCCCTGGAGGCCTGTCCCGTCAGCGGTGTCGCCGAACGCTGGCCCGCCTTACTCGTACCGGGATTCACCGGGAGCAAAGAAGACTTCATCTCGGTCCTGCAGACGCTCGCCCAGGCGGGGCGCAAGGTCATCGCGATCGACATGCGCGGGCAGTACGAGACCCAGGGCCTCGACGATCCGCGGGCGTACACCTGTGCGGCCCTGGGAGCCGACATCGGCGCGATAGCCGCCGCCGTGGGCCAGGGAGACCCGGTCCACCTGCTCGGCCACTCGTTCGGCGGCCTGGTCGCCCGGGAGGCCGTGCTGGCCGGTCTGGTACGGCCGGCCTCGCTCACGTTGATGAGCTCGGGCCCGGCGGCCATCATCGGCCCGCGGGAGCAGGCCGGCCGGGTGATGCTGGCCGAACTGCCCGAGTACGGCATCGACTACATCTGGACCAACCGGCTCGAACCCGAGGCGCTCCAGGCCGGGGTCTCCGACGAGATCGTGTCCTTCCTGCGTAAGCGGCTGCTGGCCAATCACCCACTCGGCCTCCGGGTGATGGCCGAGGAGGTGCTGAACGCGCCCGACCGCGTGACCGAGCTGGCCGGGCACGACCTCGACACCCTGGTCCTGTACGGCGAACACGACGACGGCTGGCCGCCGCTGCTGCAGGCGGAGATGGCGCACCGGCTCGACGCCGAGTGCGTGGTGGTCCCGGGTGCGGTCCACTCTCCCGCCGTGGAGGCCCCCGAGACGACGGCCGCTGCGCTCACCCGCTTCTGGAACACCGCGGAGAGCCGTCTGCTCCAACCGCAGTACATATGAGGGGCTGCGGACCGGGTCAGTCGTCGCCGATGCCGTCCCAGGGAAGACGCTCCGGCGCCGCGGCCTGTCCCTCGGCGCAGTGCCGGCGGAAGTCGCACCAGGAGCACAGCGGTCCGGGTCTCGGCGGAAACAGCTCGTCGATCTCGGGTGGCGGCGTCTTCGCCGCGGCGGCGCCACGATCCGCCGTCCGGCGGCCGCCCCTGCCCTGTCCGCCCGCCCAGCCGCGGTAGGCGTCGTCGGCGGCGGCCGCCTCCTGGGCGATCTCCTCGGCCCGGCGCAGGTGGCGTCCCAGCGACTCGTCGGTGTGCTCCCACTCGATGACGGCACCCGTCGGAACGTGATGGAGCTCCACCCGGCGGCAGGTCCGGTGCATCATGCGCGTCGCGGCGATGGCGTAGATGGCCAGCGCGATCGAGGACCTGGCGTCCTCCGTGGTCAGCGGACGCCTGCCGGTCTTGTAGTCCACCACGACCAGTTCGTCGCCCCGCCGGTCGAGCCGGTCCACGCGCCCGGAGACCGCGATGACGGCCGTCCTCGTGGCCACGACGCGCTCGACGCCGATGGGCTCGTCGGAGGGGTCGAGCGTCGAAACGTACCCGGACACCATGTCACGCGCCCGGTCCCGCCATAACGCCGACTGCCCGGCGTCCCGGAAGCCCTCGCCGATCCAGCCGTTCGTGAGGAGGATGGCCGCCATGAGCGGGGTGCGCCGTTCGTACGGCTCCCGCCACCAGGCGGCCAGCGCGTTGTGGACCGAGGCCCCCAGGCTGTTGTGCGCCCAGGCCGGCCCCTTGGGCGGCGCCGGCCGGTCGAGATAGGTGAAGCGATAACGCCGCGCGCAGTCCAGCCACGAGTTCAGCCGCGACGGCGTACAGGTGTAGAGCCGCCTTGGCATGCCGTCGAGGCCGAGCTGCTCCATGACCGATCCGCCCGATCCCGTCCCGCGCGCCGCGTCCGCTAGTCGTCGAGGCTCAGCTTGATGCCGGCCGCGCTCTTGCCGTCCAGCAGCGGCGTCGTCTCGGGCTCGGTCTCGTCCGCCCCGGTGAGCGATCCCGACAGCCACTGGTCGAACTGGGGCTCTAGGTCACCGATCAGACATTCCTCGCCGTGCGCCGGCAGCACACGCGTCTCGTGCGACAGCGTGAACAGCCGTTCGCCGATCGCGGTGAGCTGGTCGGCGAGCGCGGGGTATTCCCCGCCGAGCTTGCCCGGACCATCGGCGAGCAGCGTCTTCCCGGTGAAGACCGCGCCCAGCTCCTCGCAGTAGAGCGACACGCCGCCGGCGGTCACTCCGGGCGTCGTCAGCACCTCCAGCTCGACACCGGCGACCGCGAACAGGCCCTCGTCCTCCATCTCGATGTCGGGCCAGGTCTCCTCCCACGTCTGCCGCCACAGACGCTTGTCCTTGGTGTGCACCGCGATGACCGCCTCGTCCCTGGCGGCCGTCTCGATGGCGCCGCCGACGTGGTCGGGCAGCCCGTGGGTGCAGATGACCGCGAGAACCTCCCGGTCGCCCACCTTCTCAAGGATCTTCTCCGCGTCCCGCGCGGGGTCGATGACGATGACCTCGGCGTCATCACCGACGATCCAGGTGTTGTTCTCGACCTTGTGCTCGACGCCCTCGATCTCCACCGGGCCCGAGGTCACGACTCGTTCGATGCGCGCTGTCACGGCTCAGAACCTTACTACCGTTCCGGCCTCAGAGGGTGTCGCCGTCGAGACGAGGTGAGAAGGCGCCGAACGGCAGATCGAGCGCCTGATCGTGATCGCGCAGGTCCCGGAGCGTCAGGTTGGCCAGCGCGAGGAAGCAACCGACCTCGGCGGGCCAGACGATCGCCCACAACCAGTTGCCGAGCGCCTCCCCGACGTAGACGGCCCGGTCCTCCGGCACTCTGCCCGCGCACCACAGGGCCGCCGGGTGACCACGTACATCGATCTTCGCGTGCGGCGGACCGTTGTCGAAGCCGGCGCCAGGATCGGGGCCCGGCAGCCCGGCGAAGGCGGCGCCGAGTCCCACCCCGGGTTCCTCGGCGATGAGCAGCATGTCCGCCGGACCGGGAGTGAGCGACGGGCCGGTCAGCGCGACCACACTCGCCCGCACCCCGCTGCGCTCGTCCCCCGCCTCGGCGAACCCGGTGACCAGCCAGCCGGCGGGCAGCGGCCAGGGAATCCAGACGGGGACCCGGGCGGCCTGCCGGATGGCCTCGGCGGCGGCCTCGGACGGGCGCCGGGGAGGCTGCAACGGCAACACGTCCCCATGCGCGGCGCAGCGCCAGGCGCTGGACCAGACGCTCGGTTCGTGCAGCGGCCCGAAGCACCGCGGGCAGACAGGCGCGGTTCTCACAAATATTCACGGTGCTCGGGAAACACGCCCAGCGTCAAGGCTTTTCCCGTTATCTAGTCGTAATCTTGGACATGTGCGGTTCATCAGATGCGTTGGGGCGATCGTCCTGGACGACAGTGGCCGGCTGCTGCTGATCCGCCGCGGCCATCCGCCGGCCCAGGGCAGCTGGTCGCTGCCCGGCGGGCGGGTCGAGCCGGGCGAGACCGACGCGGAGGCGGTACGCCGCGAGCTTCGCGAGGAGACCGGCCTCGACGTCGTCGTGGGCAGGTTGGCCGGCTCCGTCGAGCGCCCCGGGCCGGGAGGCGTCACCTACGAGATCCACGACTACGTGGCGACGGCCGATCGGCCGGGCCCGCTCTCTCCCGGTGACGACGCGGCGGACGCGCGCTGGTGCGGGCCCGACGATCTCGTACGGCTCCCGCTGACGCGCGGCCTCCTCGACGCCCTGTCCGCATGGGGCGTGCTGCCGGGTGACGCGGACCGGGGGCTCACCGAGCCTCCTCGGTCACCCGGCTGCGCCAGACCGTGAGGTGATCGCCGGTTCTGGCGGGGGATCTGCCGATGGCCACCACCGCTTCGCCCGACACGGCGACCGTGCCGAGCCACTGAGCGCCCGGCCCGCCGAGCAGCCGGGCGCCCGGCCCGCCCGAACCGTCAGAGGCGAGCGTCCTGCGGGTCCACCCGAGACCGTCCGCGGAGATCCATGCGGCGCTGTCGCCCTCGGCCGCCGGGCCGTACGATCCGACCGCCACCAGCCCGCGGCGGGTCGCGGTGACGTCGAACACGGTCGCCCCCGCCTCGGCGGGCAGGCTGCCGTACTCCCATTCCATGCCGCCGCCGTCCGCCTCGCCGGTCGCTGCCGCCGAGGCCGACGCCGAGTCGGCACGCGCGGAGAACGGCCGGACGCCCTCGCCGGTGGCGGCGACGCCGATCACCACGACGTCCCCGGACTCGGTGGTCACGACGTGACGCAGGCCGGCCGACCGGGCGCCCTGCGGGAGCACCCTGCCGCGTGAGGCCCAGTTGAGGCCGTCTGGGGAGACCCACACGACGCCCGCCTCCCGGTCGGCAGTGCCCGCCCCGCCCACGGCGACGAAGCCGTACGGCGTGGCGGTGACGTCGGCGACGCGCACCCCTGCGCCTCCGGCCGGCATCCGCGCGGGCGGCACACGGGTGAACCTCTTCAGGTCGGGGCTGAACCACAGGGCGGGCACCACCCCGGCCGAGCCGTGATCCTCGCCCGCGAGGACGTATCCCTTCCGGCCCGCAGCCACGACACGCGGCGCGAGCAGGAAATGACCGCGATCGACCTCGAGCGCGGGGCCGGAACGCCACGTCGTGCCGTCGGCCGAGGTCACCAGCAGCGGCCGGGTCACCGCCGGGTCCGTCATGGCGCCGCCGACCGCCAGCCAGCCGTACGGGCCGTGTGTCACCCCGCTCAGGGCCTGCCGTCCCGGGCCGCCGAGCAGGTCGGCTGAGCCGGCCTCCGTCCAGCTCGCCCCGTCGTCACCGCTCGTCCAGATCGCCGCGTCGCCGTTCGCCGACCCCACCGCCACGAACACGCCGCCCGCCGCCGCGATGTCCACCGGATCCCTGACCGTCCGGTCGAGCCCGGCGATCTCCCCGAGTGGTACGGGCCTGGCCGCCCCGCCCTTCCCAGCCGTGATCAGTACGGGCAGGTTCTCGGCGTCGCCGGGGCCGCGCTTGTCCCCGCTCGCCACCAGGAGGCCGCCGTCGGTGATGGTCAGCCCGCGCAGCGTGCCGGGGATCTCCCCCAGGTTCGCGCCCCTGGTCCAGCGGTGTCCGTCCTCGCTGGTGTAGACGGCGTACCTCTCCCAGGCGTACTCGACGACGGCGGCCACCCCGGCGGCGGACGAGGTGAGACCCCGCACACCGGTTCCGTCCGGGCCCAGCCGCCCGATCTTCCCGCACCGGCTCCACCGGACGCCGTCGCGCGAGCAGTGCGCGCGTACGTCCCCGGACGCCGGCTTCTGCCGGATCGGGACCAGCAGGAAGCCCTTCTTCGTCGTGGTGAGCGTCCCGGGCTCCGGGCGGACGCCGGGGAGGGCTCCGGTCGTACGACGCCAGCTGCGGCCTCCGTCGTCCGAGCGGAGGACGACCGGGCCCTGGCCGGCCTTCGAGGCCGGTTCGGCCAGCGCCACCACACTGTCTCCCCTGGCGGCCACCGCCCGGATCCCCCGTGCCGTGCGGCCCGAGCCGATCCGGTCGGCGTCCACCCGCGTCCAGCTCGTGCCGTCGGGCGACACCCAGGCCACCGGACCGGCCGTGCCGTCGCTCAGCACGGTCGCCCCGACGGCGACGAAGCCGGTCGCGGTCCGCGCCACATCGGTGATCCTGTCCTGACTCCAGAACTCGGTCAGCCGGTCGGCGCCCACGGCCGTCCAGGATCTGCCGTCGGAGGAGACCCACATCCCGCGTGCGGCCGCCGGGTTCGCCCAGCCGCCCCGACCTGCCGCGCCGCTGGACGGCTCGGCGGGCCCGCCCGCCCGGCCGGGAACGTCCGTGCCCACGGCCAGCCACCGGCCCGCGCCCCCGGCCAGCCGGCCGACCGCCCCGGCGGCAGGCTCGTATCCGGCCGAGCCCCCCTCGAAGCCCGTGATCCCGCCCAGCTCCCAGTGTCCGCCGCCGTCGGCGGAGACGAGGAACAGCGGCTTTGGGACCGGGCCCGTGGTGTCGCTGCCCGCCGCCACGATCGTCGAGCCGGTCGAGGCGATGGCGTTGAGCACCTGACTGGAGCCGCTGCCCGACAGGCCGGGCGCCGTGAAGGCGGCATCGGCGGAGCGACCCTCACCCGCCGCCAGCGTGAGCCCGGCACCGTCGGAACCGCCGACGCGGTTGACCACCACCACGCCGAGTGCGGCGGCCACCAGCAGGACCGCCGCCACCACGAGGGGACGCCGCCTCGGCCCCGGCCGACCGCCGGGACCCCACGCCGTACGGCCTCGGCGATCCGGCGGCTCGATCAGCCCGTCGCCGGACCCTCCGGCGTCGTCGAAATCCTCGCCCGCGCCCTCCCACGGCGTCGTCTCAGGCTCTTCGGCACTCCCCCACGGTGACGCCGGCGGAGTCCGCCACGGCGTGCCACCCTCGCCCGGCGGCCGCTCCTGTGCAGGGTGCCCGTCCTGCTCCGGCGGCCTGTCCTGCTCCGGCGGTCCGCCCTGCTCCGGCGGCCCGTCCTGCGATGCCCGCGGCCTCCGGCCGGAGGCCACCAACTTGTCCGGCCGCGTCACGAGGCGCCGCCTCTTCCCGGGCGCCCCGGTCCCGGTCCCGGCCTCGCCTCCGGTTCGGCCTTCGGTTTCGCCTTCGGACACCGAGTCCGGCGGCCGGCCATGTCTCGGCTCCGGCTGCGCCTGGCCGGACTGGGACATGCCGTACGGCGCGGCGTACGGGCTGCGTCCCGTCCTGTGCCCGGACGGGCGGGCGGGACTCGGCCGCGGCGCCCACGCGTCCGGTTCGAGGTCATCGGGCCATCCGCCGCCCTGTGCCCCACCGGCTTCCGGCCCACCGTCCTCCGGTGTCCCCTGAACGCCCTCGGGCTCGCGGCCGCCCACCGGCCCCCAGATCCCCTTGAGCTCGCGTATCCCCTCGAACTCTTCGGTCTTGGCGAGAGGCCACCGCGACGGCTCCGCGGTCGCCGACGGCTCCGGCCCCTCAGGTAATGGAGCGGCGAACGGCGGTGACGCCCAGGGGGACGGTGCCGGCGGCTCGTGATGCAGCGTCGGCGGCGTCGGGAGACGCTCGTCGGCCGCCGCCGGAGGTGACGTCCTGTGATCGCCGCCCTCGGCGTGCGGACGGTCAGGCTCGTGGGGGCCGCCCGGGGTCACGTTCAGTACCTCCTGGGGGATGTGCCGGGCCGTTTCACCGGCGGTGGGGCGAGGCGAGCGTGATCACTGTGATACCCGGACACCAGTCCAGAGCACCATGGGAACGCCGCCTCGGCCAGACCTCCACGGTCAGATTTATCTAGAGAGGGCCTGAATTGCCCTCTTTCGGGCGATTACTACGATCGCGGCGCCGTACACCGCGAACTGCACGACGGTGCCGACGACCGACTGCCAGGGCAGCTCACCCTGTTGGAGCGCGTTGTTCAGGTCTCCCGACGCGGCGACGACGCCGAACGCCGCGACGTTGTTCGTCGCGTGCAGCGCGATCGGGGCCTCCAGCCCGCCGGTGAGGATCGCCAGCCACCCCATCAGCACCCCGAACCCGAAGACGTACGCGATCCCCCAGTCGGTGTACCCGTGCAGGGCGGCGAAGGCCCCCGCGCCCAGCAGAATGCCGGGCCAGGGATTGCGCAGATACGCGCCGAACGCCTGGATGACCCACCCGCGGAACATGTACTCCTCCGCGGCGGACTGGAAGGGCACGAGCACCAGGATGACGGCCATCGCGGGCAGGAACGCCTCCCAGCCGGCCCAGCTGTACGCCGGGTCCACCCCGGTGAGCAGCAGTGTCGCCATCTCAGCGAGTTGCCCGAGCACGACGGCCGCGACCGCGATGAGCAGGCAGCGGGCCAGCCAGCCCCAGCGAAGCCGGCCGGCGACCGACGAGAGCGTCCCCGCCGGGCGACGCTGGATCGCCCACGCCGCGCCGTACACCACCGGAATGGCCAGCGCGATCACGGTGAGATGGAAGCCGAGGTCGAGGAGCGGATCGACGAACATCCGGTCCCCGCTCATCACGAGGGGAAGGCGCGCCAGAGTCGCGACCGTCCACGCCGCCATGACGATCCCGAACGAGATGACCAGGAAACCGCCCACCGCGGCCAGCGTGCCGAGAATCGGCCGCCACCAGCGGTGCAGCGGTGTGCGGGCCAGTTGGTCGTACCGCACCGCCGCCGGGGGCGGCATGATCCATGGCATGCGGGCGGGCGGCGGCCACTGGTAGGGCGGCGAGTGCATCCACCGTTCATACCCCACCCGGCGGGTCACTCACGACCGGCGGCGGGGTGACGACGCCTACGCGGACGGGGGCGGGATGAAGGCGGTGGTGCGCACGAGGCCGGCGGCCCGGCCCTTGGCGGCCACGACCAGGGCCATCTTGCGCGACGCCTCGTCGATCATCTCGTCGCCGAGCATGGCGGCGCCCCGCTTCTCGACCGTCGTGTGGTACTCGTACGCCTCGAGGATCATCTCCGCGTGGTCGTAATCCCGCTGTGCGGGCGAGAAGACCTCATTGACCACGTCCACCTGGCCGGGGTGCAGCACCCACTTGCCGTCGAAGCCCAGCGCCGCCGATCGGCCGGCCACCGCGCGCAGGCCGTCGAGGTCGCGGATCTGCAGGAACGGCCCGTCGATCGCCTGCAGGTCGTGTGCCCTGGCCGCCATCAGGATCCGCATGAGGACGTAGTGGTAGGCGTCGCCCTCGCCGTACCCCGGCGGCTGCTCGCCGACGACCAGCGTCCGCATGCCGATCGAGGCCATGAAGTCCGCCGGGCCGAACACCAGCGCCTCCAGGCGCGGCGAGGCAGCGGCGATGGCGTCCACGTTGACGAGCCCCGCCGCGTTCTCGATCTGGGCCTCGATCCCGATGCCGCCCTCGGGCAGTCCGGTCGCCCGCTCGATCTGGCTCAGCAGCGTGTCCAGCCAGACCACGTGCGAGGCGTCGGAGACCTTGGGCAGCAGCACGCAGTCGAGCCGGTCGCCGGCGCCCTCCACGATCTCGATGACGTCGCGGTAGGTCCACCGGGTGGTCAGGTCGTTCACGCGGACGGCGACGATCCTGCCGGTCCAGCCGCCCTCGCGCAGCGCGGCGACGACGTTCTTACGCGCCGCCTCCTTCGCATCGGGCGCGACCGCGTCCTCCAGATCGAGGAAGATCTCGTCGGTCGCCAGCCCGCGGGATTTCTCGATGAAGCGGGGATTGCTGCCCGGCACCGCCAGGCAGGAACGTCGAGCACGCATGGGCTCCACGCTAGCGACGCCCTTCCGGCGCTCACCCCGGGGGGTCGAGCTCTGACACGCGCTTGGTAGAACTACTACAACCGTTTCCGTCCGGGTATCCGATATGGCCTGGCCTCCACTATCCGATCCCCACAAATCACATCAGATGTTCTTGGTCCTCAGCTCGTACGGCTCACGCCACGGCCCGGCCAAGAATGGTCAACGGTAGAAGACACCTCCGGAGCAAGCCGGGCCGGGAAGAGCACCGGCCGGGCCGCGGAGGCGACCACGCAGTCGTGTTAGGAGTCATCGATGGCCAACGCCACCGCCACCGTTGGGGTCCGCCCCGCCGTGCTGTCCGACCTCATCCCCGCCGTTCCCGGCAGCACCGCCGCGCGCGTGCGGGACGCCGTACTCATCATGGCCGGTGCCGGCCTGACCGGCCTGGCCGCACAGATCAGCGTGCCGCTCCCCGGTGGGCTCGTCCCCGTCACCGGTCAGACGTTCGCCGTCGTCCTGGTCGGCGCCGCCCTCGGTATGAACCGCGCGTTCCTCAGCATGCTCCTCTACATGGCGGTCGGGGCCGCCGGAGTCCCCTGGTTCGCCGGGGGCGCGAGCGGACTGGGCGGTGCGACGTTCGGCTATGTGCTCGGCTTCATCGCGGCGGCTTCGCTCGTCGGGTGGCTCGCGCAGCGCGGCGGCGACCGTACGGTGGCCCGCACGGTCGGCACGATGGTCCTGGGCAACCTGGTCATCTACGCCTTCGGTCTGCCGGTGCTCATCGCGGTGACCGGCCTCGATCTCGGGACCGCGCTGGTGGAGGGCGCCGGCAAGTTCGTCCTGGGCGACCTCCTCAAGATCGCCTTGGCGGCCGGTCTGCTCCCCGCGGCCTGGAAGCTCGCCAACCGCTGATCCCCAAAAAGCGAGTTTGCCGTGATCTTGCGAATTCTCGCAGGCATCCCCTCTGACCTGCCCATTCCCTTGTCGTGATCTTGCAGAAATATATCGATCAGCGATTTGACCTGTGCGAACTTCCTTCGTGATCTTGCAATTGCAAGATCACGAAGGAAGTTCGCACAGGTCAGCGGCATCAGCTGCGAGCTTTTGCAAGATCACGAAAGTTGTTCATGCAGGTCAGAGATGCTTATTGCGAGTATTCGCAAGATCACGGGTGGGGGTGCTTGAGATGAGGTGGCGTGAGAGGCTGAGGGCATGAGCCTGGCGCTGATCGAAGAGGGCGCGAAGAAGTCGAGCGTGCTGTGGATCGCACTCCCGTCCGGGCCACGGCTGGCCTGGCACGTATGGCACGAAGGGGCGATCTACGTGGTGACCGGCGGCGGGGAGCAGCCCCTTCCCGGGTTGACCGAGTCGCCGGAGGTCGAGATCACTCTCCGGAGCAAGGACAACGGCGCCGAACTCGTCCGTTTCCCCGCCTCCGTCGAGGTCGTCGACCAGGAGGCGGCCGGGGAGACCGTGGCGGCACTGGCCAGGGAACGGCTCAACGCCCACGACGCCGCCGGACTGATCGACCGCTGGGCCGCGCGGTCCGTCGTCGTACGGCTCACCCCCCGCCCCGCATAGCCTCACTCATGCCACGCTCAGTTCGAGCGGATCAGTACGACCAGGTCGGGAGCCATAGAGGGGAACTTCCCGTCAGCGGCGAGCAGCGCGTCGGCACTCACCCCTGGCCGCCGTCACGCTGTGCCGTACGGTCACGGCGGCCGTTCCAGGGTGAGTGGATCAGTGCTTGATCGGGGAGAGGTCGAGCTTGCGGCCCTTGAGGCTGCCGCCAGGCTTCTTGCCGAGTGCGGCCGCGATGCGGCGCAGCTCGGCCGCAGCCGGAGCGTCGGGGTCGGTCAGGACGAGCGGCTTGCCCTCGTCGCCGCCCTCGCGCAGCCGCAGGTCGATCGGCACCTGGCCGAGCAGCGGCACGCGGGCGCCGAGCGTCCGGGTCAGCGCGTCGGCCACGGTCTGGCCGCCGCCCTCGCCGAAGACCGCGATCCGCTCGTCACAGTGCGGGCAGGGCAGCCACGACATGTTCTCGATGACGCCGGCGATCTGCTGGTGGGTCTGGGCGGCGATCGAGCCGGCCCGCTCCGCGACCTCGGCGGCGGCCTGCTGCGGAGTCGTCACGACGAGGATCTCCGCCGTCGGCATCCGCTGGGCCACCGAGATCGCGATGTCCCCGGTGCCGGGCGGCAGGTCCAGCAGCAGCACGTCCAGGTCGCCCCAGAAGACGTCGGTGAGGAACTGGTAGAGCGCCCGGTCGAGCATCGGGCCGCGCCAGACCACCGGCGTGTTGCCCTCGGGCTTGAACATCCCGACCGAGATCACCTTGATGTCATGCGCGATCGGCGGCATGATCATGTCTTCGACCTTGGTCGGCCGGTCGCCGACGCCGAGCATGCGCGGCACCGAATGTCCGTAGATGTCGGCGTCCACGATGCCGACCTTGAGGCCGGAGGAGGCCATGGCCGCGGCGAGGTTGACGGTGACGGACGACTTGCCGACACCGCCCTTTCCGCTGGCCACCGCGAAGACCCGGGTCAGCGAGCTCGCCTTGGTGAAGGGGTTCTCCTTCTCCGGGCCGCGGTCGCCGCGGAGTTTGGTCTGCAGTTCCTTGCGCTGCTCGGGGCTCATGACGTCCAGGTCCACGTGCACCCGGGTCACGCCCTCCACCGCGGAGACGGCCGAGGTGACGTCGCGGGTGATCGTGTCCTTCAGGGGACAGCCGGCGATCGTGAGGTAAACGCCGACGCGCACCACCCCGTCCGGGGAGATGTCGACGCTCTTGACCATGCCGAGGTCGGTGATCGGTCGGCGGATCTCAGGATCGATGACGGTTGCGAGCGCAGCCCTGACCAGTTCTGGGGATGGTGCCATGAATCCATGCTATGGAGGCGGACCGATTCTTCCTAATGGGGGTTGGCGATCCGCGCCCGATCAGGCGGGATCAGTGCCTGACGGCGCCGTTCCTGAAATCCTCCCTGAGCCCCTCCCGGAGATCCTCGTGGAGATGCTGCAGCTCAGAGCGGATGTAGTCCCTGGTCGCCACCTCGCCGAGCGCCAGGCGCAGGGACGCGATCTCGCGGAGGAGGTATTCGATCTCCGACTGGTTGCGCTCGGCCCGCACCCGGTCCTGCTCGTACTGGACCCGGTCACGGTCGGCCTGCCGGTTCTGCGCCAGCAGGATGAGCGGTGCCGCGTACGACGCCTGGAGCGAGAGCATCAGGGTCAGGAAGATGAACGGGTACGGATCGAACTTGATCGGCAGAAGGGTGTTCCACAGCAGCCAGACCGTGATGAACACCGTCATGTAGACGATGAACCGCGCGGTCCCCAGGAAGCGGGCGATCCGCTCGGAAAGGCGTCCGAACGCCTCGGGGTCGTAGTAGAGCCGGAAGCGGATAGCGGCCAACTCTCGTGGCTGGTCGAGTCGTTCAGTCATGTTTCTCCCGCCAGTCCTGCGGCAGCATGTGGTCCAGCACGTCGTCGACGGTCACCGCGCCGAGCAGCCGCCCGTGCTCGTCCACGACGGGAACCGCGACCAGGTTGTACGTGGCGAGGTAGCAGGCCACCTCGGGGATGGTGAACTCCGGCCTGATCGGGTCCACGCTGATGTCTATCACGCTGCCGAGCAGGGTCGACGGCGGCTCTCTCAGCAGCCGCTGGAAGTGCGCCACCCCGAGGAACCGGCCCGTCGGGGTCTCCCCGGGTGGACGGGTCACGTACACCTGGGCGGCGACGGCGGGGGTCTGCTCCTGCTGCCTGATGTGCGCGAGCGCCTCGGCTACGGTCGCCGTCGGCGGGAGGATCACCGGTTCGGTGGTCATCATGCCGCCCGCCGTGTGTTCGGCGTAGGTCAGCAGCCGCCGTACCGGCGCGGCCTCCTCGGGCACCATCAGCCGCAGCAGCGCCTCCGCCTGATCCTGCGGCAGCTCCTGCAGCAGGTCGGTGGCGTCGTCGGGGCTCATCGCCTCCAGCACGTCGGCGGCCCGCTCCGGGTTCAGCCGGCTCAGCACGATCACCTGGTCTCGATCGGGCAGTTCCTCCAGCACGTCGGCGAGCCGGTCGTCGTTGAGCGCGGAGGCCACCTCGGCCATCCGCTTGTCGGGCAGCTCGTGCAGCATGTTGGCCAGGTCGGCCGGGCGCAGCGCCTCGAACGCGGCGAGGAGGTTGGCCGCGCCCTGGTCCTTCTGAACCACGCCGAAGCCGGTGACCTCGTCCCAGTCCACGATGAGGGTCTCGCCCCTGCGCCGGGTGCCGCGCCGTACCGCGACCTTGGCGATCAGCCAGTCCGAAGGGCGGGGCTGCTCCATCGCGAGGTCCTGCACCGTCACCTGCTCGCCCTTGTACTCCACGGACAGGTCGAGCAGCTCGCCGATGGCGAGCGTCTCGGTCCTGCGCTGCTCGAACCGCCGCATGTTGAGCTTGCCCGTGAAGATCACCGCGCCCGCCTCCATGCTGGTGATCCTGGTGATCGGCAGGAACACCCGGCGGCGTGGCTGGACCTCGACCACGAATCCGTGCACCCGGGGCGGGAGCGGCCCGCGCAGCGAGACCACGACGTCGCGGATCCGGCCGATCTGGTCTCCGGCCGGATCGAAGACGGCGAGTCCCGCCAGCCGGGCTACGAAGATCCGATCCATCTGGTGCCCCTCCCGCTGATCTTCACCCCATCGCGTCGCCCGGGGCACGCCTCGCCGCGCCGTCGTCGTCACCGATCGCTCCGTTATGGCTATCGCTCCGTTATGGCTACGGGCTCCTTCTCCGCCTCGCGCCGCGCCGCCGGGCACCGCGCAGTCCGAGCACCGTGCAGTCCGGGCAGACCTCGTCTGTCGGGGCACTTGCCAGGGTACGCAAGCGTCGTCAGTGATGGGTGCGGCGGTACCGCCGATCCGCCTGGCGAGCGCGGTGAGCGCTATGACAGGATCAAATCCCACAATGGGTCATTACAAAGCAGGTGATGATGAGGGCTGTCAGCCTGTCGATCGCGGTCGTGTCGGCCTTCAGCTTCGGGTTCTCCGGACCGATGGCGAGGTTCCTCGGCGAGGCGGGGCTCAGCCCGCTGGAGGCGGTGTGGGTACGCATGGCGGGGGCCGGGCTGGTCATGCTGCTCGTGCTGGCGATCATCCGGCCGCGCGCACTGCGCATCCCGCGCGACCGCCTGCCGTTCTTCGCGGCCTACGCCGTCATCGCGATCGCGGCGGTGCAGACCCTGTTCTTCTTCGTGATCACCAGGCTGCCCGTCGGGGTGGCGCTGCTCTTCGAGTTCACCTCGCCGGTGCTGGTCGTCGTCTGGGTGCGCTTCGTCCGCCGGGTGCGGTTGGCGCCGGCCGCCTACCTGGGCGCGCTCATCGCGGTCGCCGGCCTCGCCGTCGTGGTCGAGGTCTGGCAGGGGATGCGGCTGGACACGATCGGGGTGCTGGCCGCCCTCGCCTCCGCGGCCTGCTGCGCCGGATATTTCCTGATGAGCGATGGTTTCGGGGATGACGTCGACCCGCTCGGCCTGATCTGCTGGGGCATGATCGGTTCGGCGGTGGTCCTGCTGCCCGTCTCGCGTCCCTGGGGCATCCCCTGGTCGGCGTTCACCCGGACCGCGGTCGTCGGCGACCACGCGCTGCCCGCGATCGGCGCCGCCGCCTGGATGATCCTGGTCGCCACGGTGACGGCCTACATCACCGGCGTCACCGCCGTACGCAGGCTGTCCGCCGCCGTCGGTTCCACGGTCGCCTCCCTCGAGGTCATCGCGGGCGCCCTCATCGCCTGGGTGCTGCTCGGCGAGCGTCTCGGCACCGCACAGATGGCCGGAGGGCTTGTGGTGCTCTGCGGCGCGATGCTCGCCCAGACCGCGACCGTACGGCTATCGCCCGTAACCGGCGAAGTCCCGCTCAGGCAGACCGTCTGAGCACGGTGAGCAATCGTCAGCCGGTGTGGCAGGGAGCGGAGCGGGAGGGAACGAGGACCGCATGCCGGGCCCCGCTGAGCGGGGCCCGGCAGCGGACCGGAGCTTCCTCTCGGCGCAGCGACCGGCACCGATCAGGGGCCGCGACTTCCTCAGCGGTGTCGTTACCCGGCCGGCGCCGATCATCGGGGTCCGCCCGAGGATCAGGCGATCAGGTCGCCTCGTTGTCGTAGGGCGGGATCTCGCCGAAGCCCAGTTCCGGGTCGACGGTCGGCGGCAGCGGGTCGCGGTCGATCGCGGCGGGGGCGTTCCAGTCCTTTTCGAGGTCGTCGAGCAGGTGCTTGCGCACGAAGTTCTTGGGATTCAGATCGGTGGGGTCGAAGTTGGAGAACTCCGGCCCCAGGTTGGTCTGCAGATCGGCCTTGGCGTTGTTGGCCATCTGGCGGAGCTGCCGCAGCGTTCGGCCGGCCTGCGCGGCGGCCTGCGGGAGCTTCTCCGGGCCGAACACGAGCAGGGCGATCACCACGAGCGCCAGCATCTCCGGCCAGCCCAGTCCGAACACGGTGTTCTCCTCCCCGCGGCAACGGCTGGCTCTCAGACTAATCGAGGGGGGAACCCCAGGCACTCGCACCCGGGAGGAACCGCTTGTACCGTACGCAGGCGTGAGCGGCCGAACCCCGCTGCCGATCCCGGCCGGGTCAGGACGGCTGGACCGTCGGAACCGGGGCCGCGCCGATCGTCACCATGGCCGTCCGTTCCTCGCCGTCATGCTGGAACTTGATGCTCACCCTGTCGCCCGGGGCCTTGCTCCGGATGGTGACGATGAGTTCCCGGCTGCCGCCCACCGGCTGGCCGTCGACCTCCAGGATGATGTCCCCCGGTCGCAGGCCGGCCTTGTCGGCCGGTCCTCCGGCCGTGACCGACCCGCTCTGGTTCGCGATGCGGACTCCCTGGCCCTGGTAGCTCTGATCGATGCTGACGCCGATCCGCGAGGTCCGGGCCTTGCCCGTCGTGATCAGCTCCTGGGCGATCCGGCGCACCTGGTTGACCGGGATCGCGAATCCGAGCCCGATGCTGCCCGACTGCTGGCCCAGCAGCGAGCCCGCCCCCACGGTGGCGATCGCCGAGTTGACCCCGATCACCTCGCCGGAGGTGTTGACCAGCGGGCCGCCGGAGTTGCCCGGGTTGATCGCCGCGTCGGTCTGGATCGCGTTGATCAGCGCGTAGTCGGAGCCGGTCGATCCGCCCGCCTCGACCGGCCGGTTGAGCGAGCTGACGATCCCGGTGGTCACCGTGCCGCTGAGGCCCAGCGGTGAGCCGATGGCGATGACCGGGTCGCCGACGACGACGGTGTCGGAGTTCCCGAGCGCCAGCTCCGGGGCGCCGACGGGAGTGTCGGGCTTCACCACGGCGATGTCGGAGTTGGGGTCGCGGCCGACGATCCTGGCGCTGGTGGACCTGTGGTCGTTGAAACGGACGCGGATCTGTCCCGTCCCGGTGGCGACCGCGACCACGTGGTTGTTGGTCACGATGTAGCCGCCCTTGATGACGAAGCCCGACCCGGTGCCCGCCTCTCCGTTGCCCTTGACCTCGAGGGAGACCACACTCGGCAGAACCCTGGCGGCGACTCCCGCGACCGACTCCGGCGGTCGTGAGGTGGCCGCGCCGCGCGGCGACGGCAGGGTGTAAGCGGGATCGATGCCCGACGACGGCCGGGTCAGCAGGAACGTTCCCCAGCTCGCCGCGCCACCCGCCACGAGCGCGATGACCACGGCCAGCAGCGCTAACACCGCCCCGCTCGGGCCGTGCCGCCGTACGGCCGGCTCCGGCTGTTCCACGTCCCCGAACGGGCCGTACGCCCCCTGCTGTCCGTAGGGTCCTGGACCGTACGGACCAGGACCGCTGTACGGCTCCGGCGGGGGCGCCCATTGGGGGCCCAGGCCGTACGCGTTCCGCGGGGGCGGCGGATCACCGACCGGACCGGTGGCCGCACCGCCCGGCGGGACTCCCTGCGGCCCTCCCGGCGTGCTCCCCGGCGCATACCCGGGTGGATCCGCCGCCTGGCCGCCCAGCGGCCCCCAGCCGGGCTCTTCGGGCTCGTAGGGGTCGGCGTAGCCGCCGCGGTCCCAGGCCTCCCCCCGCGTCCAGGAGTCGCCGTACTCGTCCTGCCGCTCCTCCCGCTCGTCCTGTGTGCCCTGCTCGCCGTACTCGGCCGACCGGCGGGGAGGCAGGAACTCGGGCCGGTCCGACGCGTCCGAGGAACGCGTGTGATCGGTCATCGGGACACTCACTCCTCGCGCACGACGTCATCCGGCCGGAGGACACCGTCTAACGGTAAACCACCGGCGGGAATGGGCGGTCAGCGGGAAAACCCGGGAGTCGCGCTTCGTGACGGGGTCGGTGAGATCTTCGCGGTGGGCACGAGGTGCTGGACGGGCGGGTTGACGAACCCCTCGCCGGGGACCGTCCGCTGATGGGCGCCCGCCCCGTTCACCATGAACATCGTCCCGATGGCCATGGCGGCGGAGGCCACTCCCACCGCGACGTAGCCCGCCCGCCTGGCCCGGCTCGAGCGTCCGGGTCCGGACGCTCCGGGGATCCGGCGGGGGCGGTTGTCCAGCGGGGCCATGCCGTGCATTCCCGGCAGTCCCCCGCCGGTGAAGGCGGGGTGGTCGGGAAAGGGCCGCATCCGCGGCGGCAGCGGGCCGCCCGGCTCCGACATCCGAAGCAGCGACATGGTGAGATCCGCGGGCATCGCCGGAGGATCCATCGCGCGCAGGCGGTTCTTCAGCGCTCTCATCGCCTCGACCTCGCCGCGGCAGTCCGCGCAGAACGTCAGGTGCGCCAGCGCGCGTTCCCGTTCCGTGTGACCGAGTTCTCCGTCGATGAGCGCGGAGACGCGCTCGCCGAGATGACTCATTGTCCCTCCCTGCTGAACGAAGGGGGGGTTTGATCGTTCCTGTTGGCCGAGGGCGCCCGGTGGTCGAGCGCCTCCCGAAGCTGCGCCCGGCCCCGGTGGATGCGGCTGCGCACGGTGCCGAGCTTCACGCCCAGCGTCGCGGCGATCTCCTCATACGAGAGCCCCTCGATGTCGCACAGCACGACGGCCGCCCGGAACTCGGGGGCCAGGGCGTCGAGCGCGGCCTGGATGTCCGGCTCCAGATGTGCGTCGTGATAGGCCTGCGCCGGCGAGGGCTCCCGACCATGCAGCCGCTCGGCCGCGTCGTCCGCCAACCCCTCGAAACGGATGCGCTGCCTGCGCCGGGCCATGTCGAGGAAGAGGTTCGTGGTGATCCGGTGCAGCCAGCCCTCGAAAGTGCCGGGCGTGTAGCTGGACAGGGATCGGAAGACGCGGACGAAGACCTCCTGAGTGAGATCTTCGGCGTCGTGAACGTTTCCCGTGAGACGGTAGGAAAGGCGGTAAACCCTTGCGGAATGCGTGCGGACCACCTCCTCCCATGTGGGAGGCGTCCAGTCGGACACCGAAGTCTCCGCCTGGTGGTCGTGGTCGTCGGCCACCGGCATTCCTCTCTGCAGGACTGTCGCTACAGCCATAGTGCCTGGTTTCGCCCCTTCCTGCGCACCCTCTGCCGAGCAGCCTTGAACAAAGACCGTTCAAAGCGTGCAACGTCCCCGTTGCGGCGTGAGTTCCCGATCCGGGCCGACTCCCTTAGGCTGCGTCCCAGAAGGAAGCAGGGAGGGAGAGGCCGATGGCGACACCGGCCAGCCTGGAGTACGCGGAGGAGTTCGTTCCCGAGGACGACATCCTGCGGTCCGCGCGCCGGCGTGGCATCGAGGTCGGAGCACACCCGATCCTGCCCGGATGCGGTGCGGCGCTCTGCTTCCTCGCCACCGCGGTCAACGCACGCTCGGTGGTGGAGGTCGGCACCGGCTGCGGCGTCTCAGGGCTGTGGCTGCTGCGCGGCATGCGCCCCGACGGCACGTTGACCAGCGTCGACGTGGAACGGGAACACCAGCGGATGGCCCGGCAGGCGTTCGCGGAGGCCGGCTTCTCCGGCAGCCGCATCCGCCTGATCGGGGGTCTCGCGCTCGACGTGCTGCCCCGTCTCGCCGACGGCGGTTACGACCTGGTCTTCTGCGACGCCGCCAAGCAGGAGTACATCGACTACCTCACCGAGTCGGTACGGCTGCTGCGCGCGGGCGGCGTGGTCGCCTTCCGCAACGCCTTCTGGCACGACCAGGTCGCCGATCCGACCCGGCGCGACCCGGACACGGTCTCGATGCGCGAGCTCGGCAAGCTGGTCAGGAACGACGACCGGCTGCGCCCGCTGCTGCTGCCGCTCGGCGACGGCCTGCTGGCCGCCGTCAAGCTCGGCTGATCACACCGCAGGTCGGGCCGTCAGGTAGCGCAGGAGCAGACGCACCCCGAAGCCGGTGCCGCCCTTGGTGATCTCGGCGTCGTCCGCTGCCGCCCTGGCCGGTCCCGCGATGTCGAGATGCGCCCAGGGGCGTCCGCCGGTGAACTCGCGCAGGAACAGCGCGGCGGTGATCGACCCCGCGGCGCCGGACATCTTCCGGTCCACGTTCGTCAGGTCCGCGATCTCGGATTCGAGCGCGGACCGGTAGTCCTCCACGAGGGGCATCCGCCACAGCCGCTCCCCGCCGGCCTCCGCCGCCGCGAGCAGCTCACCGGCCAGCGAATCGTCGGTGGCGTAGAGCGCGGCGACCCGCTGGCCGAGTGCCACCTTGGCCGCACCCGTCAGGGTGGCTATGTCGATCACCGCGTCGGGGTCGAGCTCGGCATCGGCGTAGGCCAGCGCGTCCGCCATCACGAGGCGGCCCTCGGCGTCGGTGTTCAGCACCTCGACCGTGCGCCCGCCGTACTGCCTGATGACGTCGCTCGGCCGCTGGGCCGTTCCCGATATGGCGTTCTCGGCGCAGGCGATCAGCCCGGTCACCCGGACCGGCGCCGCGAAGGCGGACAGCGCGCTCATGGCGGCGATCACGGCGGCGCCGCCCGCCATGTCGGTCTTCATCGTCTTCATTCCCTCGGTGGGCTTGAGCGACAGCCCTCCGGTGTCGAAGGTGATCCCCTTCCCGACGAGCACCACGTGCGCCCTCGCGCCCTCGGGCGCGTACGACAGCTCGACCAGCCGGGGCGGGCTGACCGATCCCTGTCCGACCGCGAGGATGCCGCCGAAGGCCCCGAGCTCGGTTTCGTCCCTGATCCGTACGGCGAGGCCGGAGTCGGCGGCCACCGCCGCCGCCTGTTCGGCGAGCCAGGCCGGGGTCTTGATCGAGGCGGGCGTGTTGACCAGGTCCCGGGCCAGCGCGGTGGCGCGTGCGGTGGTCTCGCCGCGGCGCAGCGCGTCCTCCCGCCCACCGGCGAACAGGATCTCGCCGACGGGCCTGGTTCCGTCCCTGCCGATCCTGAACGTGTAGGTGGCCAGCAGCGCGCCTTCGGCCAACGCCGCGAGGTCCCCGTCCGGGGGAACGACGACGGCCAGCGAGGCGCGGCCCCTGGCCTTCCTGGCGAGGGCCGCCCCCGCCTTGCGCAGGGCGTCGGCCTCGCGGTCGCCCGTGCCGTACAGCAGGAAGCCGCCGACGCCGTCACCGCGCGCGAAGGGCACCTCGAAGACCTCTCCGGCCTCTCCCTTGGCCTCGTAATGGGCGAGCAGAGCGCTCACGGGCACCGGCAGCTCGACATGCGGCGACCCCGGCGTCGAGGCATCATCGACGCCGAGCGTGAGATCGGTCCCGAAGGGCATGGCGACGAGCTCCCGGCCCGCGACCGCGTCCGAGGCCGCCGCGAAGGCGAGCGTGGTCTCGATGGGCAAGTGAAACCTCCAGAAAACGGAGCGGCCCCGGCGCGTGGGGATCCCGCTGCACTCCCCTGCGCCGGGGCCTGAATCTACAGTCGGCTCGGGGTCAGCCGACCACGTTCTTCAGCGCGTCGCCGAGGGCGCTGGCCTCGTCCGCCGACAGCTCGACGACGAGTCGGCCACCACCCTCAAGCGGGACTCGCATGACGATGCCCCGTCCTTCCTTGGTGACCTCCAGCGGACCGTCGCCGGTCCGCGGCTTCATCGCCGCCATGCGTGTATCCCTTCCCGCGTTGTCGGTCACCCCGTGGGGCAGCCCATGGGGTAACCGGCGTATTCACGTTTCTGTGATGTCTTATTATCCCGCCTCCGGGCTCAAAAAGGTAACGCCCCGGCTCCGTTCAGTGGATCAATGCCGCTTCGTCCGCGTTGTGACTGGCGGCTTCTGACCGCACACTAGAGAGGATGAACGCCCGAGCCGCCCTCTTCGATCTCTACGGTGACCACCTCCGCCACCGAGGTGGCCGCGCCTCCGTCGCCGCGCTCGTACGCCTGCTCGCACCGCTCGACATCGCCGCCCCGGCCGTCCGTACCGCTATCTCCCGCATGGTGCGCCAGGGCTGGCTCGATCCCGTACGGCTCCCGCAGGGACCGGGGTACGCCGCCACCCCGAAGTGCGAACGCCGCCTCGACGAGACCGCCGCGCGGATCTACCGAATCGGCAGGGCGACCTGGTCGGGCCGTTGGCATGTCCTGGTGATCGAGCCGATCAGGGAGCGCGCCAGGCGCGAACGGCTCCGGGCCGACCTGACCTTCCTCGGTTACGCGCCGTTGGCGGAGACGACCTGGATCGGGCCGTGGTCCTCGCCGGAGCTCGACGAGCTGAGTGTTCCGGCCCATCGGTTCGAGGCGGCGTTCGAAGGCGACCCCCGGACGCTGCTGGCCCGCGCCTGGGACCTCGACGGGATCGCCGGGGCCTACCGGGACTGGCTGGCCGGCGCTGTCGAACTCGTCGGCTCCCTGCCCGACAACGCCCCGGACGACCGGGTCTTCGCGGTTCGCAGCCGGCTCCTGCACGGCTGGCGCAACTTCCTGTTCCGCGACCCCGGGCTGCCCGCCGAGCTGCTGCCGTCCGGCTGGCCCGGCGACGAGGCCCGCGACTTCTTCGAGCGGGAGGCCGGCCGGCTGCTGCCGGCCGCCGCCGCGTTCGTCGACCGAAACCTCAAGACTTAGCGAGGCGACACGCCTCGCCGCGGAGACCGTCGACCTCAGCGCGTACCCAGCAGTCGGCGATGTGGTCGTTCACCAGGCCGATGGCCTGCATGAGCGCGTACACCGTGACGGGGCCGACGAACCGGAAACCATGCCTCCTCAGCTCCTTGGCCAGGGCCGTCGAGGCCGGAGTCCTGGCCGGGACGTCGGCCAGGGTTCCCGGCGGCGTCCCGGGCTCCCCTGCATACCGCCAGACCAGGTCGGACAGCCCGCCGGGCAGTTGCGACGCCGCCCTGGCGTTGGCGATGGCCGCGTCTATCTTGGCGCGGTTGCGCACGATGCCGGGGTCGGCCATCAGCCGCTTCACGTCCGCCTCGCCGAACTCCGCCACGGCCGGGATGGAGAACCCGGCAAAGGCCGTACGGAAGTTCTCCCGCTTGCGCAGAATCGTCAGCCACGACAGTCCCGACTGGAACGCCTCCAGCGTCAGCCGCTCATACACCCCGTCGTCCCCGCGGACCGGGCGGCCCCACTCACCGTCGTGATAGGCGGCGTAGTCGGGCGCCGAGTCGGCCCAGCCGCAGCGGATCACCATGCCTCCTCCGCGTCCGCCCGGTCGTCCTCCCAGTCCGTGGACGGGGCGTCCGGCTCGCGCCGGATGCGCGACGGCAGGGCGGCACGCGCGTCCTGAAGCGCCTGTATCCGCCCGGCCGTCACCTCGGTGAGGCGCCGCTCCAGCACGGCGATCCGCGTGTCCCGCTCGCTGAGCGCGACCGAGACCCGCCGCAGCGTCTCGTCGACCGCCTCGGTGTTGTAGCCGACCATGCTGATCGGAAGCCGCAGCGCGGCCAGGTCCGCCGCGGTCATCCGGCCGACATCGGGCAGGTCGAGCGGCGGCACGTCGGGGGGGAACTCCGCCATTTCACCGCCGTGTCCGAGGGAGGCCATCACCACGCATCCCACGACGGCGATCCCGGCGATGGCGAGTACGACCAGCACATACGCATCGTGCCACAACTCGTATCCGCACGAGCCGCGAAGCCCGACCCCGCCCTGCTCGGCTCACCCCTTCCCGTATCCCCCCCACCCCTACCCCCCGCCCCCCATGCCGTGATCTTGCGAATTCTTGCAAGTCACCTCGGTGGCCTGCGCAAACCTATTTCGTGATCTTGCATTAGCTCGCACGCAGACCACCTGACGTGCGCCGATACATTAGCTGATCTTGCAGTGAGCCTGGGTGCAAGATCACGAAAGCCGTTTTCGCAGCTCAACGAGCAGGTGTGCAAGAAACTGCAAGATCACGAGCGCGAAATGCCTGCTCACGATGGGGACCTGCGAGCATTCGCAAGATCACGGCATGGGGGGTGGGGGTGGGGGGTGGGGGGGAGACCCTAGCAGCCGCTCTTGGCGCATGCTCCGGGAACCGTACCGGCCGGGCCGTCCGCAAGGTCGGGGCCGTCGGCGGCCGGGCCCGACGAGCCGGACCCCTTCGAACCGCCGGAACCCGCCGAGCCGGAGTCCGTGGAACCGGAACCCTTCGAAGCGGAGCCGGAGCCCGCCTGGTCCCGGGCGGCGGCGCCGTCACCGGCCGCGCCGCTCTTGCCGGCGCCGTCCCCCGAGCCACCCGATGCCCCAGGGTCGTTCGCGGCGCCGGAGCCCCCGCCGTCGGCCGCGCCGGGCGCCTCCGCCTGGTCACCGCCCGCACCGCCGGACCGGTCCGCCGCCTCCTCGTCTCCGCCCGCCTGATCGGCGCCGGCCTGTCCGGCGGAATCCCGATCGGCGCCCGGCCGGTCCGGCGCGGTGGACACCGAATCCCTGGCGGGGCCGTCGGACCCGGTCAGTACGGAATATCCGACGCCCCCGGCGGCCAGCACGGCGACCAGGGCCGAGGCGGCGATGACAAGGGTCTTCTTGCTCACGGACGTGGAGTCGTCCGCCGGCCCGGAGAGAATCTCCGACCGGCCGTGATCTGCATGGCCGTGATGTGCATGGCTCGTCTGGGAACGGACGTGCCCTCGCATGTGAAACAGCTCCCTGCGGTCGTTTCGGGGGAAACCTCCCTGGTCACGCCCTGGGGGATCCGCTCGACGGCGAGACCCCGGACGCTCCGTGGCTTCCGCGGGTAGCTGCCTACACTAACCACAGGAGTGGACAAACCGCACATAGACCCCTAAAGAATCATGAACCTACTCGCCCAGTTCCTCCCCGGTGGGCCGCAGGCTCGGCCCCGGCCTGTGCAGCAGGTCGAGTGCCTCCTCGACCGTGCTGGCCCAGGAGATCCCGTCGAAGACGTTCGGCCGGGTGAAGCCCTGCTCGTACATGCCGTCGACGAGGTCGCGCAGCGGCTCGTAGAGCCCCCATGGGTCGAGCACGACCAGCGGGCGGTCGTGGAGGCCGAGAACACGGGTGGTCCAGATCTCGAACAGCTCCTCCAGCGTGCCGATGCCACCCGGCAGGACGAGGAACGCGTCGGCCCTGGCGTCCATGACGCCCTTGCGCTCCCGCATGTCCGCCGTGACGATCAGCTCGTCGGCGTCGGTGTCGGCGATCTCGATGTCCACCAGGGCCCGCGGGATCACCCCCACGGTGTGGCCGCCGCCCTTGCGCACGGCCCTGGCGACCTCCCCCATGCAGGAGACGATCGCCCCTCCGCTGACCAGGCCGTGACCACGCCGGGCCAGCTCCGTGCCCACGTCGGCGGCCAGGTCGAGATATCTGCGATCGATCTTCTGGCTGGATGAGCAGTACACGCAGACGTACACCGTGACGCCCTATCGATCGCCGTTGCGATGGGCCGTCTCGGTGATGATTCGGACGGCCTCGTCGGGATCGTCGGTGACCGAGAGCAGATCGACGTCACCCGGGGAGATCTTGCCGGTCTTCATCAGCGTGCCGCGGATCCAGTCCAGCATCGGTCCCCAGAACTCCGACCCCATCAAGATCACCGGGAACGAGGTCACCTTGTGCGTCTGGACGAGGGTCAGCGACTCGAACACCTCGTCGAGCGTGCCGAATCCTCCGGGCAGCGCGATGAACCCGCAGGCGTACTTGGTGAACATCGTCTTGCGCACGAAGAAGTAGCGGAACTCCACGCCGAGATTGACGTAGTCGTTGAGGCGCTGCTCGTGGGGCAGCTCGATGCCCAGTCCGACGGAGATTCCACCGGCCTCCATCGCGCCCTTGTTGGCCGCCTCCATGAGGCCCGGACCGCCTCCGGTGATCACGGCGTAGCCCGCGCGGGCCAGCGCCGTGCCGAGCCGTACGCCGAGCTCGTAGTCGGGGCTGTCCGGCGCGACGCGGGCGGAGCCGAAGACGGTCACCGCCGTGGGCAGATCGGCGAGGGTGCCGAACCCCTCGACGAACTCCGCCTGGATGCGCAGGACCCGCCAGGGGTCCTCGTGCAGCCATCCCGTCGGCCCCCTGCGGTCGAGCAGGCGCTGGTCGTAAGTGGATTTCGGAACGAGGTCGCCGCGGACCAGTGACGGGCCCTGGCGGCGTTCAGGTTGTTGGGGATTCATATTTTTCCACGCTAGTCGACGGAGGCGAACAATCTTGAAACCGCACGGAACCGGGGGCGGAGGTGGCGCCGTCTAAGAGACGAGGGTGCTGCTCGGGACCGAAAGCGGCTTTCCCCGTCTAATGGCCGGCGAGGAAAGCCGCTTTCGTCTTGCCGGGACCCGGTCTCACCCGGTGAGCCAGCCGACCATGCGGCGCTCGCACTCCTCGATCTTGGCGAGGCCGACGTGCTCGCCGCTCGTGTGCGCGAGGTTGGGGTCGCCCGGCCCGCAGTTGACGGCCGGAATCCCGAGAGCCGAGAACCGGGCCACGTCGGTCCAGCCGAGCTTGGCACGCGGCACACCGCCGAGCGCCGCGGCGAAGGCGGCGGCCACGGGGTGGGTCAGCCCGGGGCGGGCGCCGGGGGCGCCGTCGGTGAGCCGCACCTCGAACCCGTCGAACACCTCGCGAACGTGATCGAGTGCCTCATCGAGGGTGCGATCCGGAGCGAACCGGTAGTTGACCGTCACCACGCACTCGTCCGGGACGACGTTGCCCGCGACCCCGCCGCGCACGGCCACCGCGTTCAGCCCCTCGTGATACTCCAGGCCGTCGACGACGGGCCGGCGCGGCTCGTAGCGATCCAGCACGTCGATGATCGGCTTGATCGCGTGGATGGCGTTGACGCCCTCCCATGACCGCGCGCTGTGCGCCCGGACGCCGCGGGCCACGACCTCGACCCGCAGCGTGCCCTGGCAGCCTCCCTCGATCAGCCCGTCGGTCGGCTCCATGACGACCGCGAGGTCTCCGGCCAGCCAGTCCGGGTGCTCGCGGGTCAGCCGCAGCAGGCCGTTGCGCTCCGCCTCGATCTCCTCGCACTCGTAGAAGACGAAGGTCAGATCCCGGTTCGGGTTCTCCAGCAGGGAGAGCTTGAGCTGGACGGCGACGCCGCTCTTCATGTCCGAGGAGCCGCAGCCGTGGAGAACGCCGTCGGCCACCCGGCTCGGCAGGTTGCCGGCCACCGGAACGGTGTCGATGTGCCCGGCGATCACGATCCGCTCGGCCCGTCCCAGTTCGGTGCGTGCCACGATGTTGTGGCCTACCCGGCGAACGGTCAGGTGGCCCAGGGGGAGCAGGGCCTCCTCGATCGCGTCGGCGAGCGCTTTCTCGTCTCCGCTCACCGACTCGATGTCCACCAGTCGCGCCGTCAGCGCGCCCACTTCCTGTGCAAGGTCAAGCCGCATGTCCCCTGACCTTAGTCGTGTTTCGATAGTCATGTCCTGCTGCGCGCGGGCCCAGACGGCGCCCCGCGGTCAGGCGATCTGCACGGCCCCGACGGCTCTGCCCCCGTCCTCGCCGTCCTTCCGCCAACCGTCGTGACCGGTGGCCGCCGTCCAGGTGACCCCGCTGTAGCGCACCTGCCGCAGGCCGTACTTCTGCGCGTGCGCGACGTACCAGGCGGCGATCAACCAGCCGCGCTTGGGTGAGGAGTCGTCGCCGATCTCCTTCAGCAGCTGCTTGCGCGCGGCCTCGGGCCGCGGCGCGACCGAGCCGTCCGGCGGCGGATACCAGCAGTGCACCGCCTGGGGCACCCGGCCGGTGAACGCGGCGGAGAGGATCTTCGCGGCCGGCTCGTGCTGGGCGTACGCCGAGCCGTCGGCCGAACGCTGTACGGCCTGGGCCGCGTCGTGCAGCGGCAGGGTCCGATAGCGCTTGACCTTCTCCAGGGCGGTGAAGAACTTCCTGGTCGCGTAGACGGGATCCTGGAGCTGCGTGGACGTGCCCCAGCCCATGGACGGCCGCTGCTGGAACACGCCGACCGAGTCGCGGTCGCCGTACGGCAGGTTCGCCAGCTTCGACTCCTGGATGGCGGTCACGTAGGCGATCTGCAGCGCCCGCTCCGACAACCTGCGCCGGACCGCGACGGCCGCGATCGTGGCGGCGATCTGCGTCTGCTCGACATCGAGATCGAGCGTCCCGTCCGGGGTCTCGATGATGCAGTGTTCGCCCAGGGCGAACGGACGGGCTTTCTTCAACAGGTGATAGACGCCGTAGTAGATGCCGCCCGCCAGCAGGGCGACGATGACCACAATGGTCAGAGCGGTTCTGGACGTGCGTCTGGTCACCTTGCAGAACTTACCTCCAGTGTCAGGGGAGGCGCTCCACGGAGATCGATCCGGGGGGCAGCGGACGGGCGTGGGACGAGGTCCACTGACCTCCCTGGACGCGTTGGAAGCCCAGATGGCGACCGTCGCCTGCCCGGTAGTCCGCGAAGTCGAGCAGGCCGCGATCGGGGAGCCCGGTCACTCCCTCGGAGCGGAAGGACGCCGTGCCGCGGTCGACGGGGTAGAACTCTACCCCTTCCACGATCAGCATGTGCTTGGCCGGGACCATGCCCTGGGTGGGGACCTCGGTCCACAGCATGACCTCAAGATGGCCGGGCATGCCTTCCGCCGGGCCCGGCCGTTCCTTCACCGACAGCCACTGGTAGCGCCGCGTGCCGTCGTCCAGCAGGTATTCGGTCCACTGGTCGCCCTGCCGTCCCATGTGCAGCGCGCCGAGAACGCGCAGCCGCGCGGCCTGGACGTAGACGGTGTCGCCCACCCTGATCGTTCTGGGGTCGAAGTAGTCGGGATCGTCGGCGGAGACCCCGCCGGCCTCCCCCTCGGGCTCGTCCGGCGACGAGGACACGGGGACGGTGGACGGCGAGCGGCCCCGCCGCGAACTCGCGACTAAAGCACCCAAAACCACAACTATTGTGGCAAAGCTCAACACGAGCACGACCGCTGTCGCCATGCCGCGCGATCCTACTGGAGGCTCATACGAGCCGCATTACCGCGGTGTCGACCCGCTCGTCGACGGCCGTGATCGCGACCCGGATGTGGGAACGGCCCGCGTCCCCGTAGAAGTCGCCCGGCGCCACCAGGATGCCCTTCTCGGCGAGCGCGCGCACCTGGTCCCAGCAGTCGGCGCCATTGGTCGCCCAGAGGTAGAGCCCGGCCGCAGAATGCTCGATGCGCCAGCCCGCCCGCTCCAGCGCGGGGCGCAGCACGGCCCGGCGCCGGGCGTACCGCTCCCGCTGCTCCAGCACGTGCCGGTCGTCGTCGAGCGCGGCGACCATCGCGGCCTGGACCGGCGCCGGCATCATCATGCCGGCGTGCTTGCGCACCTCGAGCAGGCGTTTGACGAGCCTGGAATCCCCCGCGACGAACCCGGCGCGATATCCGGCGAGGTTCGACCGCTTCGACAGCGAGTGGACCGCGAGCAGGCCCT
Organism: Sphaerimonospora sp. CA-214678; assembly: GCF_050942215.1. Taxonomy (GTDB): domain Bacteria; phylum Actinomycetota; class Actinomycetes; order Streptosporangiales; family Streptosporangiaceae; genus Sphaerimonospora. The sequence continues at coordinate 5,353,981 of NZ_CP192056.1, forward strand.
CCTGCGATCCGCCGCACACGTCGGGGTGGAGGATCGAGACGGGCTGTTCCTCCCAGCCCAGCTCGATGTAGCACTCGTCGGAGGCCACGATCGCACCGCGCTCGCGCGCCCACGCGACGACCTTGCGCAGATGCTCGGCGGGCAGCACCTTGCCCGTCGGGTTGGACGGGGAGTTGACCCACACGAGCGGCACACGCTCGGGTCCGAGCGCCAGCAGCCCGTCCGAGGCGTACGGCTCGGCACCGGCGATCCTGGCCCCGACGTCGTAGGTGGGATAGGCCAGCTCGGGGAACACGACGCGCTCGCCTGGACGCACGCCGAGCAGGGTCGGCAGCCAGGCCACCAGCTCCTTGGAGCCGATCGTCGGGAAGACGTCCGCCGGATCGACGGTCACCCCGTGGCGGCGGCGCAGCCACCCCGCGGCCGCCTCACGCAGCCGCGGGGTTCCGTACGTCTGGGGATAACCGGGGCTGTCGGCCGCGTCCGCCAGTGCCGTACGGATGACGGGGGGCACCGGGTCCACCGGGGTGCCGACCGACAGGTCGACGATCCCGTCGGGATGCGCCCGCGCCATGTTCTGGTACGGCACCAGCCGATCCCACGGGAAGTCCGGCAACTCGATCAAGGAAATCCCCTCGTCAGTGTGGTGCACATCGATGCGGGCGCACGCCGCCGTACGTGATCACGGCACGCGGGCACCCGGCGGGGCCGAGGGCGGCCGCGCCCCGGCCCGGTCCCGGGTCAGTCTCCTTCCGCCTGCGGCGGGAGGGTGGCCACGACGGCGTGATCCTTATTGATCTTGCCGACCTTGGAGGCGCCGCCGGGCGACCCCAGCTCGTCGAAGAACTCGACGTTGGCCTTGTAGAAGTCCTTCCACTGGTCGGGAAGGTCGTCCTCGTAGAAAATCGCCTCGACCGGGCAGACCGGTTCGCAAGCCCCGCAGTCCACGCACTCGTCGGGATGGATGTAGAGCATACGCTCGCCCTCGTAGATGCAATCGACGGGGCATTCCTCGACGCACGCCTTGTCCAGGACATCCACGCAAGGCTGCGCGATGACGTAGGTCACCTCGGGCTCCTTCTGGGTTCGCACGGCTCGGCCGCTGTTGCTATTACCTAGTATTGCGGTGCCCGACGCTCGCCGGAACCAGGAGGGGGTGGTTGTCGTGGAGCCTCGCCTCGGAGCCCGGCTGGTGGTCCGGGTCGGCCCCGATGACGTGGGACGACGGGTGACGCTGCGACGCCGCGTGCCGGACGGCTTCCGGGACGCCGTCGGCGTGCTGGAATCCTGGCAGGACGGCGTGCTCGCCGTACGCAGGCGCGACGGCACGCTGGTCGAGATCGCGGAGGAGACGCTCGTGGCGGGCAAGGTCGTCCCGACCCGATGAGCCCGGGGACCGTCTCGAAGAGCCCGGGGACCGTCTCGAAGAGCCCGGGGAACCGGCGCGGATCGCTTGGCGGATCCACCGGATCTCTTGGCGGAGTCGCCGGCGCGTCCCCCGGCACGCCCCCGGCGGATCCCCCCGGTCGCATGCGCCGGTAATCAGCACGCAAACGGCGGCACCTGCCCGCGCGTGCCTCCTCGCCGGGCCGCCCCCGATTCGCCGATATTCGGAGCGTGACCATTCGCGCCCGCGCCGTAGCGGCGATCCTCGCCTCGATGACCGTCTCCGTGACCGCCTCGGTGACGACCTCGTGCTCGGCGCCGCAGCCAGCAGACAAGAAGCTTCCGCCGGTGAACCCGCGGGCCACGAGCCTGCGCGAGGGATTCGGCACGATGGAGCGGCTGGTGGAGGCGGCCAAGAAGGAGGGCTCGCTCACCGTCGTCGGGCTGGCCCGCAACTGGGTCGGCTACGGTGAGATCATCGACCGCTTCTCCGACAAGTACGGCATCAAGGTCGTCAGCACCCTGCCGGACGCCAGCAGTCGGCAGCAGATCGACGCGGCCACCCGGCTGAGCGGCACCAAGGACGCGCCCGACGTGTTCGACCTCAGCCTCGGCGTGGCCGTGGCCAACGCCAAGCGGTTCGCGCCGTACCGGGTCAGCGGCTGGACCGACATCCCGGACACGCTGAAGGACCCCAAGGGCCTGTGGTTCGCGGCGTACGGCGGCTACATGTCGATCGGCTACGACCCGCGCAAGCTCCCGGCCCCGGCCTCCTACGCCGCCCTGCTCCGGCCCGGCGCCCAGGTCGCGCTGCCCGGCGACCCGCGGCGGATGGCGTCGGCGTTCAGCGGCGTCATGGCCGCCTCGCTGCGCGGGGGGCAGCCGGACGCCGCACGCGGGGTCGACCTCTTCTCCCGGCTCAAGAAGGGCGGGATGCTCGCCCGGCCCGCGCAGGCCACGGCCGTGCTCGACTGGGACTTCATGAACTCGGCCGCCGCAGCGCGAGACCAGAAGTCCTGGCAGGTCACGATCCCGCGGGGCGAAGTGCTCGCCTCCTACTACCTCCAGGCCGTCAACGCCGAGGCGCCGCACCCGGCCGCCGCACGCCTGTGGGCGGAGTTCCTGCTGTCCGACGAGGGCCAGAACCTCTTCCTCAGGGCGTACGCCCGGCCGGCCAGGATGGAGGCCATGGAGATGCGCGGGACCGTGGACCGGGACGCCGCGGCCAGGCTCCCCGCGGTCTCCGGAACCCCGGTGGTCCTCACGATCCCGCAGCAGGACAAGGCCAGGTCGTACCTCAAAACCCACTGGACCGGGATCGCCGACAGCTGACCACGGTCTCTGTGACGGTATGCGGTTTCTGCTCTAGATCTCGCCGAGTCGGTCGAAGCCGTAAAATTGCGCCGTTATCACAGCGACCTTGGAATGCGAGCCGACCTTGAGATACGAAGCCCCGAGCCACCTGGGGAGGAACGCCTCAAGCAGCACGCAATGGGGCACCTCGGGAGGCGCCGGGTGGGACACCTCGACGCGGGCGACGTGGCACACGCGCGGCGACGACGGCTCCTTCTTCGGTTACGTTTCGACCCAGGGGGCGCCACTCGTCGAGCTGCTCGCCCCCCGGCCGGGTGAGCGTGTGCTCGACCTCGGCTGCGGCACCGGCGTGCTGACCGCCGAGATCGCCGCCCGTGGCGCACAGGTGCTGGGCATCGACGGCTCGCACACCATGATCGAGGCGGCGATAGCGCAGCATCCCGGCCTGGACTTCACGGTCGGCGACGCCAACGACTTCACCGTGGCCCAGCCGTACGACGCGGTCTTCTCCAACGCGGCGCTGCACTGGATGAGCCGCGATCCGGACTCGGTGATCGAGTGCGTACGGCTTGCGCTGCGGCCCGGCGGCCGTTTCGTGGCCGAGTTCGGCGGGGCGGGCAACTGCGCCACGCTGACCTCGGCGATGCTCACCGCGTGGCGGGAACACGGTCTGCGCGAGCCCGAGTTGCCGTGGTACTTCCCCAGTCCCGCCGAGTACGCCACGCGTTTGGAGAAGAGCGGGTTCGCCGTCAGGGTCGTGGAGTGCTTCGACTGCCCCACGCCACTGGACGGTTGCCCGAACGGCGCGGCCGACTGGGTCCGGATGTTCGCCGGCGCACTGCTCGAACAGGTGCCTCCGGCGACCGTCGAGCCGCTGCTCCGGCGGGTCAACGAGCTCGCCGCCCCCGCGTTGCGGCACGAGTCCGGCTGGCTGGCCGATTATGTCCGCCTGCGGTTCGCCGCCGTACGGCACTGACCTCGGCGACCGGGTCACACCATCACGTCGTCGACGGTCCGGAGGGAAGAAATCGACGCTCCTGAGGGAGGAAACGGCCACCAAGACAGGGGGATTTGCCAGACTATGTTCTGGTCCATGAGTGATGGGGAAAGCCTTGAACTTCTGCCTGAGTGACCTCGTGCCACCGTTGCGCTGGAGTGACGCCACCCGCATCGACCTCCTCGTGGCCCGGCCCGGGCTGCCCGACGCCTGGTGGCGGAGCCTCCCCCTCTCCCACGTGCTCACCGCACACGATCCGTCCTCGCTCGGCGAGCTGCTCACCGATCTGGCCATGGAGCACTGGCCGGCCGCCGCCGTGGGGGACCTCCTGCCCGCGCTGTACGTGCTCGATCCGGATGAGGCCGACGACCCTCAGGTCACGATCGCGCTGAACCGTACGGGCTCCTGGCCCGGGCTCCTGTCGCTGTCCGCCCGGGAGCTGGCCGACCAGCCGTTCATCAACGCCCGCCCGATGCTGGCCGCCCTGTTCACCACCGTGTTCGAACGGCTCTCGCCGTCCGCCGCGCTTTCTCCGGCCGGACCTTCGGCCGCCGCCGGACGCCCCGGCCCCATGTCCGGTGCCTTCGCATCCGGTGCCTTCGAACCCCCCGCCGTCGAACCGCTCGCCGTCGAACCCCCCGCCGTCGAACCCCCTGCCGCCGAGCCTCCCGCCATCGAACGCGCTGCCGTCGAAACCCCTGCAATCGAATCCCCGGCGTCCGGCTCCCCCGCCGCCGAACCCCAGGCTCCCCGGCCGCGGGCCCTCGAACCTTCGGCGCCCGGCCTGCCGGACTCGGCCGGTTTTCCAGACTCGATCGGCTTCGCGGGCCCGGCCGGCTCCCCGGTCTCGGTCGACCTCCCCGCCCTGATCGACTCGGCCTTCGCCGACCTGGACGACCAGACCTGGATGGTGGCGCAGAACCGGGTGTTCACCAGCGGCCCGTCGTCCGTCGAAGACCTGGCCAGGCTGCTGGCCGTCTCCCCCGACGTGATCACCGCCCTGGAGGCCGCCCTCAGGGCCCGGCTGGCCGAATGGCTCACGCTTCCCGTGGCGGAGCCGTACCGCGAACACCTGGCAGGTACGGCGGAGGCACTGGGCACGGCCGCTCCCCTCGCGCACCTGGCGGCCGTCGCCGACTGGCATGGCCGGGAGCTGCGCTTCCTGGAGGTGCCGGCGTGGCAGTTCGTGCTCGCCACGCTGCCCGGCTACCGCGTCTCCGGCGACTGGCTGGTGGCCGCTGACCCGGCGGAGCTGCGCGAACGGACCCGCCGCCTGATAGCCGAGGCGGAGCCGCCGCCCACGGTCGCCCGCGCCGTGGAGCTGGTCGCCTCCCTCGGCATCCGTCCGGATGTGGCCAAGCAGTGGCTGGAGACCGTGCCCCAGATCCGCATCCAGAGCGGCTCCCGGCCATCAGCGCCTCCGGACAGGGCCGATCGCCGGGAGGCCGGCGACATCCCCGGCGGCATCCCCGGCGAAGTTCCGGACGGCGTCCCCGGCGCCCTCCCCGGCGGTGACGCCTCCGAGGGCCCTCCCGGCGGGATTCCCTTCGGGCTCTTCGCCGGACCGCCTGCCGAGCTCCCCTCAGGGCTTCCCGCGGGGCTCTCCGCCGGGCTTCCCGCCGGGCTCAAGGACGTCGCGCTCACCCGGCGCTGCTTCCGCCAGCCGGACGGCCGGTGGTGGCTCAGGGTCGACGTGACCGGTGCGCACCTGAGCGGCGGCGAGGTGTCGCTGCCCACCGGCTTCGCCGCCTATCTCGGGCTCGCCCCGGGCACGAGCCGCGTCGTGCGCAGCTCCGCCGGGGCCGTCGTGCTGGCCTGGCACGCCCACCCCGTCCTCCGCTCGATGGAGCGGCTCCTGACGGAGGTGGCGGCCGAGGAGGACGGCCACCTCTTCCTCACCCTCTCCGAGGAGGGGATGCTGCGCGTACGGCATCTGCCCGCCGCACAGGACGGAGAGACGACGAGGAGGGCGCTGCGCCTGGTGGGCTACACCGCGCCCGGCCGTGACCGGGAGCAGGCCGAGCGCGTGATCGCGACCCGGATCGGGCTCACCCACGGACAGGCCGACCGAGAAGAACTCCTCGCGCGGCTGCGCGAACGCGGAGACCGCGATCTGCTGGAACTGCTGGGATAGCGGATGTCCCGGCTCGCGATCGCACCGGAGTTCGTCCGTGATCTCGGTGCACTGGCCCCCCCGGTGCGCCGGGATGTGATCGTCATGCTGCGCAGGCTTCTGCTGGGCTCCCCAGCGGCACCGCATCCGGAACGGGTCAGGGGCGGCCGGGACCGGCGCGTCATCACACTGCGACTCGCCGACCAGCACCGGGGCGTCGCCGTACGGCACGACGATCTGTACTGGCTCGTCACCGTGCTGCCCGACACCATGGCGTGGTCCTTCGCCCAGCGCCACCGGTTCGGGGTGAATCCGGCGATCGGGGTCGTCGAGACCTGGGACGCCGAGGCGCTGGAGCGGATCGAGCCGGCGTTGCGACGGGCCTCGCTGAGCTCGGATCGGCGGCTTTTCGCCGCGTACCGCGACGCCGACCTGCTGAACCTCGGCATCGACGACGAACTGCTGCCGCTGCTGCGGCTGATGGTCTCCGAGTCCCACCTCATGGCGGTGGAGCCGCTGCTGCCGGAGAGCCAGCTCGCCCCGCTTTCCGTGCTCGCCCGCGGCGGCTCGCCGGAGGCGGCCTGGCGGGAGCTGGACTCGTGCCGATCGTCGCCGGGGCTCGTGAGCGATCCCGACGACCTGCCGTCGGCGCTGCGGCGCAGCCCGCACCGTGCGGTGTTCACGCCCGATCGGCACACGCTCGACCGGGTGCTCACGCTGCCGCACTGGTGCACCTTCCTGTATCCGCCGCAGCACACCTACGCCAACCGGCTCTACTACGACCGTCCGGTGCTGGTCACCGGGGGCGCGGGCACCGGAAAGACGATCATCGCCCTGCACCGGGCGGCCCATCTCGCCCGGGCGGGCACCGGCCGGATCCTGCTGGTCACCTTCTCCCAGGGCCTGGCGGCCGAGCTGTCGGCGAAGCTCGACATGATCCTCGACGACAAGGCGGCGCGCGGCCGGATCGAGGTGGGGAACATCGACCGCGTCGCCCAGCGCGTGGTCGCCGAGGCGGAGGGCCATCCGCCCACGATCGTCGGCGCCGACGACCTCGCCGAGCTGTGGCGGGAGGCGGTGGGCGGCCGGTTCGGGCCCGCGTTCCTGCACCGCGAGTGGGAGCAGGTCATCCTCGCCCAGGACCTGCGCACGCTGGAGGAGTATCAGGCCGCGACACGGCCGGGCCGCGGCGTCGAGCTGGACGCGGCGGCCAGGGCAGCCGTGTGGGCGGCCGTGCGGCACGTCGTCGGGCGGCTGCGGGAGTCCGGCCGCCGCACGCTGATCCAGCTCGCCTCCGACGCGGCGGGGCTGCTCGGCCGGGCGGTGGGCGACCTGCTGGGCGACGAGGCCCCGGGGCGGGAGCCGTACCGGCACGTGGTGGTGGACGAGGCGCAGGACCTCCATCCGGCGCAGTGGCGGCTGCTGCGGTCGGCTGTCCCCGTCAGTCCGAACGACCTGTTCATCGTGGGCGACCCCCATCAGCGGATGTTCGACACCCGGGTGGCGCTCGCCGACGTCGGCATCCCGGCCCGCAGGTACCACCTCAAGATCTCCTACCGGCTGCCGCAGGAGATCCTGTCGTGGGGCGTGCGGCTGCGCGGCGGCGGCCCGGCCGACGGTCTGGTCAGCGGGCAGGCCGACCTGTACGGCTTCCGCACGGTCGGCCACGGCCCGCGCCCGATGGTGCGGGAGTACGTGAGCCAGGAGGCCGAGATCGACGGGCTCGTCTCCCATGTCTCGGCGTGGCTGGAGGAAGGCGTGCCCATGGCCGGCATCGGCGTCGCCGCGCGTACGGCGGACCTGGTCAGGGCCGCCCGTACGGCACTGCGCGACGCGGGCGTCACGGTCAAGGTCACGATGCTGCACGGCATGAAAGGGCTGGAATTCCGGCGGGTGGCCGTGATAGGCGTGGCAGACGGAATCGTGCCGGCGCCGGAAGCGCTGACCCCGGTCACCGAGGATCCCACGGCCCGGGCGCACGATCTGCAGAGAGAACGGGGGCTGCTCTACGTGGCGTGCACGCGAGCGAGCGAACTTCTTTATGTGTCCTACTGCGGACGCGCCAGTCCCTTCCTGCCCACATGATCTCCAGGGAGTTTCCACGGATCTTCATCGTGGCGCGGCGCCATCCGGACGGCCGCGAGAGCAGGAAGATCCACACGACGCGACCTGGATCCCCTAGTCTGATCCGCGGACACCTTCCCCTTGTTGGACATGCATGAACCTGAGCCTTAGCGACATCGTCCCCCCGTTGCGCTGGACCGCGCCCAGTCAGGTGGAGCCGATCGCGAGCGACCCCGGCCTCCCCGACGCCTGGTGGCACGCGCTGCCACTCGATCGCGCCTGTGCGGCGGTGGGCACCGCCCAGGTGGCGTCCCGGCTGGCCGACCTCACCACCGCCTGCTGGGCGCACCTGATCCTCGGGGACATCCTTCCGCTGCTCAGGTTCACCGATCCCCAGGAGAGCCAGAAGACGCCCGGCCCCCGCGAGAGCGTCCACCGGCTCTTCACCGAGATGATCGACAAGCTGCTGGCCACCGATCCCGGCGAGGACGCCGCACCGGTCGGTGTCCCGGTCCCCCCGGCCCTGCCGGAACGCCCGATGCCCGAAGTCATCGACGAGATCTTCGCGGGGCTGGACGAGCGGCAGCTGGCGATCGCCAGGGACCGGCTCTACTTCGATGCCTCCCTCCACGCCGAACAGCAGCAGCCCGGCCAGGCCGTACACCACCGGGCCACCCTGGACGAGCTCGCCCAGCGCTTCTCGATCACCCGGGAGCGGATCCGGCAGATCGAACGCGACCTGCGCGACCACGTCATGGAGTGGCTGACCCGCCCGGAGGCCGCTCCGCTGAACGCCCACCTGTCCTGGCTGCGCAACCGGCTCGGCGCGGCCGTGCCCGCCGACGACCTCGCGGCCGCCGTGCCCTGGCACCGCGCGGAACTCGTCACGCTGGCCATCCCCGCCTGGCGGGTCGTCCGTACGCTGCTCAGCGGATATGAGCAGGTGGACGGCTGGCTGGTCGCCGGGGGCGCCGACGAGCTGCGGGAGAAGACCCGGCAGCTCTTCGCCGACGGGCCGCGCCCGCTGGGCGAGTCCGTGGTTTTGATCGGCAAGCTCGGCATCCGCGAGGACATGGCCGAGCGCTGGCTCGCCGCGATCCCGCACCTGCGGGTCCTGGACGGCCACGTGGTGCCCTGGCCGCGCGCCCTGGGCGACCGGGCCGAGGCGGTGCTGTCCGTCGCGGGAACCCCGCTGACGCCCGAGGAGATCCAGGCGCGGATCGGCGGAGAGCACAGCCTCGCCGGTGTACGCGGCCAACTCGGCTCCGACGAACGGTTCCTGCGTCTCGACCGCAGCAAGTACGGCCTGCGGCGCTGGGGCGGCGACGAATACCTGGGCATCCGGGAGATGATCACCCGGGAGATCGAGCGGGCCGGCGGCGAGGCCTCCGTGAACACGATCGTGGACAGTCTCACCTCGCGCTACGACGTAAGCGAGAGCTCCATAAGGGCGTACGCCGGGGGGCCCGGGTTCGAGCGCACCCAGCGCGGCCACATCAGGATCGCCGGGCAGGAGCCCGCCGAGCCGTACCATCCGCGTCGCGACGTGTCGATGACCCGCCGCTGCTTCCGCAGCCGCGACGGCCGCTGGTGGCACCGCGTCGACGTCAACGCCGAGCACCTGCGCGGTTCCGGCTCTCCCCTGCCGACCGGCTTCGCCGCGCACCTGGGCATGGCCCCCGGTGGGCAGCTCACCGCCTCGGCGCCGAGCGGCGAGGTGATCATAAGCTGGCACAACCAGCCGACCATCGGGTCGATCAGGCCGGTGCTCGCCGAGTACAACGCCTCCGAGGGCGACCACGTGTTCCTCACGGTCTCCGACGGCGGAGAGCTGCTGACCCGGTTCCTGCCCGCCGCCGTGGCCGGGCTGCCGCCGCTCAACCAGGCCCTGTACCTCATCGGCTACACGGCTCCGGTCGCCTCCGAGGCGGAGGGGCTGCGGCTGATCGGCGCCCGCATCGGCCTGCCCGAGGGCGCCTCGCGAGAGGAGGTGCTCGACCGGCTGCGCGAGCGCGGCGACCGGGAGATCCTGCGGTTCCTCCCCTCCGCTTAGGCTCCGAGGTCCCGCGGTCACGGGGGCGTCCGGCGAACACCGTCAGCCACGATCTAGGCTCGGGAGCATGCTGTCCCTGTACGACATGGTGACCGGGCGGACCGAGCCGATCGTCCCGCCTTCCTCGCGGGTCCTGCTGATGCACGTCCACGGGGGCGGGGCCGATGACCGGCCCGCGCGGCTGGACGAGCTGCGCCCGCTCGTGCTCGCCGACGTGGTGCGCAGGATGGGCGAGCGGCGGCGGCTGCGCGTGCTCGCCTTCCATGACGTCGAGCCGCCGCGCGACGACGTACTCGCGCTCAACGTGCGCCCGCAGGAGCACCCTTCGCCGGCGGGCGCCGACGTACGGATCGACCTTCACGTCGGCGCGGCCGGGTCCCCGACGCCCCGGAACGGCTCCCCGGGCCGCTGGGCGGTGACCGGGCGGGTCGGCCTCCCCCGGCAGCCGGACGCCGCTTACCTGTCCGATGTCTCAGCGGCCGGGCTCGATCCGGTGGCCGTACGGCAGGCCTTCCTGGCGTACGGATATCGGTCGCCGATCGAGCTGACCTGGGCCGTCCTGCGCGAGGCCGACGAGACGCTCAGACGGTGGCGGCGGCGGGTCGCCGAGTGGGCCGAGTCGCCCAGCCGTCCCATCGACAAGGACCGCGCTGCGCCCGTGCAGCTGGCGCTCGACGACGACCTCGACACGCCGCTCGCGCTCCACCTGCTGGCCGAGCTCGGAGACGACGAGTCGGTGCCGCCGGGGTCGCGGTTCGAGACGTTCCTCCACTTCGACCACGTCCTCGGTCTCGGTCTCCCGGCCGACATCGGCAGGATCTAGGGAGTGCGCGCGGCAGGGCATGCTGACAGGCACTCACCGGGCAGTGCACCCGGGCAGTGCACCCGGGCCGGGCGCGTACCGTCCGCTTCAGCGCAGCACGCGGCTCTCGCCGACGGCGAGGTCCCACAGGTCGTCGGGGTCGAGGCCGTGCGCGGCCCAGGCCGCCCGCGCCTCACGCACCGGCCCGAGGAGCGGCTCGGCCGAGAGCACGAACGTGCCCCAGTGCATGGTCGCCATCCGGCGGGCCCCGACGTCGACGCAGGCCTGCACGGCCTGCGCGGGGTCGACATGGCTGACCTTCATGAACCAGCGCGGCTCGTAGGCACCGACCGGCATCAAGGCGAGGTCGATGCCCGGGTAGCGCTCACCGATCTGGGCGAACCGCTCGCCATAGGCCGTGTCGCCCGCGAAGTAGACGCGGCGGCCGCCCCAGCCCAGCACCCAGCCGCCCCACAGGGTGCGGCAGGTGTCCCAGAGTGTGCGGCGGCTCCAGTGGTGGGCGGGCACGAAGTCGAACGTCACGCCGCCGATTTCGGCGGACTCCCACCAGTCGAGCTCGGTGACGTCGCGAAATCCCCGGCGGGTGAACCAGGACGCGAGCTTGGCGGGGACGAAGATCGCGGTGTCCTTGGGCAGCCGGCGCACGGTGGCGGCGTCGAGATGGTCGTAGTGGTTGTGGCTGATGACGACCGCGTCGATCTTCGGCAGGTCCGACCAGGCCACGCCCGGCGGGGTCAGTCGCTGACGCACACCCGGGATCTTGCGGGACCAGACGGGGTCGGTCAGCACGGTGAGCCCGCCGATCTGGACGATGTAGGTGGCGTGGCCGACCCAGGTCACGATCACGTCGGTGGTGGCGGCCCGGGGAAGACCGCTGCGGTGGACGGGGATCTGGTCGGCGTCGCCGACATCGGTGCGGAACCCCCCGTGCCACATCACGCTCAGGACCTCGCGAAAGGCCGGCAGCGGCGTGGTCAGGCGGTCGGCGAAGCTCGACGGCCAGCTGCGGCGTGAAACGGCCGGGCTCCGCGTGCCCTCAGAGGTCTGGGGTGTCTGGGGTTTCTGGGGAACCTGTGGGGCCGATGGTGTCTCGACTGATGGTGTCTCCGGGCTCTCAGGGCGGATCGTCTGCGACATGAACCCCTCCCTTCCGCATTCCATGATCCCCGTACGGGCGGAAATATTCCTGCTACGGCAGACGGATTCCATTCTTCCTCTTGACCGGCCCGTGCTCCCGGCCCCGGCGCCACAGGGGAGTCAGCCGCGGATATCCGCCGTCTTCCAGGCCGGCCAGCCGTTCGAACACGTTCCACGAGGCGGGGTGACCGCAGACGGCGAGTGAGAACGCCGACGCCAGTGCGTACAGGACGAGCATGGGCGGCCCGACGCAGGCGGCGTACTGCGTGGCGTGCCGCGACTCGTGGTCGAGGAGCCGGCCGGCGAGGTAGCCCTCGGCATGCCTGGTCGTGATCACGTTGCCGACCGTGAACGCCCCGGCCACGGGGAACGGGACGCGGTAGCCGTACGCGTAGACGAGCCCCCGCTCGCCGCGGCGGAGCCTCGCTCCGCCGATCAGGGCGATCAGCAGCCCCAGCGGGGTGGAGAGGTTCGCGTAGTTGACCACCTGTCTGATCCGGTGCGAACGCCTCATGCCATCAGCATGCGCGTCCCGCACTCATGAGTAAAGCGGTCCGATGACGCAGAGTCGCATAACGATTTCGCAGCGCAGTGCCCGGCTTCAGGCTCCGCCGTACGACCTCAGCAGCCAGGACCCGCTGGACCGGGTCACGATCACCGCCACCGCCAGGACCGCGACCCCGCCGTAGAGGTACCAGAACCCGGAGGTGTCGCCGGCGATGACGAGATCTCCGGCACGCTGCTTGGCGGCCAGCAGGAACGACGACGCGAACCAGCCGAGCGCGGGCACGAGCGCCCCCGCCTTGCCGCCCATCAGCCTGCCCATGCCGTACGGCACCGCGAACAGGACCACCAGCCAGGCGAGGGCGGCGACGGGCACCCCGCCGGCGTACCAGGAGTGCTGGAACCCGCCGACGACGCCGAGCACGATGCCCAGGAGGAAGAGCATGCCGTAGGCGGCCCCGGCGACCATCGGAGCCATGGCGTCGCCGTCCACCGGCCTCGGCACGTGTTCGCGGCGCTGTGGCTCGACCCCGCCGAGATGCTGCGGCTCGACCCCGCCGAGGCGCTGCGGCTCCACCCCGGAGGCTCCGGGGATCTCCTCCCTCATAGGCGCGAGATTAGTCGATGCCCGCGAACAGGTCGGTCTCGCGGTCGTACGGCTCGCCGAGGCCGCCCTCCTCCCGTGGCACGCCGATCCCGGAAGGTCCACGGGTCCCGGCCCGCAAGATGAAGTGCTCGACGCCGGAGGCCCGCTGGCCGATGCCGTTGGAGAGCGCGAACCACGGGTCGCGTACGGAGATCTGGGTGGCGTGCGCCCGCATCGCGTCGAGTTTGGCCGGGACGTACGGCCTGGCGTCGATCTCCGTGGTGACCGCGCCGTCCGCGCAGCCGTACGGCAGATCGTCGACCGGCTCGGGCGCGAAGCCGATGCCGCTCTCCCGGAGTTCCTCCGCGGCCCGCTTCATGACCGACTTCGGGGAGGCGGTGAAGTAGAACTTGGCGATCCGCCACGGGTCGCCGCCCTCCGTGTGAGCGGGATCGGCCGCCAGCTCGAAGGCGCGCCAGGCGACACGATGCGCCTGGATGTGGTCGGGATGCCCGTAGAAGCCGTTCTCGTCGTAGGTGACCAGCACCTGCGGCCGGACCTCGCGGATCACCCTGACCAGCTCGCCGGCCGCCTCGTCCGGATCGGCCCGCCAGAAGCAGCCGGGGACGTCGTTGGAGGGGACGCCCATCATGCCGGAGTCGCGCCATCGGCCCGCACCGCCCAGGAAGCGGTGGTCGGTGACGCCCAGCGCCGCACAGGCGGCGGCGAGCTCGCCGATGCGATGCTTGCCCAGTGTGTCGTCGCGGTCGGCGGCGAGGTGCGCGAGCTCGGGCGGGATGATCTCGCCCTCCTCTCCGAGGGTGCAGGTGACGAGCGTCACGTGGGCTCCCTCGGCCGCGTATCCGGCCATGGTCGCCCCGGTTCCGATCGTCTCGTCGTCCGGGTGGGCGTGCACGAGCAGCAAACGGCGATCCACCATGCCTTCGATCTTAAAGTCATGCCCTTTCCCGACATATCCGCCACCATCCGCAGGAGAGGCGGAACTGGCAGGATGAGGAGTTATGACAGACAGTTTCCCGCGCCTGCAGGCAAGGACCCGGCGGTTCACCCTGGGGGTGCCGCGCGGCTTCACGATCTCCCCACAGGGCGATCGGGTGATCTTCCTGCGCACGAGGTCCGGCATCGATGCCGTGACGTGTCTGTGGGAGTTCGACGTCGCGACGGGAACGGAGCGGCTCGTCGTCGACCCACTCGCGCTCGGCGCGGCCGACGAGGATCTGCCGCCCGAGGAGCGGGCCCGCCGCGAGCGGTCCAGGGAGTCGGCGGGCGGCGTGGTCGGCTATTCGACCGACCGTGAGGTGCGCGTGGCCGTCTTCGCCCTGTCGGGCGAGCTCCACCTCGTCGACCTCGCGAGCGGGGTGACGCGCCGCCTGGAGACCCCGGGCCCGGTGATCGACCCCCGGCTCGCCCCGGACGGCACGAAGGTGGCCTACGTCACCGGGGGCGCCCTGCGTGTGCAGGACCTCTCCACCGGGACGGACACGGCCCTGGCCACACCCGAGCAGGACGAGGTCTCCTACGGCCTGGCCGAGTTCGTCGCCGCCGAGGAGATGGAACGCATGCGGGGCTACTGGTGGTCCCCGTCGGGGGACCGTCTGCTGGTCGCCCGCGTGGACGACTCCCCCGTCGCGCTCTGGCACATCGCCGACCCGGCCAATCCCGGCCGCCCGGCCGTGCCCCAGCGCTACCCCGCGGCCGGGACGGCCAACGCCGAGGTCTCGCTGTTCGTGATCGGGCTCGACGGCTCCCGCGTGCCCGTGCCGTACGACCAGGAATATCTGGTCACCGCGATCTGGGACGTGTACGGACCGGCGATCGTGACGCTCTCCCGTGACCAGCGCCGCATGCGCCTGCTCTCGGTCGATCCCTCGACCGGCGCGACCGAGCGGCTCCGGGAGGACACCGACCCCGCCTGGGTGGACATCGTCACCGGCGTGCCGGCCCGCCTGTCCGACGGGACGCTCGTCTGGGTGACCGACGCCGACGGCGGCCGCCGTCTGATCATCGGCTCAGAACCGGTGACCCCGCCGTCGCTGCAGGTCAGGGCGGTGCTCGACGTGGACGGCGACACCGTGCTCTTCCAGGCGAGCGGGGAACCCACCGAGATCCACCTGTGGACCTACGCGAACGGCGCGATCAGCCCGGTGGTCATGGAGCCCGGGGTGTACGGCGGCCGCCGCGCCGGCGGCGTCACCGTCGTCACCGGTCAGAGCCTGGAGACCGAGGGCACGTCGATCGCGGTCATCCGTCCCGGCGGCACCGCACCCGCCGGTGGCGGCTCGATCCGGTCGGTCGCCGAGCGGCCGCCGCTGGAGCCCCGGGTCTCCTTCGTCCGGGCGGGCTCGCGGGATCTGTCCACCGCGATCCTTTTCCCCTCCTGGCACGTGCCGGGGTCGGGACGGCTGCCCGTGCTGATGGATCCGTACGGCGGACCGCACGCGCAGCGTGTGCTCGCCGCGCGGCGGATGTTCCTGGAGCCGCAGTGGTGGGCCGAGCAGGGCTTCGCCGTCATCGTGGCCGACGGACGGGGCACGCCGGGACGCGGCCCGGCCTTCGAGCGCGAGGTCAGGCACGATTTCACGCTCACGCTCGACGACCAGGTGGACGCCCTCCAGGGGGTCGCCGCGCAGCACGCCGACGACCTCGACCTGTCGCGGGTCGCCATCCGCGGGTGGTCGTTCGGCGGATATCTGGCCGCGCTCGCGGTGCTGCGCCGGCCGGACGTCTTCCACGCCGCCGTGGCGGGGGCGCCGGTCACCGACTGGCGGCTGTACGACACCTGCTACACCGAGCGCTACCTCGGCCATCCGGACGAGGGACACTACGAGGGGTCCTCGCTGCTCGCCGACGCGGAGAAGCTGGACCGCCCGCTGCTGCTCGTGCACGGCCTGGCCGACGACAACGTCGTGGCCGCGCACACCCTGCGGCTGTCGTCGGCGCTGCTGGCGGCCGGTCGGCCGCACACCGTGCTGCCGCTTTCGGGCGTCACCCACATGACCCCCCAGGAGGTCGTCGCCGAGAACCTGCTGCTCCTTCAGCTCGACTTCCTCAAGAAGTCCCTCGGCATCTGACCTGTGGCGGGTGGTCCCCGAGGGTGGCCTCCTCCAGATCGAGGCGTACGCCCGTGCGGTGATCGAGGCCACTGCCATCAAGCAGGTCGCCGATCGCGCCGATGAGAAGATCAGCGTCCGCATATCCCGGCAGTAGCTGATCATCCGTGACAACCCCATCCACCTGCATGCCGTACTGGACGAGGCAGCGCTGCGCCGGGAGGTGGGCGGGCCAGCGATCATGATTGAACAGCTCATCCCGACGGCCCTGCTCTGGTCTTCACGCCCAGCGAGTGGGAAGCCTTCGTCCTCGGCGTCAAAGACGGCGAGTTCGGCTGAACGCGCCAGGCGCCGTACAGATCGCAAGGCTCACGGGTGGTCAGCGCCCTGCTGCTCCCCCTGACCGCGTTGGATCGTCAGGGGGATGCCGGCGGTCTCAGCGGCGGCGATCAGTGCGGCATCGAGCGTGGCCAACTCCAGGCCTTCTCTCTCGGCGAGGAGTATGTAGGTGGCGTCGTACGAGGTCAGGCCATGGCGGCGTCCTGCCGCTATGACCGATTTGATGTCCGATGGCGCGGAATCGATCATGATCGGGAGTTGGCCGAGCAGTGACACGAACCTCGCCGTCTGGAATTCGCTCAACCGTCCGCGCTTCTCGGCGCCCAGCAGGACGTTGGCCATCTCGAGCTCCCAGATCGGCGGGACGACCGCGGTCTCCTTCCCGACCAGATCGAGAACGGCCTCGGTCTCCGGTGTCGCCTCGTCCTCGAAGCACCAGGCGAGAGCAACCGAGGCGTCGATCACCAGAGGCACTCAGCGCCGCCCTTCTTCTATGAGATCCCTGATGGACAGGTCACCGAGGGTAACGCCGTGACGGGCCTGCCGGAGGGCCTTTATGACATCTTCGGGACGAGGAGCCTCGCCCTGCGCGGGGGTCAGTCGGGCGACCGGAGTTCCATGTTTGGTGATGACGATCGTCTTACCCGCAGCGACCTCCTCGAGCAGTCGCGGCAGGTACGTCTTGGCTTCGTAGGCTCCCACCGATTCCATGAATTCAGACTAGTCTTCAACTAGTCTGAATTCAACGAGGCTGGACACCGCCTGCTCGGCCCGTGGTGGCCGCGTATTCCTAGGAGATCTTGCCGAGACCACGCGCGAGGATGGCGGCGGTCTCGGCGACGACCCTGTCCTCACCGGGGGCATCGGCCGTCCGGCGGTTGGTGTAGATCGCCATGACGATCGGCGCTGCGGCCCCGGCCGGCCAGACGACGGCGATGTCGTTGGCGGTGCCGTACGAGCCGCCGGTGCCGGTCTTGTCGCCGATGGTCCAGTCCTCGGGCAGGCCGGCACGGATGCGGGCATCGCCGGTCGTGTTCGCCGTCAGCCATCCGTTCAGCCGGTCCCGGTCCTCGGCGTCGAGCGCGTCACCGACCGTGATCGCGCGCAGGCTCCGCGCCATGGACTCGGGGGTGGTGGTGTCCCGCTTCTCCGTAGGGTTCCAGTCGTTGAGTTCGCTCTCCCAGCGGTCCAGCCGGGAAATCGGGTCCTTCAACGTACGGAGGTACCGGGTCAGGCCCGCCGGCCCGCCGATCTGCTTCAGCAGCATGTTGCCCGCGGTGTTGTCGCTGTATCGGATCGCGGCCTCGCACAGCCGGGCGACGGTCATCCCGTCCCCCACGTGCTTCTCGGTGATCGGTGAGTGCGGCCTGAGGTCGTCACGGCTCCAGCGGACCACCCGGTCCATCAGCCCCGGATCGGAGGTGCGCGCCCTGTGCAGCACCGCGGCGGCGGCCACCGCTTTGAAGGTGGACAGCAGCGGGAAACGCTCCCCCGACCGGTGGGCGACCGTCTTTCCGGTGGCCGTGTCGACGGCGTACGCACCGATGCGTCCCTTGAAGACCGCCTCCAGCGCCCGCAGCTCCCGCCGCGCCCCGGCCTCGCCGTACGACGACGCCGCCGGGCGGGCGGCCGCTGTCCGCGGGCTCACGACCGGCACGGTATGCGGCACGGTGTCGGACACGGCGTCCGCCCCGTCGGCGGCACAACCCGCCGACATGAAGATCGCCAACAGGGCCGCGGATGTCGCCGACGGAAATCGGCGAGCACGGAACCGCCGCATGCCTGTTCACCCCCCTCGAATCGATGAGGAGCAGCAAAGCAGAGCGACCGGCCCATGTCTAATATCCATATCGGAAAAGCAGCGATGTCAATTCACCGGTGAACGCGGTTCTCCCCGGTATCGGCGGTGCCGACGAGCTGTCCTTCCCTCGATGACGCCGACCGTGGGCGCGGCCTCCGCCGTGATTCCGAGCGCATGAGGTCAGATCGGCATGGGGTCGATGAAGTCGACCGCGCGGATCACGCCGGCGAGGGCGTCGGCATCACCGGTGCGGTCGTAGACGTCGAGGGCAGTGTCGGCGAATTTGATCGCATGCGCATCGCCGTGCCGTACGGCGCGGTCGAACGCCTCTTCCCGCTCGGGCACGGCCGGCAGGTCTTCCCCGGCGGCCGGCTCGGCGGGGCCGTACGCGGCGATGACGGCGGCGGCCGCCGCCCAGGCGGCGTCGAGGCTCGGCCCCCAGAGCGTCGTCGGCAGCGCGGGCAGCGTACGCAGTACGGCCGTCGGCGCGGTGGCGGAGTGGATCAGCATGACGGGCTCGCCGTGCGCGTGCGTCAGATAGCGCAACGTGGCCGCGTTCGCCACCTCGATGAGCCGTTCACGTGCCTGTTCGGCGCCGTCGGCCGGCCGGAGCCCGGCCACCGACTCCGTCCATCCGGGGGTTTCCGCCAGTTGTGCGAGCCGGTGGTTGATGCCCTGACTCTGGTCCGGCACCCGCGGGATCGTGTCGAGGACGCTCGCCGGGCCGGCCGTTCCCGAGGGCGCCGCCGTGCCGGCGACCCCCTGCCAGCGCGCCGCCCAGTAGCCGAGGGCCTGGCCGAGCTCGGTCAGCCGCATCTCGTCCTCGCGGCCCAGCAACTCGTGGACGGCGTGCCCGGTACGGATCACTCCGTGCGTGGCCCCCGCCGCGATGCCCGGCAGCAGCCGCGGCCACCAGGTCTCCAGCACGGCACGCCATGGCCGCCGGTTCAGCTCGGTCTCGAAATACCTCAGCCAGTCGCCGAGACGACGTGCGTCGCCCAGCGCCTCGCGCCAATCGTCATCGGTGATCGTCCAGGTGCCGCTCGGCGGCTCCTCCAGCCGGTCCATGTAGGTGTCGAGCCAGCGGTGGATCTCACGCGTGTGCCCGCGTCTCACCATCGATTCGACCGCCATCGGTCCGTGGTTGGACAGCCAGCCTCTGAACTCGGGACCTGTCCGGTGCAGCCGTTCATAGGCTTCTTCCAGCATGCCGGTGTCATCCATATTCTTGAATGCTAACCAGTCGCGGACCTTTACACCTCGCTCCACGAACCGAATTTTCCTTTCACTGATGGACATACCCAGATTTGCCCAACTCCCCCGACCCGTACTTTGCCGTGCCGTGCCAGCTCTCCCAGAGGGCGGCGTACGGGCCGCCCGCCGCGACCAGTTCATCGTGGGAGCCCAGCTCGGTGATGCGGCCGTCCTCCACGACCGCGACGCGGTCGGCGTCATGCGCCGTGTACAGCCGATGGGCGATGGCGATCACCGTACGGCCCGCCAGCACGGCGGCCAGCGACCGCTCCAGGTCCCGGGCGGCACGAGGATCGATGAGCGAGGTCGCCTCGTCGAGGACCAGCGTGTGCGGGTCGGCCAGCACCAGCCTGGCGAGCGCGAGTTGCTGGGCCTGCGCCGGGGAGACCACCTGTCCACCCGAACCGACCAGGGTGTCGAGTCCTCGGTCGAGGGCCTCGACCCAGTCCCGGGCGTCCACGGCCGTGAGGGCACGCCAGACGTCGGCTTCGGCCGCCTCCGGCCTGGCGATCAGCAGGTTCTCCCGGATGGAACCGCGGAACACATGATGCTCCTGGGTGACCAGCGCGACCTCACCTCTGAGCTCGTCGATCGGCAGTTCCACGAGCGGGACGCCGCCGACCGCCACCACCCCGGTCCTCGGGGCGTGAATGCCCGCGAGTAGACGGCCGAGCGTGGACTTGCCCGCCCCGGATGGACCCACCATCGCGAGGCGCTCACCCCGGCGCACCTCCAGGTCGACGCCGTGCAGCACATCGCGGTCCTCCCGGTAGGCGTACCGCACATCGGTGGCCGTGAGATCCTTCCCGTCGGGGCGGGCCGACCCGGGCGTCCGGTCCTCCGGCACACCGGCCACGCCCAGGAGCCGCGCCATCGATGCGCCGCCGACCTGGAGCTCGTCCACCCACGACAGCAACCGGTCGAGCGGATCGACGAGCTGCTGGACGTACAGCGTGGCGGTGGTCACCTGCACCAGATCGACCCAGCCTTCGATGTAGAACAGTCCGCCGATCAACAGGGTCGACACAACCGGGATCACATAGCCGATCTCGATCGCGGGGAACCAGACCAGGCGCAGGCCCAGGGTGTAACGCTCCGCCGCGAGCGATCGGGCGATGTCCCGGTCGGCCCGCTCATGCCTGCGCCGCTGCAGCCCCAGAGCCTCGATCGTGCGGGCGCCGTCGACGGTTTCGGCCAGTCCCTCCGTCATCTCCGCGTACGCGGCGTTCTCCCGCAGATAACCGTCCCTCGCGCGGTTGAGGTACCACCGGGTCACCCCCCACAGCAGCGGCACGGCGATCAGCGCGGGCAGAGCCATCATCGGGCCGACCAGGACGACGGCGCCGACGATGAACACGCCGGTGACCACGGCTATCAGCGTCTCGGGCACGGCATGCCGCACCGTGCGGGACAGGGCGTCGACGTCCCGTGAGGTCCTGGTGATCAGGTCGCCCGACCCCGCTCCCTCCACGGTCGAGAGCGGCAGGCCGAGCACCTGGCCGACGAAGTCCTCACGCAGCTCGGCCAGCACCTTCTCACCCAGCCTGGACGAGGCGAGGACCGCGAACCTGATCAGCACGGCCTGCGCCAGCACGAAGCCCGCGATGGCGAGCGCGACCACGTCCACGCGGACGTCGCCGGCGCCGTCGGCCACGTCCTGGACCAGTCCGCCCAGCAGCCGCGGCGTCACCAGCCCGGTCACCGCCGCGAGCGCGTGCAGGCCGAGGGCCAGCACGAGCTCGCGGGGATGCCGCAGCATGAGCCGCCGTGCGTAGGCACGCACCTGGGCCCGGTCGGCGACCGGCAGGATCTCCCGTGCCACGCTCAGTTCTCCTCTCGGATCACACTGGATCGGTAGCCGGACGAGATGGCGAGCAGCTCCCGATGGCCGCCCTCCGCTCTCACCTCGCCGTCCTCGACGAACAGGACGTGGTCGGCCCGGTCGAGGACGAGCGGGCTGGTGGTGCAGACGAGCGTCGTACGGCCCGCGCGGGCCTTGCCGAGCCGGTCGGCGATGCGCGCCTCCGTGTGCGCGTCGACGGCGCTGGTCGGCTCGACCAGGATCAGGATCTCCGGATCGGCGAGCAGCGCACGGGCGAGCCGCAGCCGCTGCCGCTGGCCTCCGGAGAACTCCCGCCCGGCCTCCGCCACCTCGGCGTCCAGCCCATCGGGCAGGGCCGCGACGATGTCCTCGGCGCACGCGTCGTACAGCGCCCGCCGTACGTCCTCGTCGGTGGCCGTCCCCCTGACGTCCAGCTCGTGGCGCAGCCGCCCGGTGAACAGCCTCGCCTCGTTGTCGGCCACCACGATGTGCCGCCGCACGAACGCGACCGGGAGCTCCGCGAGCGGCGTCCCGCCGAGTGTCACCTCGCCCGGCGCGTACCGGCCGAGCCGGTCGACGATCGCGATCGCGTCCTCCGGCACGGCCGCGGCCAGCGCGGTGAGCCGGCCGGGCCGTACGGCGACGCCGGACTCCTCGTCGACCAGCACGCCGTCGGACGGCCTGTCCGGCGCGGGCGGGTCCTCGCGGGGCGTCTCCCGGAGCCCGGGGGCGTCCTGGATCTCCGGCTCCATCGACAGGACGCGGCACACGCGGCGTGCGGCCACGTGGCCTTTGGTGATCTTGTCGGCGGCCTCGGTGAGCGTCCTGATCGGGGCGATCAGGAACACCGCGTATCCGTAGAAGGCCACGAGCTGACCGACGCTGACCCTGCCGTCCAGCGCGAAACGCGCGGCCAGCCAGGTCACACAGGCGATGAGCAGGCCCGGCAGCAGGATCTCGGCACCCGCCAGCATCGAGTCGACCGAGGCGACCCGGACGCCCGCTCGCCGTACACGCTGCGACTCCTCCCGGTAGCGTGCCGCGAACACCTGCTCGCCGCCGATGCCGCGCAGCACCCGCAGGCCCCCGACGATGTCCGCCGCCCGCGTCGCCAGCTCGCCCTGGAGATCACGCTGTCGGTTCTGCCGTCTGTGCAGCGGACGCAGCAGCGGACCCACCGCCACCGTCGCCAACGGCACGCCGACGAGCACGACGACCCCGAGGGGCGGCGAGGTGGCGATGAGGATCACCGTGACCGCGGTGATGGCCACGACCGCGCCACTGCCTCGCAGCAGGATTTCCATCGAACCGCCGAGGTGTTCGATGTCGGAGTTGCCGACGCTGACCACCTCGCCGGTGGACAGGCGTTTGGGGAGCGTGGCACCCAGCCGGGTCGCCTGCCGAGTGGTGACCCGCACGGTTCGATAGGCGGCCGACAGCCAGTTGTACACGGCCATGCGATGCCGCAACGCGCCGGTCACGGCCTGTACGACACCGAGGCCCAGCACCGCCGCCGACCACCGGACGAGCGACCCGGCGTCCTTGACGATCAGCGCGTCGATCGCCCGGCCGAGCGCCGCGGGAACGAGGGCCTGACCAAGCCACCACACGACGGCGAAGCCGATTCCGATGATGAGGAGACGTGCTTGACCGCGCGCCAGCCACCAGAGATAGCCGATGGGGCCGCGGACATCCGGGATGCCGGGATCACCGGCGACTGGGGAGCGCATGACCGTTCCAGACTCGCAAGATCGCAGGTGAGCGGGCAAATGGTTTTCTCGCCGCCCGCCGGAGCCGGGCTCACCGGAGGCTGCGTCAACATAGGTTGACATTCGATCAGTGTCAACGTAGGTTGACATCATGAGCGACACGGCGAAATTGGCCACGGACGCCGGAAGCCGCGACCCGGCGGTCGGCCTGCGTGCCGTACGGGCACTGCGACTGCTGGTGGAGCGGCTGGAGGCGCTCCAGGTGGAGAACGCACGCGAAGCGGGGTGGTCCTGGCAGGACATCGCGCTGCTGCTCGGCGTCTCACGCCAGGCGGTGCACAAGAAGTACGCGGGCGGGCGAGGACTGCTGAGACGGGAGAAGGAGTAGCGATGTTCGAACGGTTCACCGAGGACGCCAGGCAGGTGGTCAAGGGCGCCCAGGAGGAGGCCCGGGGGCTCCGCCACACCCATATCGGCACCGAGCACCTGCTGCTCGGCCTGCTGCGGCGGCCGCAGATGCTGTCGGCACAGGTGCTGAACGACCACGGACTCGACCACGGCCACGCGATCACCACGATCACGCGTCTCCTGGGCACCTCGACCGGAGACCTCGACGCCGACGCGCTGGAGACGATCGGCATCGACCTGTCGGCCGTACGGGAGAAGGTCGAGGCGGCCTTCGGCCCGGGCGCCCTCGACCGTCCGCCCGGCCGGGACCGGCGCAGGGCGCTGCTCGGCGGACGCCACATCCCCTTCACCTCCCGGGCCAAGAAGGTCCTGGAACTGTCGCTGCGCGAGGCTCTCGCGATGAAGCACAAGGACATCCGGGACGGTCACATCCTGCTCGGCCTGCTCCGGGAGGGAGAGGGCCTGGGCGTGCGGATCATGACCCACTCCGGCGTCGACCCGGCCTCGCTGCGCGCCGCCCTCAGAACCCGGCTGGGCTGACTTCACCGAGTGTGATCGCAGGAAAGATCCGTTTTAGGAGAGCCGGGATGCGTAACGGCGTCGTGCACGGATATTTCAGCGTGGACTGGAAGATCGTCTATAACGTCGCGACAAAGAACGTGCCCGAGTTGGAGCCGCAGGTGCTTTTCCTGTCGCGTCGGCTCTACCCGGAGATCTCGGCCAGGTTGGACCAGCAGGGCTGAGGAAGCGCAGGCCGTAAGTCCCAAGATTTACGGCTCACCCCATCAGCGGGCGTCGTCGCCCTGGCACATCGCCATGGCCGTACGGTCACGCCAGCGGGTCTCACTACCGGAGAGATCCGCCGGGGGAAGCACGATGAGGCGGCAGGCGGGCACGTCGTGCCGCAGCCGCACATTTGCCCGGCCCCCGGGGATCTTCCGACGCGTCCCGGAGGCGGCCGGACCGGCCGGTCGCGCCATGGGTGGCCGCGGTGGCCCTGTCGGTGGCCTTTCCAGTGGCACCGCCATGGCGATCGCCGTGTCCGTCGTCGAGACGGAGATCTCCACCGGCACCAGGTGAACGCCGTCCCGCCGCACTCCGGCGCCCTTGAAAACCCCTCGCACCAGGACGCCCGCGAGGCCGTACATCAGGTGGAGCCATCCGTGTATGTGGTGCTCCTGAAGCCCGGCCACCCGCAGATCGGGCAGCCCGAACCGGGACATCCCAGTGGTCTCCAGACCATAGCGCCCACCGTCATCCAGGCAGACGTCGACGCCGGCCCAGTCCACAACCGGAAAAGTCTGCGGCGACGTCGACGTTCTCGGCCGCCAGTCCGGCGGCAGGAGGGCGGCCCGCCCGGTGTCGAGGAGCACGCCGCCGGTCAGCTCCATGATCTGGTCGACCGCCCCGGCGGTGGCCCGGAGGTGAACCGGCGGCCACCCGGACGCTGCGGCGCATGTGACGGCCAGGTGCGCGTCCGTGCGCTCCAGGAGCACCCCCACGAGCGGGTCCACCTCGGGTGAGCAGTGCGGGCACCTCAGCCGTGAGACGGTTCTGGCGAGGGCGGGATCGCGGGCGTCGATCTCCGTCAGCCGGAGGTCGACGCCGTCCGGCAGGCCGTCTCGCAGCCGGGCGGTCTCCTCCACAGACAGGGATCGTTCCGGCGCGGCCACCACCAGTGTGGCGCTCACCGAAGCGGGGACGGACAGCGGGATTCGGGGGGCCATGGCATGCCTTCCTGTGGCAGGAACGGAAGGCCCACATTCGCAGCCGCCGTACCCCCGCCCCGGCCCGAATGCCGTTCTGTGGAAAACTCTCCGACCGCGTTCCCCGGGCGGCCTCCGGTCAGGCGTCGAGGAAGACGGAGGTGTCGAGGATGAAGTCGACCGGCGCGGGAATGTGCGGTTTCTCGCCCGACTTCACCCGGGTGACGGTCCGGTAACCGTCCTCAGACGGGTCGGTGTGCACACTGATCATCTTGGGCTCGGCTTCGGGATCGACGATCAGCAGGAGCGGCACCCCGCCACGTGCGTCGATGCCGGCGTGAGCCGTAGATCGCCTCGGCTCACGCCGGATCCCCCGGGACGCCTACGCCGCCCCCGGCCGCGCCCCGCGACCGGGTCAGTACCTGTACCAGGTCGCGGCGTAGCGGTTCCCCCGGCCCGGGACGTACTCCCCGTCGATGCCGATCGGGTAGAAGCCCCGCTTGCCGTAGTAGTCGTGCCGGTTCTTCAGCTGCGACTGGCTCATGCCGTACCGGGTCCACCACTGCCCGGCCGCCCGGTGGAAGACCGCGCTGTAGGTGCCGTCGGGGGCGACGACGATCTGCCTGGGGAAGTACCCCTTCTTCTCGTTCGTCTTTATGATCTTCTCCAGCTTGGCGGACGTGTAGCCGGTGACCCAGCCGTGGCCCGCCCTCGACTGGTGCCAGATCGCGGCGTACCGGGTGTCGGAGGCCGTGCCGTGCGCGGAGAGCGAGACCAGGGCGAGGCCCTTGGCCGACTGCTGCTTGTCGATCTTCTTGAACTTCGCCGCCGTCATGCCCCACTGGGCCTGCCAGCCGATGTTCCGCTTCTCGAAGACACCGGCGAACACCGCGCCGTACCCGCCCCCGGAGGCCGAGATGATCGTGGGCGCGTAGCCCTTCTTCCGCAGGCTCCTGAGCTGCTTCTCGTACGTCTTCGCGGTGAGACCGTCGAGGCACCACCACGCGGGGCCACCCGTCTTGACCCACACGGCCGACAGACGAGAGCCGGTCGCACTGAGGGAGATCGGACGATAGCCCTTCTTCTCGAGCTGCTTGCCCTTCTTACGATGCTGCGCGGTGGTGTATCCAGAATACGTGTAGTAGGCCGGGCGGCCCATCGCCGCCAGGCTCATCGGTGCGAGAGCCGCACTCGCCGTCGCCGCCGGCACCACCGCCGCCGTCGCCGAGGCGGGGACCGGGGTCATCGTCATGGACAGCGCCAGGCCGACCGCGAGCGTCCCCGTGCCCAGCCTGCGCATCACGGTGCCGGGCGTCTGCTTCGTACCTGTCGAAGGTTTCATGGGAATGAATTCCCACAGCAAAGGTCAGGAGTCAACAGATATTTGTTCTTCCGCTATTCGTTCTTCCGCGCCCCCTCCCCAGCGGACACGTCGTTCGTCACCCGCCCGGCGGGATCTCGGCGGCGGCGGCAGGGCCGGTACGACGGCCGGGGCCGGGAGGAACACCACCGACGGAAAAGAGGCGTGCGCCGTAGATCTGTACGGCACACGCCTCCGGTGGGAGTCACCGGCGTCACCCGGCCGGGCACTCCCGCCCGGTCACTTGGACGCCCTCAGGTAGTCGGTGTTCATCTGGGCGATCGCGTCGAGCGGAATGCCCTTGGGACAGACCGCCGTGCACTCGCCGGTGTTGGTGCAGCCGCCGAAGCCCTCGGCGTCCATCTGCTCGACCATCGCCTTGGCCCGCGAGGCGCGCTCGGGCTGCCCCTGGGGCAGCAGACCCAGGTGGGTGATCTTGGCGGCGGTGAACAGGGAGGCCGAGCCGTTCGGGCAGGCGGCCACGCACGCGCCGCAGCCGATGCAGGTGGCCGCGTCGAACGCCGCGTCGGCCGCGTTCTTGGGCACCGGGATCGAGTGGGCGTCGGGCGCCGAACCGGCCGGAACGGAGATGAAGCCGCCGGCCTGGATGATCCGGTCGAACGCCGACCTGTCCACCACCAGGTCCTTGATCACCGGGAACGGCGCGGCCCGCCACGGCTCGATGGTGACGGTGTCGCCGTCCTTGAAGTGCCGCATGTGGAGCTGGCAGGTGGTCGTGGCGCGCTGCTCACCGTGCGCGACGCCGTTGATGACCATGCCGCACATGCCGCAGATGCCCTCACGGCAGTCGTGGTCGAAGGCGACGGGCTCCTCGCCGGCCAGGGTCAGCCGCTCGTTGAGTACATCGAGCATCTCCAGGAAGGACATGTCCGGCGACACGTCCTCCACCTGGTAGGTCACCATGCGACCGCGGTCCTCGGGGCCGTTCTGGCGCCAGATCTTCAAGGTCAGGTTCATTCCGCGCCCGCTCACTTGTAGCTCCGCTGGGTCATCTTGACGTACTCGTAGTCGAGCTCTTCCTTGTGCAGGACCGGGCCGTCCGGCGTCCACTCCCACGCCGCGACGTAGGCGAACTCGTCGTCGTCGCGCAGCGCCTCGCCGTCGGCGTCCTGCGACTCGGCCCGGAAGTGGCCGCCGCAGGACTCGCTGCGGTGCAGCGCGTCGATGCACATCAGCTCGGCCAGCTCGAAGAAGTCGGCGACCCGGCCGGCCCGCTCCAGCGCCTGGTTGAGGCCCTCGGAGTCGCCGGGCACCTTCACGTTGTTCCAGAACTCCTCGCGCAGCTCGGGGATCCGCTCCAGCGCCTTGCGCAGCGACTCCTCGGTGCGCTCCATGCCGCAGTGGTCCCACATGAGGCGGCCCAGCTCGCGGTGGAAGGAGTCGGCCGTGCGGGTGCCGTTCACGGCGAGCAGCCTGCTGACCTTCTCCTTGACCCGGTCGACGGCCTCGTCGACCACGTCCTGGTCCACCTGATCGAACGCGCCGGCGCCGGCCAGGTAGTCGCCGATCGTCGTCGGCAGCACGAAGTAGCCGTCGGCCAGGCCCTGCATGAGCGCCGAAGCGCCGAGCCGGTTGGCGCCGTGGTCGGAGAAGTTCGCCTCGCCGATCACGAACAGGCCGGGGATGGTGGACTGCAGGTCGTAGTCGACCCAGAGGCCGCCCATCGTGTAGTGCACCGCCGGGTAGATGCGCATGGGCACCTCGTACGGATTCTCCCCGGTGATCTGCTCGTACATCTCGAAGAGGTTGCCGTACTTCTTCTCGACGGCCTCGCGGCCGAGCCGGGCGATGGCGTCGGCGAAGTCGAGGTAGACGCCGAGCCCGCCGGGTCCGACGCCGCGGCCCTCGTCGCAGACGTTCTTGGCGGCGCGGCTGGCGATGTCCCGGGGCACCAGGTTCCCGAAAGACGGATAAATCCGCTCAAGGTAGTAATCGCGCTCGTCCTCGGGGATCTGCGCCGGCGGCCGACCGTCGCCCTTGCGCAGCGGCACCCACACGCGGCCGTCGTTGCGCAGCGACTCCGACATCAGCGTCAGCTTCGACTGGTATTCGCCGCTGACCGGAATGCAGGTCGGGTGGATCTGGGTGTAGCAGGGGTTGCCGAAGTAGGCGCCCCGACGGTGGGCCCGCCAGATCGCCGTCGTGTTGCAGCCCTTGGCGTTGGTCGACAGATAGAACACGTTGCCGTACCCGCCGGTGGCGAGCACCACCGCGTCCGCCAGATGCGTCTCGATCTCACCGGTGACCATGTCGCGGACCACGATGCCGCGCGCCCGGCCGCCGCTGACGATGAGCTCCAGCATCTCGTGACGGGTGTGTATCTCGACGGTCCCCGCCGCGACCTGACGCTCCAGTGCCTGGTACGCGCCGAGCAGGAGCTGCTGCCCCGTCTGCCCGCGTGCGTAGAACGTACGGGAGACCTGGGCGCCACCGAACGACCTCGTGTCGAGCAGCCCGCCGTACTCCCGGGCGAACGGAACGCCCTGCGCCACGGCCTGATCGATGATGTTCACGCTGACCTGGGCGAGGCGGTAGACGTTCGACTCGCGCGAGCGGAAGTCGCCGCCCTTGACCGTGTCGTAGAACAGCCGGAAGACCGAGTCGCCGTCGCCTCGGTAGTTCTTGGCCGCGTTGATGCCGCCCTGGGCGGCGATGCTGTGCGCCCGGCGCGGCGAGTCCTGGTAGCAGAACGACTTGACGTTGTAGCCCAGCTCGCCCAGCGTCGCCGCCGCCGAGCCGCCGGCCAGGCCGGTGCCGACCACGATGACGTTCAGCTTGCGCTTGTTGGCCGGGTTGACCAGCTTGGCCTCGAACCTGCGGGTGTCCCAGCGCCCCTCGATCGGCCCCGCGGGGGCCTTGGTGTCCGCGATCGGTTCGCCGACGCGCCATTCGCCGACCTGTCTGAAGACGCCGCTCACTTGATTACTCCGATCATCACCGCGACGGGTGCCGCCAGGAAGCCCACGACCAGCACCAGAGCCACCACGCCCGCCAGGGCGCGCAGCGGGCGGTGGCGACGGCCACGCGCCAGCCCGAGCGTCTGGAAGGCGCTCCACACCCCGTGCCTGAGGTGCAGACCGACCATGGCGAGTGCGACCACGTAGAAAGCGGTCACCCACCAGCGCGAGGGCGCGAATCCGGCCACCATCCGGTCGTACGGCGTGGCCGCGTAGCCCTCGGGATTGACCACGCCGAAGGTCATGTCGAGCAGATGCCACACGGCGAACAGCGCGATGACGACCCCGCCGTACCGCATCACGTGCGTCGCGTAGCCGGACGCCTGCGACCTGCTCCGCGCGGCGTACTTCACCGGCCTGGCGCGTGCGGCCCGCCGGGCCAGCGACACCGCCGACCACATGTGCAGCACCACGGCGGCCACGAGCACGATCTCGGTGATCGTCAGCATCGTACGGCCCGGCAGCACGGGCTCACCGGCCGTGCGCAGCCATTCGGCATAGCCGTTGAACGAGTCGGCGCCCAGGAAGATCTTCAGGTTCCCGAGCATGTGGCCGATCAGGAAGAGCACCAGAACGGCCCCGGTGACCGCCATGACGGCCTTTTTGCCATTCGTAGAGGAAAGGAACCGAATCGGGAACCCGGAGCGTCTCCTGGGCGTTGGCACAGGAGCGGGCGATGCCGGCGCGGGGACGGGCGCGGTGGCCTGCCCACGGTCGATCGCGTGGTCAACAGTCGCAGTCATATCTGTCCACGCTAAGAACGGACATTCCACGCGTCCAAGTCATGGTGGGACTCGTTTCGATAGCCGGGGGCTATGTCCTCTGTCCCGTACTGTTACGGCGAGGTTCGCGACCTGGCCCGTTGCGAGCAAAATCACACCCCCGCGCTTACTTTCGGCCCCGCCGTCCCCGACCTTCGGCCCTTGCGCACCCTCCCTCGGGCCGGTTCCGGCCATAGCCGTACGCTATGAGAAGTGCAGCTCCAGCAACTCGCGTATTTCCTGGCCGTGGCCGAAACCCGGCACTTCACCCAGGCGGCCGAGCGGATGCGGGTGGCGCAGCCTTCGCTGAGCAAGCAGATCAAGGTGCTGGAGACGGAGCTGGGGGCCCCGCTGTTCAGCCGGGCCCGTGGCAACGTGACGCTCACGGCGGCCGGGGAGGCGCTGCTCCCGCTGGCGCGCCGCATGCTCGCCGACGCCGAGACCGCGCGGCGAGAGATAGCGGAGCTCGTGGGGCTGCGCAGAGGCCGGGTACGGCTCGGGGCCACGCCGTCGCTGTGCGCCGGCCTGCTCGCCGACGCGCTGGCCCGTTTCCACCGCAGCTATCCGGGGGTCGAGCTCCTGGTAGAGGAGAGCGGCTCACGCGACCTCGTACGCGACCTCGCCAGAGGGCAGCTCGATCTGGCGCTCATCATCCTGCCGCTGCAGAGCACGGATCCGGCCCTGGTGACCGAGGAGATCCTCCGGGAGAACCTCGTGGTGGCCGCCTCCGCCACGGCCGCCCCCTCCGCCGCGGCGCCGGTAACCGGCCGGCGCAGGCCGCATGTGCGCATCCAGGACCTGCGCGGACGTCCGATGGTGATGTTCCGGCATGGATACGACGTGCGGGAGGCGACGCTCGCCGCGTGCCGTCAGGCGGGGTTCGAGCCGAGGTTCGCGGTGGAGGGCGGCGAGATGGACGCGGTGCTGCGGTTCGTCGAGGCAGGGCTCGGGATCGCGGTCGTCCCCTCCATGGTGCTGGACGGCAGGCCCAACCTGGTGGGCACGCCGCTGGTCCCCCGGCTGCGCAGAACGGTGGCGCTGGCCAACCGCAAGGACGTCGAACCGACCCGGGCGGCCCAGGCCTTCCGCGCCACACTGCTGGACTTCCTGACCGAGGCGGACCATGACGGCACCCTCCCCCAGGGCATAGAGACGCTAATACCAGACGGGCCGAGTTCGTGAACTCAGGCGGAGTCACTAGGGTGGAGCGATGAGGCCGTGATTTTCGTCACAGGCGGCCTCGCAAGAGTCCGAGTACACATGCGAACACAGGTGAGCCGAGCCGAACTGCCAAGGGAAGTGACGGGAATCACACAAAGGAAGCGTGACCCTCCTCACAGTTCGTGATCCGCCCGTCGTAATGTTTCCTCCACCAATGCGCGCACGGCCACAAGCAGTTCGGCGCGAGAACTCCGGCGTGCGCGGAGTCAGTTAGGTGGAAGGTCTCCGATGACCCAGACAACGGCCGAGAGCCCGGTCAGGAAACAACGCGCGCAGCTGAAGACGCGCACTCTTCGTACCGACAGGTGGTGGCTGGCCCCGGGGCTGACGTTCGCGGGGCTCGTGGCATTCCTGATCTATGGATTTTGGGCGATCTTCGACAGCAGTCATCTCGCCGGATCGTACATCGCTCCCTTCTCGTCGCCCTGTCTGGCGACCTCGTGTCCCGAGGGGGCCCGCCTCTTCGGCTTCGCGCCGTTCGGCGACTGGTACACGCTGCCGCCCGGGATTCTGATCCTGGGCCTGCCGGGCGGTTTCCGGCTCACGTGCTACTACTACCGCAAGGCGTACTACCGGTCGTTCTGGCTGTCGCCGCCCGCCTGCGGGGTGGCCGAGCCGCACAAGAAGTACACCGGCGAGACCCGCTTCCCGCTGATCCTCCAGAACATCCACCGCTACTTCTTCTACTTCGGGGCCATCATCGCGCTGATCCTGACGTACGACGCGGTGCTCGCGTTCCGCGACGAGAACGGCAACTGGGGACATGTGGGCCTCGGCACGATCATCCTCGTGATCAACGCGATCCTGATCCTCTGCTACACCTTCGGCTGCCACTCCTGCCGCCACATCACGGCCGGCCGGCTGAACCACTTCTCCAAGCATCCGCTGCGCTACCGGGCCTGGACCCTCGTGTCGAAGCTCAACGCCAAGCACCAGCAGTTCGCCTGGGCGTCGCTGTTCTCGGTCATGCTCGCGGACCTCTACGTGCGGCTGGTCGCCAAGGGCATCATCAACTTCCCGTTCGCTTAAGGATCTCAAGGTGGAGCGTCACGAATACGACGTCGTCGTCATCGGAGCCGGTGGAGCCGGGCTCCGCGCGGCGATCGAGGCACGGCAGCAGGGCAAACGGACGGCCATCGTCTGTAAGTCGCTGTTCGGCAAGGCCCACACGGTCATGGCCGAGGGCGGCGCAGCAGCCGCGATGGGCAACGTCAACCCCAACGACAACTGGATGGTCCACTTCCGCGACACGATGCGCGGGGGCAAGTTCCTGAACAACTGGCGGATGGCCGAGCTGCACGCCAAGGAGGCCCCCGACCGGGTCTGGGAACTGGAGGCGTGGGGCGCGCTGTTCGACCGCACGAAGGACGGCAAGATCAGCCAGCGGAACTTCGGCGGCCACGAGTACCCGCGTCTGGCCCACGTCGGCGACCGCACCGGCCTGGAGCTGATCCGTACGCTCCAGCAGCGCGTCGTCGCCCTCCAGCAGGAGGACGAGAAGCTGCACGGCGACTTCGAGGCGTACATCAAGGTGTTCGCCGAGTGCACGGTCACGCGGCTGCTCAAGGACGAGGAGACCGGCGCGATCGCGGGTGCCTTCGGCTACCGGCGTGAGACCGGCGACTTCATCACGTTCGACGCCCCGGCCGTGGTGCTGGCGACCGGCGGCATCGGCAAGTCGTTCGTGGTCACCTCGAACTCCTGGGAGTACACCGGCGACGGGCACGCGCTGGCCCTGCTCGCGGGCGCGAAGCTCATCAACATGGAGTTCATCCAGTTCCACCCGACGGGCATGGTGTGGCCGCCGTCGGTGCGCGGCATCCTGGTCACCGAGTCGGTACGCGGCGACGGCGGCGTGCTGCGCAACTCCGAGGGCCGCCGGTTCATGTTCGACTACGTCCCGGACGTGTTCAAGAGCCACTACGCCCCGACCGAGGAGGAGGCGGACCGCTGGTACGCCGACCAGGCGAACAACCGCCGTCCGCCGGAGCTGCTGCCGCGTGACGAGGTGGCCCGGGCGATCAACTCGGAGGTGAAGGCCGGGCGCGGGTCACCCCAGGGCGGTGTGTTCCTGGACGTCTCCACCCGGCTGCCGGCCGAGGAGATCACCCGGCGACTGCCGTCGATGTACCACCAGTTCAAGGAGCTGGCGGACGTCGACATCACCGCCGAGCCCATGCAGGTCGGCCCGACCTGCCACTACGTGATGGGCGGCGTGGAGGTCGACGCGGACACCCAGGCCGCCTCGGTGCCCGGCCTGTTCGCCGCCGGCGAGGTGTCCGGCGGCATGCACGGTTCCAACCGCCTCGGCGGCAACTCCCTGTCCGACCTGCTGGTCTTCGGCCGCCGGGCGGGGGCCGGCGCCGCCGCCTACGTGAACGGCCTGACCAGGCGACCCGTGCCGTCGGGTGTCGAGGAGGCCAAGGCCGAGGCCCTCGAACCGCTGGAGCGGACCGGCGGCGAGAATCCGTACGAGGTCCATCACGAGCTGCAGCGCACGATGAACGACCTCGTCGGCATCATCCGCAAGGCGGGTGAGATGAACGAGGCGCTGCAGGCGATCGAGAAGCTCAAGGAGCGGGCGAACAACACCGCCTCGGCGGGTAGCCGGATCTACAACCCCGGCTGGCACCTCGCGATCGACCTGCGGAACATGCTGCTGGTGAGTGAGTGCGTGGCCAGGGCCGCGCTGCTGCGCGAGGAGAGCCGTGGCGGGCACACCCGTGACGACTTCCCGACCATGTCGGCGGAGTGGCGGCGCAAGCTGCTCGTGTGCTCCGCCGCCCCGGACGGCTCGAACGTGCTGGTGGAGGAGAAGGCGCAGCCGTCGATGCGCGGTGACCTCATCTCCCTGTTCGAGCGCTCCGAACTGGAGAAATACCTCACCGAGGACGAGCTGGCGGAGTACGACGCCGCGGTCAAGGAGTCGTGATGGGATACAAGGCGAAGTTCCGCGTGTGGCGCGGCGAGGCCGGTGAAGGACAACTGGAGGACTTCACCGTGGAGGTGAACGAGGGCGAGGTCGTCCTCGACATCATCCACCGGCTGCAGGCCACCCAGGCTCCCGACCTCGCGGTCCGATGGAACTGCAAGGCGGGCAAGTGCGGCTCGTGTTCGATGGAGATCAACGGTAAGCCGCGGCTGGGCTGCATGACCCGGATGTCCACGTTCGAAGAGGACGAGACGATCACCGTCACGCCGCTGCGGGCGTTCCCCGTCATCAAGGACCTGGTCTGCGACGTCTCGTTCAACTACGAGAAGGCGCGCGAGATCCCGTCGTTCACGCCGCCCGCCGACGTCAAGCCGGGCGAGTACCGCATGCAGCAGGTCGACGTGCAGCGGTCGCAGGAGTTCCGCAAGTGCATCGAGTGCTTCCTGTGCCAGAACGTCTGCCACGTGATCCGCGACCACGAGGAGAACAAGAAGTCCTTCGCCGGGCCGCGCTACTTCATCCGGATCGCCGAGCTCGACATGCATCCGTACGACGTGCAGGACCGCCGCCCGCAGACCGCCCAGGAGGAGCACGGGCTCGGTTTCTGCAACATCACCAAGTGCTGCACCGAGGTCTGCCCCGAGCACATCAAGATCACTGACAACGCGATCATTCCGGTGAAGGAGCGCGTCGTCGACCGGAAGTACGACCCGCTGGTGTGGCTCGGCTCGAAGATCTTCAAGCGTTCGAGCTGATCGAGACCGCGTAGACCGCCTGGTGCCCCCTCCCGGAGGAGGCACCGGGCGTGATCTCACGAAAGCCGCCGCACAGGCCTATTCGACCCGCGCGGCGGCTTTCGGTCTTGTAAAACCTGGACCGCCGATACCTGTGACGGCTTACGGATTACGGCTTACAACTCACGGCTCATGGCGAGGCGCGGCACGCCGTCGCCGGGGTCCGCCGCGTCTCGCCTGGTGCCGTGCTACGGCGTGCCGACAGGGATCATGAGCTGGTGCAGGTGAGGGAGGGGGTCGACGGCGAACCGTTGCCGAGGTAGCCGAACGTGCTCGATCCGGACGCGGGGATCGAGCCGTTGTACGAGACGTTCTTCACCGTGACCGCGGAGCCGTTGACGCTCAACGTGCCGTTCCACAGCTGGGTGATCGTCTGGCCGCCGCTCAGCGTCCAGCCGACGGTCCAGCCGTTGATCGCCGCCGATCCGTTGTTACTGACCGTCACCTCCGCCTGGAAGCCGCCCGGCCAGCTGTTCACCGTCTGGTAGGTCGCGACACAGCCCTGCCCCGTAGGCGTCGGGCTCGGCGTCGGAGTGGGGGTGGGAGTCGGTGTCGGTGTCGGGGTGGGGGTCGGGGTGGGCGTGGGTGTGGGGGTCGGCGTCGGGGTGGGCGTGGGGGTCGGCGAGGTGCCGTCGAGGCCGAAGAAGCGGATGGCGTGGATGGCCATCCCGCGGTGCGGCAGGTCGTGGCCGGCTCCGCTGATGGTGTACGCCTCGACCTGGCCGGAGCCGTAGACCCGCCGGGTCCAGCCGGACTGCGGGCTGCTGGTGGAGGTGGGGGTCTGACTGATTCCCCACACGTTCGTCCACTGGTCGACTTCCTTCTGCAGCATGCTGAAGTTCAGCACGTTGTCGTTGGTGCCGTGCCAGGCGGTCACGCGCGGGAGGGGTCCGGTGTAGCCGG
This sequence comes from Sphaerimonospora sp. CA-214678, assembly GCF_050942215.1. Classification (GTDB taxonomy): domain Bacteria; phylum Actinomycetota; class Actinomycetes; order Streptosporangiales; family Streptosporangiaceae; genus Sphaerimonospora. The sequence goes on from NZ_CP192056.1 coordinate 5,390,017, forward strand.
GGTAGGCGTTGCGTACCAGGTCGCCCCACTGCTGGGGGGTCCTGTCGCCGCATCCCGCGGGTCCGAGGCAGCCGAAGGGCACGCCGGAGAACGGCGCGCCGCCCTTGAACACCTCCGGGTTGGTGGCCAGCAGGTTGATGGTCTCCATCGCGCCGGAGGAGAAGCCGGTGGCGAACACCCGGTCGGCGTCGCCGTTGTAGCGCTGCTTGACGTAGTCGACCATGGAGACGATCGAGACCGGGTCGCTGCCGCCGCCGTGGCGCAGGGCCTCGTTCGACCAGACGTCGAAGCAGTTCGACAGGCCGTTGGCGCTCTTGTTCGCCTGCGGGTAGATGACGATGAAGCCGTACTGGTCGGCCAGCGAGGCGAACTCGGTGCCCTGGTAGAAGCCGGACGCCGTGCCGTTGCAGCCATGCATCGCCACCAGGATGCCGGGACGGGGTGCGACCTGGTTGGGGACGTACAGGTACATCCGGATGTTGCCGGGGTTCGTGCCGAAGTTGGTCACCTCGGTCAGGCTCGCCGCCGACGCCTGCGGCATCGGTGCCATGAACATGGACAGTGCCGTGATCACTGCCGTGATGCCGGCGCCGGCGAGTTTTCTGATGTGCCGTCTCATCCTTCCGCCTTTTCTCGGGGGTTTCTTCCGGGGGTTTCTTCCGGGGGTTTCTTCGGGTGGTTTCCTCGGGTGCTCTCTTGGGGGGCCGCGCTTCGCCGCGGTCGTGCGGTGGAGGCCGCATCGCCGACCCGTCTCCTTCGGGCCCTCACTCCGCCTGCGGTATCCGTTCATGCCTGCGGGGACCGGCGGCCTGTCGAGCCGGCCCGACCATCCCGCCGACGGTCACGGTCACCGCGGCGGCGACACCGTGGATGCGTCAGCCGACGCCGCTGGGACTCGTGCGCCGGCGATGCCGTTCTGAGGCGCCGCGGAACTCCGGTCCGGTGGCGCGTCGCCGGGCCGCTGTCCCGGCTTCCGCTCCCCGGAGGGGCCGAGGGTGGACCAGCGTAGGACGGCTCGCCATGCGACAGCGCAGGGGCTCGTTCCGGGTGAACCCGGCGGGGTTCGGCGACCTGTCGCCATGGGTCGGCTGGAACCAAGCTCGGATGTGCTGCTTACATCAGCGCTGCCATCGCCGGTCGAATGTGCCGGAGGTCGACGCGTGTGGCAGACACCTCGCTGGTCGTTCAGGACCTGTCGCGACGACCCGCGGCTCCGGCTTCCCTTCCGGCCGGGAATTCGCCGACCGTGAGGACGGACAGCCGGAAACGGTGCCCGTCGGGGTCACACGGCGGTCCGGTCGCCCCCAGTCCCAGGGAGCGCTGTCGTTAACGTTGACATCCTGTCCGACCAGCCGAGCCCCTCTCTTCCATCAGGCGACCGAGGTGGTGTGGGGCAGAGCAAATACGAGGGACAGCGCCACTGTCAAGGGCCCGCCGACGCGCCCGCTTCCTATGCCTGGGCCGGGGTGTGGGCCAACTGGGTGTTACCGCGACGACTCGCCGACTCTGCACGTCCATGCGGTGAAAATTTCATCCATACCACTCGCACACCGGACGCATCACCGAAAGTTTCTGGCGGCTGATCTTACTCACAAGCCGAGGTTACGCCTCTAGCTCCAAGCGAATATCTCGAAACTTTTCATGAAACTGTTGACAAGTTTCGGGATGGTTTCCACACTAAGTCTTCGAGGCGGCCCCCGCTGCCCGGCGGTGGTGGTGGTACGCGAGCAGGGGGGGCGCCCGTCTACGACGCCTGGTGGTGTGCGTCCCCTCATGGCGGGGCGCGGCGTCGGGAACGCGGGGAGTACCGTCCGCGCTCCACCGTTTTCGGGTTCGGTTATGGAGGCTCACGCATCGGCGCAAACGCCGCACCCCGCCTGCAACCGACCGGCGGTCCCTACGTGGCCGGCTCCCCGCCGGCCCTAGTCAGCCGGCTTGGTCCCCTCCGCGGGGTCCTGCGGCATCGCCTGGGCCTGCTGGCCGTACGCCTGCGGATGGCCGCCCTGCGGGGAAGGATAGGGCGCGTGGCCGTACATCTGCGGCGGAGCGCCGTACGGCTGGGGAGCGCCATACGCCTGCGGCGGAGCCCCGTACGGCTGGGGAGCACCGTAGGGCTGAGGGGAGCCGTAGGGCATCGGGTAGCCGTAGGGCTGCTGCTGCGGGTAGGCCACCGGGTAGGTCTGAACCGGCACGAAACCGACGGCGTAGCCCGGCGCCATCCCCGGATAGGCGGCCATGTCCTGCCCGGCCGGGGCCTTGGCCCGGCGGTCGCCCATGCCCCCGGCAGCCGTCGCATGGGCCATCCGGCGCAGCCTGCCCTCGAGCATGAGCCACGCGACGAGCGCCAGCACCACGAGCACGGCGGCGACGACCGCGAGCTTGTTCGCCAGCGCCGGCTTGTCGAACTCCGGAGTGGCCTTGCGTATCTGGACCTGCACCGACTCGGGCGTGGGCGCTTCGAACGCCATCTCCTGGGTGGGCGTCTGCTCCGACGGCGGCGCCTGTGCCTCGGGCGGCGTCGTCGCGGCGGGAAGGGAGACCTCCGGCTCCGTGGTGGCCGACCCCGCGGTGTCCGGCGGACCCGGGTTCGAGTCCGTGTAGACCGGGACCGGCACCTGGGTCGTGTGGATCGGCGCCGTGTCCTCGCGCTGCTTCGGCTGGTCGTCGGCCTTCTTGTCCTCGTCCGTCTTGTCATCGGACTGCTTGGGCGGCGTCGGGGTGACCGTGACGGTCTGCGTCACCACCGGGTCACTGGTCAGGGTCGGCGACGGGCTGTTCCCGGGCGTCTCGGTGATGGTCACGGTGACGGTCTCGCACTCGCCGGGCAGACACGGTTCCACGGGAGTGTTGTCGGCCGCGTTCGCACTGATCGCCGGTCCGACCGCGAACACCGCCAGCGTGGCGAGGGCCAGCGACGCGAGAGCCGAGGACGCGGCCCTGATCTGTGCGCGTCCCATCACCGCTCGCCTCCACGATCTCGCATGCCCACGGGTCAAGGAAGATTCTAGTTGGGTAAAACCCCCGGCAAAGCCCTTCTCGGTCACGAATTCGCGCCCGAAATCCCGTACTCACAGGAGTTCTTCGACCGCGGCGACGATCGGCAGATCGGCCGCGATCCAGGCGACCTTGTAAAGCTCGTACGGCTCCAGCCAGCGCAGCGCGAGGTGCTCGCGCGGGTACGGGACGCCCGCCGCGATGCTCGCGAGCCAGACCCGCATCACGTGCCCGCCGGGCAGCGGCCAGTCCCCGCCCACCCGGCGGCCGACCACGACCTCGACGCCGAGTTCCTCCGCGCACTCACGGACCAGCGCCTCGTGCTCGCTCTCCCCCTCGTCGACCTTGCCGCCGGGGAACTCCCAACCGCCTCTGAGTTCGGGCGGCGCGGCCCGCTGGGCGGCGAGCAGCCTGCCGTCCCGCACGATCGCCGCCCCGACGACGAGCCTTCCCATCACGTCCATGACCGCCTAGGTTAGATCGCGCCTGAGCTGGGCCTGGACGTCGGCGTTCTCCAGCGGCCGGGTGAAGCCCACGATGCTCGGCCGCTCGCCATAGGTCGTGACCTTGATGGGCCCACATCGTGTGCAGCGCGCCTCGACCATCTTCCCCGGCGCGACCACCAGGCCGACGTGTCCGGGGCGGTCGATCGACGTTCCCGGGCCCGCGTTGAAGAACACCAGGTCGCCAGGCCGCTCGCTGCCCGGCTCCACCCGCACGCCGAAGGGCCACTGCCCGAAGGTCGTCCTGGGGATCGACAGCCCGGCATGGCGATAGGCCATGTAGATGATCCCCGAGCAGTCGAAGGCGTCGGGGCCCGTCCCACCCCACCGGTACGGCTTGCCGCGCTGAGCGAGGGCATACTCCAGGATCTTCTGTACGACCTCGCCGGAGACCGCGTCCACGTAGGCGATGTCGCAGGCCGGGTCGGCCTCGGGCGGCAGACCGATGGCGCCGGTGACCGCGTAGCGCTCGGCGATCTCCAGGACCTGGTCGACGTACCAGGTGGCCCGGTTGTAAACGAAGATCGCCCGCCGGAGGTCGTCGGGAGCGCCGTTGCGCTTGAGCATCTTCGCCGCGCCCAAAATCGCGTCGGCCGGATTGTAGACGTCGCCGTACCCGTCGCCGTCGCCGTCAGAGGCGTACCCGTTGATCCCCGGCGCGATCTTGATCTTGGCCTTGCCGCCCCACGTGCTGATCAGGAACTGCATCGGCCCGGCGGCGCCCGCGTAGTTGGTGCCGCCGGCGACTCCCGGCAGCTTCGACCGGCCGTGGTCGGTCTCCCGCTTGCCGATCGCGGCGAGCACGTTCCACTGGACGCCGATCTCCTTGCCGACCTTCTTGTAGAGCTCGAGATATTCGGCCGGTATGTCCGTCTTGGCCGTCTCCGACACTCCCGTGGTGGCCGTGTCCGCCTGCGCGCAGTCCTCCGCGGTTCTGCCACCGAGCAGGAACGACGGCAGGGGCGTCATCAGAATGATCGACCCGATGAGCGTGAGCGGGACGACCACGGCCAGGGCGAGGAGCACGGCCATGAGCGGCCGCCGTCGAGCCGTGATCACCCGGAACGGCGCCTGGAACGGCGTCCGGCGGGGCGGCATGATCACGGCGCCGTGTCCCCGTCCTGGCCCGCGTCGGCGAGTCCGAGGTCGTAGACCCGCCAGTCGCTTCCCGCCTTGACCACGGTCACCGCGAACCGGTCGCTCTCGTCCTTTTCGCCCTCCCTGTCGGTCACGTGCCGCACCGAGCCGACGACGAAGACCACCTGGCCGGCGGTCATGTCGCGGATCGTCTGCACCCGCGCCGACGCCCGCGAGACCACCTGGTCGGCGCGGTTGCGCTCCGCCAGCGCCGGGTCGGTCATGGCCCGGGTGAGCTGCGCGGCGAACTCCTCGGTGGTGAACGCGCCGAGCCGCCCGGCGAACGCCGCCGGCTCCTCGTCGTACCGGAAGGTTCCGTACGACTCGGTGAACCGCCGCGCGAGATCGGCGGCGGCGCCGAGCTCCTGCCGCGTCAGCGGGAGATAGTCGTAGACGTCGAAGGTGGCCGGGGTCTTCGCGACCTGGCGCGGCACCGGGCTGCGCGGCGCGACGGCGGCGGCCGTCTGGGACGATCTGTGCTCGCCCGTGGCCGTACGGCCGTCGTCGCCCTGTGCCTCCCCCGACGTGGGCGGGTTCATCGTGAGGTAGACGCCCACGACGGCCAGCACGGCGACGGCTCCGGCGAACGCGAGCTTCTTGCCCCTGTCATGTCCCTGTGTGCTCATAGACGCCTGGTCACCCGGTCAGTCGCCGGAGTTTCCGTCGGCCGGCCTGGCCCAGAACGGGGTGGGCGCGTCTTCTGATGTCCGCCCGCCGCTCCCCCGGCTCGGCAGCCACAGGGGTGGCGCTTCGGACGTCCTGCCGGACGACGAACCGGACCTGGAGGTCCCTGATCCGGAACCCCGGCCGGCCGATCCCCGGTCGCGGGAGCCGCCGCCGAAGATGCCGTCCGAGCGACCGCCGGAACCGTTGCCGGAGCCTCCGCCGGAACCACCGCCGAAGATGCCGCCCCCGGCACGGGAGCCGTTCGAGCCACGTGAACCGTTCGAACCCCGTGACCCGCTCGAACCGCGTGAACCATTCGAACCCCGCGAACCGCTCGAACCCCGTGAACCGCTCGAACCGCGGGAGGACCAGCCGCCTGATCGGCCGCTGAACCAGCCGCCGCGTGAGCCGGTGCCGCCGCCCGACGAAGCGCCGGAGCCCGACCCGGAACCCAGACCGGCGCCCAGACTCGAGCCCAGGCTCGAACCGGCGCCGGGGCCGGGGGCCGCCGGCGCGCCCTTGGTCCCCGGATAGCGCGGCGACTGCGACAGCTTGAGCGGAGGGGCCGTCCCCTGGCGTGGCGCCGTCACCGCCTTGCGACGGCCCGCGGCCTGGGCATCGGCGTCCAGCGGCGCCGGCTGTGCCCCGGCCCGGGCCTGCTCAGCCGCGTGTCCCGCCGCCTGAGCCATCCCCGGCCCGGCCGCTCCCTCCTCGCCGCGTACCCGGCCCTGCGCCACCGATGTGGCGACCGCTGCGGCGGTGCCGGCGCCGCTCGTCATCGCGGCGGCGCCGATCAGGGGCTCGGCCTTGCGCAGGCCCCAGCGGCCCATGCGGGCCGCGGCCACCGGAGGCAGCGCGTTGGCCGCACGCGACAGCGTGGGCGCGCTCGCGGCCTCCCCGAGCATGCGGGTCGTGAGCGTATGCCCGTCCATCGAGGAGAACAGGTGCTGGAACGGCCGCCGATAGAAGAAGACGGCGATCGTCAGCAGCGCCATGAACAGGATCTGCATACCCCAGGGCAGGCCGGTCGAGATGATCAGTGCGTAGCCGTACACGAGGACGCCCAGCACGATGGCGAGCACGGCCTGGCGCAGCAGGGTGCCGACGACCATCTCCACCCACCGCATCGCGATGATCCGCCCCGAGCCCGGATGTACGCCGATCAGCAGGAACACCGGCCCCAGCATGAGCAGCAGCAGGAAGCCGACCTTGAGCACCAGCAGCGACACCGCCACGAGGAAGATGAGCAGCCCGGCGACCATGGCGGCGATGAACGCGCCGATCGCGATGCCGAGCCGGCTCGTCCAGTCCTTGCCCTGGACGAGGAAGAACACCGGGGTGTTCTCCAGCGGCTTGACCACCTCCTCCTCGAACCGCTTCTGGTGGACGTCGCTGGCGGGCGTCTGGTTCGCGGCCTGCTCTGCGACGTCGATGGCCTGCATGTCGAGGATCTTGGCGCCGAACGTCCGCACAACGCCCGAGTCCGGATCGGCCGTGCCGAGCTGGCCCATCAGCCACGGCTTGCAGACGAGCGTCGACCAGAGCGCGTCGGCGTTCTGGGCGACCCCCGGCGTGCCCGGCCTGCCGTACCCTCCGGCCTTCACCTCGGTCGCCGCCGCACCCGCAGCGGCCCCCGCACCCGCATCGGCGCCCGCATCCGTCCCGGCTCCGGCGTCCTCCTTGAGCGGCAGGCACGAGGCCCCACCGGCGCCGGGCAGGCCGGAGAACGCCGAGTTGACGATTTCGCCGGTCTTGTCGGTCACGGTCTTGCCGATGTTGGTGAAGTCGCCGGGACGGCTGAAGAACCAGACGGCCACGGTGACCGCGAGCACCATCCAGACGACGCCCTCGGTGGTGGTCGTCGCCCGCCTGCGGATCAGGCCGAACCAGGCGAGCCAGACCGCGCCGAGGATGACGACCGGCCGCAGGTAGGGCCAGTACATCGCGTCGGCCAGCCTGGTGACGATCGAGTCGGCCGCCTCCTTGATGGGCTGGAGCGGCCCCTCGGTGGCCGCGGCCTCGTAGGTGCTGATCGTCAGCCGGTCGACGGCCTTGGCCCAGGAGAAGACCGTGTTGGCCCAGGCGTTGCCGAGCACGGCGGCGACGTCGGAGCACCCGAGATCGTAGGTGTGCCAGAACTGGCCGGACATGCCGTACCGCTCGTAGTTGGTGAGCGGCTGGGCCGCCGCCCCGTCGGCCGTGCCGCTCCCGGCGGCGGCTTCGGGCGCCGGCGGGCGGACCAGGCCGTCGATGCCGCCGCCGACCATCTCGGGAGCGAGGTCGGCGGACAGGTCACAGGGCCCGATCGCGCTCGCCGTCTCCGCGGGGAAGACGAGCGGCAGGGTAACGAACGCCGCGAAGGCCACCAGGAGCAGGACGAGCCTGCGCCGCAATCGCTTCAAGACCGCACCTCCTGCGCGACCCCCGACCGACCGGAACCCCCGACACCCTGATCATCATCGTTTCCGTTCTCGCCTGGCTTCTCGTGCGTCGGATTCGTGTCGAGCCACCGCAGCAGCTCCGCCGAGATCAGGTCCACCCCGATGCGACCCGCCCGGCCATCCAGATCACGGAAGACGCACTCCCCGTTGCCCAGGGAGCGCAGCACGCCCTTGTGCTCCTCCGACGGATCCACGCCGAGGAGCTCCATCACGTGCTCGACCTCGACCCGCTCTGTCGAGCGGAAGGCGAAGACCGATGACAGACAGTTGGTGACCTGCTCGTTGAGCAGGTCACCCGCGTTCTGGGAGACCAGTACGAGCGCGGTGTTGCGTGACCGGCCCATCCTGGAGACCTCGGGCACCAGCTTGGCGCCCTCCGGCGTGGACGTGATCGCCCAGGCCTCGTCGAGGAAGATCGCTTTGGGGGTGCGCCGGTCGACTCCGTTCATCAGCCGCCGGGCGAACTGGGACACCAGATAGAGCAGGGCGACCGACAGCCGCTGCTCGTAGGAGTAGTCGTCCCTGGGGGTCGTGACGTCGGGCAGCGTGAGGCCGCCCAGCGTGAACACCGTGGTCCAGCCCGCGGTGTCGATCTGCTCGCCGCCGCCGGGATCGAAGCAGAGCCTGGCCAGGTGCATCTCGGACATCGACCGCAGCACGGCGCCGAGGTTCTTCGACGCGGGGTCGTCCGACTGCTCGAGGTGGTCGACCACCTTGCCCAGCGACGGGTCGGGCTCGTTCGACACAGCGGCCACCGCCTGGATCATGGCCGACTCGCGCTCCTCCGACATACGCGGCAGCAGCAGCCGCAGGGTCTCGCTGGCCATCGTCTTCTTGGCCGCGATGTCGTCGCCGAACGAGAACGGGTCGAGCAGGCCGGGCGCCGCCGATCCCAAGGGGATGGTGCGCGCCTGGCGGCCACGCCGCCGCAGGAGCCGTACGAGCGACTCCGCGTCGCCCTTCGGGTCGATGACGGCCACGGTCACCCCGCGCAGCGCCATCTGGTAGATCAGCAGCAGGGCGAGCGTGGTCTTGCCGCCACCCGGCTCCCCTGTGATCGCGATGGCCGTCGGGCGGTTGCGCGCCGCCGCCACCAGGGGATCGAAGTGGACGATGCCACGCGCCCGGCCCATGGTCTCGCCGATGTACGGCCCGATCCACCCGGCATTCGACTCGTCCACCCGGTCGCCGAGCTCCACGGTGGCCGTCGCCATGCCACCCGCGATCGTACGCAGCGGCTGCCGCTGGGCGTACGCGTTGACCCGCAGCCGCTCCCCGGGAAGAGCCTCGCAGAACAGCGAGAACTGGTCGCCGGTGGAGTTGACGATGTCGATGCCGATGTCGCGGTAGTGCTCCACGACGGCCTCGATCCGCTGGACGCAGATCTCCTCCGTCGGCGCGCTCACGCTCAGCCGGTGCCAGCCGTACACGAACGGCAGGCGCTCCTTCGTGATGCCGTGTTCGAGCATGCGGGCTGCGTCGATCTGCTCGGCCAGCGCGAGCGGCGCCTCCGCCCCGGCCTCGCGGATGTGGATGTCCATGTCGCGGGCGTGCGCCAGCTTGCGCGCCACATCCTTGCTCGCCCGGACCGGCGGGACCAGCCGCATCCTGCTGGAGACCTCGACGGGAAAGGGCAGCTGGTCGGCGAAGTGCAGCCACGGCTCCCCGTCGGGGAACGGCATGAGGTCGGGGAACCGGGCGAACGACAGGTGCGCGATGTAGCTGTCGCCGGTCGGCTGCACTATCCGGAGTAACGAACGCCCGTTGTGGATCTGCCCCTCGACCAGCGATTCGATCTCGCCCCTGCCCCATCTGCGCCGGGGTGACGCCGACGGCGGCGGGTCGCCGAGCCCGCCGGATGCGGCGTGCTGGAACAGCCAGGCGACCTCGGTGGAGGTGGCGTGACGCGCGTAGAGGGCGCTGGAGGCCAGTGCTCGGCCGAGCCGTTCCGCCGCCTCGGTCCACCGCTCGATCTCGCGGGCCGGCACGTGGTCGTCCTCGATGCCGAGTGCCTTCTCCCCGCGCTGGTAGAAGCCGAAGAGCTGGGCCAGCACGCCGGTGCCCAGCTGGGCGCCGCGCGGGCCGAGCCGTACGCCGAGGTAGACCTCCTTGCTCCAGAAGTCCTTGGCCCAGACGTGGCGGTACATCTCCTCCAGATACTCACGCCAGCCCGGGCCCTCGTCCGAGGTCGTGTCGAGCGCCATCGCCCACTCGGCCGCCGGATAGGCCCGATGCGCGATCCG